>NZ_JBQEPP010000016.1:0-318 GCF_052045735.1 Agrobacterium sp. 22117 | reverse complement strand
CGGTCCTTCGGACCTACCCTCCGCGAGGGCGCCGAACGATCGGCGACGCGCTATCGCGCTGTATTGGAGAATTGATCCTACGGCTGCGAATTGTCTTCTGGAGAAAATAAAGGTTTGCACCTTCATCGAATGCGATGACGGTGCCTGTTTTGGATACATTGTGAAGAGAAGATATGTCTGGAAGTTTCCAGGTGTTTTGGGTTTTACCCGGAACGTCCGAGCCCAGTCTCAGAGAAACCATGTGATGGCTTAGTCGGCCGGAATTGGTGGAGGGACTGGAGGTAGGAAGGAAGCTTGTCCGAGGCATTTTTGTTGTTG
>NZ_JBQEPP010000015.1:0-345 GCF_052045735.1 Agrobacterium sp. 22117 | reverse complement strand
CCCCACGGCTTTTCGCAGCGTATCACGTCCTTCTTCGCCTGTGCATGCCAAGGCATCCACCAAATGCCCTTAATTCACTTCTTCGTTCTCATTGTCTATGCTCATCCATATTTGCTTGATTTGGAATTCCTGATCCTCTTCGCTTACGCTTGAGGGGTTCCAAATCCGGCCATACTGCAACCTATCGGTATTCATAGAGCCAGCAAAATCCGATTACCTTTTACAATCGGATATTTCTTGATGCCATCGACGTGTTCGGTATGGTCTTCATTGAGGGCACGCCGGTGCACCTCGAAGCCATACCATTAAGACCAGCTTCTCGAGATATCATCCGGTGATGCGCGG
>NZ_JBQEPP010000014.1:0-1738 GCF_052045735.1 Agrobacterium sp. 22117 | reverse complement strand
ACGAATACCGACGAAGAAGCGGAAGAACCGTTGTCAGCATTGCCGCGGAAGCCGATGAAGCCGCGCAGAGCGCCGAGCTCGGTGTCTGTGCGAGTATCAACTTCGAACTGAGCGCGCGTGAATGCGTCCCAGTCAGAGGTGCCGCCGTTCGAGGTGCCAGCAGTCGTGCCGTCACCGCGCTGGAAATTGGTCTGGAAACGAACGTAGCCGCCGAACTTCAGGCAGGTTTCCGTACCAGGAATGTAGAAGAAGCCTGCGCCGAAAGCGTCGCAAACGCGAACGTATTCCAGTGGCTCAGGCTCAGCAGCAACGATCGCGTCAGCGGCCTTTGCGCCAGATACTGCTGCAAGAGCTGCAGCGGAGCCAATGAGAAGGCTCTTGATGTTCATATTGACCTCCAGTCAAAGAGTCGAAGGAGCGGGTGGGATAGCGTGAACTGCTGTGCTCCTGTGAGGTTGATTAGAGACAAGATGAAGGATTCGCGCAATTGATAAGGAAACATTTTCGTCACAATTACATCTGCCTTTCGCCGCACCGTTGCCGTTTCGCTACATAGTTCGCGAACAAAGAGGAACCTATTACGCGATCCTTAACAGTCTGGCACCGTTGACTCACATCAGCTTAATAAAAAACCCGGCTCGAAAGCCGGGTTCTTATTATTCTTATACGTTAGATCAGATTAGAACGAACGCTGAAGACGGACGAAACCGGTCCAGAATTCAGGACGGTTGTCTTCGTCGTAGTAGTTCGCTGCGATCTTAGCAGAGAGACCCTGTGTGATCTTGTAGTCAACAGTCAGGCCAGCGGTCCAAGCGTCGTTGGAAGACCAGTCAGCGTTGACGATTGCGAACGTGTTGGTCTTCGTTGCAACATTGCCGAGGTACTGAACGCCAGGGGTGATGGTCAGCTTGTCGGTTGCCTTGATCGCGTATTCAGCAGCAACAGCCCACTCAGACAGAGCATAGTAGGAGTTTACGCCAGAAGCCCAGACGCCAGACAGGCCGAGGGTGCCAGGACCAACATCAGCCGTTGCGATCAGACGAACAGCGCCATCTTCGCGGTCGATGTCGTAGCCGCCAACGAGCTGCAGAGCAGCGCCGCCGAGCTTGGTGCCAACAGCAGCGGAGATGCCAACGTTGTTGTCCGTGGTGGTGTCGCCAGCGAAGGAGATGCCTTCGAGTTCGTCAACCGACAGACCAGCGTAGAAAGAGCCAGCGTCGTAGGAGTAACGAACGGAGTTGAACAGGGTGTTGGAAGAAAGGAGATCGGTTTCGCCCGAGAGACCGTCATCCCACCAGTTGTAGAACTTACCGACCTTCAGGCCGCCGAGTTCGATGAAGGCCTGGTCGACGAATACCGACGAAGAAGCGGAAGAACCGTTGTCAGCATTGCCGCGGAAGCCGATGAAGCCGCGCAGAGCGCCGAGCTCGGTGTCTGTGCGAGTATCAACTTCGAACTGAGCGCGCGTGAATGCGTCCCAGTCAGAGGTGCCGCCGTTCGAGGTGCCAGCAGTCGTGCCGTCACCGCGCTGGAAATTGGTCTGGAAACGAACGTAGCCGCCGAACTTCAGGCAGGTTTCCGTACCAGGAATGTAGAAGAAGCCTGCGCCGAAAGCGTCGCAAACGCGAACGTATTCCAGTGGCTCAGGCTCAGCAGCAACGATCGCGTCAGCGGCCTTTGCGCCAGATACTGCTGCAAGAGCTGCAGCGGAGCCAATGAGAAGGCTCTTGATGTTCAT
>NZ_JBQEPP010000012.1:0-2432 GCF_052045735.1 Agrobacterium sp. 22117 | reverse complement strand
GCCAGTTCTTCGGACGTGGCAGAGACTTCTTCGGAAGCACCTGAGTTCTGCTGCGTCACCTTGTCGAGCTGCTGGATTGCTTCGTTGATCTGACTTGCTCCGATATCCTGTTCGCGGCATGCGGCAGAGATCTCCGAAACCAGTTCCGCGGTCTTGCGAATATCTGGAACCAGACGGTTCAGCATTTCGCCGGCTTCGGTCGCGACCTGAACCGTCTCGCCGGAGAGCGAGGAGATTTCAGCGGCTGCCGCCTGGCTGCGTTCTGCCAGCTTGCGCACTTCGGAGGCGACGACGGCGAAGCCCTTGCCATGCTCACCGGCTCGCGCGGCTTCAACAGCGGCATTCAGTGCCAGAAGGTCGGTCTGACGTGCGATTTCCTGAACGATGGAAATCTTCTGCGCAATCGTGCGCATGGCGACGACAGCACGGCCGACGGCTTCACCGCTTGCCTCTGCATCCTTGGAGGACTGGCGAGCGATCTTCTCGGTCTGGGCCGCGTTGTCCGCGTTCTGCTTGATGTTGGCGGCCATCTCTTCCATCGAAGCGGAGGCTTCTTCGGCAGAGGATGCCTGTTCGGTTGCACCCTGCGACAGCTGTTCGGAAGACGAAGACAGCTCCTGGCTGCCGGATGATACGTTGCCGGCTGCGGCAAGCGCATCGCCGACGACGCCGCGCAGGCGCTCCACCATATCATTGACATAGCCCAGCAGGTCGCCGATTTCATCGCGGGTCGTGATCGGTGCAGTCTCGCGCAGATCACCTTCGGCAACTTTTCGAACGGCTGAACTCGCCTTCGTCAAGCCTCGGCTGATGGTGATGCATACCCACACCGCCGCGCAGAGAGAGAGGAGCATGATCGCACCAACGGCGCCTATAAGAATTGTCCGGGACGTGTTGTATTCCACGTCAGCGCCTTCGTCCGTCGTCTTCAAGTCGGCAGCGATTTCGCGGTTGAGCGCCTCGAGAATGGTCAGCAGCTTTCGTGTTGCCTTTTCTCCTTCTCCCATGGTTATAACGCCAGCTTGGCGATCCCCTTCCGGTGTGTCTTCCATGGCAAAACGAAGGACGTCTTCCTGCAGTTTTTCCCATGCTGGGATGGCAGCCTTTATCTCTTCGACCTTTGAACGAACTGCCGGGTTTGTCTCATGCTCGAGATCGGCGAGAATCTTCGAAACTTTTGCGCGCTCTGCCCTGGCGGAATCGACGTATGTGGAGATACGGCTTGAATCCTCATTGAGCGCTGCGCTCTTCTCGCTCGCGATTGAATTCAGGACCGCGACGGACAGGTCGCCAGAGTTACGTAGGTTGGTCGCAGGACTTTGAACGATGTCCGTTATCGCATCGTTCAGCGTCGACAGCTGTGAGATGGCCATGGTTGCCATGCCACCGGAGAGGATGATGATCAGTGCAAAAGCGAGCGCAAGCTTGAGCTTAATGGTAAATCGCATGGTTGTGATCCTTGGCGTGCGATGCCAGGTTGAAACGCTAATGTTGAGAAGGCTGAAACGGGCTGTTGTCGAATAACTGTTCGGAAGTGGTTAGAGTGGGAGCCACAGACCACTCGACCTAAGGCTCCCATCTTTTGTTTAGGCTGTTTCGCGGAAATCGTGGTCGTTGTCGTCCGGTCCACCCATGGACATGTCGAGGGCAAAGCCGTTGGCGCGAGCCTGCTGAGCATGGACGGCACTCGTCGCTGCAGCTCGACGCACGGGAGCGGCAGACTTCGCAACTGGACGATGTGCGACCGCCGGGGCTGCATGGCGAGCCGGTGCAGAGCGAGTTGCTGCGGCGGCATTGGCACGCTCGACCTTGAAGAAGGCGATGCTCGCCTGAAGCTCCTCGGCCTGTGCGGCCAGTTCTTCGGACGTGGCAGAGACTTCTTCGGAAGCACCTGAGTTCTGCTGCGTCACCTTGTCGAGCTGCTGGATTGCTTCGTTGATCTGACTTGCTCCGATATCCTGTTCGCGGCATGCGGCAGAGATCTCCGAAACCAGTTCCGCGGTCTTGCGAATATCTGGAACCAGACGGTTCAGCATTTCGCCGGCTTCGGTCGCGACCTGAACCGTCTCGCCGGAGAGCGAGGAGATTTCAGCGGCTGCCGCCTGGCTGCGTTCTGCCAGCTTGCGCACTTCGGAGGCGACGACGGCGAAGCCCTTGCCATGCTCACCGGCTCGCGCGGCTTCAACAGCGGCATTCAGTGCCAGAAGGTCGGTCTGACGTGCGATTTCCTGAACGATGGAAATCTTCTGCGCAATCGTGCGCATGGCGACGACAGCACGGCCGACGGCTTCACCGCTTGCCTCTGCATCCTTGGAGGACTGGCGAGCGATCTTCTCGGTCTGGGCCGCGTTGTCCGCGTTCTGCTTGATGTTGGCGGCCATCTCTTCCATCGAAGCGGAGGCTTCTTCGGCAGAGGATGCCTGTTCGGTTGC
>NZ_JBQEPP010000011.1:0-22573 GCF_052045735.1 Agrobacterium sp. 22117 | reverse complement strand
GGCGAGGTTTGGTATTCGACTGGCCCCATTCCTGATTTGCTGACGTCGGTTACGTATCCTGAGGGTGGCGTTGTTGAGGTTGAGTACAAGCCGTCGAGTGAGTGGGGTCTGACGGCTGGGACGCGGATGCCGTTTGTGACGCAGACGGTTTCGGCGATCGTGGAGAAGGACGGTCGGGGTGGCGTGTCGCGCACGGAGTACAGCTATCGTGGCGGTCGTTATGATTACAAGGAGCGCAAGTTCCTGGGCTTTGCCGGCCTGACGGCAAAGCTGCCCTGCGCGTCTGGCGAGACGGCTTGCCCGAGCATAGACATCACGTTCAGCCAGGCTTACGCAGCCATCGGCAAGCCGTTGCAGATCGAGTATCGTGATGGTGCGGGCGTGGCGCGCAAGACGGTTGTCAGCACCTATGCCATCGAGAATACGACTGCACCTTACACCGCGTTGAACACAGCGACGGAGACGACGTTGTCGGAGGGTGGCTCGTCGATCGTCCTGCGTCGAGAGAATGAGTTCGATGCCTATGGAAATGTCACGCAGGCGCGCGACTTCGGCCGCAAGGATATCACAGGTGACGAGACATGGTTGGTCACGTCGTATGTTCCCAACACGGCGGACTATATCGTATCGCTCCCCAGTGTGAGCAGCGCGCGCTCCCTGACCAATGGCGTCTTCAGCACCGATAGTGATGTTTTTGAAGAGCAGACCGCTTTCTATTACGACGGTGCAACGAGCGAGACGACAGCGCCCACGAAGGGTAATCTGACGATGAGGCGCTTCTACAAACAGGTGGAGCCCGTCAGCTCTTATGTGGAGAGCTTCACCTACGACACCAATGGCAACAAGTTGTCGCATGTGGATGGAGCAGGTAACCGGACGGAGTGGGATTATGATGCGACATACAAGTTGCACGTGATCAAGGAACGGGCGCCGAAGTATTTTGCCAATGGTAGCCTGTCGGCCGATACGCGTTTCGTTACGACCTTCACCCCCAACTTCGTGTGCGGCAAGCCTGCGGCCAAGGTCGACTGGAACGGCATAACCCATACCTACACATATGATGCCTTTTGCCGGCCCTATGGCGAGACGAACTCGGGCACGGGTGGCTACGTCAACACCCGCTACGAGAACGAAGGCAATCCTCAAACCCAGGCTGTCGTCACCTATAAGGCAACGGCGACTGGTTCGGGAACGGTGTTTGACCGCAGCTATTACGATGGTCTCGGCCGGACATGGCGAGTGGAGACCTCAGGTGAGACTGCCAGTGGGCAGACCCGCATTACCGATACCACCTACGATGCACGTGGCAACAAGGCGCAGACAGCGTTTACCCGTTATGCCAATGAAGCCGCGCAATGGACGGTCAACTCCTACGACTGGCAAAACCGGGTGGTAAAGACGGTCAATCCGGATGGCTCTCAACGGACCTACTCCTATCTGCTGCAGCCGCAAAGCCTTGCGAACACAACCAGCGTGCCGGTTGTCGATATCCGCATGACGGACGAGGAAGGCAAGCTGCATCGCACCGTCAAGGACAAGAACGACAACATCATCCTGAAGGCGTCACAGCTGTCGGGATCATGGGTGGCCGAGACCAGACGCTACGATATGAAGGGCCGTCTTCGGCAGGTCAAAGATCATGGCGGCGCGACCTGGACCTACACCTACGATCTTGTCGACAACCGCCTGACCGCAAAGGATCCGGATCTTGGAAGCTGGTCCTATCGTTACGACAATGCCAAGCGCCTGACCGGCCAGACGGACGCACGTGGTGCGGTGACGACACTTGCCTACGACCAAATCGGGCGGCTGAGGACGAAGTCGGTCAAGGGAGCAGGAGAAACGACGGCCACGACCACGGTGACCAACACCTACGACACCGCCGCCAGTGGCATCGGTGCGGCACCCTTCCATAATGTCGGGTTGCTGACACGGGCGGTGAACGGAACTGCGACCCACCATTACAGCATGAGCCAGACGGGCAACGGGACCATCCTGACCACCACCTCGATAATCGATGGTATCACCCATACGATGACCGAGAGAAAGGGAAAGCCCGATCTGACACTTGCGATCAGCTACACACCGGCCCCTCTCGATGTAGGCACCTCAGCAGCTCCCTGGTCCTATAACGCCGCCAATGAACTGCTTGCCATACCTGGTCATGTCACTGCGGCTACTTACGAAGCGGATGGCCAGACCAAATCGATTGCCTACGCCAATGGCGTGACGACAGAGTTCACCTATTCGCCAACCCGGCGCTGGATGACCCGGGTCGTCACAAAGAAGGGCACCACTGTGCTCATGGACAACCAGTACACCCGTGACAAGCTGGGGCGCATCAAGACAATCACCGGTCTGACGCCATCGGAGAACTGGACCTACACTTACGATGACCTCGGGCAACTGACACAGGCCGTCAATGCTGGCAATAGTGCTCTAAGCGAGACCTACACTTACTCACCCTCCGGCAACCTCTTGAGCCGTAGCCGCGTAAGTGGCGTCTATCAATATCCGAGCGGTACAGCCAGCAGGCCCCATGCAGCGACCCAGATCGGCGCAAAAACCATAGCCTACGATGCCAATGGCAACATGACATCCGACGGCACACGTACATTGACCTGGGACCGCTCGAACCTGCTGGCAAGCGTAACCGAAGGAACATCGACTGCCACCTTTGCCTACGGTCCTGACGGATCACGGGCAATCAAGGCATCGCCCTCCAGTAAAACGCTCTACGTGAATGCCAACATCGAGATCGACCGGACCACGCCAGGGTCGGAGGTCTATGTCCGGTATCCGCACCCCGATGTCAAAATCTCGACGACGGCGACCAATGCTACCACGCCGAGCTATCTGCATCGCGACCATCTCCAGTCGGTGCGCCTGGTTACCGGCCAGTCCGGCGGGATCACCGAACAGACGGGGTACGCGGCCTACGGTGAGGCGACCAACCAGAACATGCAGACCAAAAAGGGCTACATCGGCGAGCGCTTCGATGCCGAAACCGGCCTCATGTACCTCAATGCAAGGTACTACGATCCAACCTTTGGCCGGTTCATTCCGCCTGATGAAGAGGCTGGCCCCAATATCCATGACGAGGACATCGACCCGATCGATCTTCAGGGGCTGCAGATAAACCTCCCGCAGAGCACGAACCTCCCTGCCCACCACTAGCGATCATTGCTGCGGAGCGCGCATCGGCTCCGCAGCTTCGCCCTCACTGTCATTCCTCACAGCGGAAACCCTCCATGCAACAGCATTCAGGCTTCAAAAGCATGCTGATCAGGCTTCAGAGCATCTTGCTCATCGCCTGCCTCCTCGTCGTTCCCTTCGCTCAAGGGGCCAATGCCCGTTTCATCTCGCCTGACGACTGGGATCCAACACAGGAAGGCGTAGGAACAAACCGATACGCCTACGCCGGAAACGATCCAGTCAATCAATCTGACCCAAACGGACATATCTTCTGGGCTGTACCAATTGTTATCGGCGGTTTCCTCGGACTACTGGGCGGAACCAAGCCCGCAAACGCGCCGACCACAACGAGTGGCATCGTCCAGATGAGCGAAACACAATCCCTCGGGAACTCTGCGTTGTCGGCGGCCGCAGGCACCAAAGCAGCCTCCGTGTTCGGAAGCTATATCGGAAGCATCTTCCAACAGACAAAACAAATAGAAAACACGAAGGAAATCGCTAATACAGAAAGTCGCGGGCAAAACACCTTCAGCGGTGGAACGGAAACCCAGTCACCAGCTCCCCAGATAGGGTCGAATGCAAAACCTGGCGATACTGGCTTCAAAGGGCAATCTGGCTTTGAGTTACGCAACACTGCGTACCAGCCTACGCGCAACACCCCAACTTCCATTGGTAATCGAGAATACACTGGCCATGCCCTTGACCAGATGCAAAACCGCGGAATAATGCCATCAGTTGTAGAAAACACGATCAGGAACGGATCTCCTTTCGCCACCAGAAGTGGCACTCAAGGGTTCTTCGATGCTCAGAACAAAGTACGGGCAATTATAAATAGTGAAAGCGGGCGAGTAATCACCGTATATAGAGGGGGCCAGTGATGGCGGACCATCGTACTTCGATAGAACAAACGGTGCAGAGAATCCTTCTGACTGAATGGGATCCGATTGGCATTAAGGATTTTGATGGAGCTCAGGATGAGTACGACTCTTATGTGCGTCCGCTTTGTGATTTGATTTTCGAAGGCGCTAGCGAAGATGCTTTTTACAGATACCTTTTATGGGCAGAGGTCGATCATATGGGCTTGCCTCTTGAAGGAAACAGGGCATCAGCAATCGCGAAGAAACTATTTTCGCTAAGTCAACGGTAATAGAGTGACCCGCTGAATTTTGGACAAAAAATGTCAGTACATAATGTCTGATGCTATCGTTATAGAGGTGCGCTAGGAAAATTCTGGAGTTTCCGCGGTGCTATCCAAGCGCCGTATGTAATCGCAAAGCCTGAAACTCTAGGCCGAAAGCCTAGGACACAGCTTTTGAAAGCACTTTTCCTTCCTTGTGTGAACACAGGCGCGTGCGGAAATCTCTTGCGAACTGCCGTGGAGCAATTGCTTGACCAGCTGAAGGTACCACTTTTCAATAAACCGAAATTGGGTAAGCAGAGGACGCGCCTAAGCCTGGGCGTTTGTCTGAACAAGCTAAAAGGCAAGAAAGCTTCACATAAACACATTCTCGATGCACTTAGGGTGTGAGCGTCCGGCGAACGCATTGTTGGGTGTGGAGAGATGGATTCTATAGGCCGCGTTCCATCTCATCGACCATGATGCGGTCGATTATTTCAGGATCGCATTGCGTCTCGATGAGGAACTCGCGGATACCGCCGTCCCACGTCCTGATGTCGGCGAGTAGGCTTTGAAGTTCTTCGATGCCATTCTCGGTCAGACCTTTCGTGCCATCTTCACTGCCATCGCTGACGTAAACCAGTTCGCCTTCGGAGATGTTGTCCGAGTTTGCGGTGATTTCCTCGATCAGTTCGAGGTTTTCGCCGATCATGCCGGCGACTTGGCTGAGCGTGTAGATGAACCTTGAGCGTGCCATTAGGTGGCCTCGTGTCGGTCTATCGTCGGCGTCCAGTTCCAGGGCAGCAGGTCTTCAAGTCGATCCTTGGGGTGATCCTGGATCCGGGTGAGGACGTCTGTCAGGTAGACCTCCGGGTTATGGCCGTGCAGTTTGACCGTCTCGATGATGGTCAGGATGTTGGCGATGCGCTCACCGCCCTTGTCCGAGCCGGCAAACAGCCAGTTTTTCCGACCAACTCCGAGTGGACGCATGGCTCGTTCAGCAATGTTATTATCGGGTATGTTGCCATCGGCGGAGAAAGCTTTGTCGCGCTGGCTGAAGGGCTTCAAAATGCCCTTTGGTCTGTGGGTGGCACGCCGCTTTATCATCGAAGTGACAGCTTGTCGGCGGCCTTCCGTAACCTTGACGCCAATGCCAGGGTTGATCTTACACACCGATACGACCAGCTTTGCTCCCATTATCGAATGACGCCGACACGCAACAATAAAGGCGTCGCCCATGAGAACGGCTCCATCGAAAGCTCCCACGGTCATCTCAAGAACGCCGTTCATGATGCCCTGCTGATGCGGGGCACCACAGATTTCGATGATATCACTTCTTACCGCGTCTTTGTCGACGAGATCGTCAGCCGTCGCAATGCTGCCCATGGCAAACGCATTGATGCGGAACGATTTCATCTGCAGGCGCTGCCTGAGCGTCGCACGACTGACTTCGAAGAGATCGTGGTGACGGTATCACGCACCGGTGGGTTCACCTTGCGCAAGGTCTTCTACATCGTGCCGTCCCGGTTGATCGGCCATAGGCTAAGAGTTCGCTTGTTCGATGATCGGCTGGATGTCTTTGTCGGAGGTACGCACCTGATGACGTTGCGCCGGGGACGTGGCTACGCTGACGGGCGGCACGACCAGGTCGTGAACTACCACCACGTCATCCATTCCCTGCGCAAAAAGCCGATGGCGCTCCGGGGCCTCGTTTATCGCGACAAGCTTTTTCCGCGCGAGGAATACCGCAGAGCCTTCGAAGCCCTCATCGAACAACTCCCTGACAAGCAGGCTTGCAAAATCACAGTAGAGATCCTCGCGCTGGCTCATGACCGCGGTTGCGAACGCGAACTTGCCGAAGAATTGGCCAGGACACTCGATGCCGGTGACCTACCCGATCCAGCGCCATGCGAAGGCTCTTCGGCCCGGATCCAGCCAGGGCTGCCTACTGTTCATGTACAGCTCGCATCGCTCACCGGTTATGAGGCCTTGATCGGGTCGGGAGAAGCCGCATGAAGAACGCCCACGTCATCGATGAAGCACGGCTCAGCATCATGCTCAATGAGCTGCGGCTCCCGACAATCAAAACTCTGTGGACACGCTTTGCTGAACAGCCAGATCGCGAGGGTTGGCCAGCAGCTCGCTTCCTGTCGGCGATTGCCGAGCACGAGCTGGCAGAACGTGCCCATCGCAGGGTTGAACGGCATCTCGCCGAGGCACACCTTCCGCCCGGTAAGACATTGGACAGCTTCGCCTTTGACGCTGTGCCCATGATCTCGAAGGCGCAGGTTATGGCAATTACCGCTGGCGATAGTTGGCTCGCCAAGGGAGCTAACATCCTCATGTTCGGTCCGCCCGGCGGAGGAAAGAGCCATCTCGCTGCCGCTATCGGCCTTGCGCTGATCGAGAACGGATGGCGGGTCCTGTTTACCCGAACAACCGATCTTGTACAGAAGCTCCAGGTCGCCCGCCGCGAACTGCAGCTCGAGTCAGCAATCGACAAACTCGATAAGTACGACCTTCTAATCCTCGATGATCTCGCCTACGTCACCAAGGACCAGGCCGAAACAAGCGTACTGTTCGAGCTGATTTCAGCGCGAGATGAGCATCGATCAATCCTGATCACTGCCAACCAGCCGTTTGGAGAGTGGAACCGGATCTTCCCAGATCCTGCTATGACACTCGCGGCAGTCGACCTGCTCGTACATCACGCCACGATCTTCGAGATGAATGTCGAGAGCTATAGCCGCAGAACGGCCCTTGAGGAAAAGCGCCAACGGGGTCGACCAGCTTCCTTCGCGACAATCAAAACCTCGGCGCAGGCTGTCGCGGAGCGGCAATCAAAGAACGAAGAAGAACTTGTCAGCGACAATCAGCGTGATAACTTGATCTCGACCGCGACCTAAGAATCTCATCCAGATTGTCGCTAGCGTCTCATCCTGATTGCCGCGCTACACATTCCACTAGATGGCGGATAGCGTGGGATTCGAACCCACGATACCCTTGCAGGTATGCCGCATTTCGAGTGCGGTCGATCTGGAGTCAATCCTACGCCGTTTTACAGTCCGAGGCCTAACCCCTTTTTCAACGACTGCTCGAGCTCATACGTCCTTCTTTGCACATCCGTACGCGCACGCTCCACCAGCCGCGCAACGTCCCTGACGCGATCTACCTGCTGAAGCTGATCCTTGCGCAGCCGCAGATCTATCTTTTCTAGCTCCAACCTATTGCTCGTTCCAAAACGTTTCTCCAGCGCATTGACGATCGCCTGTGCCTCTTCCAGCGCCTGCTTGCCCTCTGGCGTCTTGGTCATTTGCTCGAGGAACTCCTGCTTCTGCTCGCTGCGTAGTGGATCGAGGGTTCTAAGGATCGCCTCACTCGTCGGCGATAAACCCGGGACTTCGACGATATCGCGCTTCTCCCGCTGCCATTCTTCCGACTGGCGCGCTTCGGTCAATCGTCGCTCCCAGGTTTCTGCCGCATGCCCGACATGGCTTGAGAGGCCTTGCGCTTTGCTCAGTGCCTGCTTGCGCTCTGAATTGTCACCGAACAGGCCACTCTTACCACGCAAGACCCCGAACTGCTCCGGCCGCTCCCTGACCCCTTTGACCAGTTCGGCTTTGTCAATCTTGTCATCGACGATGAGAGTCTTGAAGGTGAGCGCAGCGGTGAAGGGTTCTTGATAGACCGACCCTGCCATCGACTGCAGATGCTCGATCTCACGCTCCAGATGCGGCATGGCGTTGTGCCGCGAAACCTCGTCGATGGTGCGGTCATAACGCGTTATCGCGGGCACGAGCGGGGCAGGGATCTTCTCCTGCTGCTCGCGCATCTGTTCGAGCGGTTGCGGCGTTTCGGAGACAGGTCTTTGCTGATTGGCCATCGCTCCCATCGTGGCGACCTCCAGCTCCTCCGGTCCGCTTGCTCTCGCCTGCAATCCGCGCCGTTCGGCAAACACCTGCTCATAGTCGAGCGTGGTTTCCTTGACGCCCGAGCGGCCCATGCTCGCAACCATCTCCCTCATGTCGTTCAGATCATCACGACCGGCATAGAGAGTAACGGCATCCCGGTGACGGGTCATAGCGACATAGGTCAAATGGCGGTCCATGGTCGAGGATGCCATGACGAAGGCGCGATCGACGGTGGCGCCTTGGGCTTTGTGGATGGTGGTGGCGTAGCCATGATCAAAGGATTGGTAATCTTTGACGGGTAGAGCGAGATGGGGGACGTTGTTTGGTCTGCCCGAAGATCCGTCGAGCCGCAGATGTAGTGCGTTCGGCTCGACGGCTTCCACTGTTCCCAGCATGCCGTTCTTCACGCCGAGATTGCGGCTGTTTTCCAGAAGCACGATCCGATCGCCGGGCGCAAAGGCACGCTTGCCGTTGACGGTCTGATAGACGATCTCGCGATCGGTTCGTTTGCCACCATTGCTCGTACCAACATCTTGCTGACCGCCTGCTTTCGCCAGCAGTCCTTCCGCCTGAAGTCTCTCCCGAATACCGTCATTGATGGCCCGAACATCGACCCGTCGATGGGCCAATGCAATGCGGGACCCGTCCGGGTTCTGGATCCGATCGGCAAGATAGTCCCGGATCAATTCAGCACAGGCCTGCTCTCGATCATCGGCAAAACTGATGCTGTTGCGCTCTGCGTAATGCTGCAATCCTTCCGCAGTGCGATGCGTGGCAAAAGCAACGGACGCCTCCCGCTGCCAGCCATGTTTCTGCCGGCGGATGTCGGTGAGTTCGACTGACCCGATGCGCTCGGCAATGGCCCGGAAGGGCGAGCCTGCACCGATCGCCTGAAGCTGCTCATGGTCACCGACGAGGACGAGCTTCGCACCTCGCTTTTCGGCCTCTGCAACGAAGCGCGCCAGCTGACGGCTTGCCACCATGCCAGCTTCATCGATGACGAGAATGTCGTTGCGGCCAAGCTCATTTTTGCCGCGGCTCCAGCCATACTCCCAGGATGCAAGCGTGCGCGCGGCTATTCCCGATGATGTGGTCAGTCCTTCGGCAGCCTTGCCCGCAAGAGCCGCACCATGAACACGATAGCCTTGCGCCTCCCATGCCTCACGTGCGGCAGACAGCATCGTCGATTTGCCAGCCCCCGCAAAGCCGATCACAGCGGCAATCTGTGCCGCGGAGGTGATGTGCCGAACAGCCGTCCTTTGCTCACCGGTAAGACCTGACCCACCCAGCACCGCATCCTGTCGACGTAGCGCCTTATCGATCGTGTTTGCGCTGACGCGATGATTGTTTCGCTCCGCCATGCGCAGGCTGCTTGCTGCCATCGCGTGCTCGACCGTGATCATTTCACGCGTCGAGTATTTTGCCAGTTTGCTGTTCTGCTCCGGCAAAAGCTCGAAGAGCTGAGGTGAGGCCATGACGGCGGCAAAGGCGCGCTGGAAACCGTCATTGTCGTTGATATAGCGATGAATGGTGCGGGCGATATCATGACGATCGAAGACGCTCTTCTCGTCGGTCAGGATCCGCAAAACCTCTTCCGGTTTTCTGCGGATAAGCTCGGCGTTCTTCTTCGCGGCCTTCTCTTCGAGACGCGCACGGGAAACGTCCAGTCCACGCCGTTCCATCTGGCTGGCATGGACACCCATATGCTCGGTTGGTGAGAGCTCCAGACCGCGATCGAGATGCGACCGATGATCGACACGGATATCGAGACCGGCCTCCAGCAGATGGCGATTGGCGAGATCGGCAAGCGCTTTGCGGATATCGCGCATCTGCATATGCGAGGTGGGTAGACCGTTTGCCAGCAACCACCTGTTCTCGCGCTCGATCATGGTTTTTTCGCCAAGACCGTCTGGCATGACTTCCCGCGTCGTCATCATCACATGGGCGTGGACATTGCGAATGTCGCTCTTGCCCTGGGGAACGTGAATGGCAAAGTCGACGGCAGCACCGTAACGGTCGGCGAGATCCTGGGCAAAGTCACGGGCGAGAGACAGGCGGGCATCTGCACTAAGCTCATGCGGAAGAGCGATCTCGAATTCACGCGCAACGCGGCTATCGCGACGACGCTCCGCGGCCTCTGCAGCATTCCAAAGTGCAGAGCGATCCAGCGACCAGTCTGCGTCCACATCGTCGGGCAGAACGATTTCGGAATGAACCACGCCCTTCTTGGCGGTAAAATCATGGGTGAGGCCATCGCGCTCGTTCGTCAGCAGGCTTGCCGTCCGGTAGGCGATGGCGGCTACGGCACTTCGCCCGCCCGATCGGCTGACCGGCTTTGCGCTGCAATGATAGATCGCCATCATTCCCCCCGCGATAGACAGATCCGACCGGCAGACAGTCTCAAACTGTCCCTGTTCCCCGGCCAAAGGGCGCAAACCACGCACTAAAACGTGCTCAACTCGTAAGTGCGCCCTTGTGCCTTAACCGGGGGTAGCTCTCGGGAGGTCAGTATTCAACTAGCACAAATGCCAGTGGCCAATCGGAGAGGGGTTTCCTTGAATGCCGTGCTTTGACCCACAAACAGGAGGGAGAGAGGCATGCGCAAACCCATCGAGCAACGGATCAGGGAGCTGGAAGAGCAGAAGAAGGCGCTGCAATCGCGGCTGGAGAAGCAGCAACGGGCGGAGACGACACGGCGCAGGATGCTGCTCGGATCGTTCGTTCTGGAACGGCTGGAGCAGGAGGGAGATCCTGCACATCAGCAGGGTGGAATGGACGCCAAGCAATTGCGACAATGGCTGGCTCGCGAGTTCCCGGCCTACCTCAGCCGCGATGCGGACCGGCTGCTATTCGTCGATCTCCTATGGCCGCAGAATGATCCAAATGCGTCGCCGCAGCCAGTGCATGGAACAGGCTTGGATGGTGCTGGCATAGATGCTGCTACAACGCTCCGAGATGGCGGGCAACGCTCCACGAGCGAGGACGGAGGCACCGTGCAGCCATGACGGTCTGGGGCTTCGTGAAGGCGGTCGTGACTGCACCTTTCCTGGCAGCCATCTGTGCAGCGATCGGCTGGGTGAATGCGGGCACGATCATCTTCCTCGACTTCGTGGTCCATTGGGCCCTGGGCGCGGAGCAGGGACTGATCAGTCAGGTCCTGTTGGTCGTGGCAAAACATCTGCCGCTCGTCTTCGGGGTGTTCGGGTTCATGGGGGCATTCGTCTCCGAGGTGCCGGTGCAGTCCGTGTTTGGCACGGCACGCTGGGCCAGTGCAAAAGACATCGCATCGATGGCGGGAAAGGATCATGCCGGTCTCATCATCGGACGCGATCCGCAGAAGAAGGCTTTGCTTCGCTATGACGGTCCATCGCATCTGATGACGATGGCACCGACGCGAACCGGTAAAGGTGTCGGTACCATCATCCCAAATCTGCTGACGGTTGAGCGCTCAATCATCTGCATCGATCCGAAAGGCGAGAATGCCAGGATCACGGCACGGGCAAGGGAAGGCTTTGGAGTACTGCATGTGCTCGACCCGTTCGGGGTGACGGATCGGCCATCATCCTGCTTCAATCCGTTTGCGCATCTCGATGCCAATGATGTCGATATCGCCGAGCATGCCGGCACGCTTGCCGATGCTCTGGTCTATGACGAACCGGGGAGTTCTGGCGACGCCCATTGGAACGAGGAAGCCAGGGCGCTGATTGCCGGTTTGATCATGATGGTGGTCGCAAGCGAACCACCGCATCGTCGTCATCCGGCAGCCCTGCGCGACTATCTGACAAGACCGCCGACGGAAGATGGAAGGCGATGATCGAGCCTGTCCTGACGGGAACGCGCTCCCACACAGCGCCGAAGTGAGCGGCAGGACAGGCGCGCATCTTGCTCCGATGGGTGAGAGGAAAACGGCGGAAGCGCGATCAACGGGCAAGACGTCCGACGACAAACGAAAGCCGCTTGATGACGCCAGGCGGCTTTCCGTCGGTCATGACTTGCGGCAATCAGCCTTTGCGATCGAGCTCGCCTTCGACCTTGTCGCGGCTGTTGCCAACAGACTTGATCGCACTCATCACATCGTCCTTAGAGACGTGTTCCTTGTTGGCCTCATAACGGACTTCGTGATCCTGTCCCCCAGCCACGCGGGCGCGATCCTGGTTACGGCCTCGTGTTGTTTCCGACATCGTTCTTCTCCTCATGTTCAGGAAGACTAACCCAGCAGGATTTAGCTGGTTCCAGACAGCGAACGGCGATGCACTTGTCTTCGTGTCAGTTCGTTTGGTTCAACGGTCTGTTGCGCGGAGCTTGTTCTCACTTCAAAGACGCGAAGCACTCGTGAGAGATCGCATCTGCGATAGCCGACATCAGGATCGGTCGTTCGTGCCCGCGGCATACGACCTCCAAAAGTCGACTAGCACTTTTGCCATTTGATGAATGTTGCGAAGCGTATAAGGTCCATGGATACCACCAGCGCGATGAGATCACAGCGATAATTGAAAGCCAGCCAGACCTCGTTCCCATGATGAAATCCTCCCTCGATCATATCCCGCATAGAAAGCAGCGAGAGCTTGCCCGTGCGCTGGAGATCCTGCACGAGGAGTTCGAGGATGCGTTGAACGAAGGCACGGCCGACTTCAAGAAGCGCGGACGCATTCTCAAGATCATCCTGTTCGGTTCTTATGCCCGCGGCACGTTTGTCGATGAGCCGCATACGATGAAGGGCTATCGCTCGGATTTCGATTTGCTGGTGATCGTCAACAATCGCAAGCTGACGGATCATGCAACCTATTGGTACAAGGCAGCCGACCGGATTATTCGGGACAGCTTCATCGAGACGCCGACGCAGTTCATTGTGCATTCTCTGCGCGAGGTGAACACGGAGCTGAAGAAGGGCCACTACTTCTTCTCGGACATCCGCAAGGAAGGGATCGTTCTCTACGAGCTTGATGACGAGCCGTTGGCCGAGCCAAAGCTGTTAACGGCGGACGAACGGTTGAGTGTGGCGCGCGAGCATTTCAATGAGAGGCATGGACTTGCTCTTTCATTCATGAAAGTCGCGCGCTTTTGTATCAGCGAAAAAGATCTTCGGCTCGGCGCTTTCGAATTGCATCAGTGCATCGAGCAAGCATACTCCTGTGTTATCCTGACCCTGACCAACTACGCGCCTGCCTCACACAACATCAAGTTCCTGCGCTCACTTGCCGAAGAGCAGGACCTGCGGCTGGTGGAAGCGTTTCCACGCGATCACCACCGGCAGAGAGCCTGGTTTAACACGATCAACGAGGCCTATGTTAAGGCTCGGTATTCCAAACATTTCGAGATTAGCGAAGAGGCCCTTGTGTGGCTCGGTGAGCGGACTGCGCATCTCCTCGAACTGGTTAGGGTCGTCTGCGAAGAGCATATCCAAAAGCTGGAGCGCGATGTTTCGTGACGAGAGACGACAGTCACTGGTAGTACTGAACAGAGCTGCAGGTCCTAACCTGGCATCCGCAACTAAGTTCTGCGGAGTTGTTTGGATTTTTTTCCGACATCGAAGTGTTCGTTTAATCTTTGACAGCACGCCTGCTGAATGCCGAAACGACGGCTAGCGCGCCTGATAAATGCAACCACTTGTGCGAATACCTCATGATCAACGCCAGATCCTTGACTGCGCGCGCCAAAATAGATAATTAAACGTATCATTCTGTCATTTGAAGATATGTTTAGGTATCATATGTCAATGGACACGACTATATTGGTTGAGATCGGCGGTCTTTTGAAGGCAGCGCGTAAAGGCTTGGATTTGACACAAGAGCAGGTCGCAGAGATGGCTGGCATATCGCGGCCACGCTATCGCGAGATTGAAAGCGGAAGGAGCGCTGCCCGCACGACCACGCTGATCAATATCGCACGTGCGCTTGGTCTCGAACTGATGTTCATCCCGCAACCGATGGTGCCGGCTGTCAATGCGCTGCTTCAGCCGCATGGCAGCGACGACGATTTGCCTGCGTTCGTTGCCAGTTCCAACGGTGATGACGATGCCTGATGCGTATCTCGATCCAAAGTCCATCTCCTCGCTTGAGGTGCTGCTGAACAACCTTAAGGTCGGCACAATTGTCCGGACGCCTGGTGACTTCAATGCATTCAGTTTCGAGGAAAGCTATCGCGCAACTGGTGGCTCTCCTGTGTTGAGCCTGTCCTTTCGGGCGGCTACCGGAGGCTTGCGCAAAGACCCGAAGCCTGTCGCCAGGGCCTTGCCAGCTTTTTTTGCCAATCTGCTTCCAGAAGACAAACTGCGCGAGGCTATGGAGAAGCACCATGCCGGCGGCGTTCGGCCCGGCAATGATTTCGATCTTCTTGCGGCGCTCGGTGCAGATTTGCCAGGAGCTGTCCGCATCGTACCGAGCGAGGGCGCGATCGCTCTGCTCAATGCCCCCTCACGTCCTGAACCGAAAGCCCGGTTTTCTCTTGCTGGGGTGCAGATGAAGCTCTCTGTGATCAAGAATACGGGCAAAGGCGGTGGTCTCACCTTGCCCTTGGGCGACGCGCAGGGTTCGTATATTGCGAAATTTCCGTCGACATCGTTTCCAGGTGTTTCCGAAAACGAATATGCCAATCTGGCTCTGGCCGAAGCAATTGGCATGGATGTGCCGGAACGAGAACTTGTCGATCAGTCGGAATTCGAAGGCATTCCTAAGGAATTTGAGACGCTCTCGGATGGAAAGGTCTTGCTCATCAAGCGCTTCGACCGCGGCACGGGAGCGACGCGGATCCATATCGAGGACTTTGCGCAGGTGTTCGGCATTTATCCATCGGGTAAGTATGAAGGTGCGGCCTATCACGATATCGCTGCGGCTCTGAACGTCGCTGTTTCGCCAGCCGCAGCGCTGGAATTTGTGCGCAGGTTGGCTCTGGCTGCGGTCACGGGAAATGGTGACATGCACTTAAAAAATTGGTCGCTGATTTATCGCGGAGCGGGAGACAAACCCGAGCTTGCGCCAGTTTACGATGTCCTTTCGACGATCCCCTACATTCCGACAGATTCCATGGCGTTATCCGTTTTGGGCGAGCGATCCTTTAAAGCACTGAGTGCCCAGCGCTGGAAAGCGTTCGCAAGGCGTGCGCGCTTGCCGGAAGCTGCTGTTCTTAGAGCGGTGGTCGATACCGTCGAGCGCGTCAATCAAATCTGGTGGTCGATGCCGCAGCGCGAGGTCGTGCCGATAAAAGTGCTCGAACGGATTGATACCCATGTCAAACTCATGACGCCGATTCTAAGTACCCCGGGCGAGTAGCTTGCCCTTCCCAGATACGAAAGCGTTTCGATCGATGTTGAAGTTTGTCGATCTGTGGATAGCGGACGTACAAAGCGGCACGTTTGGAGGGTAAGCGTCGTCGTTGATCTGCCTGTTTTGGGTCGCGATTATCATGATAGAGATTGCATATGGGATTCGGCGTATTCATCCACCGCACAGACTCGATCTACGAGGATAGCCCGGCTGAGCAGTATCAGTTCCCTGGCCAGTATCTCGGTCGCGTTCAAAGCTGTGCTGGAGATTGGATCATCTACTATGAACCTCGAAAGGTCGCTGCAACGCGTGGATATTTCGCTGTCGCCAAGGTCGCTCAGGTTATTCGAGATCCCAAAGCGCCAGGCATGTATGTGGCGCTTATCGAACCTGGCAGCTATCTCGATTTCGTAAACCCCGTTGCGTTTAGTGGGCAGGATGGTGTTGTTGAGCGAGGCGTACTGAACGAAGCGGGGCGGATTTCTGGCCGTGCACAGGCTGCGGTCCGATCAATATCTGCTGCCGATTTCAATCGGATTCTGTCGTTGGGATTGGCGGAAGATCAACTCGAATTGCCGCGAACCGGCGAGTCGCTGGAGACGTCATCGCTGAACGATCTTTCCGAAAGAGTTCAGGAGCCCTTCCTATACGAGCGCGATAGGGAGCGGATCATGCAGCTGTCGTCTCGAATTGTCAGAGATCGGCTGTTTCGGCGTCTCGTCCTACAAGCCTATGATAAACGATGCGCGATAACTGGACTGAAGCTGATCAACGGTGGTGGTCGTGCCGAGGTAGACGCCGCTCACATCCGACCGGTCGAGCGAAATGGGCCTGATATCCTAGTGAACGGAATTGCGCTCTCTGGAACCGCTCATTGGATGTTCGACCGTGGGCTTATCTCCCTGTCGGATGAACTCGAGATTCTGATTTCGCGTCACGCGAACGATCGCGACAGCATTCTAGGGCTGATCAACAAGACGGGAAGAGCGATTGTGCCGAGCGGTGTTTACCAACGGCCACATCCCCAGTTTTTGAATTGGCATCGCGAAAACACCTTCAAGCATTGAGGTTGGCCGACCAGTTTATCCAATGCCCTCGGGGGCGTGGATCAAGCGCAGCGCGGATCTGCCACTACCTGGTCCCTTTTCTATGACTATTGAGCCAGTTCTACTTCGTATACCGCCCTGACAGATCCCGCAGCGACGGCGACATTAGGTTCACTTGCAACGGGGAGATGACGAGATGGAGCAGCGCTCAGGTGTCAAGACCAATCGTAGTCAAGCTTTCCGCCTCCCGAGAGCAGTCGCTCTGCTGGTTGCGATATGTTCGGACCTTTCCTAAAGGGCACTGGTAACGGGTACCATATGATCAACAATTCAGATGATGTGGCAATGTATCTCGAAGTTGGTTCTCGCAATCGAGACAATCTAACCATCTGTTCCGATATAGACATGATGAACGACAATGTCGGTGGACAGTTCAGGCACAAGGACGGCGCTCTTTGGCACTTAATCGCAAGCATATGATCGCAATTGCGCCTGTGCACAGCATCTAGCTGCTTCCAATGTCGGGTTTCTGCCCGTTGCGGACATCACGTGTGGTCGCACCCGCTAGCCTGAACTGCGCCGATAGTCGGCGGTCAGGCAAGCGTTCGGGTCGGCATCACACAATTTCCAGCAGGCGTTGGCATATCGGAGGCGTCTCAGCTGACACCGGAGATTTTCGAGGTTTGTGCAAACCTTCGCATGGGACCGCGCTCTTTGCCAAAGTCGCGTGCGTCGTCATTAAATGGTGTGGCCGTCCCACACACAAGGAGGTCTTGCCGCAGATGATCGGTGATACGATCTCTGCATGGCGTACCGGTCAATTCGAAGGAATATCGGTCTTCAGGGCAGAGGATCCCGGCGGGCCGACGCTTGTCGAAAGTAGGTCGGCCAAGATCAAACTCGAGCGGACGGCGGGTTGTCATCAGATGACGCCTCTCCCCTCGAAGCGGAAGAGCCACAGGTGCGTGATAGCGGGCAGGCAGGTATTCGGATCGACCTTTCGCGAATCGGGGTGAGATAAAGCGCAATTCACGGAGGATGAGGTGGCGCCGCCGAAACTTTGCCCGAGCGGCCATCTGATCGCTGAGCGGTCGCCCCAACTATTTCGGGATAATCTGGTCGTAGGAAGAGGCCTCCCACTGCTCGGTCGCACGATTGTATTCATAAAAAGTCTCGTTACTGGCTCCGAAGATGCGTAAATCGGGAAACAGCTCAATTGTCTCTTTAAGCTCGATCTCTTCTTCACCTAAAATTTCGACTCCTTCGATTGTGAGCGATTTGCGCACAACGATAGGTGGCATGATAAACAGGCCCATCGGGATATAATCCTGAACGTGCCATTCGTTGCTCCTCTCGCGCATATCAATGGAGGCGGCGCAATTCTCTTCATTCGCTACGTTACCCAGCGAACCCAGTTCGCTGCTTCCACTATCCGAAGCCGAAACTGATCTGACTACCGTTCTCGCACCGATGTCGACTACGATACCCACGCTTCCTTCGGCACCCCCACGTCCACCCACGACATATGGATTTGTGTCGCCGGGCTGAATTGTGGAAAAGGATAGCGGAACATTGGCGAGGGATAGAGCGCGCCGCAGATCGTCCGGAAAGATCAGATCGCTGCGAGCCGACATCACTGTTGAGAAATGGACAAGAACTGCGCGGCGGCTTCGCAAAAACTCGCGTGCGGAGAATTCGCTGTTGCTCATATTCAAGTTCCCTTTACTCATTGTGGTCATCTGCTCTGCAAGTACAGCAGATAAGGGATCATTTTTCTAACGAGAACGGCGACGCGTCTGCGAGTTCTCGAACAATTCCTCGGACCAGGGGCAGGGTCGTATTGCGATAAAGGTCCAAGTCGGCTGCATCGCCCTGGAGTAGTTTCCGCAATTCTTTGCCCGATGCAATATTCAGTTGTTGCACAACTTTATTCGCCTTCATGACGCCCGCCGCCGTAAGAAGACGACCATCTTTCATATGGTCCCCCAAACCGGCTGCCAGTCCGTCCTGAAGTAGCAGCCTTCGGGTAGAGGGGCTGTGGTAGTGCTCACTTGGGTTTCTTGGATTGTGTCCCTTTTGAAAGAAAAGGCAGATCATCACTATCGCCAGGCAACTGGCCTCAATGAAGTCGCCGATGCTCTCGACTGCACCAAATTTGCTGATGATGGACCGCGTGTTATCAGTGAAATACATGGCAATCATGGTTGCACCAGCTCTTCTGTCTGCATCGCTTTCATATGCGCGAACGACTTTAGGATCTTTGGTTTCGGGGTCTAGCGGCCGATCCAAATGTCCGTAAGCGACGTGTGCAAGCTCTTGCGCGATCGCCGCAAATGCGGCTAACAGGATGACCGCCTCGGGTCGGTAACGCTCGTCACCTATAGCGGTAACACCCGCCATTTCCTTGACGAGTGCGTCGCTGATCTTGTCATTCACTAGCATCTCTCCGATAGATACGGCGGTCCGCCTCTGTACGTTGCGGAACCTTAACATTTCAGATCGTCAGCGACTTCGATTGACACATGTCTCATGGTGTTGGTCGGCGGCGATCAGCTGAAGTGATGACCGCTTCTAGCGCGAAGCGGAAGATGCGTGTTGGCCCATTGCAGCCAATAGCCCTCGCGAAAATCGACCGCTAAATTAAAATCTTTGTGACGGCGTTTTTCCAGAATAATCATCCATATCGAACTTGTCCCACCCTACAACTTCCCAGCCAACTGAGCATTTCCTGAAATAGTAAGGTTCCCCATGTTTGCTGTCGAACCAACCTCCAGCCAATATTTCCGATATACCTTGAAGCACTGCGTCATGTCCGACTAGAACAATGGCCGAACCGAACTCCTGAAGTGTTGCGAGCCGATCCAAAAGCGCCTTGCAACGAGCGAGGACGGATGACCATGCTTCTCCGTCTGCGGGAAGAATTTCTGCTAGCTGTTCCTTGCGAGTAATTCCGTATTCACGCATAGTATCCGTGATCGATTTACCGTCCAAACTCCCGAAGTCGCACTCAATTAGGTCATCCTCAACCTCAATTAAGTGCGAGCGTTTAGGGAACGTCAAAGCCGCTGTCTCTAGTGCCCGTAGCAATGGGCTGACCATTACCCTGGATACAGGCAAACTTACCAGTTTGCGCGAGGCGGCACGTGCTTGTTCCCTACCGGTCTGGTTCAGCGGAATATCACTTCGACCCTGAAATAGACCGCTTCGATTCCAGTCTGTTTCCCCATGGCGAATGAAGACGAACGGTTGAAGCGTGATCACCCAGGACTCCTCTTGGCTGCTTTCGCAAAAACCCAGATTACAGCGAAGCTTTTTTTATTTCACGACGTCGCAAAAATTATGGACTTCTCGAGCGTCGGGCAATGACCCCTATGGCATTTCTGCGCCACGATGACCGTTCGCCCGAACCGGACATCGCGCCGCGCTCGCCAACCGCAGCATTCCTAGACATACTTGCATAACTGAGAGTTGAAACGGTCGTCGGCAGGAGGGTGATTGATGGACCGGATTTTCATCGTAGGTAATGGCGGAAGCGGTAAGTCTTGGCTAGCGGAGGAATTGGCAGCCAGGCTTGGGTTTCCGATCACACATTTGGATGATCTACACTGGCTGCCAGGGCTTGCGGGAGAGCGTCCGCGCCATGAGCGTGATCAACTCGTAGCCGAAGCCGCAGGCAACGCCTCATGGATCATAGAGGGCATATACGGTTCAGTTCTCAAGCAGGTCTTCCCCCGCATAACAACCCTAATCTGGCTTGATTTTGCCGACGACGAATGCATCTCAAATTTGGTGCGACGGGGGCAAACCGGCGGCGGAACACCAGAGCAATTCAAAGAGCTGTTGGAGTACACGCGTGGTTACCGCGTCCGAAAGAACCACCTGAATTCCTTCGAGGCGCATCACTTGTTTTACGAGCAACATCCCAAGGAAAAGTATCGGCTGTCGAGCCGATCCCAGGTCACCGATTTCTTGGTTCACTTTCGATAGACACACTACGTCTGAGCATGACCGCTGTTGGCGCGAAACAGCCGAGCGAGGACGGCAGCGGCTACCCGATTGCTGACAACCCGACACAGAGCGACCGATTTAAATTACTTCAGCTTGATGAGCCCTGCCTTGGTCGGCCGAAATCCGCAACTCTGGTAGAATGAACTCAGATGCGGTTCGAAGTCGACATGTAACCAATTCGCTCCGCGCTCTCGCGCTACATTTGTAGCTTCTGCCACCATGCGGGCAGCGATATCTCTTCTTCGCATCCTGGGAATAACGCAGGTGTCCAGGATGAAGGCGTGGACACCTGCGTCCCACGCCACATTCACGAAGCCGACAAGGCGATCACGTTCATAAGCCGCAATATGGGTAAGGCTGCGTAACAAGACGTTTTCGAAGATCGTCATGGCCAGGTAGAGCTCTACACCGCCTCAATCAGGAAAACTATATCGTCGGAAGTTGCTGCATCGAAGGGTTGCTTCTCCCAGCCGCCATAAATCGCTTTGGGCTTCAGACCGCGCTTAAGCAGCAGGTCCTCTATTTGAGACTTGGATAAGAAACGCAGCTCGCTGAAAGATACCAGTTGTTTGTCGGGAAACCCAAACCGGGTTTCAAACGAGATGCGGTCACCTTCTTTCTTCAACACCTTGCGAGATTGAAGGATCGTTTGTTCGCCAAGTATATGGGTAGCGTCTTTGTCCCACCGCGCCGGCCAGTCGACAGCTGGATTGCGTGTTTCGAAGGCGATAACGCCGTCTTGTGCCAGATGGCGGCGCATGGTTTCGAACACCGCAAGAACCTCTTGGTCTTCGAGGAAAACCTGGAGGGCGTTTCCGGTCATAATTATGAGATCAAATCGCTTGTCTGAGCGGAATGATTGAGCCGTGCTCTCGATCCATTCCACATGAGAACCATATGGCTTTGTCCTCGCGACGTCCAACATGGCGTGTGCTGGGTCAACACCTGTGACCTGATGGCCAAGGGAGGCATATGCATCGCATAGTAAACCGGTACCGCATCCGATATCCAGAATGCGTTTTTGTCCGCCCGAGGCCAAGCCAAGGTAGAAATCACGATCAATAGACCAGCCGCTGTCGAGATCGTAAAGGGCCGCGAGAGCCGGATGTTCGTAATGCAAGTCGGGCATGTCAACTCCTTCCGATTCTATCGTATTGGATCGTCGCCTGGACTATTTTACTTTCAACTGCTTTTGGCGCGGAACGAAACCCTTAATCTGGCCCATTGCGGACATTGACATCTAAATCCTTTGAGACCCAACTTGCCGCATGAGCAAGATTGAGAAAGCGTGCCCCGTTGTCACCCGAAAAGTAGATCGGGGCCGGCAAGTCCTTGCCTTCGCGCATCCATCGGCAGGGAACCAGTTCGTCAAAGGTACAATTGAAGTCGGTGAGCATCCGCAAGATGCCGCTGCGCGGGAATTGCGCGAGGAGAGCGGTTTGCTCGCCCCATCTGTCATGACGGAATTAGGAAGCCGCGCGATAGGTACGGACAATGTCGTCTGGCACTTTTTCGCTTGGCATTCATCAGGTTTGCCGGATAAGTGGCGTCATGAGGCGGAAGATGACCATGGTCATGCATTCTCGTTCTTCTGGCACCCGTTGCGTATGCCGCTAAATAGCGACTGGCATCCGATCTTTCACCAAGCTTTTGAATTCATCACCCTGCGACTGCTTTTGTCATAACCTCTTATGGCGCGCCATCGGTTCGGTTTGTTGTCAACGACGGCAAAGTTGGCGAGAGAGGGCTTTATGGTATACTTTACCTATATGTATTAAATAAATACATAGATTATCTATTTTATACTATGTAAGCGGAATAATTTACTCAAAAAGGTTGGTGCGGGTGATTTTCGAGCGGCGCGAGTTCACCAGTGGTAGGGGTTGCCACTTAAAGCGTAGATTGGCTGAGGCGGAAAAATATAAATTAATTAAAGCTATCTTGGGGAAAGAGATTTGGCGTGGATTAGTTTTGGGTGCATTTGTTTGCGAGGACTGGCAATTCTGACTGTTATAAACAGATGATTTTATAGTT
>NZ_JBQEPP010000010.1:0-22585 GCF_052045735.1 Agrobacterium sp. 22117 | reverse complement strand
GGCGAGGTTTGGTATTCGACTGGCCCCATTCCTGATTTGCTGACGTCGGTTACGTATCCTGAGGGTGGCGTTGTTGAGGTTGAGTACAAGCCGTCGAGTGAGTGGGGTCTGACGGCTGGGACGCGGATGCCGTTTGTGACGCAGACGGTTTCGGCGATCGTGGAGAAGGACGGTCGGGGTGGCGTGTCGCGCACGGAGTACAGCTATCGTGGCGGTCGTTATGATTACAAGGAGCGCAAGTTCCTGGGCTTTGCCGGCCTGACGGCAAAGCTGCCCTGCGCGTCTGGCGAGACGGCTTGCCCGAGCATAGACATCACGTTCAGCCAGGCTTACGCAGCCATCGGCAAGCCGTTGCAGATCGAGTATCGTGATGGTGCGGGCGTGGCGCGCAAGACGGTTGTCAGCACCTATGCCATCGAGAATACGACTGCACCTTACACCGCGTTGAACACAGCGACGGAGACGACGTTGTCGGAGGGTGGCTCGTCGATCGTCCTGCGTCGAGAGAATGAGTTCGATGCCTATGGAAATGTCACGCAGGCGCGCGACTTCGGCCGCAAGGATATCACAGGTGACGAGACATGGTTGGTCACGTCGTATGTTCCCAACACGGCGGACTATATCGTATCGCTCCCCAGTGTGAGCAGCGCGCGCTCCCTGACCAATGGCGTCTTCAGCACCGATAGTGATGTTTTTGAAGAGCAGACCGCTTTCTATTACGACGGTGCAACGAGCGAGACGACAGCGCCCACGAAGGGTAATCTGACGATGAGGCGCTTCTACAAACAGGTGGAGCCCGTCAGCTCTTATGTGGAGAGCTTCACCTACGACACCAATGGCAACAAGTTGTCGCATGTGGATGGAGCAGGTAACCGGACGGAGTGGGATTATGATGCGACATACAAGTTGCACGTGATCAAGGAACGGGCGCCGAAGTATTTTGCCAATGGTAGCCTGTCGGCCGATACGCGTTTCGTTACGACCTTCACCCCCAACTTCGTGTGCGGCAAGCCTGCGGCCAAGGTCGACTGGAACGGCATAACCCATACCTACACATATGATGCCTTTTGCCGGCCCTATGGCGAGACGAACTCGGGCACGGGTGGCTACGTCAACACCCGCTACGAGAACGAAGGCAATCCTCAAACCCAGGCTGTCGTCACCTATAAGGCAACGGCGACTGGTTCGGGAACGGTGTTTGACCGCAGCTATTACGATGGTCTCGGCCGGACATGGCGAGTGGAGACCTCAGGTGAGACTGCCAGTGGGCAGACCCGCATTACCGATACCACCTACGATGCACGTGGCAACAAGGCGCAGACAGCGTTTACCCGTTATGCCAATGAAGCCGCGCAATGGACGGTCAACTCCTACGACTGGCAAAACCGGGTGGTAAAGACGGTCAATCCGGATGGCTCTCAACGGACCTACTCCTATCTGCTGCAGCCGCAAAGCCTTGCGAACACAACCAGCGTGCCGGTTGTCGATATCCGCATGACGGACGAGGAAGGCAAGCTGCATCGCACCGTCAAGGACAAGAACGACAACATCATCCTGAAGGCGTCACAGCTGTCGGGATCATGGGTGGCCGAGACCAGACGCTACGATATGAAGGGCCGTCTTCGGCAGGTCAAAGATCATGGCGGCGCGACCTGGACCTACACCTACGATCTTGTCGACAACCGCCTGACCGCAAAGGATCCGGATCTTGGAAGCTGGTCCTATCGTTACGACAATGCCAAGCGCCTGACCGGCCAGACGGACGCACGTGGTGCGGTGACGACACTTGCCTACGACCAAATCGGGCGGCTGAGGACGAAGTCGGTCAAGGGAGCAGGAGAAACGACGGCCACGACCACGGTGACCAACACCTACGACACCGCCGCCAGTGGCATCGGTGCGGCACCCTTCCATAATGTCGGGTTGCTGACACGGGCGGTGAACGGAACTGCGACCCACCATTACAGCATGAGCCAGACGGGCAACGGGACCATCCTGACCACCACCTCGATAATCGATGGTATCACCCATACGATGACCGAGAGAAAGGGAAAGCCCGATCTGACACTTGCGATCAGCTACACACCGGCCCCTCTCGATGTAGGCACCTCAGCAGCTCCCTGGTCCTATAACGCCGCCAATGAACTGCTTGCCATACCTGGTCATGTCACTGCGGCTACTTACGAAGCGGATGGCCAGACCAAATCGATTGCCTACGCCAATGGCGTGACGACAGAGTTCACCTATTCGCCAACCCGGCGCTGGATGACCCGGGTCGTCACAAAGAAGGGCACCACTGTGCTCATGGACAACCAGTACACCCGTGACAAGCTGGGGCGCATCAAGACAATCACCGGTCTGACGCCATCGGAGAACTGGACCTACACTTACGATGACCTCGGGCAACTGACACAGGCCGTCAATGCTGGCAATAGTGCTCTAAGCGAGACCTACACTTACTCACCCTCCGGCAACCTCTTGAGCCGTAGCCGCGTAAGTGGCGTCTATCAATATCCGAGCGGTACAGCCAGCAGGCCCCATGCAGCGACCCAGATCGGCGCAAAAACCATAGCCTACGATGCCAATGGCAACATGACATCCGACGGCACACGTACATTGACCTGGGACCGCTCGAACCTGCTGGCAAGCGTAACCGAAGGAACATCGACTGCCACCTTTGCCTACGGTCCTGACGGATCACGGGCAATCAAGGCATCGCCCTCCAGTAAAACGCTCTACGTGAATGCCAACATCGAGATCGACCGGACCACGCCAGGGTCGGAGGTCTATGTCCGGTATCCGCACCCCGATGTCAAAATCTCGACGACGGCGACCAATGCTACCACGCCGAGCTATCTGCATCGCGACCATCTCCAGTCGGTGCGCCTGGTTACCGGCCAGTCCGGCGGGATCACCGAACAGACGGGGTACGCGGCCTACGGTGAGGCGACCAACCAGAACATGCAGACCAAAAAGGGCTACATCGGCGAGCGCTTCGATGCCGAAACCGGCCTCATGTACCTCAATGCAAGGTACTACGATCCAACCTTTGGCCGGTTCATTCCGCCTGATGAAGAGGCTGGCCCCAATATCCATGACGAGGACATCGACCCGATCGATCTTCAGGGGCTGCAGATAAACCTCCCGCAGAGCACGAACCTCCCTGCCCACCACTAGCGATCATTGCTGCGGAGCGCGCATCGGCTCCGCAGCTTCGCCCTCACTGTCATTCCTCACAGCGGAAACCCTCCATGCAACAGCATTCAGGCTTCAAAAGCATGCTGATCAGGCTTCAGAGCATCTTGCTCATCGCCTGCCTCCTCGTCGTTCCCTTCGCTCAAGGGGCCAATGCCCGTTTCATCTCGCCTGACGACTGGGATCCAACACAGGAAGGCGTAGGAACAAACCGATACGCCTACGCCGGAAACGATCCAGTCAATCAATCTGACCCAAACGGACATATCTTCTGGGCTGTACCAATTGTTATCGGCGGTTTCCTCGGACTACTGGGCGGAACCAAGCCCGCAAACGCGCCGACCACAACGAGTGGCATCGTCCAGATGAGCGAAACACAATCCCTCGGGAACTCTGCGTTGTCGGCGGCCGCAGGCACCAAAGCAGCCTCCGTGTTCGGAAGCTATATCGGAAGCATCTTCCAACAGACAAAACAAATAGAAAACACGAAGGAAATCGCTAATACAGAAAGTAGGGGGCAAGCTGCTATTAGCGCAGAGGGTCAGTCCTCCGGATGGCGCTCTCAGGTCAACAACGGTACCCAAGGTAAGATTCCGAAGTCCTGGGGGGAGTCTTCTCCTACCAGAAAAGGTGAAGGCCTGCGTTGGAGAGACCCGAGCGATAAAGGTAATTCCGTTCGAATAGATAGGGGAAATCCTACATCCCCGAACCCATCACAAAGAGTAGATCATGTTGTGATAAATCGCGGAGGGCGTGTTGTCGGTAGAGATGGAAATCCCATTAACGGAAGCATAAAGAACGACGCCGTTAACGCTCACGTTCCGCATTCGGAATGGAAGAACTGGTCAAGTTGGGACAAGCCATGACAGATCTGCATTCACCTGATTTGCGCCGTCGATTGATCGACCATCTCAAAGACATGTCTGATTTAGAGTATCAGAAAAGTCATTGGGGTAAACTTTCTGAAGAGGGTGGCACCTACGACGAGTTCGACTTTGTAGTGCACTTCCTTTACGATGATACCGAATTAGCGAACAATCCATATGCGATGATCGGATGGTGTTTACGATCCGAGTCAGAGGCGCTCGCTATAGAGAATCTAGTTGCTGCAATCGATCAAGTATTCGAGAAAAATGGCCTGGAGTTGAGCGACCAAGAGTACCTCCTTACAAACGAGTGGCCGTCGGTACTGCAGGCAGCTTCCCATGCATACGAATTGCTTAAATCTGGTTAGACGAACTTCTCAGTTGTATATCCATTTTCCACTTACAGCCTGTTGATGCGCACGCACTATGGCCGTCGATCTCCTGATATTGGTTTATGCAATGGGGCAGTCCTCACGACAGGGTGTGACGTGATTTTATGCTAGGTTTCTATCATCAAAATATTCATGATATCTGGGATTGGGTGAGGGGCGAGCTGCATACCTTGCTCGCGGCGATACCGTCAAAATCGAATGCGAGCTACCAGAGCAAAGCATCAAGAACGTCCGCGCAAGATTTTTGTGAGGCGACCGCTTTAGCGAGATGCGCAGATATCCTTGTCATGCAAGATGGAACCGCGGTCTTCACAGGCTCCTACCTAAAATTGCGTGGCTCAGCCCGCAAGTTGCCATTCAGCCGGCTAGCAGTCATCGGGGAAGTTACGGCTAGCCAAAGGACACCTTTCCCGCTCGATGTTGTCCACGTCATTCCATTCCAGGGAGCTGAGGACGATGAGTATTGTTTCTATCTCATCAAAAAGGAGCACCTTGATCCCTCACTCGATCTGCTGGCTCAAGAACAATTCTACGTGAGTAGGCTAGGCATTCGCGACGGAGACCGCGTTCACTGGATATCTACAAGGGCTCTGCCGAGACTTCATCCTGCGTTTCACCACATCCGGCATGGGCGAAACTTCTTGATCGGTGTCGTCACAACACTGGCTGTTGCACTCAGCTTTACCTACGTCCACGCATTGTCTCGATATGTCGAGGCCGAACGAGTGCTCGATGATGTTTTAGCAGCGAAAAAACGAGAGGCACTTCAGGTGCATGCCTTGCTGGTGGACTATGAAAAGAAGGCGGCGTCGATACAGGCGGCGCGAGAGGGGAAAAGCAAGGCACAGATGGTCTTGCGTATATGGGAAGAATTAACGCGGGCATTGCCGGACGGTGTTTGGCTTACCGATCTAACTTTCGAGACCGACGTCTTGACGATAACCGGATACGCCGCTCAATCTGCTGCCGGCCTGATCGTTGCACTTGGCTCCTCCCATATGTTCACTCAGCCTAGTTTTATAGCGCCTGTCGTCCGCGTTCCGGGCCAGAGCGGGGAGCGCTTTGAGATACGACTTAAGGTGAGATCTCTATGACCGAGTTTCTGATTAAGGTCATGAATATGCCGCGCATCGTCCAAAGATCGATTGCGGTCATCGTCCTTCTTTTCTCTAGCGCCGTAGTCGTAGCCTTCGCGATGGTGTTGTGGTTCATACTCGTAGGCAAAGCAAGCCGCATTCATGAGATGCGGACAGAGCTTTCCCGGTTGGAACAGGTGATTGCGCTACGTCCTCGCAACGTGACGCCAGAGAAGTCGAGATCAGAACTGCTATTTTTAGACGGAGATAGTGTCGCGATAATTCAAGCGCGCTTACAGGAACGTGTGAACGCAGCGGCAGACAATTCTGGTGCTTCGGTCGTATCCATAGGCGGAATGCAGCCCGTAGAAATTAACGGAGCTTCCTATGTGGGTGTACGAGCAGATTTCGAAGGAAGCATGGAAGCATTTCACAACGTTATACGCGATCTCGAAATTACGCAGCCGCCTCTTATAATTCTGAAGACCACAATCCGGAGCACAAACATAACCTCTCAGGGTGAACTCTCGGGACCATTGCAACTCTCGGGGCAGATTACGGTTTACGGAGCCGCTAATCCAACCGCGGACCTTACCGAAAAAGGCGGGAGCTGACATGTGGCGTCTGCTCAGTAAGCAGTGGTTGAATATAGCGGCCTTCGGGATAGGAGTAGTACTCTTAATCGCGTTCAACGTCGGTATTTCAGAGACCACCATCGACATCTCACAGATGGCCATCGCCTCGACCAATCCAGGCACGCCAAAAGAGCTCGGTGTTGAAGGCTTTCCCCAGAGTCTTTACGACCTCGAATTGCCAGAGACGTTAACTAGACCTTTGTTCAGTCCTACGCGTCGGGAGTTTTTCGAACCTCCAGAAATAGCAGAAGAACCGAAAGAGGTGGAGCCTGCTTCCGAGCCATTGCCAGTCGTGTCTATGAATCCTCCCCCCATAAAATTATCTGGCATTCGCATCTTAGGTGGAAATCGTTCCGCGTTGATAGGGTATAACAAGGCGGCGGGATCGGACGCCGTCTGGGTCAACGAGGGAGATACGGTCGAGGGGTGGAATATCAGTCTGATTAGATCTGACAGAATATCTTTAACCGCTGGCTCTCAGACTATTGTGATTGCCCTTTACGAATAAGTGGGAGCTCAGGTGCCTGATCGTTATGCCGTGGAAGACAGCGATAATAGCGGCTTCGCCCTATTTTCCGTGTTGGGCTTCATTCTTTTGCTCGCACTCATCCTTGCTGGGCTCGCGGTTTCGGCCCGCAGCAGAATCCTCACAGTCTCACGAACCTATGACCATACTCGCCTTAGCATGGCTGGTCAGGCCGTGAATAATTACCTCGGCTGGCGGCTTAGCCAGGATAAAGCGTGGCGGCAATCAGTCAGCCAAGCCACCTCATCGGTCTTTAATTGTTCCCTTGGGCAGGCGCTCGTTCATGTAACGATCATAGCCCATTCTGGTTTGATAAATCTCAACTCCGCAGAAGAATCATTGCTGACATCAGGTTTCCAGAGGATTGGTCTTGCGAGAGCCGAAGCAAACATCTTAGCTCTAAAGATTATTCAATTTCGTGCGCCACGCCCTGGCAGCCAGACCAATGAACCGGGCGTCGAAGGCGGCTTAAAACATGGATATTTCGAGGATGTGTCGGAATTGCATGACTTCGACTTGCTTCGCAAGTTTAGCATTGCTGATCTAAGCCGCGTCTTCTCCGCGAACGGGGGCATGACAATTATCTCTAGCGAGCAAGTCAATGGCGCACTTTCACCGTTTTTCACCCTCGAGACTGTTGTGGTCAGGGGAAAGGTCTGGGGAGGGGAGGCGGTGGTGTACCAGGTCGGAGACGGAACTTTACCTGTTAAACGCTTATCATCAATTGAATTGGGGGAAGTTTCTTGGGAGGTTCGACATCCAAGTAGCTGCCAGCCACTTTTCGATCACGACATCGCTGCGCTGTTGAGGGAGGCTGTAACATGATCCGGCCATCGCCCGGCTATAGTGAGTTCCTTGATCGCCTTGAACAGCAGAAACGAATTACGCCCGATGATGCATCTCGTATAAGGACAGCAGAAAGGCACAGTGGCCAGCCGGTTGACATCGTCATACGAGAACTTGGCCTACTTGCAGAGGGTGCAGTGGCTCAAGAACTAGCAGACTTTGTAGGAGTCGAACCCGTTTTGCGCTTGTCACCAGCGGACGGGAACGAACTTCTTGAACGATTGGGTTTCGAGTTCGCGTTAGGGAGAGCAATCGTTCCTCGATGGAATGAGGAAAGAGTCCCAATTCTCACGGTAGCAAACCCGTTTGACACGGAAGCCATCGAAGCTGTCCGATATTTCTTCGAGTTACCGTTTATGTTGGAAATCGCCCCGCGGAGCGCTATTGATGACTACATCCGCAATTTGCAAGAGGCGAACGGGAGATCTGATGCTCTCGTTGCTGTGGAAATGGCGGCCGATGTCGATCTCGAGCGACTTAAGGACATTGCGCGGGACGCACCAGTTGTGAAATTTGTATCTCGTCTGATACAACGGGCGGTGGATGAAAATGCGACAGATATTCATCTTGAGCCCGACGTTGCCTCGATGCACGTTAGATTTCGCCGTGACGGAATGCTGTGCGCTGTGGAAAGTGCTTCCCTAAGTCTTCATGCGGGGGTGATCAGCCGGTTGAAAATTCTGGCGCGTCTGAATATTGCGGAAAGGCGGCTGCCCCAGGACGGGAGAATCCGCGTGGCCGTGCGGGGGCAAGAGGTCGATTTTCGCCTCTCCGTTGTACCAAGCATTCACGGTGAGACGGTGGTGCTGCGTGTTCTCAATCGGGAAACAGTTGCATTAAAGCTCGGCTCGTTGGGCTATGATGCGATTTCCGTCCATAAGATTCTTGAGATCATTAATCGCCCGACGGGGATGTTCCTCGTGACAGGTCCAACCGGGTCCGGCAAAACAACGACGCTTTATTCAATCCTGGCCGAACTCAATCATCCCCACGTGAAAATCTTCACGGTGGAGGATCCTGTCGAATACCGCATGGCGGGTGTAACTCAGCTTCAAATTGATCCAACAATTGGTCTGACGTTCGCGGCTGCTCTTCGTTCCGTCCTGAGACAGGACCCAGACATCATTCTCGTTGGTGAAATCCGTGATCGTGAAACAGCAGAGATCGCGACACAAGCTGCACTTACAGGTCACTTGGTTCTTTCCACTCTACACACAAACAGCGCAATAAGTTCGATTAGCCGACTGCGTGACATGGGAATCGAGCCGTTCCTGATAGACGCGACAGTCAGGGGCGTTATAGGGCAGCGGTTGGTCCGCCGTCTGTGCGACGAGTGTGTGAAAGAAGTCAATCAGACAAATTGCGCCTTTTGCTCTGGCAACGGGTTTAAGGGGCGCCAAGCCGTTTTTGAAATCTTGCATATGTCGGATTCCATCCGCCGGGCAATGATGGAAGGCGCTAGTCTCAACACTTTAGAAGCAATTGCTGTCCGCGAAGGCATGAGGCCGATGCGGGACCATGCTCTTAAGCTCGTTAAAGACGGGGTAACCACGATGTCCGAGGCGTTGCGCGTTGCGGAATTGGAAGGCAGCGAATGACTAGCTTTGCTTACACCGTATTCGATCAAGATGGCAGCCGGATAAAAGGTTCGGTAGATGCTGTCGACTTGGGAGAGGCCACGAGAAAGCTAAAAGCAAAAGGTCTCCTGGTAGAAAGCGTAAGCCCCATCAGTATTGGCGCAACACGCCACCGTCTGGACCTATCGCAAGCGTTGCTTTCTAAGTTCAATTTGACGAGATTCTTCGCCGACCTCGCGATCTTGATGAACGCGGGTTTAGGGATTGATCAGTCACTCCGGGCGATGCATGAGGCGTCAACCCGCATAACCGAAAAACGATTGATAGGTGACATTCTTGAACAGCTTTCTTCTGGAAAGACCGCAGCTGACTCACTCGCATGTCTCAGCGAGATGCCGGAAGATGTTGTTGCCCTGATAGCGAGCGGTGAGCGAAGCGCGCGTTTGGCCCATGTAGTGAAGGTAATAGCCGCAGATTTTGAGAAGAGGGACGCCCAAAAAAAACGTCTAGTTGATGCTGCCGTGTATCCCTGCTTCCTTCTGGTAATGCTCGTCATTGCGATTGGCATTGTCACATTTGTGTTGGTGCCTACTCTGGAGCCCATCTTTGAAAGTTCTGGCAGAGATATGCCGTTGATTGTGGTCTTACTTTCGGCAGTGCGAAGAAGTTTTATGGATCCGTGGGCTTTACTGACATTAGTGGCGATATCGCTTACGATCTTTCTCGCGGCTCTGCTTAATCCTGTTGCGAGGAAACGAACAATCGCTGCAGCCCTATTGCGGATGCCACTTCTTGGGAAAGCGATTCGCGGGGCGGCTTTAGCGCGTTATCTTCAAAGCCTGGGTTTAATGCTCGAAAACTCGGTTCCACTTCCAGAAGCAGTCAATCTCTCAGCTCGTTGCTCTCCCGTAGCTTCCCTTAGGGTCAGGCTCTTAGAAGCACATGAGGTTCTTGTCTCAGGCAAGAGATTATCTGAAGCGCTCCTGTCGACCGGCTTGTTTCCACGGCCGATCCTTGCCTTAGTAACGATAGGGGAGGGGGTCAACAAGCTTCCTACAGTGCTCGAGAATGCATCTGGAATACTGCAGACGGACTCGCAAAGACTCACCGATCGACTACTCGCTCTGATGACTCCTGTGATCACCATACTGCTCGGGTTGATCGTCGGTGGGTTGATCGTCTCAGTTATGACAGCGCTACTTGGCGTAAATGAGCTGGGACTACAATAATGCGACTGGAAGCAATCGTTCAGTGTCAAAGAGAAGCGGGCTTCAGCCTGACAGAAATGCTCGTCGTCCTGGGAATACTCGGTCTCGTCTCTTCTCTTATCTTTCCCACGTTCCATGTGCTTACCAGAACGACGCCGGTTTCGCTTGGACGGGAGGTCCTACATGCTGCCACGTTTGCTCGTCTGGCTGCAATAGAGACCGGCAGATCCACCCAGCTGACAATCAACACAGAAGAACGCTTCGTTCAGGCGTCGACAGCCAAAGGCCGGATCGAGATTCCTGACAAAATTTCTTTTGATGCTGTCGTCGGCAAAGACGAAAAAACCACGCTGAAAAACGGCAGTATCACTTTTTATCCCGGCGGAGGTTCTTCGGGTGGCTTGATCCGATTTGATCGCGGTGGGAGCAGTGAGGTGGTAGTTTCCGTGAACTGGCTGACAGGCTCTGTCACGTTGCAAAAGGTGCCCACGAATGAACGCCTTTGAGGCAGAAGATGGCTTTACTCTCCTCGAGACATTAATCGCTTTCGTCATCCTCGCGGGGGCTTTCGCTATTTCGGCTCAAACAATCGCGATCGCGGCTAGGAGTATCTCTGTTTCCGATGAGCGTACTGACGTATTGAATCTAATAAAAGCGCTACGTGTCGGCGCTGCCAGAAGCAGCGTTTCCGGGAACGAAGTAACAAGTTTAGATCATAAAAACTTGCGTTGGAGTACGAATATACACACGCCAGAAGGAGCTACGACAAGTGGCACTCCGTCGTTCGTTTCAATAATGGTTACGGCACCCTCGGGCCGCGTGCATAAATTCGTCTACTTTGAAACAGACTCTTCGGATGCAAGATGACGCAGAGATCAATGTCTCGTGGGGGTCATGCAACGCAAGAGGGCTTCACCATAGTCGAAATGCTTCTCGTGCTTAGTCTTACTTCGTTGATGGCCACTCTCATTACGACGTCATTGATGCAGATGCGGTCGGTACTAGCGGTTATGAGTACGACGGAGGTCAAAAATGAGCTTGCGGCCGCTGGTTCATATCTGGAAAGCGTGGTGTCAAGGGCGCGGCAACTTGTGCTTATAGGCGAAACACAGGGTCAACGGAGGACGTTTGTCGGGGCGACCAACAAGTTGCATTTTGTTTCGGTAGCACGTACTGGCGCTGAAACATCTTCTCTGCGAGAGGTTGAGATTATGGCTGTGGAAGCGGGGAATGGGACCAACCTTGTACTGCGAATCCAGCCAAGGCGATTGTTTTCTCAGGCGCCGTCAGAGGAGTATATAATCGCGGGTGATCTCACGATGGTACGTTTTGAGTATTTTGACAGAGGCAGCGAGGGTCAGTCCTCCGGATGGCGTTCAGACTGGTCTAATGTAGAAACTTTGCCCCGAGCCGTCAGGGTGACACTCGCCGCCAATCGGCTAGGTCGAGAGACAAAAATGGAGCACCTCATCGTCCTCGCGGAACATTAAAATTAAAGTTTCTGTTCTGGCTTCGCCGTCATTCCAAGTCCTGCGGACGCCAGCCCAGCGCCTCTGCCTTTGCGAACGCCGCGACATTCTCGGATAACCACAAGTCTTTGATGGCGGCGTTGACGCGTGCATCTCCGGAAGCCTCTGTGTGTTGAGCACGCTCCAATAGCCCGGCATAGGCGCTGCCTTTTTTCAGCAACAGATACGCAAAGTTGGGATAATATCGAAGGAGTACGTCAGATACTGCTATTGCCTCTTCAAACTCTCCGCGTCTTAGCTTGTTCTCCACAATGAACGACGCTATCAAGGCGGTCGTCTCCTCAGTTGTAAGAGGCCGAAGATAAGTTCCTAATGCAACTGACTTTTCGGATATTAATAGCTTTTGACGATACCAGGCATCGCGAGTATATCCCCCGCCGCTGGTCGCTTCCAGGTTCCAAACTGCTCCGGCATCATCAGTATACTTGACGAAAACATGCAGTGGTGCCTCCGATAACGTCATATCAAGACCAAGACGTTGGCCGAGAATGGCGAAGAGGATAGGCATCGTTATGCAGTTGCCACTGCGCGTTTCTAAATATCTTTCAAGCAATCGGTTCTCCGGCCTGTCTCCTAAAGGATCCGAACTGTCATACTGGAACGGTTTGCCTTGATTCCACGCCCCACTCTCATAGAGGTACCGCTTGAGAGCATCCAGTTTCATATTGCTATTGCCAGCACCGGCAAGTGAAAGTACGTCTCGCTCCATCTGAGCAATAGTAGATTGAATCGCGAGAGAATTTATTGCCGGATTTACCAACCGATCCACCGCGATTTTAACAGCAAGAAGGTCTTTTTTTGGCTCAAAGAACGATTCGACGTACGACCGGAGATCTGTTGGCGCATCTGGCTCACGAAAAGCTGGCTGGGATCCACACCACAGAAATGCAAGGAGGAAGATCGCGGCTCTCATAGAATAGCAACTCAATTGTTGACGAGATCTTCGTCGTTTCCGGTACCGCCGACCTTCCGGTCGCGCCCGAGAGATAGAATTTCAAACGGCTTGTCTTCGGCGGGGCTACGATACTGATATGGCACGGACCATGCATCTGAGAATGCGCCCCCATTTTTTACATATGGACCGTTCCAGACCGTTGCATTGCTAGGTCTTGTTGAGAGGGCTAAAAGTCCTTGCTCCGTGGTCGGATAATTGCCTGTATCGAGGTAATATAGCTCGAGCGCGTTTGAGAGGTTTCTAATTTGCGCTTTCGTGGTCTCAACCTTTGCTGACTCGAGGTACCGCAGCACTTGGGGCGTCGCGAGAGCCGCGATTAGTCCTATGATTGCTAGGACCACCAGCAGTTCTACGAGTGTGAAGCCGTCAACCGAGTGAGATGCCGATCTACGATCTTTTGATTTAATCACAGTGCAGTCCCTGTCATTGTCAATATTGAAGGCTCAATATTCCACGTGGCGATGAGCGATGCGGCGAGGAACGGGCCAAAAGGAATTTTATTCTTTAGCCGTTGTGGATTGGTCAGGCTCACAGCGAGTATAAATAACAGCGCGAAAGCCGAAGACAGAAAAATGAATAAGGGAAACATCCAGAAGCTAAACCAAGCTGCAGACGCACTTGCTAACTTTACGTCCCCCATTCCAAGCCCGATCCTTCCGGTTAGTCTGAAATGTACCATGCGCACAAGCCACATCAGCGAGTAGGCTATCACTACTGACGCCAGCGCCCACAACACCGACATTCCACCATCGGCGGCCCGAGCAATAAGTCCGGAAATCAGTACGGCAACGTTCACTGCATTGGGTATGATCAACCATCGAAGGTCGGCATAACAGATAGCAACGAAACAGATTACGAGCAGGGTGTTCAGTAATAGGTTCATTTTCTAAGCTCAGTATGCTAAACGTTTCATTTCTTCATTTAGCTTGTTGGGGCCTCCGCGACGCTTTTGGATATCAGAGTTGAAGTTCAGTTGCTGCCGAAACTCTTCAGTGACTTTTCGAGCCTCGTTGGCATCCCGGACGATACGTGGCCGGATAAAAATGATGAGTTCGGTTTTGCGGATTTGATCGTTTTTGTTTTTGAACGCGTTCCCCAGCAGTGGAATGTTCCCCAAAATAGGAACCTGCGTCCGGACTAGGTTATTGCGCTGTTGGATCAGTCCGCCCAGCGCCAGGCTTTCACTATCGTCAACGACAACACGGGTCGATATCTTTCTCTGCTGGATTGTCGGTGAATCGATGCCTGACGAGGTCGTTTTTACGACATCGCTGACCTCTTGCTGAATGTCGAGCATGACCTTTCCTGAGGTGTTGATGCGCGGGACGACAGTCAGAATAATGCCCGTGTCCTTCATCTCCACGGAGTTCACAACAGGAGCGTCGACACTGCTCGTACTCTGCGATTGTCGTGTAACAATTGGGACTTGATCACCAATTTGCAGGATCGCCTTCTGATTGTTCAGCGCCATCAGCGTCGGCGCAGACACGACGTTCACGTCAGTGATGCTCGAAAGTGCATTCAGCGTTACTCTCACGTCGTTAGTGGCGTAACTCCACGATAGTGCAGGGAAGCTTGCCCCTACTGCGCCGGAAGCTAGATCCGAGAAGCCCACGCCAAAATTGGCGTTCTCAAAAAACCAACGGAGCCCGAACCGAAGCTCATCATTCAAAGTGACTTCAGCAATCACTGCTTCAATCATCACTTGCGTCGGAATAACATCGAGTTGCTGAAGCAAGGGCTCAATGCGTTCATATTCCCGAGCGGTCGTGGAGATAAGGAGAGCGTTGTTTTCTACGTCGGCCACTACAGAAACATTGGGTTTTTCGCTAGCAGAAGCCGGAGATGAGGAATCAATCTCAGGACCTTTTGCTTCTTCAATTGCGCTTGACGCGTCAGTGAGAGACGTTGTTTGTAATTCAGGTGCTATGGGTGCATCGAACGCGCTAGCAGCGGAGTTGTGCGACCCACGACCTTTCAGAATTGATTGTAGGACCTGTGCCAATTCCTTGGCGGGCCGGTTCTGAATGTTATAGACAAACAGCCTTTGCTCGTTAGTGGCCGCAAGGCGATCGAGCTGAGAGATCCAAGCGGCGGCGCGGTCCAAATACGCGGGCCGAGACGTGATGATAAGGATGGCATTCAGCCGATCGTTGGGTATGAAGCGGATAATCTTGTTGCCGGGACCACTCTCGGTGGCAAAAATTGAGCTAAGTTCCTTTGCGACTGCTGTTGGCTGAGAGGCTTTCAACGGACGAAGAGAGACTGACATACCCTTCATCCAATCGACGTCGAAAATGCTCATGGCATTGCGTACTGCCAATAGGTCATTCGCCGTTCCAGCAACAACAATCAAGTTACGTGTGTCATCGACACGGAGTATTGAGCCACGCCGGCTTATTGGTTCGAGGATATTCTTCATTTCTGAAGCAGAAACATATTTCAATTCAAACGCCTGCACTCTTATACCGGGGCCGCTCATCGCTGCTGATCCGGAGTTGACCGCAGGTGTTGTCGCGAATGCTTCGGATGATGGAACAATCCGATATGTATCATTCTGCTTTGTAATGACAGCATTGTTGATCGTCAGAGCTGCCTCGAAAATTTCAATGATAGTCTCTTTGGAAACAGGCGCTGCTGTCTGAAGCGTTATTTTGCCGCTAACACGGGGATCGATAACATAATTGATCCCTAATGTGTCGCCCAGTACGCTTTTTGCGGCAGATGTCAGAGGAGCGTCGACAAGATTGAGAGTGAAGCCCTCTCCCCCACTAGATGTTTTGGCAGCACTGACTGTCGCTTGACTACCAACGAAACTTCCGGTCCCGTACTGCGTGACCCCTGTAAAGAGCGGGCCGTCGCCTGTTCTTGTGTAACCGCGCGACGATCGAGACGACTGCGGAAGAGGCCTGCCCTGTGGATCAAGTTCGTTTATTTTCAAAGAAAACACGTCGTCAATAGGCGTAGTCGAGCTGCAACCAATAAGAAATATTGGAATTGTCGCTAACGCAAGCGTCGAAAACTTCATAGAAAACGCCCGCCCGTTTCACCTGGAAATTGCTTTTAAATGGTTTCGGAGCACCCGATACAACCTTATGTCCAAGGACTAGCGGTTCCGCAATTATTCATGAAGGTTTTCCTCATCATTCTTTGATTTGGCAAACCTCTAGCCAGTCCTCCAATGGAGGAGTCTATCGTTAAGACGAAATTTGGGATGCCGCCCAGCTGACCCCCTCGAATTGAAGCGCTCAAGACGACAAAGGTGATCACGAATGCACGTTTTGGTGTGAAAGTGCCCCCTTCAATCCAATTCCAGTATCTCCCGGTTGCATATTATGAGTTTATGCATCAAGAATGATTCCGTTGAGATTGGCGGGCAGAGGGCTTCATGTTTAACAACCGGGCAGTTTTTGCGGCTTCAGCCGCCACCGTACTTCTTTGCCTTTTTTCAGGGTTCATTTTCGGCTCTTCAATCTATTTATCTTGGACTGGAATATCTGTCTGGGCTGCTGAACCTTCCCATGGCGGGTCCAGGAATGGTTATGGGATTGGGGCTTCCTCATCCATCGGACCAACGAGAAGTACTGCGCATGAGGTTTTCGACCCCAGCGGCGAAAGTGCCTCAGATCAATCCAAGAATTCGCTCGGTGAGCGTACGGTCGATCGTGCAAACGCGCGTTCTATCAAAGGCGACGCTGCTGGCGAGGTTCAATCAGGTGAACTGATTGAGGACAAAGCACTAGAGGACCGGAGCGAACCTGGGAGGTTTGTTGAGGACGGTCAAGAAAAGTCCAAACAAGCTCGCGCCGCAAGCGCATCAGAAGGGCCTGAACAAACGGATCCATCGAAACGCACACCGACGATTGGTAATCCCCTTGGATCCGCATACAAAACACGTTCGCCTACTCTTCTTGGGAACGGCGCCTTCTCGGAAACGGTTAAGCTCGAAGTTCCAGGGTTCCACGGCTTTGAACCTAGCCTTTCGCTAAACTATTCGTCACAAGGGGGCTTGGGATCTGGAGGATGGCAGGCGGGATGGATCGGGGTAGGATGGAGCCTTGATGGCGTCCCCGATATCGTTAGGACTGCGCCGATAAATGGAACTCCGAAATTCGATGGTACCGACGTTTATCAACTTGACGGCCGAGATCTAGTCTCTTGCGGAACAGGTATAACTTCCCCCTCGTGCCAGACGGGGGGCACGCATGCATCCAAGGTGGAAAGTCGGGATCGTATAAAACTTGAAAACAACATTTGGACTGTAACGAGCAAGAACGGCACCCGATCCGTTTTCAAGCCGATCTCTTTTTGGGGGACTACAGTTGATTCTAGCGATAACAATCCAGAACTAATCAAAAACGGCTACCGCTGGCTGCTCGCGGAGCGCATCGACACCAACGGCAATGTGGTGACTTACAGCTATACCTGCCGCACCTTGCCCGTATGCTATCCCAGTACGATTACATACGGCGCCGAGGGTACAAGTGTTGGCACCGAGATCAAGTTCGTATCCACACAACATCCAGCTTACCAAACGAAAGCCACCGGCCGTGGCCTTGCTAAACTCGATCAGCAATTAAAGCGGATCGAAGTAAGATCAAATACGGGGACCATAAAGGCTTATTCCCTGACTCAAGAGACCAGCCCTTCGACCAACCTTGAACGTTTAATCAGACTTCAGGAGTTTGGCGCGGACTGGACGATTTTCGCCGGCGAGCTTGTAGGAAGTAATTTGTCAGCCACCAGGTTCACTTACTCAGACTCTGATCTCGGATACGAGAAAGGTACCCAGCGACTTCACACGCCACCACAGGACCGCAATGCATACAAGGGAAGGGTGGTCGATCGACCGGCTGACTTTAATGGTGACGGAAAATCCGATGTGCTGTCGATATTCCCAAATGAGCAGGGCGACCCACACGTCTGTAAGATGGAGTTCTTGATCTCGAATGGACCGGGCTTCTTTAGGGCACAGATAGGATCATCAACTGCAACGAGCAAGTCGATCCCTTGTTATTGGAACCTTCCTAGATCGCGTCAAGATGCAACAGGATATGGCTGGCCCATCACCCTCAACGGAAGGGTTGAAATCCACGATCTTAATGGGGACGGCACTTCTGATGTCGCGAGCTGGTATGGCGAAAATTTGTACGTGTACCTCATAACATTCATCGGTGGTCAAATCGAAATTTCAGAGCACACTCTCACAGTAGGCAACCCCACGTTCAACGAAACAATGCCCTCTTATATCGGTGACTTGGACGGGGATGGGAAGGCAGAGATAATCAGTGACGTTTTATTTAGCCGCACCAACGGAAAGCCGCGATACTATAAGTATGAGCAAGGAAGTTTTGCTGTCAGAGATATGTCAGCTCCGTCCTATATGACCTTCGCGTCATCGATACCATTTGACGTTAACGGAAATGGGAAAGTTGATTTAGAATATGGTCAACAATCTTATAATAGGACACATTACTTCCACGAAATCGCCAACGGCGACAGCCTTACGTTGCTTTCGGAGGCGACAGTAACCTATCCGCAAAACCAGTTCGCTGACGGCATAGATCTAGACGGAGACGGTACGTTAGATCGGTTGAATTTTGGGATAGGGTTGGCGCAAGGCGAGAAAGGACACTATCACCCAATCGACGTGGGGATATATTTGTCTACCGGCACCTCCTTCCAAAGAGTTTACTCCTTCGACACTACCCTTAGATGCGGCACAAACATTATCCGAGGTCCCAATGGTATGCCTCCATCAGGGCCTCCGCTCGTGGGTTGCTTGAATCTATTCGCTGACCTTGACGTCGATGGGCGAGCTGATCTTGTTTTCTCAGCTTCGCCTGGTGGTAATCCTGCAGCTCAATCATATGGATATGATTACCTTGTCGAGAGTGGGATCGAAGTCGTTCAATCTTTAGGTGGCGGCGTCTGGAGGAAGCGACAACTTCCGGCGCTGGGTATCCATACCATTGGCGATTTCAATGGTGATGGTAAACCAGACTTGTTGAGAGCCCAGCCATCTATTCTTAACGGTGCGCCCACAAACTATTTGGATGGCGGATTTTCCGCTGGCGAGGTTTGGTATTCGACTGGCCCCATTCCTGATTTGCTGACGTCGGTTACGTATCCTGAGGGTGGCGTTGTTGAGGTTGAGTACAAGCCGTCGAGTGAGTGGGGTCTGACGGCTGGGACGCGGATGCCGTTTGTGACGCAGACGGTTTCGGCGATCGTGGAGAAGGACGGTCGGGGTGGCGTGTCGCGCACGGAGTACAGCTATCGTGGCGGTCGTTATGATTACAAGGAGCGCAAGTTCCTGGGCTTTGCCGGCCTGACGGCAAAGCTGCCCTGCGCGTCTGGCGAGACGGCTTGCCCGAGCATAGACATCACGTTCAGCCAGGCTTACGCAGCCATCGGCAAGCCGTTGCAGATCGAGTATCGTGATGGTGCGGGCGTGGCGCGCAAGACGGTTGTCAGCACCTATGCCATCGAGAATACGACTGCACCTTACACCGCGTTGAACACAGCGACGGAGACGACGTTGTCGGAGGGTGGCTCGTCGATCGTCCTGCGTCGAGAGAATGAGTTCGATGCCTATGGAAATGTCACGCAGGCGCGCGACTTCGGCCGCAAGGATATCACAGGTGACGAGACATGGTTGGTCACGTCGTATGTTCCCAACACGGCGGACTATATCGTATCGCTCCCCAGTGTGAGCAGCGCGCGCTCCCTGACCAATGGCGTCTTCAGCACCGATAGTGATGTTTTTGAAGAGCAGACCGCTTTCTATTACGACGGTGCAACGAGCGAGACGACAGCGCCCACGAAGGGTAATCTGACGATGAGGCGCTTCTACAAACAGGTGGAGCCCGTCAGCTCTTATGTGGAGAGCTTCACCTACGACACCAATGGCAACAAGTTGTCGCATGTGGATGGAGCAGGTAACCGGACGGAGTGGGATTATGATGCGACATACAAGTTGCACGTGATCAAGGAACGGGCGCCGAAGTATTTTGCCAATGGTAGCCTGTCGGCCGATACGCGTTTCGTTACGACCTTCACCCCCAACTTCGTGTGCGGCAAGCCTGCGGCCAAGGTCGACTGGAACGGCATAACCCATACCTACACATATGATGCCTTTTGCCGGCCCTATGGCGAGACGAACTCGGGCACGGGTGGCTACGTCAACACCCGCTACGAGAACGAAGGCAATCCTCAAACCCAGGCTGTCGTCACCTATAAGGCAACGGCGACTGGTTCGGGAACGGTGTTTGACCGCAGCTATTACGATGGTCTCGGCCGGACATGGCGAGTGGAGACCTCAGGTGAGACTGCCAGTGGGCAGACCCGCATTACCGATACCACCTACGATGCACGTGGCAACAAGGCGCAGACAGCGTTTACCCGTTATGCCAATGAAGCCGCGCAATGGACGGTCAACTCCTACGACTGGCAAAACCGGGTGGTAAAGACGGTCAATCCGGATGGCTCTCAACGGACCTACTCCTATCTGCTGCAGCCGCAAAGCCTTGCGAACACAACCAGCGTGCCGGTTGTCGATATCCGCATGACGGACGAGGAAGGCAAGCTGCATCGCACCGTCAAGGACAAGAACGACAACATCATCCTGAAGGCGTCACAGCTGTCGGGATCATGGGTGGCCGAGACCAGACGCTACGATATGAAGGGCCGTCTTCGGCAGGTCAAAGATCATGGCGGCGCGACCTGGACCTACACCTACGATCTTGTCGACAACCGCCTGACCGCAAAGGATCCGGATCTTGGAAGCTGGTCCTATCGTTACGACAATGCCAAGCGCCTGACCGGCCAGACGGACGCACGTGGTGCGGTGACGACACTTGCCTACGACCAAATCGGGCGGCTGAGGACGAAGTCGGTCAAGGGAGCAGGAGAAACGACGGCCACGACCACGGTGACCAACACCTACGACACCGCCGCCAGTGGCATCGGTGCGGCACCCTTCCATAATGTCGGGTTGCTGACACGGGCGGTGAACGGAACTGCGACCCACCATTACAGCATGAGCCAGACGGGCAACGGGACCATCCTGACCACCACCTCGATAATCGATGGTATCACCCATACGATGACCGAGAGAAAGGGAAAGCCCGATCTGACACTTGCGATCAGCTACACACCGGCCCCTCTCGATGTAGGCACCTCAGCAGCTCCCTGGTCCTATAACGCCGCCAATGAACTGCTTGCCATACCTGGTCATGTCACTGCGGCTACTTACGAAGCGGATGGCCAGACCAAATCGATTGCCTACGCCAATGGCGTGACGACAGAGTTCACCTATTCGCCAACCCGGCGCTGGATGACCCGGGTCGTCACAAAGAAGGGCACCACTGTGCTCATGGACAACCAGTACACCCGTGACAAGCTGGGGCGCATCAAGACAATCACCGGTCTGACGCCATCGGAGAACTGGACCTACACTTACGATGACCTCGGGCAACTGACACAGGCCGTCAATGCTGGCAATAGTGCTCTAAGCGAGACCTACACTTACTCACCCTCCGGCAACCTCTTGAGCCGTAGCCGCGTAAGTGGCGTCTATCAATATCCGAGCGGTACAGCCAGCAGGCCCCATGCAGCGACCCAGATCGGCGCAAAAACCATAGCCTACGATGCCAATGGCAACATGACATCCGACGGCACACGTACATTGACCTGGGACCGCTCGAACCTGCTGGCAAGCGTAACCGAAGGAACATCGACTGCCACCTTTGCCTACGGTCCTGACGGATCACGGGCAATCAAGGCATCGCCCTCCAGTAAAACGCTCTACGTGAATGCCAACATCGAGATCGACCGGACCACGCCAGGGTCGGAGGTCTATGTCCGGTATCCGCACCCCGATGTCAAAATCTCGACGACGGCGACCAATGCTACCACGCCGAGCTATCTGCATCGCGACCATCTCCAGTCGGTGCGCCTGGTTACCGGCCAGTCCGGCGGGATCACCGAACAGACGGGGTACGCGGCCTACGGTGAGGCGACCAACCAGAACATGCAGACCAAAAAGGGCTACATCGGCGAGCGCTTCGATGCCGAAACCGGCCTCATGTACCTCAATGCAAGGTACTACGATCCAACCTTTGGCCGGTTCATTCCGCCTGATGAAGAGGCTGGCCCCAATATCCATGACGAGGACATCGACCCGATCGATCTTCAGGGGCTGCAGATAAACCTCCCGCAGAGCACGAACCTCCCTGCCCACCACTAGCGATCATTGCTGCGGAGCGCGCATCGGCTCCGCAGCTTCGCCCTCACTGTCATTCCTCACAGCGGAAACCCTCCATGCAACAGCATTCAGGCTTCAAAAGCATGCTGATCAGGCTTCAGAGCATCTTGCTCATCGCCTGCCTCCTCGTCGTTCCCTTCGCTCAAGGGGCCAATGCCCGTTTCATCTCGCCTGACGACTGGGATCCAACACAGGAAGGCGTAGGAACAAACCGATACGCCTACGCCGGAAACGATCCAGTCAATCAATCTGACCCAAACGGACATATCTTCTGGGCTGTACCAATTGTTATCGGCGGTTTCCTCGGACTACTGGGCGGAACCAAGCCCGCAAACGCGCCGACCACAACGAGTGGCATCGTCCAGATGAGCGAAACACAATCCCTCGGGAACTCTGCGTTGTCGGCGGCCGCAGGCACCAAAGCAGCCTCCGTGTTCGGAAGCTATATCGGAAGCATCTTCCAACAGACAAAACAAATAGAAAACACGAAGGAAATCGCTAATACAGAAAGT
>NZ_JBQEPP010000009.1:0-25244 GCF_052045735.1 Agrobacterium sp. 22117 | reverse complement strand
ATGGCAAAGAGCAAGTTTGAGCGGAATAAGCCGCACGTCAACATCGGCACGATCGGTCACGTTGACCACGGCAAGACGTCTTTGACTGCCGCGATCACGAAGTACTTCGGCGAGTTCAAGGCGTATGACCAGATCGACGCGGCTCCTGAAGAGAAGGCTCGTGGTATCACGATTTCGACGGCGCACGTTGAGTATGAGACCCCGAACCGTCACTACGCTCACGTTGACTGCCCCGGCCACGCCGACTACGTGAAGAACATGATCACCGGTGCTGCGCAGATGGACGGCGCGATCCTGGTTTGCTCTGCTGCTGACGGCCCGATGCCGCAGACGCGCGAGCACATCCTGCTTGCTCGCCAGGTTGGCGTTCCGGCGATCGTCGTGTTCCTCAACAAGGTTGACCAGGTTGACGACGCAGAACTTCTGGAGCTCGTCGAGCTTGAAGTTCGCGAACTTCTGTCGTCCTACGACTTCCCAGGCGACGACATTCCGATCGTCAAGGGTTCGGCACTTGCTGCTCTTGAAGATTCCGACAAGAAGATCGGCGAAGACGCCATCCGCGAGCTTATGGCTCAGGTTGACGCCTACATTCCGACGCCTGAGCGTCCGATCGACCAGCCGTTCCTGATGCCGATCGAAGACGTGTTCTCGATCTCCGGTCGTGGTACGGTTGTGACCGGCCGCGTTGAGCGTGGTATCGTCAAGGTTGGTGAAGAAGTCGAGATCGTCGGCATTCGTGCGACGTCGAAGACGACTGTTACCGGCGTTGAAATGTTCCGCAAGCTGCTCGATCAGGGCCAAGCTGGCGACAACATCGGTGCACTGGTTCGTGGCGTACAGCGCGATGGCGTTGAGCGTGGTCAGATCCTTTGCAAGCCAGGTTCGGTCAAGCCGCACAAGAAGTTCATGGCAGAAGCCTACATCCTGACGAAGGAAGAAGGCGGCCGTCATACGCCGTTCTTCACGAACTACCGTCCGCAGTTCTACTTCCGTACGACTGACGTTACCGGTATTGTTTCGCTTCCAGAAGGCACGGAAATGGTTATGCCTGGCGACAACGTCACGGTTGAAGTCGAGCTGATCGTTCCGATCGCGATGGAAGAAAAGCTGCGCTTCGCTATCCGCGAAGGCGGCCGTACCGTCGGCGCCGGCATCGTTGCCTCGATCATCGAGTAATCTTTTCCCGCAAGGGATTTGACAAAGCCCCGCTGGCGACAGCGGGGCTTTTGCTTTTTGGGTACACGGGATCTGTCACTACCGGATGTGACGGCTGACCATTTGCCGGATCCCCATCCGCGTCGCACTTCGCATTCAAGCAAAAACGCCCGGTGGGAGGCCACCGGGCGTTTGTCGAAAAACCCATTCTGTCAGCACCGCCAGTCCGCTTTGTTGCGGACCAGCGTTGCTACTATCGTTTTCAGAACTCTTCCCACTGACCTGGAGCAGCAGCAACAGCTGTTCTTCCGCCAAACGCTTTGGTCAACCTGCCGCCCAGTGCGCGGGCGGGAGAAAGGACCGGCGTTGCATCGAGCGATGCGGCGCGAAGGGCAGGGGCCGTATCGTCCAGCTTGAAGCGGGTGATGAGGCGGGCGAGGTTGGATGCCTCATCGGCCAGACGATTGGAGGAGGCCGTTGATTCCTCCACCATGGCGGCATTCTGCTGCGTCATCTGGTCCATATGGTTGACGGCGGTGTTGACCTCCGACAGTCCAGTGGACTGCTCCCGAGCTGCGGTGGCGATCGAGTGAACGTGCTCGTTGATCTTGACCACATGGTTCTGGATCTGGCCGAGGGCTTCGCCCGTCGCCGTGACCAGCTTGACGCCAGACTGAACCTCATCGCCGGAGCGGGAGATCAGCGTCTTTATTTCCTTCGCAGCGTTGGCGGAGCGTTGCGCCAGCTCGCGAACCTCCTGGGCAACAACGGCAAAGCCCTTGCCAGCGTCGCCAGCGCGCGCCGCTTCGACGCCCGCGTTGAGCGCGAGCAGATTTGTCTGGAAGGCAATCTCATCGATAACGTTGATGATCTGGCCAATCTCACCAGACGCCTGTTCGATGCGGCCCATGGCGGAGACCGCATTCTGCACGACGGCGCTGGACTGTTCGGTCGAACGGCGTGCCTCGTCAACCATAAGGCTGGCCTCGGTGGCGCGCTCGGTGGAGTTCTTCACCGCTGCGGTGATTTCTTCCAGAGCCGCTGAGGTCTCTTCGAGAGAGGCAGCCTGCTGCTCGGTGCGCTTGGACAACTCGCCGGAGGCTGTGCGCATCTCGCCTGCGCCACCATTGATGGTTTCGATTGCGACGCGAACCTGACCGAGAAGGTGGCGAAGGTTTGCCATGGTGTGGTTGACGTTGTCTCGAAGTTCGGCAAACGCACCCTGGAAGTCACCATGCATGCCTGCCGTCAGATCGCCGTCCGAAAGGGCGGAGATGACACGGCGGGTTTCTGCAACACCGCGATCGACGGAGGCGACCAACTCGTTGACCTGAGCTGCGAACCTGTCGAGATCGACATTGTTGTAGTTCTTGGTAATGCGCTTGGTGAAGTCGCCGGCCACGGCTGCCGAGACCACCTCACCGATATTGGATTGGAGATCTGCGCTCTTTGCCTGCAGCGCTGCCTCCTGGGCGTTCATCTCACGCACCTTGATGGCGTTCTGCTTGAAGACCTCGACAGCACGCGCCATCTCACCGAGTTCGTTCTTCAGTTCGGTGAATGGCACATCCACGTCGAGATCGCCTTCGGCGAGCTTACGCATGACAGCCGTGGAACTGCCAACCGGTTCGGCAATGCCCCGATACAGCGCGAAGCCACCAAACACAGCGAAACCCGTAAGGCCGATCAGACCAGCAAGGTTCACCCAGTCTGAATTGGTAACCGCCGCATCGCCATCTGCGTTTCGTGTCGTCATCAGGGCTCGCTCAGTTTCCTGAATGGCCCCAATGGTGCTGCGGATATTGTCCATATAAGATTTGCCCGCACCTTGAGCCTCGAGCGCTCTTGCCTCCTCGGCGGTGGCCGCATTGCGCATCAGTGCAATCTCTTTTTCTGCAATGTTTGTGCGCCAAGCGCTGGCCTGTTCGTCAAGCGCAGCAAGCCTTTGCTGCTGGACGGGGTTGTCCGCGGTCAATTCCTTTACCTTGGCTAGCCCAGCTTCGTAGTCCTTGATCCCGCCACGATAGGGATCGAGGAACTCGTCCTTGCCGGCGATGAGATAGCCGCGCAATCCCGTTTCCTGATTGACGATAGCAACGAGAATGCTGTTCGTCGCCCGGTAGACTTCATTGGTGTGTTGGATCCAGCCATTCGTCTTGTCGATGAAATGAATGCTGCGATAATTAAGAAAGCTGACCGTTGCCGCGACAACGATGAGGATCGCGAAGGTGATCGTGATCTTGAGAGAGGTCTTCATATGTTGCAGTTGATTTATCATGTCTCTTAGCCGCAGATGAACGAGGAGCACTAATGCGACCGACCAGCATGACCTGGACACCCGCACCGCCGGAAAGCGCGCGGGAAGCCATCATATCTTCCTGCAGCAGAATGAAGTCTGAAGCGCCGCTACAACTCATTCGAGCGGCGTTTGTCTCGCGGCCTGAAGACAGACGTAACAAGACGATGCCATAACGAGGCAATACTCGGTTTGGTTCACGCCGATATTCAAAAATTTCTATTTAAACGCGTTTATATTTTGTAAATACTCTGTTAATATTTTAGTAAGTTAAATTATACGTGTGCGACAGCGTGTTTTCACACGTCTTCTTCCTGGACCTGCCTGTGGATCGTGGGATCGAGGAAAAAAGCAAAAATACCCTTGCCAATCTTGGCGCATCGCCTTAAAGGAGGCGCACACCGCACGGGCGAGGCGTTAAGCTGAGTCTGGGCTGGTCTTAAAGGGGTATAGCTCAGTTGGTAGAGCGGCGGTCTCCAAAACCGCAGGTCGGGGGTTCGAGCCCCTCTGCCCCTGCCACTTCCTCACTCGCAAGCGCGCAACTTCGCTGCATGGCGGATGGGGTGCCGGTTATCCGGCGAATTCGCCGAATGTCGATTTCCTCTTGTTAAAATGGGAATCGGCGTTTATGTAGGGTCAAAACAGACACGCGGTGCGTGGGGCTGATTAGTATCGGCTTTACGCGCCGTAATTGCGTGGGCAGTCAATGGCATCCAAAACCAATCCGTTTACGTTTCTGCAGCAGGTGCGCGCCGAAGCGTCGAAGATCACATGGCCATCGCGCCGCGAGACCATGATTTCCACGGCAATGGTGCTGGTTATGGTCATTTTTGCGGCTCTGTTCTTCTTTGCGGCAGATCAGCTCATCGGCTGGTTGCTCAGCCTCGTGCTGAACGTCGGCCGCTAACGAATCGAACGGAGAACTATAATGGCAGCGCGTTGGTATATCGTTCAGGCCTACTCGAATTTCGAGAAGAAGGTTGCTGAATCGATCGAAGAAAAGGTTCGCCAGAAGGGTCTGGACCATTTGTTCGAGAGAATCCTCGTTCCGACTGAAAAGGTCGTCGAGGTGCGTCGCGGTCGCAAGGTCGATAGCGAACGTAAGTTCTTTCCAGGTTACGTGCTGGTGCGCGCCAACCTGACGGATGAGGCCTATCACCTCATCAAGAATACGCCGAAAGTCACCGGCTTCCTCGGTTCCGACAACAAGCCGGTTCCGATCCCCGACTCCGAGGCCGACCGTATTCTCGGTCAGGTTCAGGAGGGCGTCGAGCGTCCGAAGTCTTCGGTATCGTTCGAAATCGGCGAGCAGGTTCGCGTCTCCGACGGTCCGTTTGCATCGTTCAACGGTGTTGTTCAGGACGTCGATGAAGAGCGCTCGCGTCTTAAGGTCGAGGTCTCGATCTTCGGTCGCGCTACTCCGGTGGAGCTGGAGTACAATCAGGTCGAAAAGGTCTGATCAAGTTTCGAGGGGCTTTCGTGCCCTTCATCAAATACATCAGGAATGTCGAGCAAGTACTTGCTTTGAAAGCCTGATGGAATGCGGCCATGGTCGCAGAACGCGTGGAAGATCGTCTGGCTCTTAAGCCGGGGCAGGGATCGAACCACGCAACCGCAGCCGCCGGATTTTCCGGCATATGGGCCGGGCAACCGGTTCGATTTGAGAGGCAGAGAGAAATGGCTAAGAAAGTTGCAGGCCAGCTCAAGTTGCAGGTGAAGGCAGGATCGGCCAACCCGTCCCCGCCAATCGGACCTGCGCTTGGTCAGCGTGGCATTAACATCATGGAATTCTGCAAGGCGTTCAATGCCGCCACGCAGGAAATGGAAAAGGGTATGCCGATCCCGGTCGTCATCACCTATTACCAGGACAAGTCCTTCACCTTCGCGATGAAGCAGCCGCCAATGACCTATTGGCTGAAGAAGGAAGCTAAGATCACCTCCGGTTCCAAGACGCCTGGCAAGGGCGCCAAGGTCGGCTCCATCACCAAGGCTCAGGTCAAGACGATCGCAGAAGCCAAGATGAAGGATCTGAACGCAGCCGATATCGAAGGCGCAATGGCAATGGTTGAGGGCTCCGCCCGCGCCATGGGCCTGGAAGTGGTAGGTTGATCATGGCTAAGCTTGCAAAGCGCGTACAGAAGATCCGTGAAGGTGTTGACCCGAACAAGCTCTACGGCCTGACCGATGCCATTTCGATGGTTAAGGAACGGGCTGTCGCCAAGTTCGACGAGACCATCGAAGTTGCAATGAACCTCGGCGTTGACCCGCGTCACGCCGACCAGATGGTTCGTGGCGTTGTCAACCTGCCGAACGGCACAGGCCGCGACGTTCGCGTTGCTGTCTTTGCCCGTGGCGCCAAGGCTGACGAAGCCAAGGCTGCTGGTGCGGACATCGTTGGTGCCGAAGATCTGCTGGAAACGGTTCAGGGCGGCAAGATCGATTTCGACCGCGTTATCGCGACCCCTGACATGATGCCGCTCGTCGGTCGTCTCGGCAAGGTTCTCGGCCCGCGCGGCATGATGCCGAACCCGAAGGTCGGTACGGTTACGATGGATGTCGCTGGTGCCGTCAAGGCTTCCAAGGGCGGCGCTGTCGAGTTCCGCGTCGAAAAGGCCGGTATCGTTCACGCTGGCGTTGGCAAGGCTTCGTTCGATGCCAAGGCGCTGGAAGAAAACATCAAGGCTTTTGCTGACGCCGTCATCAAGGCCAAGCCTACGGGTGCAAAGGGCAACTACGTCAAGCGCGTAGCCATCTCCTCCACCATGGGCCCAGGCTTCAAGATCGACCCTTCGTCGGTTACGGCCTAATCCATTCGCCGCGCTTCACATGAGGCGCGGCAACACAGATTTCCGGCTCGCAAGGGCCGGAAATTTCCGGGGCAACCCGGAATTCCTGTCCGAGATTGCAGGTGGTCGGTATCTCTCGGGATATTGGCCTTAATCATTCAACCTGCATGAGACGGGTAAGAGCCCGGATTTTCGCATCGAGACGATGCTAAATAATCCGGTTCGAACCTGATGTGCCTGTGCCTGAAGCCGTTTGCGGCGACAGAGCGGGGGACAGGATCCTCAAGCGTCGCTTGGGATTTCGGCAACGAAATTCCTTGAGGCAAAGGCAAACCCGATGGGTACACATTCAATGTGTAGTCATCTACTGGAGACAGACAGTGGAAAGAGCGGAAAAACGCGAATTCGTCACGGAGCTGAACGAAGTCTTCAAGGCTTCCGGTTCAGTTGTCGTGGCCCACTATGCTGGTGTCACAGTTGCGCAGATGAACGATTTTCGTTCGAAAATGCGTGCTGCTGGCGGCACCGTCAAGGTCGCGAAGAACCGCCTGGCCAAGATCGCTCTTCAGGGTACGGAGTCGGAAGGGATGTCAGATCTCTTCAAGGGACAGACGCTGATTGCATACAGCACTGACCCTATGATTGCTCCGAAAGTCGTCATGGACTTCGCCAAGACCAACGACAAGGTCGTTGTACTGGGCGGCGCCATGGGCGCAACCACGCTGACAGCAGATGCAGTCAAGTCGCTTGCGACCCTGCCTTCGCTGGACGAGCTGCGTGCAAAGCTGCTGGGCCTTCTCAATGCCCCGGCAACGCGCATCGCAACGGTTGTGGCAGCACCTGCAAGCCAGCTTGCTCGTGTGTTCTCGGCTTACTCCAAGAAGGACGAAGCCGCTTAAGGCGGTTTTTCGCTGTAAATATTCAAACCGGTTCGAACCGAATTAAAGGAACTGAAAAATGGCTGATCTCGCAAAGATCGTAGAAGACCTCTCCTCGCTGACCGTTCTGGAAGCTGCTGAGCTTTCCAAGCTGCTCGAAGAGAAGTGGGGCGTTTCGGCTGCTGCTCCTGTAGCAGTTGCTGCTGCTGGCGGCGGTGCTGCTGCTGCTGCTCCTGAAGAAGAAAAGACCGAGTTCGACGTGATCCTGGTTGACGCTGGCGCCAACAAGATCAACGTCATCAAGGAAGTCCGCGCTATCACCGGCCTCGGCCTGAAGGAAGCTAAGGACCTCGTTGAAGGCGCGCCGAAGCCTGTTAAGGAAGCTGTTTCCAAGGCTGAAGCTGCTGACCTCAAGAAGAAGCTCGAAGACGCCGGCGCTAAGGTCGACGTTAAGTAATCTTGCGATTGCTGGCGGGAGAAGGAAAATCCTTCTCCCGTTGTCGCTCTGTTTGAAACCGATTACCCAAGAACCGCCTGAAAACGGTTCTTGGGTAATGGGTTCTTCAAGAGAATGGTTCCGAACCGGCTCATCAGGCAATCCGGCCTGATCGATCCGGGAAGTGGAACGAGATTGATTTTACCCATTATTCGACGGGGTCGACTGGCCATCGGTTCCCGTCCGTTGCAGGCCCGGATGCAATTTTAAAGGAGCGACGATGGCTCAGACCCTTTCGTTTAACGGTCGTAGGCGCGTACGCAAGTTTTTCGGCAGAATTCCAGAAGTAGCGGAAATGCCGAACCTCATCGAGGTTCAGAAGGCTTCGTATGACCAATTCCTCATGGTTGACGAGCCCAAGGGCGGACGTCCCGACGAGGGATTGAATGCCGTATTCAAATCCGTATTCCCGATCACCGACTTCTCCGGCGCGTCCATGCTGGAATTCGTATCTTACGAATTCGAGGCACCGAAGTTCGACGTCGAGGAATGCCGTCAGCGCGATCTGACCTACGCAGCGCCGCTCAAGGTGACGCTGCGCCTCATCGTGTTCGATATCGACGAGGATACAGGCGCGAAGTCCATCAAGGACATCAAGGAACAGTCCGTCTACATGGGCGACATGCCGCTCATGACCAATAACGGCACGTTCATCGTCAACGGTACCGAGCGCGTCATCGTGTCTCAGATGCACCGTTCGCCGGGCGTCTTCTTCGATCACGACAAGGGCAAGAGCCACTCTTCCGGCAAGCTGCTCTTTGCTGCGCGCGTCATCCCTTATCGCGGTTCCTGGCTCGATATCGAATTCGACGCCAAGGATGTCGTGTTCGCTCGTATCGACCGTCGCCGCAAGCTTCCCGTCACGTCGCTGCTCATGGCGCTTGGCATGGATGGCGAAGAAATCCTGTCGACGTTCTACACCAAGGCGACTTACACTCGCGAAGCTGACGGCTGGCGCATTCCTTTCCAGCCCGAGACGCTGAAGAACGCCAAGGTCATCACCGACATGATCGACGCCGATACCGGCGAAGTCGTTGTCGAAGGTGGCAAGAAGCTGACCCCGCGCCTGCTGCGTCAGCTGACGGACAAGGGCCTGAAGGCTCTCAAGGCCAGCGACGAAGACCTGTACGGCAACTTCCTTGCCGAAGACATCGTCAACTACGAGACGGGTGAAATCTATCTCGAAGCCGGCGACGAAATCGATGACAAGTCGCTGACCGTCATTCTTGGCCATGGCTTCGACGAGATCTCTGTCCTCAACATCGACCACGTCAATGTTGGCGCCTATATCCGCAACACGCTTGCTGCAGACAAGAACGAGAACCGTCAGGACGCTCTGTTCGACATCTACCGCGTGATGCGTCCAGGTGAACCGCCGACCATGGATTCTGCGGAAGCCATGTTCAACTCGCTGTTCTTCGACTCCGAGCGTTACGACCTTTCGGCCGTCGGTCGCGTCAAGATGAACATGCGTCTCGATCTCGACGTGGAAGACACCGTGCGCACGCTGCGCAAGGACGACATCCTGGCGGTGGTCAAGATGCTGGTCGAGCTGCGTGACGGCAAGGGCGAAATCGACGACATCGACAACCTCGGCAACCGCCGTGTTCGGTCCGTCGGCGAGTTGATGGAGAACCAGTATCGTCTGGGTCTTCTGCGCATGGAACGCGCGATCAAGGAACGTATGTCCTCGATCGAAATCGACACCGTGATGCCGCAGGATCTGATCAATGCGAAGCCGGCCGCTGCTGCCGTTCGTGAATTCTTCGGTTCCTCGCAGCTGTCACAGTTCATGGACCAGGTGAACCCGCTTTCGGAAATCACCCACAAGCGTCGTCTTTCGGCTCTTGGACCGGGCGGTCTGACCCGCGAGCGCGCAGGCTTCGAAGTCCGCGACGTTCACCCGACCCACTACGGCCGTATTTGCCCGATCGAAACGCCGGAAGGCCCGAACATCGGTCTGATCAACAGCCTGGCGACATTCGCCCGCGTCAACAAGTACGGCTTCATCGAAAGCCCGTACCGCAAGATCGTGGACGGCAAGGTTACCACCGACGTGATCTACCTCTCCGCTATGGAAGAGGCGAAGTATTACGTTGCGCAGGCCAATGCCGAGCTCGACGCTGAAGGCGCATTCACGGAAGAATTCGTGGTTTGCCGTCATGCGGGCGAAGTTATGCTGGCCCCGCGTGACAACATCAACCTGATGGACGTTTCGCCGAAGCAGCTGGTTTCGGTCGCCGCGGCTCTCATTCCGTTCCTGGAAAACGACGACGCCAACCGCGCTCTCATGGGCTCGAACATGCAGCGTCAGGCCGTTCCGCTCCTGCGCGCCGAAGCACCGTTCGTCGGTACCGGCATGGAGCCGATCGTTGCCCGTGACTCCGGCGCTGCTATCGCAGCCCGTCGTGGCGGCGTGGTCGACCAGGTGGATGCGACACGTATCGTTATCCGTGCAACGGAAGATCTCGATGCTGGCAAGTCCGGCGTTGACATCTACCGCCTGCAGAAGTTCCAGCGTTCCAACCAGAATACCTGCGTCAACCAGCGTCCGCTGGTTTCCGTCGGCGACGTTCTGAACAAGGGCGACATCATCGCGGACGGTCCTTCGACCGATCTCGGTGACCTGGCACTTGGCCGTAACGCGCTCGTCGCGTTCATGCCATGGAACGGCTACAACTACGAAGACTCGATCCTGATGTCCGAGCGCATCGTCTCCGACGACGTGTTCACCTCCATCCATATCGAAGAATTCGAAGTGATGGCCCGCGACACCAAGCTTGGTCCGGAAGAAATCACGCGCGACATTCCGAACGTTTCGGAAGAAGCGCTGAAGAACCTCGACGAAGCCGGTATCGTCTACATCGGTGCGGAAGTTCAGCCCGGCGATATCCTCGTCGGCAAGATCACGCCGAAGGGCGAAAGCCCGATGACGCCGGAAGAAAAGCTTCTGCGCGCCATCTTCGGTGAAAAGGCTTCCGACGTTCGCGACACCTCCATGCGCATGCCTCCGGGCACGTTCGGTACGGTCGTCGAAGTTCGCGTGTTCAACCGTCACGGCGTCGAAAAGGACGAACGTGCAATGGCTATCGAGCGCGAGGAAATCGAGCGCCTGGCCAAGGACCGCGACGACGAACAGGCCATTCTGGACCGTAACGTCTATGGCCGTCTGGTCGACATGCTGCGTGGTCAGGTTTCGATTGCCGGTCCGAAGGGCTTCAAGAAGGGTGTTGAACTTTCCAACGCCGTCGTCTCCGAATATCCCCGCTCGCAGTGGTGGATGTTCGCGGTCGAGGACGAGAAGGTTCAGTCCGAGATCGAAGCTCTGCGTGGTCAGTACGACGAGTCCAAGTCGCGCCTTGAACAGCGCTTCATGGACAAGGTCGAGAAGGTCCAGCGCGGCGACGAAATGCCTCCGGGCGTCATGAAGATGGTCAAGGTCTTCGTTGCTGTAAAGCGCAAGATCCAGCCGGGCGACAAGATGGCCGGCCGTCACGGTAACAAGGGCGTTGTCTCGCGTATCGTGCCTGTCGAAGACATGCCGTTCCTGGAAGACGGTACGCATGTCGACATCTGCTTGAACCCGCTGGGCGTGCCTTCGCGCATGAACGTCGGTCAGATCCTCGAAACGCACCTCGCATGGGCTTGCGCCGGTATGGGCAAGAAGATCGGCGATCTGCTCGACGAGTATCGCAAGACGATGGACATCACCGACCTGAAGAAGGAACTGACGGAAGTCTACGCCTCCGAAGCGAAGGATGAAGTATCTTCCTTTGACGACGATGCGCTGCTGCGCCTGGCAGAACAGTCCCGCAAGGGCGTCTCCATCGCAACGCCGGTCTTCGACGGAGCGCATGAGCCTGACGTTGCTTCCATGCTGAAGCGCGCTGGTCTGAATGAATCCGGTCAGTCGGTTCTCTATGACGGACGTACGGGTGAGGCTTTCGACCGCAAGGTGACTGTCGGCTACATGTACATGATCAAGCTGAACCACCTTGTCGACGACAAGATCCACGCTCGCTCGATCGGTCCTTACTCGCTCGTTACCCAGCAGCCTCTGGGCGGCAAGGCGCAGTTCGGCGGTCAGCGCTTCGGGGAAATGGAAGTCTGGGCTCTGGAAGCTTACGGCGCCGCCTACACGCTGCAGGAAATGCTCACCGTCAAGTCGGACGACGTGGCGGGCCGCACCAAGGTTTACGAAGCGATCGTCCGTGGCGACGACACCTTCGAAGCCGGTATTCCGGAGAGCTTCAACGTTCTCGTCAAGGAAATGCGGTCTCTGGGTCTCTCCGTCGAGCTGGAAAACTCCAAGCTCGAAGAGCAGCAGGCTGCCGATCAGCTGCCTGACGCGGCGGAATAAGATCAGAAAAGGCAGGCGCTTCGAAATGAGCGCCTGCCAGCTTCGCTCACGGATGCGTGTTCGTGGGCGGACACTTTCGCCGCATTTTGCGGATAGATCCATGTTTGAAGCACTGGCCGGTCAGCCCGGGAAAGATCGCGCCAGATGCAAGCAAGGGGCTCCATCCCCTTAAGGAGACAAGGCATGAACCAAGAGGTCATGAATCTTTTCAACCCGCAGGTGCCCGCGCAGCATTTCGATTCCATCCGGATTTCGATCGCTTCGCCGGAGAAAATCCTGTCGTGGTCTTACGGCGAGATCAAGAAGCCGGAAACCATCAACTACCGTACGTTCAAGCCTGAGCGTGATGGCCTGTTCTGCGCGCGCATTTTCGGACCGATCAAGGACTATGAGTGCCTGTGCGGTAAGTACAAGCGCATGAAGTACAAGGGCATCATCTGCGAAAAGTGCGGCGTTGAAGTGACGCTGTCGCGCGTTCGTCGTGAGCGCATGGGCCATATCGAGCTTGCTGCTCCCGTTGCCCATATCTGGTTCCTGAAGTCGCTGCCTTCGCGTATCTCGACCTTGCTCGACATGACGCTGAAGGATGTCGAGCGCGTTCTCTACTTCGAAAACTACATCGTGACCGAGCCTGGCCTGACTTCTATGAAGCAGAACCAGCTTCTGTCCGAAGAAGAGTACATGATTGCCGTCGATGAATTCGGTGAAGACCAGTTCACCGCGATGATCGGTGCTGAAGCGATCTATGAAATGCTCGCTTCGATGAACCTCGAAAAGATCGCTGGCGATCTGCGTTCCGATCTTGCTGAGACCACCTCGGATCTCAAGCAGAAGAAGCTGATGAAACGCCTGAAGATCGTCGAGAACTTCATGGAATCCGGTAACCGTCCGGAATGGATGATCATGAAGGTCGTTCCGGTGATCCCGCCGGACCTGCGTCCGCTGGTTCCGCTGGATGGCGGTCGCTTTGCGACGTCTGACCTCAACGATCTCTATCGTCGCGTCATCAACCGTAACAACCGTCTGAAGCGCCTTATCGAGCTTCGCGCACCGGGCATCATCATCCGCAACGAAAAGCGTATGTTGCAGGAATCCGTTGACGCGCTGTTCGACAACGGCCGTCGCGGCCGCGTCATCACGGGTGCCAACAAGCGTCCGCTGAAGTCGCTGTCCGACATGCTCAAGGGCAAGCAGGGCCGCTTCCGTCAGAACCTTCTCGGCAAGCGCGTCGACTATTCCGGCCGTTCGGTCATCGTGACCGGTCCGGAACTGAAGCTGCATCAGTGCGGCCTGCCAAAGAAGATGGCGCTCGAACTGTTCAAGCCGTTCATCTATGCCCGCCTTGACGCCAAGGGTTATTCCTCCACCGTCAAGCAGGCCAAGAAGCTGGTTGAAAAGGAAAAGCCGGAAGTCTGGGATATCCTCGACGAGGTCATCCGCGAGCATCCGGTTCTTCTGAACCGCGCACCGACGCTGCACCGTCTGGGCATCCAGGCTTTCGAACCCACGCTGGTCGAAGGCAAGGCCATCCAGCTGCATCCGCTCGTCTGCACGGCGTTCAACGCCGACTTCGACGGTGACCAGATGGCCGTGCACGTTCCGCTGTCGCTTGAAGCGCAGCTGGAAGCACGCGTGCTGATGATGTCGACCAACAACATTCTGCACCCGGCAAACGGCGCACCGATCATCGTTCCTTCGCAGGACATGGTTCTCGGCCTTTACTACCTCTCGATCATGAACGAGCGCGAGCCCGGCGAAGGCATGGCCTTCTCCGACATGGGCGAACTGCATCATGCTCTGGAAAACAAGGTCGTGACGCTGCACGCGAAAATCCGTGGCCGCTTCAAGACGATCGATGCCGACGGCAAGTTGGTGTCCAAGATCTACGAAACGACACCTGGACGCATGATCATCGGCGAACTTCTGCCGAAGAATGTGAACGTGCCTTTCGAGACCTGCAACCAGGAAATGACCAAGAAGAACATCTCCAAGATGATCGACACGGTCTACCGTCATTGCGGCCAGAAGGACACGGTCATTTTCTGTGACCGCATCATGCAGCTCGGCTTCACCCATGCCTGCCGCGCCGGCATTTCGTTCGGCAAGGACGACATGATCATTCCGGACACCAAGGCAAAGATCGTTGGCGACACCGAATCCCTGGTGAAGGAATACGAGCAGCAGTACAATGACGGTCTCATCACCCAGGGCGAAAAGTACAACAAGGTTGTCGACGCCTGGGGCAAGGCGACTGAAAAGGTCGCCGAAGAAATGATGGCGCGCATTAAGGCTGTGGAATTCGACCCGGATACGGGCCGCCAGAAGCCGATGAACTCCATCTACATGATGAGCCACTCGGGTGCCCGCGGTTCACCGAACCAGATGCGTCAGCTTGGCGGTATGCGCGGCCTTATGGCCAAGCCATCTGGCGAGATCATCGAGACGCCGATCATCTCGAACTTCAAAGAAGGCCTGACCGTTAACGAGTACTTCAACTCGACCCACGGTGCCCGTAAGGGTCTTGCAGACACCGCCTTGAAGACGGCGAACTCCGGTTACCTGACACGTCGTCTCGTCGACGTTGCGCAGGACTGCATCGTCAACTCTCGTGATTGCGGCACCGACAAGGGCCTCACCATGACTGCCATCGTCGATGCCGGTCAGGTCGTTGCTTCGCTCGGCGCCCGTATTCTCGGTCGTACATCGCTCGATGACATCGACAACCCGGTTACTGGCGAGAACATCGTCAAGGCCGGCACGCTGATCGATGAAGCCGACGTTGCCGTGATCGAAAAGGCTGGCATCCAGTCCGTTCGCATCCGTTCGGCTCTGACCTGCGAAATCCAGGTTGGTGTCTGCGGCGTCTGCTACGGTCGTGACCTTGCACGCGGTACGCCTGTCAATATGGGCGAAGCCGTCGGCGTTATCGCCGCTCAGTCGATCGGTGAGCCAGGCACGCAGTTGACCATGCGTACGTTCCACCTTGGTGGTACGGCCAACGTGGTTGACCAGTCGTTCCTGGAAGCGTCCTACGAAGGCACGATCCAGATCAAGAACCGCAACATCCTCCGCTCGTCGGAAGGTGTTCTCATCGCCATGGGCCGCAACATGTCGGTCACCATCCTCGATGAGCGTGGCGTCGAGCGTTCTTCGCAGCGCGTCGCCTATGGTTCGAAGCTGTTCGTGGATGATGGCGACAAGGTCAAGCGCGGTCAGCGTCTGGCAGAGTGGGACCCTTACACCCGTCCAATGATGACGGAAGTGGAAGGTACTGTTCACTTCGAAGATCTGGTCGATGGTCTCTCCGTTCTCGAAGCGACCGACGAATCCACCGGTATCACCAAGCGTCAGGTTATCGACTGGCGTTCGACACCACGTGGTTCAGATCTGAAGCCTTCGATCGTGATCAAGGATGCGTCCGGTGCAGTTGCCAAGCTGTCTCGTGGCGGCGAAGCCCGCTTCCAGCTCTCGGTGGATGCCATTCTGTCGGTCGAGCCTGGTCAGAAGGTCTTCCAGGGTGACGTGCTTGCACGTTCGCCGCTGGAAAGCGCCAAGACCAAGGACATCACCGGTGGTCTGCCGCGCGTTGCCGAACTCTTCGAAGCGCGTCGTCCGAAGGATCACGCTATCATCGCTGAAATCGATGGTACGATCCGTCTCGGCCGCGACTACAAGAACAAGCGCCGTGTTCAGATCGAGCCTGCGGAAGACGGCGTCGAGCCAGTCGAATACCTGATCCCGAAGGGCAAGCCCTTCCATCTTCAGGAAGGCGACTACATCGAGAAGGGCGAGTACATTCTCGACGGCAACCCGGCACCGCACGACATTCTGGCGATCAAGGGCGTGGAAGCACTCGCTTCCTACCTCGTGAACGAAATCCAGGAAGTCTATCGTCTGCAGGGCGTTGTCATCAACGACAAGCACATCGAAGTGATCGTTCGTCAGATGCTGCAGAAGGTTGAGATCACGGATGCCGGCGACAGCCAGTACATCGTGGGCGACAACGTCGACCGCATCGAGATGGAAGACAACAACGATCGTCTGATCGAAGAAGGCAAGAAGCCTGCCTATGGCGAACCGGTTCTTCTCGGTATCACCAAGGCATCGCTGCAGACGCCGTCCTTCATCTCGGCTGCTTCGTTCCAGGAAACCACAAAGGTTCTCACGGAAGCTGCAATTGCCGGCAAGACGGACACGCTGCAGGGCCTCAAGGAAAACGTCATCGTCGGCCGCCTCATCCCGGCTGGTACCGGCGGCACCATGACGCAGATCCGCCGCATCGCGACGACCCGCGACGACCTCATCATCGAGGAGCGCAAGAAGAGCACTGGCTCTGCTTCCGCAAACCAGATGCTGCAGGACATGACGGACAAGGCACCGGCTGCCGAGTAAGGCAGTCAGCGCAGGCACCTCGTGAGAGGGTCGCGCTCGTGGAGATACAAACGCCCGGAGCAATCCGGGCGTTTTTTTGTTTTTGCACGGTGGCCCCAGATCGCCGGATTCCTCCTTGGAGGGCGCGCAAATTGATGTGACTTGAACGATCGGGTTAACGGCCCTATCTTGAGGGCACTTCAATAGAGGAGACATGACGACGATGGATTTGACACTCGCAACCACTTTCCCTTTGGTTCTGCAGCGAGATGTTTTATCCCATGGCTTCGTCGATTTCTCTTTCCGGTCTGTCCTGCATCAAGTCTGACGGCAAACGGCTTTTCACCAACATCGATTTCAGTTTTACCTGTGAGCGTATCGGGCTCGTCGGGCGCAACGGCGTGGGCAAAACGACGCTCTTGCACGTGATCGCCGGCAACATGATGCCCTATGCCGGTCGTGTCGCCTTGTCTGGCACGGTTGCGCTGATGCGCCAGGACGGGATGACTGGGCCCGATGCGACGCTTGCGGATCTCTTCGGTTTGCGGGAGGCGCTGGCGATGCTCGAACGTGCGGCCGCGGGGCAGGCGAGTGTCGACGAACTGGCCGAAGCGGACTGGACGGCTGGCGCCAGGATGGAAGCGGCGCTCGAGCATTATAGTCTTTGTGCGGCTCCAGATACGCCGCTTGCCACGCTTTCCGGCGGGCAGCGCGTGCGAGCTGCACTCGCGGCGATCACGATGGCCGAGCCGGATTTTCTTCTGCTTGACGAGCCAACCAATAATCTCGACCGGGCAGGGCGGGATATGGTGATCGAGCTTTTGCGTCACTGGCGGCGCGGCGCCATCGTCGTCAGCCATGATCGTGAATTGCTGGAAGAGATGGATGCCATTGCCGAACTGACAACGCTCGGCATGTCTCGTTATGGCGGGAATTACAGCGCGTATCGTGCGCTCAAGCAGTTGGAACTGGATGCGGCGACACATGACCTGTCGCATGCGGAAAGGGCAGGTCGTGAGGCGGCGCAACGCGCGCAGCAAGCAGCCGAGCGGAAGGCACGCAAGGACAGTGCCGGGGCAAAGAGCCGGAGCAGAGGCGATCAGCCGAAAATATTGATGGATGCAGCGAAGGGTCGGGCTGAAGCGTCCGGTGCAGCAGGCACGCGCTTGCGCGACGCCCGACGTGAGGCGGCGGAGGCAGCGCTATCGTCCGCACGGTCCCGAATAGAGGTGCTTCAGCCGATCCGGATGGACATCCCCTCAACCCGCCTGGTCGCAGGCAAGATTGTCTTGCGGCTCGACGGCGTCACCGGCGGATACGATCGATCGCAGCCCGTCATCCGCGGCCTCTCCTTGTCCATCACCGGGCCGGAACGCGTCGTGCTTGCCGGACCAAATGGCAGCGGGAAGACCACACTGCTGAAGATGATTTCTGGCGAGATGGCACCCTTCGAGGGCGTGGTGGATATGCGGGTCCCGTTTGCCGTTTTGGACCAGCATGTCCAGTCTATTCGCGATAATCTGACCTTGCTTGAGAATTTCCGCCGGACGCACGCATCCGCGCTCGATGAAGAGGCTTATGCGGCGCTTGCCCGGTTCAAATTTCGCGCGGACGATGCGTTACGCAAGGCTGCCAGTTTGAGCGGCGGCGAACGCTTGCGGGCGGGGCTCGCCTGCACGCTTGGCGCCGTGACACCGCCGCAACTGCTGATCCTCGACGAGCCTACCAATCATCTCGATCTGGACGGGATCGCAGCGCTTGAGGCGGCACTGGCAGCCTATGACGGAGCCGTCCTGGCTATCAGTCACGACGAGGCGTTCGTGAGGGCGCTTTCGCCGGATAGAGTCATCCAGTTGGATCGATAGAGCGCCGTGGGTCATCTCGGATGCCCAAGGATGTTCTATCTCCTAGACTCTATGCATCGTGCTTTGAGAAAATCGGCTCTGATTTTCCAGCCAATGCTGTGGCGTCTTTGCGTTTCATGCGGACAGATGCTCGAACAGGTCTCGGACCAGCGGCGTCTGCTCTGCGTCCCTGGCAATACAGACCACGAGATTGCGTCGCGCCCATGCGTCCGCTAACGGCGTGACGGACAAGGGATAATTTCGTTTGCAGTGGTGAGCGATGGTGGATGGAACGATGGCGATGCCGAGGCCCGCGCTTGTGGCATGGCAGATGCTTTCGTAGGTCCGCAGGCTGATACGGTAGCGCAAACGCGCGCCGATCTTTTCCGCCTGGGACTCGATATGGGCCTGCAAGGCTCCGTCCTTCAGCCCGATGAAATAGTCGTCGGTCAGGCTCTCGAAGCGCACCTGCTTTTCGTTTGCCAGCCTGTGAGACTTGGCGCTGACAATGGCGAGTTGACTGGTAGCGAAGGGTTTGAAAACAAGCGCCTCGTGTGCTGCCTCATCGGATAAGATACCGATATCGGAAAAGCCTGCCGTGACACTGCGGGAAATCTCATGGCTTTGACGTTCGCGAAGATCGATATCGACCTGTGGATGGTCCGCGAGCCATGGTGTCAGGCGCTGCGGCAGAGTGTCCACCATGGCCGCCGTATTGACGGCCATACGGATCGTTGCCCGCAGGCCTTTGGCGAATTGCCCGAGATCGGCGCGCATCAGCGCGACGTGGCCGATGATCTGGCGGGCGTGATGGGAAAGCGTCTCGCCAGCCTCCGTCAGGCGGATGCCGCGCCGACCTCTTTCCAACAGCGAAACGCCGCCCGCAAGCTCCATCTCGCGCAGCCGGTCGCTTGCTGCAGCCAGAGAGAGTCCGATCTCCTGCGCGCCATGGGTGATGCTGCCAGCGTCGGCAACGGCAAGGAACAGGCGAAGGTCGGTGAGGTCAAAGCGCATGGAGAGAAGCTTACGGGCAAATGAGCCTTCGGTCCAGCCGAAGGCTGGTCAAGGCAATGCCGCATTGTGGAAGCTGGAGCCCGGGCTATGACGGAGCAATGAGCGACTACTCCGTTTCAATATTGTTTGTCATTGCAGCCACCTTCTTCTCTGCTGGTCTCGTCAAGGGCGTGACGGGGATGGGCCTGCCGACGGTTGCGATGGGAATCCTTGGCGGAGTGCTGTCACCCCTGGTCGCTGCATCGCTGCTGATCGTTCCATCCTTGCTCACCAATGTTTGGCAGTTGATGGCCGGCATGAATGTGATGCCGATCTTGCGCCGTCTGTGGACGATGATGGCGGGGCTTCTGTTCGGCACGGTTGCCACGGCCTCGATGTTGACGGGTGAGGGCGCTGGATGGAGCACGCTCGCACTCGGTGCGACGCTGACCATCTATGCGATCTACACGCTGCAGGCTAAACCCTATCGCGTTCAGCCTGCGCATGAGCGATGGCTTTCGCCTCTGGTGGGAATCCTGACGGGGCTGATTACCGGCGCGACGGGCGTGTTCGTCATTCCTGCCGTTCCATATCTGCAATCGCTTGGCTTTGAGAAGGACGATCTGGTTCAGGCTCTCGGCCTGTCTTTCACCGTCTCCACGATCGCACTGGCGATCGGGCTCGTCTCACACGGCGCATTTCAAGTGGGAGAGGCGGGCCTGTCGGCTCTGGCCGTCTTACCGGCGCTGCTCGGCATGGTGGCTGGACAACGGCTCAGGAAGGCGTTCAATCCGGCGACCTTCAAGCGCTGCTTTCTGGTGATGCTGGTGTTGCTCGGTCTGGAGATGATGCTGCGAAGCGTCTGTTGACTGCAGGCAGAGAGAGAGAGGGGCGCGGTGTTGCGCGCCCAGCTCAATTTCAAGCAAAGCGGATAATAGAGACTTCGCCTTCCAGTGCGCCCTGATAGGCAGACGCATGGGGTTCTTCGTCCGGCACTTCGGTGATCATGCCGATCTGGTCGAGGTCGGCTTCGAGGAAGCCTTCTTCCGACAGCGCATTCAGAGCTTCGCGCACTGCGGTGTCGTCGTCCGGCGCCTGGAGGATGACGTGGATGTCGATGCCGTCTTCGCCTTCGCGCTCATAGGCCTTGCCGATGATGACGAAGACCATAGCCTCGTCGCGTCCATTGTCGTTGTCGGGTTCGGTGATCATGACGCGATTCCTTTTGTCCTTGGTGGAGGAGGTGCCTGAGGCCAATCCATCTAACCTCCACGCCTGCCACATGTTGCAACCAGCAGGGCCCTGATCTTGGGACAGGCGGTGCTTCAGGGAATCAATAGACGGCTTTTGTGAAAAGCCAAAGGGCGGAAGGTGAAAAACAATGGTGAGGGCAGGGGCTTTGTGATAAAAGGCTTTCAATATCCCGTAATGCAAGGCGTTCACGCCTGCCGCGCGGGGACAAAATTCGGATTTACCCTTGACGACAGCGGGCTAAGACAGTAGTACGCCCGCCATCGGAGCCGATGTGAAGTCTGGCCATCTGGGACGACTCGTCCTGGAGATCACTTCAAACAGGGGTCCAAAACACGTACGAGACACGATTGTTGCACGCAAGACGTATGTCTTTACGTCCTCTGCTCTTGGTGGTCCATCCGTGGAAACCGGATCGGGCCACGTTTTGCGCATGAGGATATGCGTGCTTCGTTGCCGGAAACGGCGTAGCCGCCACCCGAAAGGGTGGCTAAAGTAGTTTTTGCAAGGGATGGTTATATGCCTACCGTAAACCAGCTGATCCGTAAGCCGCGTCAGGCACAGGTAAAGCGCAATAAGGTTCCTGCTCTGCAGGAAAACCCACAGAAGCGTGGCGTTTGCACCCGCGTTTACACGACGACCCCAAAGAAGCCGAACTCGGCTCTTCGTAAGGTTGCCAAGATCCGCCTCACCAACGGCTTCGAAGTCATCGGTTACATTCCTGGTGAAGGTCACAACCTTCAGGAACACTCCGTTGTCATGATCCGTGGCGGCCGCGTCAAGGACTTGCCGGGCGTTCGTTACCACATCATCCGCGGTGTTCTCGATACCCAGGGCGTCAAGAACCGCAAGCAGCGCCGTTCGAAGTACGGTGCAAAGCGTCCGAAGTAATTCGGCAATAACAATTCGGCGCTGCGCGAGGTTCTCCGCGTGGTTTAGCGTCAATAACATATGAGAGACAAAGAGTATGTCCCGTCGCCATAGTGCAGAAAAGCGTGAGATCAATCCGGACCCGAAGTTCGGCGATCTGGTCGTCACCAAGTTCATGAATGCCATCATGCTTCACGGCAAGAAGTCTGTCGCCGAAAGCATCGTTTACGGCGCGTTCGACGCCGTGCAGGGCAAGACGAAGCAGGAGCCGCTCGGCGTGTTCCATTCCGCTCTCGACAACGTCGCCCCGCATGTTGAAGTCCGTTCTCGCCGCGTTGGTGGTGCGACATACCAGGTTCCGGTCGACGTTCGTCCGGAGCGCCGCCAGGCTCTCGCCATCCGTTGGCTGATCGCTGCTGCGCGCAAGCGCAACGAAACGACCATGGTCGATCGCCTCTCCGGCGAACTCATGGACGCTGCGAACAACCGCGGATCTGCTGTCAAGAAGCGTGAAGACACGCACAAGATGGCTGATGCTAACCGCGCATTCTCGCACTACCGCTGGTAATCTCAACGGTCGAAGATCGAAAGGCAGTCCATTATGGCTCGCGAATATAAAATCGAAGATTACCGTAACTTCGGTATCATGGCGCATATCGACGCCGGTAAGACGACCACCACCGAGCGTATCCTCTATTACACCGGTAAGTCGCACAAGATCGGTGAAGTTCACGATGGCGCAGCCACGATGGACTGGATGGAGCAGGAACAGGAGCGTGGCATCACGATCACCTCTGCTGCGACCACGACCTTCTGGAAGGGTCGCGATGGCAAGATGCGTCGTTTCAACATCATCGACACCCCCGGCCACGTTGACTTCACCATCGAAGTCGAGCGTTCGCTGCGCGTTCTCGACGGCGCTATCGCGCTGCTCGATGCCAACGCCGGTGTTGAGCCGCAGACGGAAACCGTCTGGCGTCAGGCAGAGAAGTACAACGTTCCGCGTATGATCTTCTGCAACAAGATGGACAAGACGGGCGCTGACTTCTACCGCTCGGTAGAAATGATCAAGACCCGCCTCGGTGCCACTGCCGTCGTCATGCAGCTGCCGATCGGCGCAGAAACAGAATTCAAGGGCGTTATCGACCTGATCGAGATGAATGCTCTCATCTGGCGCGATGAATCGCTCGGCGCCCAGTGGGACGTCGTCGAAATTCCGGAAGACATGAAGGCCAAGGCTGAAGAATATCGCGAAAAGCTGATCGAGACTGTTGTCGAGATCGACGAAGAAGCGATGGAAGCCTACCTCGAAGGCAACTACCCGGACAACGAAAAGATCCGTTCGCTCGTTCGCCGCGGCACCATCGACGTGAAGTTCCACCCGATGTTCTGCGGTACCGCGTTTAAGAACAAGGGCGTTCAGCCGCTTCTCGACGCCGTTGTCGACTACCTGCCTTCTCCGCTGGACATTCCGGCGATCAAGGGCATCGACTTCAAGACGGAAGCCGAAATCGAGCGTCATGCTGACGATTCCGAGCCGCTTTCCATGCTCGCGTTCAAGATCATGAACGACCCCTTCGTCGGTTCGCTCACCTTCGCACGTATCTACTCGGGCAAGCTCGAGAAGGGCACATCTGTCATCAACACGGTTAAGGACAAGCGCGAGCGCGTCGGCCGTATGCTTCAGATGCACTCCAACAGCCGTGAAGACATCGAAGAAGCCTTTGCAGGCGACATCGTTGCTCTGGCTGGCCTCAAGGAAACCACAACGGGCGACACGCTTTGCGATCCGTTGAAGCCGGTTATCCTCGAGCGCATGGAATTCCCTGAGCCGGTCATCCAGATCGCGATCGAACCGAAGACCAAGGGCGACCAGGAAAAGATGGGCCTCGCGCTCAACCGCCTGGCTGCTGAAGATCCTTCGTTCCGCGTCAAGACGGACGAAGAATCCGGTCAGACGATCATAGCTGGCATGGGCGAACTTCACCTCGACATTCTCGTCGACCGTATGCGTCGCGAGTTCAAGGTTGAAGCCACCGTCGGTGCTCCGCAGGTTGCTTACCGCGAAACGATCACGAAGCTGCACGAAGAAGATTATACCCACAAGAAGCAGTCCGGTGGTACCGGTCAGTTCGCTCGTGTCAAGATCATCTTCGAACCGAACCCAGACGGCGAAGACTTCAAGTTCGAGTCCAAGATCGTTGGTGGTGCTGTTCCGAAGGAATACATCCCAGGCGTTCAGAAGGGTATCGAAAGCGTTCTGTCTTCCGGTCCTCTGGCTGGCTTCCCGATGCTGGGTGTCAAGGCAACTCTCATCGATGGTGCTTACCACGATGTTGACTCGTCTGTTCTGGCGTTCGAAATCGCATCGCGTGCCTGCTTCCGTGAAGCAGCAAAGAAGGCTGGCGCACAGCTTCTCGAGCCGATGATGAAGGTCGAAGTTGTGACACCTGAAGATTACGTCGGTGACGTGATCGGCGATCTGAACTCGCGTCGCGGTCAGATTCAGGGTCAGGAATCGCGTGGTATCACCATCGTGATCAGTGCTCACGTTCCGCTGGCCAACATGTTCAAGTACGTCGACAACCTTCGTTCGATGTCTCAGGGCCGTGCACAGTACTCGATGACCTTCGATCACTATGCGCCGGTTCCAAGCAACGTTGCTGCCGACATCCAGGCAAAGTACTCCGGTCAGAAGTGATCGGGGTACGCCCCAAACGAGATTTAGAGTTTATTCCCGCTTAGGGACAAGATGGAGAGCCACTAATGGCAAAGAGCAAGTTTGAGCGGAATAAGCCGCACGTCAACATCGGCACGATCGGTCACGTTGACCACGGCAAGACGTCTTTGACTGCCGCGATCACGAAGTACTTCGGCGAGTTCAAGGCGTATGACCAGATCGACGCGGCTCCTGAAGAGAAGGCTCGTGGTATCACGATTTCGACGGCGCACGTTGAGTATGAGACCCCGAACCGTCACTACGCTCACGTTGACTGCCCCGGCCACGCCGACTACGTGAAGAACATGATCACCGGTGCTGCGCAGATGGACGGCGCGATCCTGGTTTGCTCTGCTGCTGACGGCCCGATGCCGCAGACGCGCGAGCACATCCTGCTTGCTCGCCAGGTTGGCGTTCCGGCGATCGTCGTGTTCCTCAACAAGGTTGACCAGGTTGACGACGCAGAACTTCTGGAGCTCGTCGAGCTTGAAGTTCGCGAACTTCTGTCGTCCTACGACTTCCCAGGCGACGACATTCCGATCGTCAAGGGTTCGGCACTTGCTGCTCTTGAAGATTCCGACAAGAAGATCGGCGAAGACGCCATCCGCGAGCTTATGGCTCAGGTTGACGCCTACATTCCGACGCCTGAGCGTCCGATCGACCAGCCGTTCCTGATGCCGATCGAAGACGTGTTCTCGATCTCCGGTCGTGGTACGGTTGTGACCGGCCGCGTTGAGCGTGGTATCGTCAAGGTTGGTGAAGAAGTCGAGATCGTCGGCATTCGTGCGACGTCGAAGACGACTGTTACCGGCGTTGAAATGTTCCGCAAGCTGCTCGATCAGGGCCAAGCTGGCGACAACATCGGTGCACTGGTTCGTGGCGTACAGCGCGATGGCGTTGAGCGTGGTCAGATCCTTTGCAAGCCAGGTTCGGTCAAGCCGCACAAGAAGTTCATGGCAGAAGCCTACATCCTGACGAAGGAAGAAGGCGGCCGTCATACGCCGTTCTTCACGAACTACCGTCCGCAGTTCTACTTCCGTACGACTGACGTTACCGGTATTGTTTCGCTTCCAGAAGGCACGGAAATGGTTATGCCTGGCGACAACGTCACGGTTGAAGTCGAGCTGATCGTTCCGATCGCGATGGAAGAAAAGCTGCGCTTCGCTATCCGCGAAGGCGGCCGTACCGTCGGCGCCGGCATCGTTGCCTCGATCATCGAGTAATC
>NZ_JBQEPP010000008.1:0-163292 GCF_052045735.1 Agrobacterium sp. 22117 | reverse complement strand
GCACCCGTTCCCATTCCGAACACGGCCGTGAAACGCCCCAGCGCCAATGGTACTCCGTCTTAAGACGCGGGAGAGTAGGTCGCTGCCAGGTCTGCTAAACGCAACTCAAATTATCTTCTCAATCACAAACCGCTCGGCACAAGCCGAATGCAAAAGCCGCCCTCAAAGCGGCTTTATCCAATTCTAAGACATATCCCGATCCAAATCGGGGACGCAGTCAACGCGGGGTGGAGCAGCCCGGTAGCTCGTCAGGCTCATAACCTGAAGGCCGCAGGTTCAAATCCTGCCCCCGCAACCAAAAAATTTTAAAAATTTCAATGTATCAAGCCCTCCCGAAAGGAGGGCTTTCTTGCGTTTTGGGCCTGGCGCGACGCTATCACGAAAAACCGTGGGCGGTTTGATGTAACAGTGCCCAGAAGTTCAATCTTGTTTTGAGTTCGCTCCGGCGGTTTTTAGTTGCTGTCTTTAGGGTGTTAGCCGTGGGTTGCGGCGCCAAGCCGTCCGGCGACTTGAACTCGCATCACGTATCTGATTGACAGCTCAGCGAACTTGAAGGATGTCAGCGACCAAGTCCAATATTGTTGATTATCGTTGTAATCGCTACGCCAGTTTGAGAGCGTTGATCAAGCGGGGGGCAGTGATGAGACAAGCTTTTCATTCAGGAGTACATCTAGCAATTACCGATTTGAGCTTTCGTTGAAGGCGTTCAGGGGCGGCTGAGCAGCTGCAATAGCTAGTTTCGACCGCAGTGGGATTGTAATCTCTTTGGCAAAGTGGTTTCTGAGCGCGACGCTGCTTGTTGGGGAAGTTTCGTGATTAAGAAAACGCTGAATAAAGCGATCGTGCATGGTCTCTACTATGTGAGTTGCCTCCTACCTCCTGATCCGGTGAGTAACCGGGCTCGAGCATACTTCTACAAGCTGAGCGGCGGACGGAGGTTTGGGAAGAATGTCGCTATCTTACCCTTCGTTTATATTAACAGTGGAAAGCTGACGCTCGGCGACAACGTCTATCTTAACCAACGTTGCTACATCGATCTCTCGGCAGAGGTCACAATTGGCGCTAACGTCAAGGTTGGGCCAGGTGTCAGCTTTGTCACTGCCAACCATGAGATAGGCGACAGCAGCACTCGATGTGGCAACGTCAAGCCCGCTCCGATTGTTGTCGGGGATGGTGCCTGGATCGGTGCCAATGCTGTCTTACTTGGCGGCTGCAAGATTGGCCGAGGAGCAATCGTTGCTGCCGGGGCAGTAGTCACCAAAGACGTTGCGCCGGACACAATGGTCGGCGGCGTGCCTGCTAGGCTAATTAGGGATCTGCAGCGAGAAAAGGATGCGATCGATATCTCTTCCCATCCAGCCCAATGAGATCACAACTCTACATGTGACGAAGCCCGAGTAACTGGGATCTGTGCAGCAGCGCGGATAGACACGCCCATTAAGCTGCGAGAATTGCCTCGCTGACTACGGATTTTCTACATGGGTGTCTGGATAGCAATTTATTGCTGCGTAAGTCTCTGATTGCACTTCCTAGAATCACAACCCTATTGGTGCGTGTTCTGGATGCGCCGGCGCGGGTTCCGTCAACAATCGACTTATGCTGGCAACAGTAATCGACAAATATTAGAGACTTGTGGGTTTCAACTCCAATAGTTCTTGCGCGAATCATCGATCAGTTCAACAACTTGTGAACTAGGGGTGAAAATTTTGGCTGGGGACTATGAACCGAAAGCTCGCTTATGAATTGCGAAGATATATTCCTGTCTCTATCGCTAACCGCCTTGCGCGCTATCGCAGGATGTTCCAGGTTCTCCGCGAGTTTAACGGCCGCCACAAGCGCGAGTGTCCTATTTGTGGATACAAGGGCTTCTTTTACGCGGTAGGAGTGCCACTCCGTTTCGACGCTGCGTGCTCGCAATGCAGTTCGGTTGAGCGCCACAGGCAGCATCATCTGTTGACCAAAAAGCACCCTGATTGGATTGATGGGGCGGAAATCCTGCATTTTGGTGCGGAGCGCTGCTTTGTCCCTGAATACAAGTCGCGAGCCTCTCGCTATGTCATGGCTGATGCGGTCCCGACTCGTGAGGAAACACAGGTCGATATCCAAAAAATCCAATATCCCGATAACACGTTTGATACCGTGATCTGCCATCAGATCCTGGAACACGTTGTAGACGACTCTGCTGCGATGCGAGAGCTTCATCGCGTAGTGCGGCCCTCTGGACGAGTGCTCTTAACCACGCCAGTCGTCACCAAGTGGAAGAGTTCACTGGTTGATATTGGCGCAAGTGATGCAAAAACGAGAGATTTACTGTTCGGTCAATCTGACCACCTCAGATACTACGGCGCTGATTTCAAGGATAGTCTCCAGCGGGTCGGCTTCGAGATCGATGAATATATTGCTCAAGAACCTGATGTTTCCAAATATAGTTTGGTGCGTGGTGAAACGATCTACGTAGCGACGAAGTCTGATCCGTCGTTACGCCCGCACTGAAGATTCTTTTTAGCAATTGAGGTCGATATCGCAATAATTGCTGCGAATAACCCTGATATCCCCGGAATCTCGAGCGAGAAATCGACGAAAGCATGTATGGCGACGAGAGCTAGCGAACTGATGCCCATCGCAACATAGGAACGTTGCCGCGGGGCTGCTTTAAGCGATGATATGAGAAGGAACGAGATCCAACCAATTGTCGCAACAATTAATACCGGTCCCATTACGCCAAGTTCAATCCAGGACTGTAAGTAGGTATTATGCGCTTTTTCCCAAATTCCTTGCAATCCGCATCTAGGATCGCGGTAAGGCGCAAAGACATCCCTGAATGTTCCAGCTCCGCTTCCCAGTATCATGTTTGCGTCGAGCGCGCGGAACATCCCCGGCAATGCGCACATGCGGGGCTCGCTCGATCCAATAGCCGTCGCCCGAAATACGACACGCTCGCCAATCAAGACGGTAGCTCCCACTGAAAGAACAGCAATAACTACGATCGAGCCGGCAATATGGCGCGCCAATTTTACTCCGGCATATCTCTGCTTTAATCTAAGCCACACGAGCAGAGATGCCAGCAGTAGTGCAGCGAAGATAGTCGACGCGATGGCGCCTCGCGATTTTGTCAGAAATAAAGCTACAGTTAGTGCGCAAAACAAGATCATGTAAAAATAGATCTTAGTCATTGAGCGGTCGGTAGATTTTGGCATAAACAGCACACCAGCGAAAATATCGCGGCTGCGAAAGTCACGGCACGCAGACCAAAGCTGCCGCACAACAAGTATGATCGTAAGCCCGACAAGAGTACCAGCACTATTTCGATTGATCAATGTTGCTGTGAAACTGTCGATATAAGCCTGTTTTTCGACTGTCAGAACGTATCCTGGGCTCAAAAGGAACTGAACAAACGACACCATGACAAGAGCGCTGCAACCTAACGTCAGCATGACGTTGAATTCTCTTGCATCAGTCTCTGTTTGTAAAACGACGACACCCGTCAAATAGATCAAGACCGGATACGCTAAGAATTGTACGGCGAAAATTGAATCGCTTGGTTGGACGGAGATCGTCCCAGAGCTTCCAGGTATGCCAAAATTTAGTAGTCCCGCTTGGATGAGAATCCATGCGATTGCAATACAGAGATAGCTTGATGCTACGATGACGGGGCTAGTACTCCGGCTCGGGATTCCTCGCAGACAAACGGCAAGAATGAGCAATATCGATATCGCGCAGCATGCGGTTGAAAGGGCGAAAGGACGCGCGGAGCCGAAAGCGACTATCCCTAACAGGATGATGGCGGTGTAAGCCGCCGACAGGAGAGAGGCCAATTTAAAGTGGCGACTTAACCACTTCGGTGGCCGAGGCATGTTGGCCATCGAGAAGCTCGCGATAGAGATGATGCACCGTTGTGTGGAGTTTGTGTTTACTAAAGTTCTTATTGATATGGTCGCGACCGGCGGTCATCATCGAACTAATCCTGGCCTCGTCAGAGATAATCGTTCGTATCGCGCTTTTGAAACCCTCTGCGTCTGTCGCTATGAAGCCAGTGACGCCATCAAGCACCATTTCCGTTGTGCCGCCCGTTGGTGTCGCGATCACTGGAAGCCCCATCGACATAGGCTCTAAAATCGTTCTGGCCAGTGGTTCCGCTGCCTGGGCAGGCGCGCAAATGACGTCCAAATTCTGATAGACAGCCTCTGGATCAGTGAAAAATCCCTCGAATGTGACATTCCGTGTCAAATCCAAAGCAGCGACCTGCGACTTGATTTCCGCCTCGTACTCAGGAGACTCAGCAGCGAACTTTCCACGGACAAACAGATGCGTCTCTAATCCCTCAGAATTTGATTGCTTCACCCAGTTAAGAAGTGTGTGGAGCCCCTTATGAGGATGAATGCGGCCGATGAAACCAACCCTCACCGGCGTACCGGGAGATAACGCAATTTGCGGACGCGGGTCGATGCCGTTAAATATAACTCTTCCATTGCTGGGAAGCTTCTCGTCTGGATAGCAAGCCCGAGAAACAAAAACCGCCCTCGACGCAAGTTTGGTGAGAAGTCGCCATACGGCCTTTTCTTGCGCCGTATAGGCGATGTCCCGAAAGTGCATGACAAGCTTTGGCGACTTGCCAAATTTCGTCAGCAGGGCGATCGAGTGAGCCTTGAGGCCATTCGTGTGAACGATATCAATGTTGTGACGCAAGGCGGTGGACCGCAGATCTCTCGAAGCACGCCAAGCGTCGGAAAGCGCCTTAAGTCCGTGCCATACTTTAAATGGCCGACGTACGTGATGAACAGAGCCAAAGTCGATGACCTCAACCGGAATACTCATGGCCCGCGCTCGCACGGCCAACTCCCCCTCTTCAGGGACAGCCAAAACCGGGTCGATATTCGGGTTTGCTAGAAGATCGAAAAGAGACCGTTCGGCGCCCCCCTTAAAATCTGGAACTGGCGAAAGATAGAGCGCTTTGATCTTCTGCATCTGGCAAGCCTAAATTCGGGAAATAATCCGCAACGAGGGTGGTAATGCCGCTTCTAAAACGTTGAGCGGAAAAATTCTCTGCATTCTTGACGCAATTCTCGACCGTAATTTCCGATCGATGATTTTCGAACTGCTTTACCGCGGCAATGATTGCATCGACTGTCTGTTCGTGAAAGTGGACTCCAGTGGGAGAAGCCTTATCCAAGCCTCTCACAGTTTCGAAAGTGCCGCCTTTCGAGAAAGCTATGACTGGCGTGCCGCAAGCTTGAGCTTCTACGGGGACAATTCCGAAGTCTTCCTCGGCCGCAAAAACAAACGCTTTCGCCTGAGCTATCTTCGATCGCAGCACGTCGCTGGTTTGGTATCCCATCAGCGTGACATTGCCGCTCGCGGCCTTACGAGCCTTCTCATAATCCGGACCCTCGCCAATAACGACAAGGTGCTTATCTGGCATCTGGGCGAAAGCTTCGATGATCAAAGGAATCTTCTTGTAAGGCACCATTCGGGATGCCGTAATATAATAATCCTGCTTTTCATAATGGGGTTTGAAAAAACGAAGATCTACCGGAGGATTGACGACCTTTGCTTCGAGGCCATAGGTCTTCTTAATTCGTCGAGCTACGAACGCTGAATTGGCAATCATTAGGTCGGGTCCGTGGGCGGTTCTTATGTCCCACATCCGTAAATAATGAAGTAGTATGCGAGCAATCCCCGATTTGATGCCTCTCTCCATCCGAGCTTCCTTGAGGTAAACCGCTTGCTGGTCCCAAGCATACCGCATCGGCGAGTGGACATAAGAGATGTGGATCTGTTGCGGCCCAGTTATTATCCCTTTGGCAACTGAACTCGAAGATGAGATCACGAGGTCAAAAGCAGAAAAATCGAACTGCTCAATAGCAAGGGGCATAATTCCAATGTACTGCCGGTGTTTGGTCCGCACCATGGGCATCTTCTGAAGGAAGCTCGTATGTATCTTCTTTGCCTCCAAGAAGCCCCTGTCCGCCTCCGGCAGAAAATCGATGAGGGTGAACAGCTCTGCCTGAGGGAAAATCTCGAATAGCTCCGCCAATACCTTTTCTGCCCCACCCATGACGTAGAGCCAGTCATGTACGATCGCGACTTTCAAGTTAGTATCCTTCCGGCAGGCGAATTGTTCGGGGCGAAGAGAAATCTGCGCCATTTCGATATTGTTAATCCCGAGAGTGCAGCGCAAAAAACAAATAAAGCGGCGCGGGCTAACATGCAAGGCTGTTTCGCCGGACTCACTGGATTATGCAATTTTAAGTTAAATCAATTAAACCGCCGTGCAAAATTAGATCGCAGAATCCCTTGAATCTTTAAGAAAAGTCATGATGGCAGGGAATATTGCTAACATTCTCAAAAATATTCAATTTTACCTTTTTTTCGAGAGCGGAAACTCCGCACTGGGCGATTTGAGCGTTAATTATAAAGTAAGTCTTCTGCGATTACTAGTTGACCATAGGTTAATGAAAAGTTAAATAGTTTCAGAACAGTTAATTTAGACGTGTTCGCTAATTAAAAATAGAGAGCTAGTTAACTTAAAAGAGAGGATTGCGACATGGTTTCGACCATAGCTGATATTGACGTCACGAAGATCGCGGCGGACGGCCAGGGGAACATCAATGGCTCCAGCAAAGATGATCTCCTGTTCATGAGTGGTGCTGGAATTGCGCAGGCCGGCGACGGCAACGACATCGTTTTCGGCGGCACTGGCAATGACACCCTGCGTGGGGACGCCGGGGACGACCTTCTCTACGGCGGCGCTGGCAATGACACGCTTAATGGTGGCGTAGGCGACGATATCCTTCTCGGCGGAGAAGGAAACGATGTACTGTTTGGCGGAGTCGGAAACGACATCCTTTCAGGTGGCAACGGTGCCGACAAGTTCTTCTTTGAAGCAAATGCCGGTAACGATCGCATCACCGATTTGAATTTTGGTGAAGGCGATGTCATCACATTTGCCGTCGGCACCTTGACCGAGATGGGAAACAAGCAGCTGACGATTTCTTCGCAGTCTGACCTGATGGCATTCCTCGGCCGCACCGATGTTTCGTCTGAGGTGAAGGGAAGCGATCTCGTCATCAAGTACGGCCCGAATGGTGACACCCTGACGTTGCAAGGCTTCGGCGACCAGTCGGCTGCCGGTGCTCATATCAACGGCAATTCCGCGGATAACACAATCTTCGGCGGCCAGAACGGCAACCTGATCAATGCCGGTAACGGCGACGATACGGTTTTTGCAGGCGCCGGTGGAACGAAGATTAGCGGCGGAGCAGATCATGATCTCATCGTGGGCGGTGCAGGGAATGACATTCTCGGCGGCCAGGGTGGCGACGACATGATCTTCGGCGGTGCCGGCAACGATGAAATCTCCGGGGGAACCGGTAACGATATCCTGACCGGCGGCAGCGGCAACGACACGTTCAACTTCAAGTTCGGCGACGGTAAAGACACAATCGCCGACTTCTCCGCTGGCGACAAGATCAATCTTTACGACGGGTATGTAGCTGGACAGGCAGTAGCTACGGTCAGCTCTGTCGATGATCTGCATGCTCTCGTCAATTCCGGCTCTGCGACGTATGATACCAATGGCGACTCGGTAACGTTCCACTTTGCCGGTGGCGATATCAAGTTCATCGGTATCGATTGGACGACGCCCGTATAATTGAGAAACTGAGAATGGCCGGCTCAAGCCGGCCATTCTCAATCAATTGGTTTGCTTGTTTGACTCTCAAATTGACAATAATAGATCTTCATGCAACAGCTCAAATACCCGGAGAGTTGAATGAAGCTTGTCTATCGTTGGCCTACGTTTTTTGAGCGATTAATTTATTACTTTCTTCTGCCAGATCTGATGGCAAAGATTGTGTATGAGATTATTCTGAAAGTCCCTGCAATTACTGTAAATCAGCCGAAGCAATTCGTGTTTTACGGACTTGTAGCGCTAGAGTACTTGATAATAGCCTTTCGCTACAAAACGTTTAGGCCTGCCTTGGCGCAGGTTAGTCCTATATGCATCATGCTAATAGTTATGATGTTTCACGGCATAGTTATTGGGCTATGGTGGGGAAACTCTATCTCTCGCATGGTGATCGATACGGTAAACGTCTTTGTAGTCTTTGCCAACGTTGTCATTCTCTCAGACCCACGCAAGATTGCGGATACTGCATTTGACCGCATCTTCTTCGTGAACCGCGTATATGCGGTCGTAATGGTCGCTCTTTCTGCCGTTGCTCTGGTTGTAAATCCCTCTTCCGTCATTTCCCTGGGAGGCTCGACTGCAACTGCGATCTCCGTGTCACTGATATTCACCGAGATCTACTTGATGCGCTCGCTGTCGGGCAGAGCGATATTGCGAGGGACGGTTGGATTGCTGATGCTCGCTGCGACCGTTCAGGGCTGGAATAGAACAACACTTGTATTTGTGGCCGCCGCAGTGCTCATCCTTTTCGCGAGAAAGGTTGGGCAGATGCCTTTCAAAATCGCCTACTTGTCGATGGCATCAGTTATGGTGGCCGCCGTCGCTTTAGCCGCCCTCCCGGAGGATAGTGCCCTCTCTCGTCGACTTGCGGGCCTTGAGGACGTCGATCTGTCAGCCCGTACTGGCTCGATCGGCGAACGTGAAGCAGAGTCCGACGCAGTAGGAGACAAAATTGCCGCGCTTGGACCAACCGGCAGGATTTTCGGCGCAGGTCATGGCGCGTCGTACGATGTGAAATATACGTGGGAATGGAAACTGGACTATTCTAATGCACATTATGGTTGGGTTCTATTTTATCTTCGATACGGGACCTTAGGCTACGTGTATTTAGGGCTTTGGATTTTCACCTTAATGATTTCGATCTTGAGAACATGGCGGTCAGGAAATCCAGCATCAATTTTTGTGTGCTTGCTGTCTATATGGAACGTCGGCTACCTCGGGACCTACGGCTATTTCTCCTTCTTTATCGCGGGCGTGCCTTTCGTTAGGCCCGCCTCTAGAGCCCAGAGGCGGGCGACCTTCAGTGTGACGGAGGGATCGCGTCGAGATCCTGTGCCGATCGCCTAGCAGAGAATGAAGATGGCCGCACGACGCAAAACCGCGATACTCCTTCCACTGGCACTTCTGCTGGCGAATTTCCTCAATATGGTGGGTATCGTTGTTCTTCCCAAGATCATCGACCCCAGCCAGTTTGCTCTCTTCAGCCTCGCCTCATCTTCAGGCCTTTTCCTCATCGCTGTCCTCTACGAATGGAATCGCATTACGATAATGCGATACAGCGTTGCCGTTGATCCCGAGGAGATGAGCCGTCGTAGGTCAGTATTGAAGCGCGCCAATATCGTTACCAGCATAGTTCTGCTCGTGATCAGCATTGTTGCCTACAGTTTTAGCAGTAACTGGTATGCTCTTGTTTTTAGTATGGCGTGCCTCTTCGCGGTATCCCAAGCTATGTTTGAAGCTCGCCAGGCGTTTTTTCGAGCAGACTTTCTGGACCGGAATTATGCTGTAAGCCTTGTCTCCAGAGCTCTTCTGGGGTTCTCTCTTTTATGCGCGATAGGGTATTTATCCAACGACGCTTTTTTCGTGATGTGCGGATGGGCGGCGTCCTACGTGGTGGTCCTGTTTTTTACCCGATCGCTTGCAGGAAAATCGGTCCCGCAGCCTACGGATTGGAAAACTCTCAGGTTCTTACTTGGTTTCGGGGTCGGGGTTGCAATGGCTGCGATCGCCAACACGCTGCTATCTCCGCTTGTGCGTCTTCTTGCTGCAGAGTTCATCACACTTTCGGACAGCGGAAAACTCATGCTCGCGATGGATATTTCACAGAAAATAGTCGGGGTAATCGGCGTCAGTATCAACATTCTAACTCTGCAAGCCACTTTCCGTGCGCGCGAGTTTGGGGAGCATGAGGTTGTCAGGCAGCGCATCGGCATGCAGCTTTCAGTGGTGGTAGCTACAATCTTGCCGGCCGTAGTTGGGTTCATCGCGGTACAAGACGGATTTACTTTCATCTTCATTCCCGATGCCTACCGCGATGTTTTTCTTCCAAACATCGCGTGGTGCATGGTTGCGGCTGGGTTGCTCGGATTTCGAGCTTTCGCACTCGACAGTATATTTATCGTTCTTGGTAGACCGTATACTGGACTGGTAGGGCCGCTCGTTACGGCCGCGGTTACGATTGCGTCCGTTTTTGCGCTTACTTCATTAGAAAATCCGTCAGCACTTCTATTTTCGAAAGCTCTCTGTTTCGGGGTCTTAGCGGGATCGATCTCGTCAATCATCGTTGCTCGGCGCTTGTTCCATTTCTCTTCGGATTTGCCAAACCTCATTCGAATCACGGTCGCGGCAATCACCATGTATGCTTCGATCCAGCTAGTTCGTTTTGATAACGCAATAGTCGACTTCGCGGCATCGGTCGCCGTAGGTGCCTTCGTCTACGGCGGCATACTTCTCGCCTCAAATGCCTTCGGTTCGCATAAACTTCTACGTCTAGCCCTAGCCCGGCTGAAAAGAGGAAACGTTACATGAGAAAGTTGTTCGCAGTCGCGTTTGCTCTAGGGCTCGGATATTCCAGCTGGGCACAGAGTTCAGACGGTGGGAAAGCGGGTTCGGAGTTTTTCGGTGTCGTGAGCCATTTCTTACACACCAGGCAAATCTACACAGATAAAGATGACAGTTGGTCGCTAACCCGGACCGCCCCACTTCAAGCTAGACTGGGAAATCCTTGGGTTACCGAGCAAATCTATGCATTGACGGCAAAGAGCCGAGCTCTCGTCGATGACGGCACAGCCAACAATGCCGATAAGTACAGAATATCCGAACGACGGAAACTGATAGACAAGTGGTTGTCAAACTACGACGAGGCCGGAACCAAGGTTCTGCTGACAGTGATGGCTGCTGCCCCTCGGGCGAAGAATTCCGATAAAATCAATGACGACTTCGGCAATTGGATTGCAGAACTTGTGTCGAGGCATAAGTCGATCAAAGTCGTACAACTTCATAACGAGCCAAATTTACGTTCGTTTTGGCCTGACAGTGCCGCTGACTATGTCGAGCTCTACCGTGGAATTGCGGGAAAGATAAAACAACAGAACCCGCAGGTCGCTATAACGGTCGGCGCGATATCGAGCCTTTCTTGGGAGCCGGGTCGAAAATGGCTTCGGGAGGCTATAAGCGCTGGCTTGCTGGAATTTGCCGACGGAGTTTCCGTTCATCCCTACAATCTCAAGGAAGCTCCAGAAATTGATCCGCACCTTAAGAGGGGCTCTCAAAAGGGCAGTCTCCGCGAAGGAATGCTGGCATTTTGGAAGGAGATGAAGGCCGCTTCCCCTGCAGGGAAAAATTTGAAAATTTACCTCACGGAGCTTGGATATTCCAGCGCCCCTAATGGTATAGCAGGAATTGGAAGCGAGGATCTACAGGCCAAATACTTGGCCCGATTGATGATGCTTCATCTAGACTTCAAAATACGTGACGGAATACCAACCGAAGCGGTCTTTTGGTACGATCTGAAAAACGACGGCGCAGATGCGAGCAATCAGGAGCACAATTTCGGACTTGTCTCTGCCGATTTGAAGCGTGAGAAGCCCGCCTTCGACGTCTATCGTCGAATTATGGAGGCATTGCCAGATGTCTCTGAGCTAAAACCGAGCAACGTGACACTCACGCCTGACGCCTCAGATGTACAGGTTCACCCGTGGGTCGATGCCAAAGGTAGGACCATAGTTGCCATCTGGCGCACAGGGCCATCGAAAGAGCCGGTTAATTTCGTACTCACCTCTACCGCAGGAGTTCAGTCCAATACTGGAGATAGTTTGGATGTCGTCTCGGGCGTGAAATCCAAACTAGAATTGAAGTCTGCTGCCGGTGGTCAGGCATTTACGCTTGAAGATCTTTCCGATGTAAAACTTGTCACTTTCAGCAATGGTTCGTGAACCGACTTTCTTTCGGTTCGTTGGCTCATTGATGTTTCGTGTCCTGAAGAAGGGAGCGGAAACGCCCTAAGCGACGAGGTAATTCTGCAACGTATTCGCTTGGGAAAGCCACGGCCTTTGGAGGAACCGGTGCCGAGTGGAGCGCAGCAACGGAGACGCTTGGATACCCTCATAGTCGATCTCCACTGACGAATCAGCGCAGCCGTGCTTTCGGGTTTCGGGACTGCATGTAGATACCCAGTGGCGAAAACATCCCTGCACGAGGCTTAGATTTGAAGAGCGAGACGCGTCCTTAATGCGTCTAGAAGGACGCGCGGCGCTCTAAGTTCGGTCGCTCGATGAAGAAACGGACCCGATGACACTGGCCCGGTTCGAGCGGTATCGAGGCGTAACGTCGGACTTTTCAAGATGACGGAAGCCGCGAAGCGTACGGTGCCTATTACCGGTCTCTACCGCCATTTGTTCGCTAAGCTTCGTATAATTTATGTAATACATACAACTGCCGAAGGCATCTCATCGAAACGAAAGAATCATTGTGTCCCCATAGACACATCCCTCTGATTATTGCCGAGGCTTATAATTAACTCCTTTTACAATAATCTGATCTATGTAATTCATGATCAATAACAATCCCACTGTTCGAGAATGAATTTGGCTAAATTTCTATTGCTAGCACTATTTGCATCAACGGCCGCATTGTCCGGATGCACGGCGTTACCTCGATCTGGGCCCGACGATGCTGCCGTTGAAAAGCAGGCGTCTGTCCGCGTGACGACTGAAGGTCGAAAAGTGGGAATCGACTACATTCTCGTTGATATCAACAAGACAATTTTGCCAAGTTTCCAGCAGCCGGCCGCGACGTCGATTCGTGATAGTTTCGGTGGCGGGCGCGGCGGTCCGCCTGATGTACCTCTCGGTATTGGTGATACCGTCCAGGTCTCCATTTTCGAAGCTCAGGCAGGTGGATTGTTCATTCCGACCGAAGCGGGTAGCCGTCCCGGAAACTACATCACATTGCCTTCTCAATCGATCGACAGAAGTGGAACACTTACGGTTCCGTATGCCGGACGAATCGTCGCGGCAGGACGACCGAAAGAGCAAGTCGAGCGGGAAATTGAAGAGAAGCTCTCAAACCGCGCGATCGAGCCGCAGGTCGTTATAACGACAGTCAACGGCCGATCGAGTGAGGTTGCAGTCCTGGGTGATGTCGCCAAGGCCGGTAAGTTTGAGGTGACATCGGCTGGGGAACGCGTTCTTGACCTGATTTCGGAAGCTGGGGGCATCAGTGCGCCGAGTATCGAAACCTATGTGACCCTCCAGCGCCGCGGGAAATCGGGGACAATTTCTTACGACAAGCTGCAAACAACGCCAGCTGAGAATATATATGCGTCTCCAGGCGACACTATCCTCGTGAATCGCGAGCGGCGGACCTACACCGTATATGGTGCTGCGGGCCTGAATGGCCGTTTCGATTTCGAAGAAACGAAACTTACTTTGGGTGAGGCGCTTGGGAAGGCTGGCGGCCTGTTGGACGCACGTGCCGATCCAGGCCAGGTCTTTCTCTATCGGAAGGTTTCTCGTAAGACGATGCAAGCGCTTAGCATAGACACCAGCCGCTTCGTTGGAGAAGATATACCTGTGATCTTCCGCGCAAACATGCGTGACCCGGGATCGTTCTTCGCCGTCCAACAATTCGCGATGCAGGACAAGGATATTATCTACATCTCGAATGCGGACTCTGTTGAAGTCGTCAAGTTCCTGAACGTCCTCAATTCGGTTACATCCAACACCTCGGGTGCTGTGACCGACGCAGTTGACGGACGTGACGCTGCCAAGAGAATTTTCCGCAATTAACCGTTTAACTCTTAATCCTAAAGCAAAGCCTGCTGGGCTTGCTTGTGCGACATTCTGGACGTATTGTATTTCCAGAAAAACCACGATGGTGATAGATAGTATGAGTAGATTAACGGTAGGTTCGGTTTTATTGGCATTGGCAATTATTGCGCCGGGTCAAGTATTCGCGCAATCTCATGCGGCTGGCTGTTTTATCGCTCCAGCTAAGGCAGGCGACGACGTGATCGGCGCTTTTTTGGGTGCGCCAGCGGAGATGGTCACCGTCTATCCTAGCGGCGGTTTCGAAATGGTAAGTCGCGTGCGCGCTCTCGCGGGCTCTAGTGCCGACGTGCTCGACCCGATGATTGGTCTTGTGCCGCAGTTCAATGCGACACAGAAGGCGGCATTGGGTACAGGGTTGGCGCGGGTTGCGCGCGCCTGTGCGGCTTCGACTCCTGAATACGCTCAGACAATTCAAGAAAAGGTTGCTGCTGCAAATTCGCCTGAGGTCACGACGGCATTCCTTTCTGCTTTGAATGAAGTGCAGACAGCGGCACTTGGCGCCGGCGCTGGCGGGGGTGCTGGGGGCGCAGCAGCCGGTGTTGGAGGCGGCGCTGCAGGCGACAGTTCAGGCGGTCTCGGAGGAGACAGCTCAACTGCGCAGACGGCTGGGGACTTCACGACCGGTTCGCGGTCCCGCAGGCTCGTGACCAACATCACAAACATTACAAACGAAGTTAACGGCACTAGCCCCTTCTAAGCAGCGGGCTGCCATCTGTCGCCACTTGGAGTATCCTGTGCAGTCACCCAATAGTAAATCGGGCTCGCAATTTGTATGGGAGGACAACGGGCCGCTTGTCAGTTCAATTGACCTTGATCGCGCATTCGCGATCATTCGGCGGCAATGGAGAGTGGTAGCGGGTATCACGCTGATTTCCATGCTACTGGGCTGCGCCTATGTCATTACTGCGGTTCCTCGTTATACTGCTACAGCCAGTGTGCTCATCGGCGGTTCGCCGGAAGGTCTCGTGACGAGGCTTTCGATGGACCAGGCCGCGGCAGATGATGATGCGACTATCTTGAGCCAAATCGAGATTTTGAAATCTGACACGATCGGCTTGGCCGTCGTCAATAAGTTGTCGCTTTCGACAAATGGCGAGTTCATGGCCTCTTCGGGAGGCGCGGTCGACACGCTGAAGCGTGCGTTCAACGTGCTCCTGGACTTGCCCTCTCTGTTTGTGAGTTCCGACCTGGCGCAGACTGACGAAGAAGAGGCCAGCCGCGATGCATTAAACGTCCTGCAGAGCAATATGACCATTGCGCGCGTGGGAAAGTCTTACGTCTTGGACGTCAGCTTCACCTCACCGAACCGGGAGATGTCCGCGACGGTGGCGAATGCGATTGCCGACATCTACATCAACGACAAGCTCGAGGCCAAGTATGAGGCGACGCGTCGCGCCAGTGAATGGTTGCAAACGCGCATCGACGAACTCAAGCAAAAGGCTCTGGAAAGCGATCTGGCGGTTCAGAAATACCGTGCTGAAAACAACCTTTTGGCGACAGGGAACGGCCTTCTCGCTGATCAGCAGCTTGCACAATTGAATAGTGCTATGATTGTTGCGCAAGCGGATACTTCGAAAGCCCAAGCGAAATATAATCATATCCAGGAAATACTGAAGTCTGGTCAGTCCGATGCTATCGTACCCGAGGTGCTTGAAAGCTCGGTGTCCAACGAACTCCGCCAAAAGTATCTTGCAGCGTCTAAGCTCGAAGCTGATATCTCTTCGCGGCTGGGTCCGAACCATATTCGTGCGGTTCGCCTTCGCGAAGAGATGGCAGAGTACCGCCGCCTGATGTTCGAAGAGCTAAACCGTATTTCGGAAAGCTATAAAAACGAGCTCGATGTGGCTCGTTCTCGTGAGAAGTCACTTGCCGATAGCGTCACTAGTGCCAAGACTGAAAGTGCATCGGCGGGGCAGAGCAGCGTACAGCTGCGTGAATTGGAACGTTCAGCGGAAACATATAGAAATCTCTATCAGACATTCCTTCAGCGATACCAAGAAGCGATCCAGCAACAGTCATTCCCCATAACAGAAGCGCGTATCATAACCCGCCCGGTTAAGCCGCAACGCCCCAGCTATCCACGAAAGTTGATGGTCATTGCACTTTTTGGCATCTTTGGTGCTGCGCTTGGGTCTGGATTTGCTGGCATCCGTGAAATGCGCGACCGTTTTTTCCGGACGGGAGAGCAAATTCGGGACGAAGTTAATCTGGAGTATTTGGGCTCCCTTCCGCGGCTCGAAGACAAGCCTCTCGGCTTGACGGTTATCGATAATACAAAGAAACGAAATCTGCAGAAGACTGGGACACTTGCCAGTTACGCCATCGATCACCCTCTCTCGGTGTTTGCCGAGACACTTCGCAGTGCCAAAATGTCGATTGACATGCGAAAGGCCGGTGAAGGTGGCCGTGTCGTCGGAATCGCATCGACCCTCCCAGGAGAAGGGAAGTCCACCGTCGCGCTCAATCTCGCTGAATTGGCGGCGTCTCAAGGTTCCCGGGTGCTGCTGATCGACTGCGATTTCCGGAATCCAGGAGCAACGAAAGCCGCTGGATCGCATGCTGAGGTCGGGCTTTTGGAGGTATTGATTTCCGGTGCACGGCTTCAGGACGTCATCCTTCAAAGCGAAAAAACTGGTCTTTCGTTTGTGCCTGCTGTTGTTCGGCACCGAGTACCGAACTCATCCGAACTACTGTCTTCGCGAATGATGCGTAACGTTCTGGATCTCGCTCGTTCTAAGTTTGACTATGTCATTCTTGACTTGCCACCTTTGGCGCCCGTTGTTGATGCACGTGGTATTGAACCGCTCATCGATGACTTTGTGTTTGTCATCGAATGGGGCAGGATTTCTCGACGGATTGTTTCGACGACCTTGGGCAGAGACGAAGAGATCCGTTCAAAATGCGTTGGCGCCATATTGAACAAGGTTGATACGAAGAAAATGAAACTCTACGAGACGCATGGCTCGGAGGCGTATTATATGTCGCGATATACGTCCTACTATTCCGAGGCGAGCTGAGGTTAGAGTGAAGCTGCTGTCCGGTGCACTTGTTTTAATTGCAGCAACGTTGGTTTTTGCTGTCGCGGCGAATGAACTTGCCAGGACGCTCCGATATGTCGACCTTGTGTATGTGAACGAGAAGTTCGAGGGCAGGGGCGAACGTGCCAACTCCATCATTCACGAATACGCATCCGTAGCCGAGAAAGTGTCGATGCGTGGCGAGTGCCGCTCGGATATCTTAGATGCTGCGGTCGGTGTCGTTCTTGCGGATCTTGATCGGCTAAACCCTGATACAGATTACGAACGATGGGTGGAGTCGGCAGCTCGCGCGCAAAACGTGGTCGAACATGCTGTACGCTGTGCACCGTTCGTCTCCGATTATTCACTCAGGCTTGCTATGATCAAGAGAGCTGCGGGTGAGGAGGCTAGCCAGCAAGCTACTTTGATGTCCAGGGCTGTAGAGCTTGATCCCGCGAGCATGCGTGGTTTGCGCAGTCGATTTGCGCAATGGCGAAAGCTGGATGCGGCCAGTCTCATGGCAGCAGAGCCCGCTCTCACGAGAGACCTCACTACCCTGTTGGGTTACGCATCGCCCGCGACAGTTCGCGAGCTGCTGAAGCAGCCGAGCCCCACGCTATCTAGTTATATCTTTAGCGTTACCATGCATCTTCCAGAAGAACGTCGTCAGAGACTGGAGCGGTGGAAAGTGTTACCGAAAACTTAAACGCATGCGCTCAGTTTGCTTGACTTTTTTGCGATGCAACGTAACCTATGCTGCATAGCAAACAGGAGGCTGTCTCATGAAAGTACTTCTGAAGTCGAAGTTGATTGAAGGCGTAGACTATGATGAGAGCGCGAACCGCCTAAAAATCTTTCTCACAAACGGTCAACGCCGCGAATATTGTGATGTGCCGCGTGACGTCTATGAAGGTTTCGTAGACGCAGAGTCACCCGGTAGTTACTATGTTAGACAGGTGAGGGGCAATTTCTCCCACAACGTTCAACACCAGTGAGATGAATTAGAGCATCGATCGACTAAGCTTAATCGCATGGATTCCATTTTGGACAATCTCTGATTCCCTTTAAATGGGGGATCGTCACGGGGTCGGTTTCATTCGTTTGATATTTGCGCACGTGTTGTGGCGGTAGGTAACTGCCGCCAGTCGTGTCGGTCTGCGGCACGGCAGTTCCGCGTCAGCGAGATCGCTGCGATCAAACTTGTTCGGCGTCATGCGGTGAGCGGCATGATCGAGCCGTTGGGGTAGGGGTGCCCGCCGGGCAGCGGAGAGCTTTCTCCCTATCGATCTTTGCTGATCGCCAAGGTCGAGCGCAAGCCCGACATCACTATGCCGGAACTGACTGACAAGCTTGATGAAGCGTGGCGTGCGGGTTCCGCCTCGTCGCTGTCGCAAGGCCTGCTGGCTCAAGTGTTCACATAAAAGCGCCCTGATGGCATCGGAACGCGCACGCACGACGGTGCAGCTGGGGGTCGTGGTGTCTCGACTGCCAAACGTCCGCCTGGGATGAGACTGGAGCCGCATTGTGGTGTTTTCAGTGACGAAACATCGTGAACGCCAAGATAGTCCAGTTGCGCTGTCGCTGCCACGTTGGCGTTTAGACGCGCCGTTCGGACAGTGGGGAAGACGTCAAAGCCGCCACAGCAAACTCAAAGCTGGATGAACCTTGGGGCAACGTCACACAGACCTTCATTGCCGCACTGCGCTATCACGGCCTGACTGCGCCATGATTATCCATCACCCCAAGAGCCGCGTCTTGTTTGACAGCTGCATCCAGACCTGACTTGTACCAGCGCTTGAGCGAGGCGACGTGGTCTTCATCGACACCCTCACGGTTTACAAAAGCGCCAAGGCGGCACAGGCGCTGACAGAAAAAGGCGCATGGTTTCTGTTCCTGCCGCCCTGCAGTCCAAATCTCAATCCCATTGAGATGGCGTTCTCCAAGATCACGGCCCACCTGCGCACCGCAGCCGCAAGGACCTTCAAGGCCCTTGCAAATGTTCTCGCATCAATCTGCATCTCTTCGACGGAGCCGAGTGTTGGAGCTATCTCAAAGCCGCGGGCTATGCATCCGATTAAACGCGCGGTGCTTTAGACATTTCAATCGGCTCACTCGACTCCGGTGCCAACGCTCTTGCGGTAGCGTGCACTTGGCCCGTCAAGTATATCCTTTTCATTGGAAGGTCGCACCGGTGCAAGCGCACTCACCCGAGCCTCGAATAACGTACTCAAGGCAAGGTACGCCTTGGCGTGCAACGAGTTTTGTGTTGGGCTCGATCTCTACGCAGTCACTCTTCCCGGAAGGCGTGTTTCATTTGATCGGTAAGTGGTTTAGCGAAGTAGGACAGCGCCTGCCGATCGGCAGTTTTGATAAATACTTCCGCAGGCATGCCGGGATAAAGGCTCTTGCCGTTCAGGTTCTCAAGGCTCTCGATGTTCGGAACAACGCGGACTGCGTAGTAAGATTGCCCACTCTTCTGATCTATGATGATGTCTGGCGAGACCGAAGTGACGTTACCGGTGACTTCTGGAGTGGTTTTTTGGTCGAACGCAGTGAATCGGATATCTACCTGTTGGCCGAGCGTGATTTGGTCAATACTGCGGGCAGCAATGCGGGCCTCAACTGTGAGTGCTCGCTGGTCAGGTGCCAAAAGCATAAGAGGTTCGCCAGGATTTATAACGCCACCAACAGTGTGAACGGCCAGCTGGTATATTTTACCATCTAACGGCGCTCTGATATCAAGACGTCTCAGCTGATCTTTACCCGCCACCTGTCGCTCTTCGAACTCAGCAATTTTCCCTTCTGTATCGGCAAGGTCTTTGGCAATCTCGGATCGTCTATCCTCATCCAACTGGAGAATTTGAAGGTCGATTTCACTGATTTTGCCTTGGGCTTGAGCGCGGGAGGCGAGGCGTTCTCCGCGGTTGCCACTCAGCTCAACCTTCTGCCGACGCAGACTGTTCACCTTCTGCAGCGTAACCAGCTTTTGCCTGTACAATTCTTCCGAAGCGTCTAGTTCCTGGCCAACAAGTTTTGCGCCATCATCGATCGACTGGAGTTGTATCGTATCTCCCTCGATCTCGGCAGAGAGCTGGTTCTTTCGTTCCTCCAACTGTCGACGCATGCCAGCGAGCGAAGCAACGCGGCTGGTAAAAAGCCGTACCTCTCCTTCTACCAAGTTTAGATCTGCATCGGGCTCAAGACCGTTCAAGTCAACATCGTTTACGGTAAACTCGGTGGCGCCACTGCGTTCTGCGATAAGTCTACTACGCCGCGCATACAACTGAGCCAAACTACTATTGATGATGCCCAGGCTCGCTCTGATGGAGGTCGCGTCAAGCCTTAAGAGGAGATCGCCTGCTTGAACGTGATCGCCTTCCTTAACGACCAATTCGGAGACGATCCCCCCGGTCAAGTGTTGGATTTTTTTGACATTCTCATCGATGATGACCATACCGTCTCCGACCACGGCGCCGGAAAGCGATGCCGTCGCAGCCCACCCGCCAATGCCGAAGACCAACACTGCGCCGAGAAGCCCCACTATCAAGACATGACGCTTTATTGAGGTCAGGGAGTTCGTGTTGTCATTCATGAGTTAAGCCTCTGATCCATCAACGACCTTCAATGTAGGTGCGCGCTCCAGCGTTACTGGCCGTTCCTGCTTCTGAAGTATCGAATTGATCACGTCTTCTTTTCTTCCGAAAAGCTGCATCTGACCGTCTTTTACCATCATCACGTGGTCGACGCCGGCAAGTGCGCTCGGACGATGGGCGATGACGATCGCTATCCCGCCGCGGGCACGTACGCTGAGAATTGCAGCAGTCACCGCTGCCTCACCATCTGCGTCCAGGTTCGAGTTCGGTTCGTCGAGAACAACTAAGAACGGATCACCGTAAAGCGCGCGAGCCAGACCCAAGCGTTGACGTTGCCCTGCCGACAGCATGTTTCCGCCGGTGCCTATTTCCGTCTCGTAACCTCGGGGGAGTTTTAAGATCAACTCATGGACACCAGCAGCGGTTGCCGCGGCGATGATGGCAGAAGGGTCAGCATCCCGACGGAACCGGGAAATATTCTCCGATACCGTCCCTGAGAAAAGCTCAATGTCCTGAGGCAAATATCCGATATGAGACCCAAGCTCGACGTCGCTCCATTGATTGAGCGCAGCGCCGTCAAGACGAATATTCCCACGATAGATTGGCCAAACGCCAGTCAGAGCTCTAGCAAGAGATGATTTTCCCGAAGCACTTGGCCCTACTATCCCCACAGCACTGCCGGCGTTAAGTCTGAAGTCAACCCCTGCAATCAGCGCTTGGGATTGCCCAGGTGCGCCGCTGACAAGGTTGTCTACGGACAGTGATCGGCGAGGAGACGGTAGCAGCATGGGGAAAGGCGCGGCGGGGAATGCCTTTAACAGCTCTTTCATACGCCGCCAGGCCTGCAGGGTGGCCGCATAGGCTCGAGCGTTGGCAATTGCCTGCTCGACGGGAGCCAGCGCGCGCGAGGTGAGGATCGATGACGCGATAATTATACCGCCCGATGCTTGGTTCTCAATCACGAGAACGGCGCCGGCTGCGAGTACAGCAGATTGAAGCACCATTCTGAAAATCTTTGAAACGGTCGCGTAGGAATTCGCCACATCTGAATTTTTGCGGTAAGCCGCCCGGTAGGCATCATTTTGCGAAACCCATCGATTGGCGAGCGTATCGGCCATTCCCAAAGCTGTGACGATCTCCGCATTTCTTTGAGCCGCCTGGATATCGGAGGTTCGCCTGTTGCTGAGATCATGTATTTTCTGTGCGGATTTCTGCGTGCTTTTGTTCGCTACCAGCGTCAATAATGCCAGGATGATGCCGCCGACAATTGTCATCGCACCGATAAGGGGGTGGAAGAGAAAGCAGATCGCAACGTAGAACGGGATCCAGGGCAAGTCGAAGATGATCGTCGGGCCCGAACCGCTTAAAAATGTTCTAAGCTGATCAAAGTCCCGAAGAAGCTGCAGTCCGTCGCCGCCGGACCGTAGTTTAAGTGCGCTTCGAACAGTCGTGCTGAATATGGCCCTAGCCATCATCTCGTCGAAAACGCCGCTGATGCGAACCAGAATTCGATTACGAGCAATCTCGAACGCCGCGTGGAAGGCGTACAGCATCAGGGCAAGCACACCAAGCGCCACGAGTGAGGCAATGCTCCTGCTTGGGATAACTCGATCATAGACTTGCAGCATGAAAAATGACGCAGTGAGGTATAGGATGTTGACCAGAGCGCTGGCAACTCCCACTGCAACGACACCAGGTCGACATTTTTTTATAATCTCAGCTATAGGATCGGTATAGTCCGATGTATTGCTTCGAGAATTAAGTGTTTTCACGCCAACCTCGCGACGGCACGATAGCTATGCTACTAACAATGTACCAACAAGCTAAAAGGTAATAGGTATGCTTATTGCTGTTCATAACTGAAAGTTATAATATTATCCACAAAACAAAATGTTGTGACCGAAATAAATATGGTTTTGGTAAATCGGCATGAGTGCAACGTTCTTCCGTGGATAAAACCGTTTCGCGACTATCTGTCTTAAGTTATTCGACGGCACTATTTTTCGCCGGCAGCAGTAGCCAGGGCGGTGGCGGGAACATCGGAATCCGGGATGCGCTGGGTTTAGGTTTATACTTCTGTCGACCTCGTCAAAATTTCTGTCTGGCAATCCTTCGTATTGTAACTGGCGTAACGAAAAAGTCTTTAGCCTGACGCTTCGCCGCAGTGCTCTCTCCGCCGTCACTTCGGGATCATATGCGAACGGTTGCAACTTTAATTTCGACGTCGGATAAAGATCGACATCTACCGAGTTTCGACGGACCGCAAAAACGTCACATATACTGGGCTCGAGCAGTTATTATCGTAAAAAGTGGCGCCACGCTATTGATTACATAAGGTACGTTAGTTGGACTGCCGTCAGTGAAGGAGTCCTCTTCTTTTTAAAGGCATATACTACCGACACACCGCGTTCCCGTAAGAGTCGACGACACAGCTGCGATGCGTAGCCCCCGAATTTCCTGACTTAGCCCCATTAGGATCGCGAGGAAGGGGACGAACCAGTCTTGGAGAGATTTGTCCAGGCTGAGGCGGAACATCGAAATTTTGGTTGCCGTAAGTGCCGGTAACGCCTCCATCGAGGCTCTTTTGTTCCTCATAGTTTGGGTATTGCTGCTGTTGCGCGGCTGCGCTTCCAAATAAGAGGCAAGACCAGACAATCCCTGGAACGAGTATACTGACAACTTTTACCAACTGCATGCTTGATCCTGTCCGGGTTGCTAGGCCACGTGTGATGAGCTTTGTGCCAATCGAGCATTTCCAGCTTCTCAAACGCGTAGCTTAGCGCCATCTATCCAAATAGAAAATTCACTATATTGTGGTTTAAAAAGGGTGGAGCCTCCCCAATATAGCCCTCTATCGAAATGAATACACGAATTTGCTCTCGTGAATAGGATTTACGGACGGCCGCCGTGCGTGACGACAGAGACGAGCAATCGCCAGGCGAAGTTTCGAAGACAGGCATGCCTGCTCCTCAAGCAAGGATAAACTACCGATACAACGCAGCCATAAGGAACAGAGCGTTTCCGCCACTGCTAAATGGCACCTGAGTGTCGGCAAGTGCGTATCAATCCGTCAGGAACATTGTGAATGAAGTATAATCAGCGAGCCGTTCTAAGAGTGTAACCACGATGGCGAAGAACATAATTCCCAAAAAAAACGCATTTCCATAAAATTTGAACATTTCTCACCACCAAATCTGCAGAAGGCGTGCGGTACTTCTTGCGACATAACAGCGAGGTGTTCCATGTCTCTGCCAGTGATGTCGAAGAAAATCCGGTCAAATTTTTGTGTGCTCGTTAGCGCCGTAATTGCGTTCTCATCAGCGCCGGAAGTTGCAAGGGCATTCGGGCCCTCCGGCGTACCTAAAGAGTTTGGCTCTGATGTTGTTCGAATGCTCGAACAGGAGGGGACATTGGCGCCCTTCGCGAGTGTCGTGTTCTGCATGAAGGCGCCAGAACAATGCCGAAAGGTTGGCGGTCAGAGCATAATGGATCTGGATGCGGAGCGCGGAGCGCAGCTGTCGAGGGTAAATTCGACTGTCAACAGATCCATCCGGCCTGTTAACGACCGATCGGGTACGGACGACTGGGAAGTAGATGTCAAAAGCGGCGATTGCGAGGATTTTGCGCTGACAAAGCGCAAACAGCTTATCGAGCTTGGCTGGTCGTCCTCGAGTTTGCGTATTGCTGTGGCGCTAACCTCCAGCGGTGAAGGGCATGCGGTCCTTATCGCAAAGACATCCGCCGGTGACCTCGTGCTCGATAACCGCACGAGTGCGATCATGGACTGGCGTAAAACCGACCTGAGGTTCCTGAAAGTGCAGTCGCGGGACAATCCCAAGCAATGGCAGAATGTTGGTCAAAAAGCTAAGCTGGTCGCCTCTGCGCCCAAGAAAGTTCGCACTGTGACAGCGACGCTCAGGAGAGCGGATCCAGTGCTTCGCCAAGCATCTGATATCGGCAATTATTGACTTTTGCTATTCTCAGGTAGCTGGTCATAGCGGCCTACACCGGTGCATGCCGATCGGCGCTCTGCAACCAGTGCGGCCTGCCCATCAGAAACGGGCAGTTAAAAAACTGGCGGATGACAGACGGTAACTATTTCGGTGCGAGGGACGTAACGATACTCAACGATGAGGTCGCCGCATTCAAGGGCCTTACGACGTTCGACGTAAGTGGCTCTCACTGGACGCTCGTATCGGACATATTCTCGTTTTCGCTGCGGCTCGTAATTTTGGATCATGTCGGCGGATACCGCAGGAAACGGAAGCAAGGCAGAAAGGCTCAAAATGCAGATGGTGCGCAATCGCATAATTTTCCCCGTGAGCTAGAATAACGAAATGATTTTAAATGAGTTTGATTTGCGTATCGGTGTACGAGTCAATTTTTGAGCGTGCGGTTTGTTCCACGTCGCTCGCTTCGACAATCCAATTTTTACGGCTTGAGTGAGCGTTTTTCGCGTTCTCGCTCAGGCGGCGTAGGTCAAAAGCCGCTTCAGCCGGGCCAGCGAGCCAAGATTGCCTTGGATCAAGTTGATTGCGAGATCCTGCTACGCGCGCCTGCTAAATCGATTTTCAAACCTATCTTCGCACAGAGTCGCGACTTGAATCCTGCGGCGGTCGAAACGCGTGGTAGCCTAAACCCGTTTGCGTCGTGGCACGCTGAAGCCCTTCGATTTTTATTGCGCTTGTCAGAGAAGAGGAGACGTTCTCTGTCTTAGCGAGAATTCCACTCTTCATGAGTTGCTCAATTCGACGCTTGTATTGTGGAGAACTTCGTCCCGACAATCCTAAGAACGGTAAGCTTACCGGTTGCGACTGCCGCAGTGTCTATGCCAAGTCGGGCGTTCCCGATATTCACAGTGATGCCAGGAGTGTGCCCGTGGATCACGAAGATCGGTAACTGTGGTCCATCCTCCAGGAAAGGTTCGCGTATCCACATAAGGTCGTTATCTGTCTGCGACGCGAGTGCCACACCAGGTCTGACGCCGGCATGCACGAAGAGAAGATTATCGATCTGCAATGATACAGGCAGAGCTTCTAGTCTTGAAATGTAGGCGGTTGGTATAGTCTCTCGGACGACGTGATGTAGCCCTTTTAATCCAACCCTTTTTAGCACATTTTCAACATCTATCCCGAAAGAGGTTAGTGTCGCGCTGCCAGCAAATTCCAGCCAAGCATCAATTGGCAAGTCGCCACGCACCATTTTGACGAGTTGGTCGTCATGGTTGCCGCACAGGGCAATGTCCTCAATTTCTTCTGATATCGGTTGGGTGAGCAGTTCCAAAACGTCTCGACTTGCCGGCCCCCGGTCTACATAGTCTCCAAGCAACACGACAAGCTTTCGTCCCGGATAGCCCTGCGCATCGCGCGCGATTAAACGGCGTGCAGCCCTGAATGCCGATGCGCAACCATGTATGTCGCTTATTGCGTATAGTGCACTGAAATCCGATCCATACATCGTCAACCTGGGCCTCGGGGAAGCCGGCGCGATACTAGGTCGGAAACGCTTCATCAGGTGGCGGTGAACCATTCCAAAATTACATTTAGGAAACACGTGTCATGATCCGTATCGATGTCCAAGCTATCTCGAAGCGATGATGTTCGAGGGAAATCGATCCTGTTTTGAGGCGGCCCTGTGGGAGTGATTGGAGTATCGTGCTCGGCGATTCCATCACCTACACACCTATTGCGTGCAGGCATACCTTCAGTATCGCCGCTTCTTTATCACCTGTGGCGATGAAATCAAGGCGCTCAACAGGACCTGAGCGCTTTCAACCAGCACACGATCGAATAGGTGCGAAAGAGGGTCCTGGCGCGCCTGCATGTTTGGTTCATTGTCACGCGCGCTCGATTACAAAAGCTTCTAAGCGCAGGCGCTTTTTAGGGGTCACCATAGCAATGCTATTGCGATGATCGCGACGGCCCACATTGCCAGCGAAATGCTAAGTAGGATTAGGTAGTTACGGAATCGCCGTGTCATAAGCGAGACAATGCCTCGACTTTAATCTCAGTAGAAGCGCGGGTCATCATCATGTCTAACGCTCGGTTAACGGCTATCGAGGACCTATCGCTTTTCAAGACATGTCGGCCTCGGGTCACTCTGATTCAATTGAACCGGTTTCCCGGCATTCCTGCTTGTCGAAGATCATTCGGTGATTGTTTCTACAACTCCCCGTATCAACTACGAAAGAGTGGTCTGCGTCTATTGGCTGATGTTGCGGGTTTGAATTCGGCCCCTTTGTGGGGAGTGACGTCAAGGACCACCTTCCCCACGGATCGCGGTCGAGCTGGCGTGAATTCGATATCGGCAGCATAGGCAAAAGGAAGAATGACTTATCCTACTCGACGCTCTGACAGCGCGCCCCGCACCTCAAGCGGCTGTGGACTTAGGATGGCGATCGCTGGTCTCGTCGGAAAAGAACCAGATGATCTATTTGGCTCCTTTAGGCTGACTTGTGGAGACGAGACATGGGCTGAAGAGAAAAGATCTTCAATCCTGCTTAGCCTCCAAGCCTAGACTTGAATCTTCGACGTCCACAAGGTTTCCGTCGAACAAGCCGTCAATAATCCGGGGCTCAATCAGAAAGCTCTTCCAAGGCGCCGTAAATGTAGCTTCATCTTGTCCTGGCACCATCAAGTCTTCGTAGTGATCTAAAACTGCATAGCATGTCTTCGTATTTTGCAAGCTAAAACAGGTTAACCAATCTTTAATTTTGGTACTGACAGTGTTACAGAGTTAGAATATAAAGCCGATGAAAGTAACTTCAGCGATTATTTTAGCGGTGCGTCATATGTGCGCAATGTGGGGCGACAAAAATGTCAGACTTCCAATCAGGTGAGTGTGTTCTCGGGACTCTGGATTCCAGTCCGGTTGAAGTATTTCAGCCGTTTTCCGTTCAGATGTCCCAAAAGAATATTTCGCATTTAGCTGCAAAACGATTTCTCGATATAGTGTTAGCTACGCTCGCCCTTATTGTGCTGGCGCCGCTTTTGTTGACAGTTTTTTGCTTGATCAGATGTGAAAGTCCTGGCGGGGCACTCTTCACGCAGACCCGTTGGGGGATGAACGGGAAGAAAATCAAGGTCTATAAATTCCGTTCTATGTACACGGACAAAGGCGATCCCAGTGGGGTTGCGCAGACCGTCGTAGGCGATCCGCGGATCACAAAGGTGGGGCGCTATCTGCGTCGTTTTAACGTTGATGAACTGCCACAGCTCATAAATGTCATTCGTGGTGATATGTCTGTTGTCGGGCCACGCTGCCACGCCGTTGGTATGTTTGCAGCCGGCGTACCGTATGAAACCCTTGTTCCTGAGTATCATCAGCGCCATGCGATGCGTCCAGGTCTCACAGGGCTTGCCCAAATGCGTGGTCTGCGAGGCCCTACAGATCGTCCTTCGAAAGCCCGCGCCCGGATTAATGCCGATCTTCACTACATCGAAAATTTTTCTTTTTGGCTCGATTGCCGAATTATCGTCGGAACCATCTATTCGGAGATGCAGGGCGGTAACGGCTTCTAGCGTGACCATCTTCATCAGCCAAAACTAGATTTGGCTGATGAACGCAGCTTAGATCGATCGTGAAGTGTACGAGAACGCATCTATTTTTGCCGCTGTCCTTCCGACCATGAGTACTCCCAGAATGAAGTGATCAAGTGAGGCGTTGCGAAAGAGGCAAACTCAAGAGCTCACGTATTTGACTAACTCGCTTGAAGTTGACCTGGCACAAATTTGCCTTTTTTTACAATCGGCTCAGAAGTCTCGGGCGAGCGCATAAATGCCTTGATCGGCTGAAACCTGAGTTCGTTAATCGGCCGCACTGAGCAGAGGCTTCGGTGAGCGGAGACTTGGGATCCTGCGGATCAATGCCGCCCTATCGGTAGGTCTAGAGGTTCAGGCTCAGGGCATGCCAAAATGTTGTGGTCGAACTTGTTGGCACCGCCAGAACGTTCTCCTAACGCGTGAAGAGATTTGCGGGCGAGCGTACATTTTAAAGAAAATTTTACTTTATTTCAAAGTATTATCTGCCTTTAGATAGTTATGGTAAATAGTGCTTCACGCTGTGTAATAATCTGTTAACAAGAAAGCAGGAAGAATAGCGTCGTTCGTTAGTTTAGGGTCGGTAATGACTTTCAATTCAGACAAAATTTACTCCTGAGTGACAGCCTGGTGGCTCACAAGGAGTCTCGTCCGTGTCACTCAAACTTCGAAATATTATTCTCGCTGTCGCGACGTCCCTCGTCATGTGGGTGATGTTGATACAAGGTTCACTGGTAACGTTTCGGTTCTTTCACCCGCAAACGGACATGATGACGACCGCAAGCGTTGGACGGTGAACCACATCTCGCGATCGTGTGTCCGGTAGTCTGGTAGCAACGAGTTGCGTGGGTACCACGATAAAGCGCGTACCAGTTAGCAACCGGTTCACCATGCTCTGAGGCTGTGCTGCAACCCAAAGAGCTTGCGGCAAGGATGCGGTTGAGAAACCGGTCTCAAGCAGGTCTCAAGCAGGTCTCAAGCAGGTCCGCAGTGGTATGCTCATCCGAAGCAATGCCCCGACGGTTTTGCGAAGACCACGCATAGCGAATTGGACGCGTTACTGCGTGCTGTCACCACGACCCATCACGCAACCTCCAGACTTTTAACAAAATCAGCACTCTCATGAGCATGAATGCGGGTGAACCGGATCAGTTCGTCGAAGTGGCGCTGCATCTTGCGGATGGATTCGGCGTTGTTGAGAACGAGATACATGCCGCCCACGAAGATTGCTGCGCGCTGCGAGCCGAAGATCGTATAGGGTACGGAAAAGCGCTCTTTCTCGTTGAACAGGAATAGCCGGAACGACGGGTAGAGCTCGTTGATGAGTTCGGACATGTATTGCAGCTGTGTCGCCCTGATCTCCTTCTTCAAGCCACTCCACATGCCGCGCCCCTGGGCAAAAGCTTCCAATGTCTCGCAGGGCATGCAGACTTCCATATCCGTGCCAGGCTGGCGGTTGTAGTCGAGGCGAAAAGCGGACTCGCTGGCTTGTGCTTTCACGCTTTGGTGCGCGCTTTCGGCTTCGAAGGTGATGATTTGCGGGGTGCGCAGCAGGTCCGGGATTCGGGCTGGCACGTAGCGGATCTTCGAACCTGTGGCCTCGGCATGCCACTTCATCAGCAGCGTGTCGGTATAGTCCTCACCGCCTTCCTCGATCTCGAAGCTCGGGCGTAGTTCGCCCGTCAGGCCTGGATCGTGCGAGATGCCGAGCAGCCAATCGAGCGATACGGCGTGGCGTTCGGCAATGTTGAGAAGAGTTTCCACGCGCGGTAGACGCGCCGAATCACCCGACAAAAGCTGTGATAGCGCCGAGCGGTCGATGCCGATCCCGGCCGCAAAAGCCGAATGGCTGTCACCAGACCGTGTGACCAGCTCCAGCAGGCGGAGGCGAAAGAGCTCCGCCAGGGCGCGTTTGTCCATAATCAACCCCAATGTTCACTATTATCAACATTGTATGGTTTCTGTTATCAAAATCAACAGTCGGTCACCAAACTCTCATTGTGCGCGTCGCGGCCCGGTGAAACTCTGTTCCGGGGCAAAGCATCAGGGGATATGATGAGCGACACGTCATTCGATAGGCAACACCGAGGAATCCATCAACGTCGAACAAGGGCGCCTAGAATAGAGTGGCCGACAGTCGCTCTGCTTCTTGCATGCTACGGCCTGTGGGGGATGGCCGGCTACAGTCTTTATCCGGCCTATCCCATCGTCGCGCTCGTGCTGATGGGCGTGGCGGTCGCGCTTCACTCGTCGCTTCAACATGAAGTTCTGCACGGACATCCCACAAGGAGTGCCAAGGTGAACGAGGCGCTGGTCTTCGCTCCGCTCGGGGTGTTTTACCCCTACCGCAGCTACAAGCGGACGCATCTTCAGCACCACGCGGATGAGCGTCTCACCGATCCCTTCGATGATCCCGAGAGCTACTACCGCGCCATGAGCGACTGGGAGACGATGCCGACTTTTCTGAAGCGCCTGCTTGCCTGGAACAACACGCTGATTGGACGTGTGCTAATCGGTCCGCCGCTGATGGTGGTCGGGTTCACCGCTTCCGAATGGCGTAAGATTTTCAAGGGAGACCGCAAGGTCGCCATGGCGTGGACCCTCCACCTTGCCGGGCTCATTCCGACCTTGCTGGTGGTCTCGAACCTGTTCGGCATTCCCGTCTGGCTCTACGTCGGCGTCTCCGCCTATCTCGGTGTTTCCATCATCGCCATCCGCTCCTATTGCGAGCATCAGTGGGCTGAGCAGCCGGATGGGCGCACGATCATCGTCGAAAACTCGATTCTGGCACCGCTCTTTCTCTATAACAACCTGCACTTCGTGCACCACAAGCTGCCTACCGTCGCATGGTACAGGTTGCCATCGCTCTATCGCGCCGGACGCGCAGAATGGCAGAGGATGAACGAGGGATATGTCTTCGCCAACTATTTCGAGGTTTTCCGTGCATTCGCTTTCAAGGCGAAGGAGCCGGTGGTGCATCCTGCCTGGCGGCGGGCGGAACCGGTCGTGGCGAACGATATCGTTGTAAAGGATCAGGGCGAGGTCGCGAGCTATCAAGCCGCGGGTGGTACCGCAATTCCGGATCTTCCGGCATGACGTGGATTGCCGCTCTGCCGATGTATGACTGGCCGGAAGTGCGATCCGATGTGGATCGCAGCTGGGAAACGATGCGCGCGCGCTTCATCGCAAATGGCGTTGATGCGCCTGAGCACCTCGTTCGACGCAACGCGGACATGCCGCCGGTACCGGGCGGCATTCGTGGTGAGGATGGTTCGATCATCGCGCCAGACCCGGCAACGCTCGATCCGGATGCGCTCGATCTCGATGTCCTGTGGCGCCATCCGGCTCTTCTCTTTTCTGCCACCTGTTGGGGGCCGATGGAACTTGGCTTGCAGGATCATGTCCAGGTCATTGGGCAAAGCCCGTATGATGATGTCGCGGGAGGCTCGGGAATATTCTATTCGAGCGCCATTGTTGGTCGGAGAGGGGAGGGCGCCAGCGTGATGGCGCCTGAGACCGGCGAACCGATCTTGCCGATCTCGTTACTTCGAGAAAGAAAACTTGCCTTTAACGAGCACCGCTCGATGTCCGGTCATCTGGCTTTGAAGCGCGATCTGGAAGCCATGGGCGAAAGCCTTGAGCTGTTTTCCGAATTGGTGGAAACCGGGGCGCATCGGGCGTCGGTGACGGCTGTCGCACGGGGAGAAGCCGACTTCGCGGCAATTGACTGCCGATCCTGGATGCTGGCTGAGCGCCATGAGCCTGCGGCGAGGGATCTGCATGTCGTCGGCTGGACAGGGCGGCGCAAGGGCCTGCCCTTTATCCGCGCCAGAAACATACATCTCGACTTCCTGATGTAGGCGCGGCGCGCACCTCAGACGCTGTGATGGGGAGGCAGGGCCTTCGATATGAGCGCTCTGGTCTTCTCCATGTCGGATGAGATCGGCCGATCGTCAGAATAATGGCTGACGTGCGACCGGAGCACGCTGTAGAGAGCGTCCGTCCCCGGTGCTCTGCGCGCCACGGTTTCCAGAAAATCATGGGCCTGCGTAGCCGCCAGCCACTCGATCGCGAGGATGTATTCGGCATTGTCGATGACGGCGAGAAGCTTGTTGGCTGCAGCGGTCGGATGGGCGAGGAAATCCTCCTGAAGCGCCGAGGTGAGGCCGCCATCGGTGGAGGCGGGCGCTGCAAGCCTGCGGTTTTCGTTTGCAAGCGCTGCTGCCGTGTATTGGGCGATCATGAAGCCGGAATGGCTGCCTGGGTCGGAGGCGAGGAAGGGCGGAAGGCCGCTCACCAGCGGGTTGACCAGGCGGTCGATCCGCCGTTCGCTCATGGCCGCAATTTGCGCAATGGCAATGGCAAGCGCGTCGGCGGCCTGACCGAGTGCCGGCGCCACCGCATGGGCTTCCGACCAGACAAGCGGCTCCTCCGGCGTGCCGGCGACAGCCGGGTTGTCGGTGACCGACGCGAGTTCGCGGTCAACCACGGCGGCGCATGTCTCGAACAGATCGCGGGCAGCGCCGTGGGCATGGGGGATAGAGCGCAGGCTCAGCGCATCCTGTGTGCGCCGGCCTCTAGCGGCTTCGATCAGTCCACTCCCGGCAAGACGTGCCCGCAGCACCTTGCCCACCTTGGCAATACCATCGGAGACTCGTAACGACAGGACGACCTCGCTGAAAGCCGGCATCTGGCAGCCAGCCGCCTCAAGCGTCATGGCGGCAATGGCATCGGCCCAGTCGAGCAATTGCGCGGCCCGGTCCAGCGCGATGCTGGAGAGGCCGGTGGCGCAAGCGGTGCCGTTGACGAGGCTCAATCCCTCCTTGGCGCCGAGAACCAGCGGCTCAAGTCCGAGCTCCGCCAAGGCCTCACGCCCGCTCAAGGCACGTCCACCGATATGGGCGGAGCCTTCTCCAATGAGCACCAGCGCCGTATGCGCATTGTGCGTCAGGTAGCCCGCCGATCCGCGGGAAGGGACATCCGGAATGCAGTCGCGTTCGAGAAAGGTGGTAAGATGGCGAACGATCTCCAGGCTGACGCCGGAATACCCATGGGCAAAGTTGGCGATCTGCGCGGCGATGATGGCGCGCACCTCACGAGGGGGAAGCAGCGGACCGACGCCGCAGGCATGGCTCAGAATGATGCTGCGCGAAAGCTTGCCCTGCGCAGTGCGATCAACAACGGTATCCGAAAGAGCGCCGACGCCGGTATTGATGCCGTAGGCACGGATGCCACGCTCGACGATGCTCTCGACGATCCGCGCCGCGTTTTCGATCCGCTGAATTGCAGCGTTGGTGAGCGCAAGTGTTTCTCCCTGGCCGACCTTTGCCACGTCCTGCCAAGTCAGCCTGCTATCGAGCAACACGGTCATTCGGTTTTCCTGATAATATTCAATGGAAAGAGAGGGTTCGTCTGGAACGCGCGGTTTCAGCTTTCCCAGACGCTGGATCAGGTGCTGTAGAGGCGATAGCGGCTGCCGGGATAGAGCAAGCGGACGGAAGAGATCACGCCGGCTTCAGACCATGTGCGGCGGCGCACCAGAAGGCAGGGCTCCGTCTTGGAAATGGCAAGCAGCTTGCACTCCCACGGCTGCGCCGTCACCGCCTCGATATGCTGCTCAGCCCTCACGATCGGCGCAATAGCGGTCAGATAGCCGTTCGGCGTCGCCTTGCCGAAATCCTGATCGATATAGTGCGGAACGATGGCGTGGTTGACGAAACGATCTTCGATCTGCATCGGCACGGAATCTTCCGCATGCACCATGATCGAATGGGACACCGGGCTGCCGATCTCGATCGAAAGTGCCTCTGCCAGTTCGGCATCGCAGCTTTCCATCCGCAGTACGATGACATTGGCCGTATGGACACCGCCATTGCGGGTAATTTCGTCGGCAATATTGGGAACGCTCTGAAACTGCGACGTCCGCTTCTTGCTGGCAACGAAAGACCCCTTGCCCTGTACCCGAACGACAAAGCCTTCATCGGCCAGTTCGCGCAACGCGCGGTTGGCCGTCATGCGGCTGACGCCAAGCAGCTCGACCAGTTCATTTTCGGACGGCACGCGATGGCCGACAGCCCACTCGCCGGTTTCGACGCGGCTTCGAACATAATCCTTGAGCGTGACGTAAAGCGGCTTGTCGGAGGCCGGCTCGTGCTGCGCTTTTTCGATCTGTTTTTCTACCGTTTGCATGGGGCTCCAAAAGGCGAACGACGAAGGTTCGGCACCGGACGCGTCCGGGGCGCGTGTGCGGGTATGGTGCGTGCCATACCCGCAAACAGCCGTCAGTTCAACTTGTGCGTCGTCAGCCACTCTTCGGCAACCACGTCGAAGCTGTCATGGTTGGCAAGGCGACCGTTCATAACGATGAGGTCCTTGGTCGTCAGAGCGGCCGAAACCGCATCCAGTGTCTTGGTGACCGTGTCGTTGACCTTGGCCTTGGCCATGATCGGCACGATGTTCTGGGCTGGGAACAGGTTCTTGATGTCTTCCAGAATGATCAAGTCGTTGGCAGCAATCGCCGGGTCCGTCGAGAAGAGGTTTGCCGCCTGAACCTGGTCGTTCAGCAGTGCCGACAGGGTCAGAGGGCCACCGACGTCGAGAGACTTGAACGACTTGAATTCAAGACCGTAGAGTTCCTTCAGGCCAATGATGCCTTCCTTGCGGGTCTTCCATTCCGGCGGGCCACCAAGCACCAGTTCGGACGCCACGGGCTTGAGATCAGCAATGGTCTTCAGCTTGTATTTCTCGGCAGTGGCACGGGTGACCGCCACACCATCGGAATCCTGAGCCGCGGATGGCGTCAGCATGACGACACCCTCGGGCAGCGCCTTTGTCAGTGCTGCAGCGACGTCCGCCGGCGAATGGGCGGTGGCGTTCTTGTCGAGATAGCTCAAGGTCGCGCCGGCATATTCCGGCAGGAGGTCGATCGAGCCATCGAGAAGTGCCGGCATATAGACTTCGCGGCTGCCGATGCTGAGCTTGGTTTCCGTCTTGATGCCCTTGGCGGCCAAAGCCTTGGCATAGATGGTGGCCAGAAGCTGGCTTTCAGGGAAGTCGGCCGAGCCGACGATGATGGTGGACGTGTCCGAACGCTGAGCCGGAGCATTCCCGAGAGGATCGGTCTGCGCAAGCGTCGTGGTGGCGGAAAGCGCGATCAGCGCGAATGCGCCGGCGGCCTTTAAGATATTGAATGCCATGCAAGCTACTCCTTTTGTGTCAACGTCTTCAGAATGAAAATGCAGTTTTGGTTGATGCCCACCCTATGCCCGGCGGGTTAGTCCTGGTGAGACCGTGAGCCTCGATATGATGCCGATCACCAGGTCGACCATAAGGGCGAGCGCACCGACCAGAACGGCGCCCGCCGCCATCTGGTAGTAGTCGTTCTGCGCACGGCCATCGATGATGAGGCGCCCAAGACCGCCAAGCGATACGTAAGCCGCAATGGTTGCCGTTGAGATGATCTGCAATGTCGCGCTCCGAAGCCCGGAGAAGATCAGCGGCAGGGCGCAAGGAAGTTCGACATCAAAGAGAATATCGAGCGGCCGCTTGCCCATGCCGCGCGCCGCATCCACCGCTGCGGGATCCACCGCCGCAACGCCGGCATAGGTCGCGCTCATGATGGGCGGCACGGCCAGAAGCACGAGAACAATGATGCTGGGCACGATGAACGCCATGTCGGAGGCAAAGACCGGACCGAAGAGAATGACGAGCAACACGATCAAACCCAGGCTCGGCAGTGCACGCAGGGCATTGGCAAGGCCTGCGATGACAACCACGCCGCGGCCGGTGTGGCCGACATAAAGACCGATCGGCAGGCCGATCAGGCAGGAGAAGAAGAGGGCAATGCCGCTATAGATCAGGTGCTGGATGACGAGCGCGAAGACGCCGTCGGTGCCTGTCCAGTGGGCCGGATCGGAAAACCATGCGATCATCGTTCTGCACCTCCGGGCTGCCATGGTGTCAGGCGTTTCGTGGCAAAGAGCACGATCCCGTCGAGCAGCGCTGCCAGCAGCACGCACAGAACGATACCGGCGATGATCGGCGTCAGGAAGCGCAGTTGAAGCCCTTGTGTAAACAGAAGACCGAGCTGCGGCGTGCCCACGAGTGCTGCGACGGAAACGATACTGACGTTGGATACCACCGCAACGCGCAGGCCCGCGGCAATCACGGGTACGGCAAGCGGTAGCTCAACGAAGAGAAGCCGCGGCAATGTGCGGTATCCCATGGCATTGGCAGCCTGAATGACATCGGGCTGTACGGAATCGAGACCGTCGGTGACAGTGCGGATGAGAAGCGCCAGCGCATAGATCGTCAGCGCGACAACCACGTTGAGCGGATCGAGAATGCGTGTGCCGAGAGCGAGCGGTAGCAGAACGAAGAGGGCAAGCGACGGGATTGTGTAGAGCAAACCAGCCGCACCAAGCATCGTGGAGCGGAAGAAGCCGGCCCGGTGCGCAAGCCAGCCAAGCGGCAGCGCGAGGAGGAGGCCAATGACGACGGGGATGACCGAAAGCCAGAGGTGCCAGAGGAAGAGTTCGGCGATACGGCCGGACTCGCGGTACAGCCAATCGAACCTCATGCTTGCGCCCTCGCGCGACCGGTGCGTGCGGCCTCGATCGCGGTGACAACATGAGACAAAGCGACGGTGCCTGCCAATGTGCCTGACGGACCGACGATCACGCCTCGGCCTGAGGGTGAACTGAGGGCGGCGTCAAGAACGTTGCGCAGACTGCTGCCTTCCACCGCAAGCGTGCCGCTGAGATTGAGATCGCCCTCTCTCAAAGGAGCCTTGATGCTTTCCACATCGGCCCAACCCAACGGGCGGTTCTCGGCGTCGGCGACGAGCACCCATCTGTCGGTCGCAATCTGGCGAAGGGATTCCGGTGTGGCGCCGAGCGTGGCTGTCGGTTCCTGGCCAAGTTGCACGCCATCATCGTTGAAGTCGGCAAAACCCAGGATGCGATAACCCCTGTCGCGTCCGATGAAATCGGCGACGAATTCGTCTGCGGGTCGTGCCAGCAATTCCTGGGGAGTGGCGATCTGCGCCAGCGTTCCGCCAGTGCGCAGAACCGCGACCTGATCGCCAAGCTTCAGAGCCTCGTCGATATCATGCGTGACCATGATGATGGTCTTGCCGATTTCACGCTGGAGGCGGAGGAATTCGTCCTGCAATTGACCACGGACCACGGGATCGACGGCGCTGAAAGGCTCGTCCATCAGCATGAATTTCGGATCTGAAGCGAGTGCACGCGCAACGCCGACGCGCTGCTGCTGGCCGCCGGAAAGCTGCCAGGGATAGCGATTGGCGAAAGCCGAAGAGAGGCCGACGCGCTCCAGAAGATCGTGCGCGGTCCGAAGCGCCTGCTCCTTGGGCGTTCCGTTCAGCCGCGCGGTTGTTGCAATGTTTTGCACGACGGTGCGGTGGGGAAAGAGGCCGGCATTTTGAATGACGTAACCGATCTTGCGGCGCAGCAGCGCCACATCCATGGCGTCCGTCGGTTCGCCATCGAGAAGAATCCTGCCCGAGGAGGGCGTGATCAGCCGGTTGACCATGCGAAGCGACGTCGTCTTGCCGCAACCCGATGGGCCAACGAAAATGGTGAGCTTGCCGCTGGGAGCCGTCAGCGACAGATTGTCGACAGCCGTGGTCGGCCCCCGATAGTGCTTGCTGACATGATCGAATGTTATCATAGGCGCGTTCCCTTTTCTGGTCCCGGATGTCGCCAGCGATCCAGTCTCCTTGGTTGTCTATACAAGCACGAAGTTATGCGGTGCGCAAGCGGGGGTGCTTAAGGAAAATGCGTCTTTTTTTGTGCTTAAATCTTATGCTGAGGCTATAGCGCTTCCGCGACCCTGACGCCCGCAGATGGAAGGCGGGAATAAAGCAAAACAGCTGGTATGACGGTTCCCGTCGTGAATGATATCAGGGTCGCCATTGCTGCGGACTTTTGCCGTCAAGCTCTCTGTCCAGATAGAAGGCGGCACTGATCAGGGCCAGATGTGTAAAGGCCTGCGGGAAGTTTCCGAGCAACTCACCACGGTGGTCGAACTCTTCTGCGTAAAGGCCCAGATGGTTGGCGTAATTCAACAGTGCTTCGAAGGTCGCACGCGCTTTCTTCAAGTCACCAGCCCTTGCCAGGCATTCGGCGTACCAGAACGAGCAGGCAGAGAACGACCCCTCCTGACCGCTCAAGCCGTCCTCGCTCTTGTAGCGATGAACCAGTCCGTCATCGGCGAGCGTGTCACCGATCGCGTCCAGAGTTGCCAACCAGCGCGGGTCGGTGGCGCTGACGAACCTCACAAGCGGCATCAGCAGCAGCGAGGCGTCGAGGGTGTCTCCACCCTTGGTCTGGACGAAGTGTCCTTTCTCCTCGTTCCAGAAGTTTGCCCAGATGTCTTCGTAGATATTGTTTCTAACGTCGATCCATCGGCTGAAGGGTGCCGCGAGCGATCGCTTGCTCGCCAGGCGAATGGCGCGGTCGACTGCGACCCAGCACATGAGGCGCGAATGCAGGAAATGCTGCGGGCCGCGCCGCATTTCCCAAATGCCGGCATCAGGCTCTTCCCAGTGTTCGCAGACATAGTTGATGATATCGCGCACACCGTTCCAGCCATCATGGGAAATGGCGTGGCCGTATTTGTTGCTGAGATAGACGGCATCCATCAACTCGCCATAGATATCGAGTTGCACCTGTTTTGCCGCACCATTTCCGATCCGCACGGGACGCGCTCCGCCATATCCACTTAAGTGATCGAGAGATACCTCATCGGCGACTGTGCTTCCGTCGACGGCGTACATGATGTCGAGCTTTCCATTCGCACCGCATCGCATCGCGCGTTTGCCGATCCAGGATGTGAAGTCTTGCGCTTCCTGCTGATAGCCAAGCCGCATCAGCGCATAGACCGTGAAGGATGCGTCGCGGATCCAGGTTGCGCGGTAGTCCCAGTTTCGGACTCCGCCAGGTGCCTCTGGCAGCCCGAAGGTTCCCGCGGCAATGATCGACCCGTGGCGGCGTGACGTCATCAGTTTCAGCGTCAGGGCAGAACGGGTCACGATTTCGCGCCACCGACCACGATAGGACGATTGTGCGGCCCAGTCCTGCCAATACTGGATCGTCGCGTCCTCGAACCCCGCGACGTCTGCCAGGTCCATTGCCTCTTCGTCGGCGCCGGTCAGAACGAAATCGGCTGTTTCTCCGGCGGTCAGGTTTGCCTTGCAGATCACGTCGCCATCGAGCGGCTGAAGCGTGAGACTGGAAGTGAGCCTGATCCCGTCGCAGTGCTTCGGCCGCCAAAGGGCAGTGTGACCGTAAACCTCCGCTGTTTCTTTCTGCCTTGCATAGTCGAACCGAGGCGCACAGCGTAGCGTGAGGGCAATCGTCCCGCGTGTCACTCTCAGTCGCCGCACCAATGTCGTTGAGGTAGAGGCACTGTCTTCCCTCACCGCCATGAAGTCCGTGAGTTCGGCGCTGGCGTTCTCGCCCATCCAGCGAGTGACCAGCACATTGGTATCTGGCCGATAATGCTGCACGATCCGAACATCGGGAATATCCGGCAGGATTTCAAACAGACCACCGCGTTCCGGATCGAGCAGGCCGGCAAAGATGGTTGGGCTATCGAAATTTGGCCAACACATGAAATCGATCGCACCGTCTTTAGCAATAAGCGCCAGTGTTGCCAGATCGCCGACGATACCGTGATCTGAGATCGGCCGCGGGATGTTGCTGCCCGCGTTCTCATCTCTTGAGAGATTATGGCTTTCGACGTCAGAGTGCGTGCGGATGTCCATTCGATAATCCATCATGTGTAATCGCATGCCAGCCGAAAGAAGCGTCTAATTTCAACGTGTCGAAAAAGTCGAGCAGTGCTTCTTCATCCATGACATTTTCTTCACAACGTCATCTTTCGCCTTGTGTTCCAAGCCCGCCAATCTCTTAGCGAAAGGACTGTATTCCGTGGCGAGAGTGGAAGGTGCCGAGACATGAAGACCAGACCTCGTCGCCCAAGCGCATCGTGCATCAACAGCGACGACCATGACATATGATGCAATCCTGCTGATACCGGGGCCTTTTCGAAGACGTCTCCGTATCGGCGTGGCCGATACTCGTTCGATACTTAAGATGTTTTTTATCCATTTCCTCTAGCGTCTGCCGGTGGTCAGCCGGCTAAGCCGCTGTGGGGAAGAGGGTACGAGCATGGCATTATCCCAGAAGGTGAAGTCCATCGGTTTCAGAACGACGGGTGGGATGGCGCTGCTGCTCATATCGGTCGTGCTTGTGGCAGTTGTTGGCATTCGGGGCATGGGAAGCCTGACCGGCGCCGTAACCCAGACGGTGGACACGTCGAAGGTGCTGATCGGCGCCAACAAGGCCGAAGGCGCGATCATCCAATATCTCGTCAGCAAGGATCCCAAATGGATCGACGAGGCTGTCGGCGCTCTCGATACGGCCCAATCCAAGCTCAACGCGCTTGCTCTTTCCACAAGCGAGAAATCCGAACTCTCCAGCGGGATCGCCAAGACATCCGACGCGGTAAAAGCCCTTGCGGCCTCGCAGGATACTGTTCAGAAGGCGGGGACTGCCTTGCGCGATGCCGCTGGCAGCATGGTGACGCTTGCCGAACAGACCGAGAAGACCTCTCAGGATATTGCCAGCCAGGCAGAGACCAATTCCAACAACGCGCTGGTGACGCTCAACAGCATCCGCATTCTCATTCAGAACGCCAGCACCTTCAATGAAGGCATCAACGCGATCGAGCTTGCGCTGGTTCGTGCCGCAGGCCAAGGCGCTCAGGTCTCTACCGCGCAGCTTGCCGAACCGATGGCGCGTGCCGAGGCAGGCCTTGCCGAAGTCGTGAAGCTCGGCGGCACGCCGGACATCCAGCCGATCGTTAGCAATCTGGCGGCGACATTTGCGGATATCCAAGAAGCGATTGCCAAGGACAATGGCGCGGCACTGGTTTCAACGCAGGATTTCGCCCTCTTCTCCAAGATTTCCACCATCACCCAGGCGCTTGACGAAGCGCTGCGCAAATCCGCCGAGACCGAACTTGCCTCCAAAAGCGAGAAGGACAAGGCGCGCTCCAAGGCGCGCATCATTTCCGGTACGGCGCGCAATTTCAGCAATGTGTTGAAGGACACGCTTGCCCAGGTCGAACGATACCGCGTCCAGCCATCGACAGACTCCGCCGAGGTGATTGCGGCCGGGCTGAAGAAGGCGCAAGCGCTGGGCACCATGCTGTCGAAAACCAGCGGCACCGATATGACCGCCAATCTCGCTCAGCTCGGTCAGTCCTTCGACGCGATGAAGACCAATCTGGCGACATCCGACCAGCAGGCGTCGCTCGTCGTTTCCACATTGCAAAGCGTTACCGACGGCATCGTGAAGATCGCCGGCGAAATCGCCTCGACTTCGGAACGTCAAGGCAGCCAGGGCACATCCTGGATGTGGGGTGCTGGCCTGTTCAGCCTTGTCCTGGCGATGGCGATCGCGCTCTTCATGGTTCGCTCCGTGGCTCGCCCGATGATGCAGGTGGCGCAAGCCATGGCGCGGCTCGCACGGGGCGAGGCCGACACCCAACTGAAGCTTGCCAAGACAGACAACGAAATCGGTGAGATGATCGGTGCGCTGCAGGTGTTTCAGCAAAATGACCGCGCCCGCATCCATGCCGAGGCGGAGGCCGATCGGGAAAGACAGCAGGCCGAACATATGCGCCTCGAGCGCGAGGCTGAACGCATGACGGAAGCGCAGGCGATGGAACATGCCTTCCGCCAGATTTCGACGGGTCTTGATGCGCTTTCCAAGGGCGACCTGACGGCGCGCATCGGCGCAGTCGATCCACGCTACGATCGGATCAGAGACCACTTCAACAGCGCGGTTTCTACGCTTGAAGAGGCCATCGATGCGGTGATCCAGAGCGTCGGCACCATTCAGTCGGGACTGTTTGAAATCTCAAGCGCCTCCAACGATCTCGCCCGCCGCACGGAGCAGCAGGCCGCTTCTCTTGAAGAAACGGTTGCCGCACTTGGTGAAGTGGCAAGCGGCATCAACGGCACTGCCGATGGCGCAAGCCACGCGCAGAAGACGGTGTCCCTTGCCAAGACCAATGCGGAGAGTGGCGGTATCGTGGTGGAGCGCGCCATCGGTGCCATGAGCGAAATTCAGGAATCCTCGACCAAGATCGGCAACATCATCGGCGTGATCGACGAAATCGCTTTCCAGACCAACCTCCTGGCGCTGAATGCCGGGGTGGAGGCGGCCCGCGCCGGAGAGGCCGGTAAGGGTTTTGCTGTCGTCGCTCAGGAAGTGCGTGAACTGGCGCAACGATCGGCCGGTGCCGCACGCGAGATCAAGGCTCTGATCTCCACATCGTCAGCCCAGGTCACGACAGGCGTTCAGCTCGTCGATGAAACGGGGATGTCTCTGAAGGATATCTGCGAGCAGGTGGGTGGTATCAGCGCTATCATTGACAGGATTGCGATTGCAGCGCGCGAACAGGCGGTGAGCCTGCGCGAAGTCTCCGCTGCTGGCGACGCAATGGACAAGGTGACCCAGCAGAACGCGGCGATGGTTGAGGAGACGACTGCAGCAGCACAGACCCTGGTGCACGAGACCGAAAGACTGGCGCAGATGGTGGGGCAGTTTGCCACCACGCGTTCGGTCAGGGGCGGGATGCACGCCGCGGCAGCTTAAGGCTGCCGCGCGCGATCAGTCGCTCGGCAATCGGATGACCGATCGCTTCGCAAAGCCGATCAGGCCATTTTCACGCCTCGACGGGTTCGCGCACCTCATCCAATAGGAAATGCACGATGACGTATCGTGTCGTGTATGTGTGGCCGCTGTCTGCCACGCCTTCTTCGCTACCGCCATCAGACGGGTGCCACTGCCGGTAATGCGGGTTGTTGGCGATGAGCGTAATCGCCTTGCCCGAAAACTTGCCATCCAGCCGGTAGCGTGCTTCCGCCAGGGGCCAGATCTTCTCAAAGTCGTCCTGGGTGATGCGGGCTTTGAGGGCCTTTCTCGTGGTCGGCTCCTTGCCGCCGCCGCCCTCTGCCGGTGGAATGGAGAGGTTCACCTCTTCGGCATGGTCGAGTAGAGCGGAAAATTCCTCTGGCCACATGCGTCTCATTATTGCTCCTCCCAAAGACAATGATCTTACAACACCGCGATGATAGCGCCTTTATGCCGACAGGCAATCAGGATTTTTGCCTGCGTGATGGCAGCGAAAGCGTCAATTCAAAAGCTCAGTCGATGCCGGTGGCGGCAGCGTGATGAAGCTGCTAAACGCTGGCGAAACAGACGCTAAAGCGCCGTGCGTCCTATTGGACGGACAAAAGACGCTTTACCTTTTTGAATCGACGCATCGTGTTATCCGAAAATCGAGTCCGATTTTCGGGCCGATGCTCTAGGAGAACCAGATCATGATTGAGCCGACCGCTTCCTTCAAGGATAACCTGCAATTGCTGCCTTCGATCGATGGACTGGCGAAGATCAACCTCATTGATGCCGACGGCAATATTGTTGCCACGATCGAAAACCAGCCCGGCAAGCAAGGCTCGCTCGCCGTCTATCAATATCTTGAGCAATGCTTCGGGACGCTGAGCAGGCAAGCAGCGACCCATGGGCTCGATATTTTCGCCGAGCACACGGCCGACGCAAAGAACCGTCCCGGCGCCCATCCGAACATCGACCGCTTGCTGGAGATCGTGGCCGGTGCTGCTCCATTGAAGATCGAACTCGCGGCGCGCTGATTGTCGCGCATGGCCCAGCAATAAGAACGCGGATCAGTCACCGTTCTTGACCGACACGGAGCACGGCCTGCGCTTAAGAAGCCCTAAAGCGCCGTGTGTCCTATTGGACGCACAAAGGACGCTTTACCTTTTCAAATTTACACATCGTGCTTTTCCGAAAATCGAGCTCGATTTTCGGGCCGATGCTGTAGCCGCATTTTGCCTCACCAGATCCACACTCACGGATGGAGTGACCGCATCCATCCGCATCTCTAGTCTTCGTCCATGTCGGGCGAACTCTTAAGGCTGAGCGAGCAAGTCGCGCAGCGTCCATCTGCAGAACAGCTTATCGATTATTCGACCCAGACCCCGACCAACAGACGATAGGGAGCCAGCGTCCCAACGAGAGATAACGTTGTGCCCTGCATCCCAGCGTCGCCTGTCGTTCGCATCGGCTCGCCCGTTTCGTCTATTTACTGGTGGAGAGTTGATTGATAAATGAATGATGCTGGCCATTATCGGAGGACGTCTGTTCTTCCGTTGATGTTGCCCGGCATGCCGAAGGCCTTCCATCGTTCTGAAAAGATCGGTGCCATCTGCTCGATCCTCAGAAGCAGAGCAATCCCGCGGCCTGCGGTGAGTTCATCATGCTAGGGAGGTTCGATGTCATGATAAACCCAAAGAGTGCGCCCGCCGGCGCCACGAAAGTTCGATATTTTATTCTGTTCATGTGTTTTGTCGGGATTTCGATCAACTATCTCGATCGCGCCAATATGAGCGTCGCGCTTCCCTTCATCGACTCCGAGCTTGGCCTGAATCTCACCAACACCGAGAAAGGCTTGATTCTCGGCGCGTTTTTCTGGGCCTATGACGGCATGATGCTGCTTGCCGGCTGGATCACCGACAAGCTCGGCGCGCGCAAGACCTTTTCGCTTGCCGCCGTCTGGTGGTCGGTCTTTACGGCATTGACGCCGCTCGCCTACAGCTTTTGGACCTTCTTCGCCGTTCGTTTCGCGCTCGGTGCCGGTGAAGCCCCGGCCTATCCGTCTGCCACCAAAGCCGCCTCCCGATGGTTCCCGAAGAGCGAGCGCGCCTTTGCAACGGCTGTCATCGACTCGGGCTCTCGCGTCGGCACCGTCTTGGCGCTGCCCATCGTCACGGCCATCATTGCCGTGGCGACCTGGCACTATTCCTTCATCATCCTCGGCGCCGTCGGCATCATCTGGGCCTTCTTCTGGTACGTAACCTACCGCGATCCCACAGAGCATGAGCGGGCAAACGACCTGGAGCGTCGCTACATCATCGAGAATGGCGGGCGTACCGTCGAAAACGACGATCCTGAAGCAGCCAAGATCAAATGGGTCGATCTCTTCAGATACCGCACCATCTGGGGCATGATGATCGGCTTCTTCTGCCTCAACTTCGTGATCTACTTCTTCCTCACCTGGTTCCCAAGCTACCTGAAGACCGCCCGCGGCCTCAACCTCGCGGAACTTGGCCTATATGGCATGCTGCCAGGTCTCTCTGCTGTCGTCACCGCATGGATTGCCGGCGCGCTGGCCGATAGAGCAATCCGCAATGGTGCCAATGTCACCACGGTGCGCAAGATCATCATGGTCGGCGGCATGCTGGGTGGCGCTGCCATCCTGCCGGCATCGTTGACACAGTCGCTCTATATGGCGCTGTTCTTCCTGGCGATCTCTTACAGCAGCCTTGCCATTGCCGCGACAGGCATCTGGTCGCTACCCGCCGACGTCGCGCCAAGCTCCCGCCACGTCGCCTCGATCGGCGGCATCCAGAACTTCGCCTCCAACATCGCCGGCATCATCAGCCCGCTGCTCTTCGGATTTCTGCTGGACATGTTCGGCGGAAGCTACACGCCATCCTTCATGATGGCAGCCGGCATGGCACTGGTCGGCGCCTTCTCCTACGCCTTCATCGTCGGTCGCGCAGAACCTCTTCCAATTCTGCCGCCGAGGTCTTGATGGGTTTGGGCTGAACAGCACAAAAACTCATGACGGCCTGCGTGGGCCGTCATGATCGCATGCGTCGAGAAGCTGATAAGGCAACGCAAGCGGCTCTCACGTGGCATAATCTTGCAAATGCCAATATGCCATCAGGTGTCGCCTGAAACAGATGATGGAGATTACCCGCCGGGCGGCGCGTCAATGGACGACCGAGCCATGTCGCGCACAAGCGGACCATGATAGAAGCCTCAGAAATTCTTCAAAGGTGTTGGCCGTTTTTGAGAAGAGCTATCGACGAAAGTGCTGAGATAGTGCTTTCCGGTTATTCAGGAAACAATACCCACCTGAATCAAACGATTGCTGAGAAGCGAAGCAGCAAATCAGTCAGAGTGGTGGGGTGGCTAGGTTCAGGGTTTAAAGACGTTCGACAACCATTTTGGGACGAGCAGCTTGGCGGAGAGGGTGAAGCTACTTCTCAAAAAGGACGTTTTGACATTCACTGACTGGTGGAGCGCCTCAAATTTGGCCCTCGCCAATTTGCGCAGCGGCATTCACGTTCTTGAATAATCGGAAAATCATGAAGAGCGCTGATAACCCAAGTTATTTATGGCGGAGAGGGTGGGATTCGAACCCACGATACCCTTGCAGGTATGCCGCATTTCGAGTGCGGTGCATTCGACCACTCTGCCACCTCTCCGGCGCGCTGTGGTAAGCGGGCCGTTCATAGCCACAGCCATGGCGCCATGCAAGCGTAAAATTCTGTTTTGTCTTGAAAACCATGCGAATTGCGATCCTGGGAATAGGCAGGGTTTCGATATCGCGCCGGCTAAAGAGTCTTGGAGTTCGGTAAGCCTCTGTATTCTGGGATTTCGACCTTAAGCAACAGCACGTCCGCGCGTGGCCATGTCTCTTTCAGGCAGTTGAGTAGGCGCCTCCAGGGGCGCTCAAACGCAGTTTCGGAAATCCACGCAGCCTGCGACCCTTTGCATATTGGCGGGCTCTCTGGCACGTTCATGTGTATTCGGCTATTGTGCTTCTGATTTGAATGAGGTCACGAAATGGGGCGGTCGCTGCTGGCAACGGCAACGCTGACTTTCGTCGGGACCAACTGGATTTTGGTACTCGGATTTTATAGTTGCGGTTGGCGTGTTCGGGAACGATGCTGCCTTGATACGCTTGCTCCAAGGGGATGTCTTTGCACTATGTCAGCGGCGGTGAATGCGGGCGGATTTTTCGGGAGTTTGATTGGGACAACAATCCCCTAGGGCCAAAGGACGCGTGGCCCGTCGAGCTGAAAGTTCTTGTCAACGTCATGCTTGGCTCGCTTCAGCCGATGCTGATCGTTTGGGGGCCGCAGCAGATCACCCTTTATAATGACGGCTATTCGCTCATGTGCGGCAACCGTCACCCGGACGCCTTTGGCAAGCCTTTTCAGGATCTGTGGTTTGACATCTGGGACAAGGTCGAACCGATCATCAGTGCCGCCTATGCTGGTCAGGGCACATCGATGGACGACATCGAGTTTACCATGCACCGCAAGGGCTATCCGGAGGAAACGCATTTTGCCTTTTCCTATACGCCGGTTCGCGATCATTCGGGGACGGTGCTCGGCATGTTCTGCGCGTGCTCGGAAATCACCGGCGAGGTGCTGATGCGCCGTGAGCAGAAGCTGCAGCAGGAGCGCCTTAGGCAGGTCTTCGAACTGTCGCCTGGCGGTATCGCCACATTGATCGGTCCCGACCACATTTTCGAATTTGCCAATGAGGAATGTTATTCCATCATCGGTGCCGGGCGCGAGATCATAGGCAAGCCAATCGCCGAGGCGCTTTCGGAAGTGGCGCAGCAGGGGCATATCGAGAAGATCGACGAGGTCTACAGGACAGGTAAACCCTTTGTCGCAAAAGGCCAGTCGATCGAGCTGAACCGCGGGCCGGGCGGTGAAAAGCAGGATCGGTCGATCGATCTGGTCTATCAGCCGATGCGTGATGCCGTGGGCGAGATCTTCGGCATCCTGGTTCAGGCACAGGATGTGACCGAGCGCCTGGCCGAAGAGCGGCACAAGGAACTGGTGGCGCATGAACTTGGGCATCGCCTGAAGAACCAGTTGGCCATGGTTCAGGCCATCGCATCGCAAACATTGCGATCCGCACCGGATATGAATGTGGCGCGGCAGACGCTCGCCGAGCGCATCAATATTTTGAGCCGTGCCCATGATACGGTGATCCAGGGAGGGCTAGGTTCCTCCACGGTCCGCAATCTCGTTGGGCAGATGCTGGCGGTGCATGATGACCCGAGCGAGCCTCGCTTCATCGTGGAGGGGCCGGAAATCCACGTCGGCTCTCGCCCGGCGCTGTCGCTTTCCCTTATTCTCCATGAGCTTGCCACCAATGCCGTGAAGTATGGAGCGCTCTCGACGCCGACTGGCAAGATCGAGATTTCCTGGCAAGTTGTTGGCGAGAACCGGGAGACCTTCGAATTTACGTGGCATGAAAAGAGCGGTCCGCCGGTCTGCCCACCGGACCGCGAGGGCGCTGGCTCACGATTGATCAAGGCCGGGGTGTCCGGGGTCTCGAATAGCAAGGTCACGGTTCGTTATGAGCCGAGCGGTCTGCAATGCAACGTCGTGGCTGATCTGCGCGCATTCCAGCAGGATCACTGAGCGCCGCCAGAGGCTGGCAAACCTCTGCGGGAGCGCTCTAGAACTTCAGCCGATAGCGGATATGACCGTCGCTCTTGACGTAGCTGTCATATAGCGCTTGGGCGCGGTGATTGCCTTCATCCGTATGCCAGTAGAGGCGCGACCATCCGTTTTCGTGGCAGATCCGAATGAGATCCTCGATCAGGGCGCGACCGATGCCTTTGCCGCGGATGGTGCCATCAACGAAGAGATCTTCAAGATAACAATCCGGCGTCTTGGCCCAGGTGGATTCATGAAAATGGTGGATGGCGAAGCCGACGACCGTGCCGTCCAGAACGGCAAGTCGCACTGATAGCCGCGATACCGGGTCCAGCAATCGTTCCCAGGTATGGTCGGTCACGTCGTCTAGTAGATCGACCTTGTAGAAGGCGAGGTACGCCTTCCACAGACGGAGCCAATCATCCCGGTCACTGCTGGTGGCATCGCGGATCGTCAGTGTCATTGTCTCTGTCAGGCTCCTGCTTCGTCCAATAGCCGGATCATCTCGTCGCTCAAGCGAAGGTTGACCGAGCGTTTAAAGCTTTCCAACTGCGAAAGGCTCGTGGCGCTGGCGATCGGGGCCGTTACGGATGGTTTTGCCAATAGCCAGGCGAGCGCAATGTCGGCGTGCCGTGCACCGGTCTCAGCAGCGATTGTGTCCATGGCGCCAAGGATGGCAAGCCCACGCGGATCGAGATAATTGGCGACGCGATAGGAGCGCGCAACACCCTCGGTGTCGGCCTTGGTTCGGTATTTGCCGGTCAGGAAACCGGCAGCGAGGCTGTAGTAATTGATGACGCCGATGTCTTCGCGGGCGCAAAGGTCCGCGAGCGGGCCTTCAAACTTGTCGCGGGTATAGAGATTGTATTCCGGCTGAAGAACGTCGAAACGTCCGAGCCCGGTCGCTTCCGCGACATCGAGTGAGGCCTGAAGCTGCTGCGCATTGTAGTTCGAGCAGCCGATGGCTCTGACCTTGCCAGCCTCTTTCAGCCGGGCAAAAGCGCCTAGCGTTTCTTCAAGAGGCACGGCATCATCCGGCTTATGGGCGAGATAGAGATCAATATAGTCGGTCTGCAGACGACGCAGCGAATCGTCGACCGCCTTGGCAATCCAGTCAGCGCTCAGCCCTGTCTTGCGCTCATTATTGTCAAAGCCGACCTTGGTGATGATGACGGCGTCGTCACGCTTCACGGAGCCGCTCTTCAGCCACTTGCCGATGATCGCTTCGGATTCTCCACCCTGATGGCCTGGTACCCAGGCCGAATAGACATCGGCCGTATCGATGGCATTGAAGCCGGCGTCGAAGAAGGCGTCCAGCAGTTGAAAGGAGGTCTTCTCGTCTGCGGTCCAGCCAAAGACGTTGCCACCGAAGACGATAGGCGCGACGGGAAGGCCGGTGCGGCCAAGCGTTCGGTTCTGCATGGAGTTTCTCCTCAATTGTCTCTCGAATGGTTTAGCGGTGCTGCCAGGCGATGACTATTGAATTTCCGTGATCCAATTATCTCGCCAAAGAGGCAAACGCCTGTCACGAGGAGAGGTTTCGAAACGCAGTCGGTGGCTTTTCATGATGCTGCTGCCAGATGCGGCGCAGATGACGCGCGGAGGCAAAGCCTGAGCGTTCTGCCACGGCCTCCATATCGAGCCTGGATTGGGAGATGATATCGCGCGCCAGGGTCACCCGGATGAGGTTGACATAGTCCACGACGCTTAGCCCCGTCTGCTCTCGAAACAGCCGGGACAGATGTCGCTGGCTGAGATTGGCAATGTCTGAGAGGCGCGCCAGCGTCCAGTCCTCTGCCGGATTTGCAACGATGGCATCCTGGGCTCGATGAATGGAGGGGTGAATGTGGTTTCGGCCCGAAAGCCAGGGTGAAATTTGTGGATCGTGAGTCGTGCGGCGCATATAGACCACCATGATCTGCGCGATGCGGGCGGCGACCTCTGGACTGACGAGGGTCGAGACGAGATGCAGAATGAGGTCTATGCCGGTGGAAATGCCAGCGCTTGAAAAGCGTTTGCCATCCTCGACGAACAACCTGTTTTCCTGAACCAAGGCAAGCGGCGCAATTCGCTTGAGATCGGCGATGCAGTGGGCGTGCGTGGTGCAAGAGTGGCCATCGAACAGCCCGGCCTCCGCGGCAATCAACGCGCCGGAGCATATGCTGACGATTGTCGTGTCCGGCCTCACCGTTCGCAGCAGCCAGTCGGAAAGAGCGCGCCGTTCCTTGGACGCCTCCGGCTGCTGCGGCGTCATAGATGAGCTTCCGGAGATCAGGATCATCGCATGTGCGGGCAGCACATCTGGCAGAGGCTCAAGCCCGCAAAGGCCAAGTCCTATCGTCGTCGTCTGGTTTGGCTGCGCTGCGATGTAGTGGCAAACGAAGCGGATTTTCTTCTGTTGTTCATTGGCGTAGCGCAGCACTTCCAGAGGCCCGGCAACATCCAGCAGTAGTGTCTGCGGGGGCAGCACCACAAAAACAGGAATGACGTGCGGCGTGTCGCCAGGCCCTTGGCTCATCAGTCAGCCTTCCTCATATCATTGATTGCATCTTCGACGGTTGCAATGCGCGCAAATCGTCCCGAAAGAACAAGTTCGGTGCGCTTGGCAATGTCGGCGGGCGAGAAGACCTCGCCGGAGGCATGCGTCATTGGGAAGGTCAGCGTGGCTTCCGTCACGTAATCGACCTTATAGCCGAGATCGGCGGCATGGCGCGTTGTGGTCTCGCAGCATTGCTCGGTACGGATGCCGGAGACGATCAGACGGTTGATCCCCCGCTGCGTCAGCCAGACGTCAAGCCCGGTGCCGACGAAGGCCGAATGACGGTTCTTCTGGAAAGTCACGCTTGGGTTGATGCTGATTCCTTCGAATGTGCGAATAAAGCCGCTTTCGGCCGAGAAGGCCCGGTCTCCATCGACATGGAAAATCTGCACGACGGGAATGCCTGCCGCTTCCGCTCCATCGATCAACGCCTGTTGGGCTGCGATGAATTTCGTCAGGCCGCTTTCTTCGAAGTAGGGTGTGTGTCGGAAGGATTCCTGGACGTCGATAACGAGAAGCGCGGTGTTGTGGGACATTTTTGTAACTCCAGTGTTCATCTGAATACTGTTTTACGCCCGCGATAGAAAGGCGAAATGCGTTCATCGGACGAAAAGAGGACATATCGGGCCATCTTGCTCGTGGTCGAAGAGCCTCGACGGAAGGAAGAAGCGAACGTTAGACTCTCGATGCGCTACACGTCGTCTTTGGACGTCGCTTCATCGTCCGGGACTTGAGCGAGGAGCGCGCCAGTAGCCGATGAGGGACAGAAGCAGAGCCGCAACGAAGGCGGCAATTAAGGCCAACGGCCATTGGAGCATAGGATTGCGCAACAAGAGCAGCGTGGAGATGCCGTAGCTGACGAGCAACGAGATCAGAGTGATGCTGGTTACGATGAAGCGGCTGGTGCTCGCAATTGCGCCTCTGCGCCGCAGATAGAGAACGGCAAAAGCTGCGGTGGAAAGAAAGCTAAGTGTTTTTCCAAGCAGAACCGGAACGCCAACCTGTGACAGGAGCATCCACGTGACGAAAGCATCAAGTGCCATGCACGTGAACTGAACAGAAATAAAACGAAGAAATGTCACGCCAAACCTCGATCATGAGCAAGCGTGATCATAAGTCCTCAATTGAGCGTTGTCAGCAGCTGCTTACCGAAGCGCGAACGCTCCGACGAAGGCCATGGCGACACCGATGTTCAGCCCTACCAACGTCGCCAAAAGCGTCAGAATCGAAACGCCGCTTGCCGCCATAAGCGCGGCAGCTGCAAAGACTGCCACCACAAGGATGCCGACGCTCGCGACGGCAAAGGTCGAACGTGTTGCCGCAGCACTCAAGCCAAGTGCTATTCCCAGAACAAATTCCATGATGCCGCTCCTCCCAAAGCAATCAAGACAAGGCATCTTCTCCTCAAAAGCTGCGATGTCTCCTCGATGGCATGCACTTCAAGATATCGAAGGTAACACAGTATAACGATTCTGCCAGTTTTTATTCAAACTGTCACAAAGTCCTTACGGTTCCCGAATCGTGGCGCATCGGTTACCATTGGGTATGAGCGATATTTTCAGTCAGCCAGCGCTGAGCAACCTCACCGAATTTTCCGTTTCCGAGCTGTCCGGTTCCATCAAGCGGACGGTGGAGACAGCGTTCGATCAGGTGCGCGTACGTGGTGAGATTTCCGGCTATCGCGGACAGCACACATCCGGTCACGCCTATTTTTCGCTGAAGGACGATCGCGCACGCATCGATGCTGTCATCTGGAAAGGGAGTTTTTCCAAGCTGAAGTTCCGCCCGGAAGAGGGCATGGAAGTGATCGCAACGGGAAAGATCACGACCTTCCCGGGATCATCGAAGTATCAGATCGTCATCGAAAGCCTGGAACCCGCGGGAGCAGGCGCTTTGATGGCATTGCTGGAAGAGCGCCGCCGTAGGCTGGCTGCGGAAGGGCTGTTCGATCAGGCACGCAAGCGCCGGCTGCCCTACATGCCGCATGTGATTGGTGTGGTGACCTCGCCGACAGGTGCCGTCATTCGCGATATCCTTCACCGGATTTCCGATCGTTTTCCGGTTCACGTTCTGGTCTGGCCCGTCAAGGTTCAGGGCGAAGGTTCGGGTGAGGAGGTGGCGAATGCCATACGGGGCTTCAACGCTTTGCCTGAGGGCGGCGATATTCCCCGGCCCGATGTGCTGATTGTTGCGCGTGGCGGTGGCAGCCTCGAGGACCTGTGGAGCTTCAACGACGAGATCGTCGTGAGGGCGGCGGCGGAAAGCGCAATTCCGCTGATTTCGGCTGTCGGCCACGAAACCGATACGACCTTGATCGATTACGCCGCGGATGTTCGTGCGCCAACGCCCACAGGGGCTGCGGAAATGGCGGTGCCGGTTCGGGCCGATCTCGAGGCCCAGCTTGCCGGTCTGGCGGCACGTCTATCTGGTTCGACGCGCCGGCATATGGATAATCGCGCCCAGGGACTTCGTGCGCTGGTGCGCGCGCTTCCCTCGCTCGACCAGTTGCTGGCGCTTCCCCGCCGTCGGTTCGATGAGGTATCCGTCGGGCTTGGCAGAGGGCTTGAGCTCAACACCATGAACAAGCGCCGCAGCTTCGAGCGCACCGCGTCCGGATTGCGGCCGGATGTTCTCGGCCACGGCCTGCGCCAGCATCGCCAGCGTGTGAACGAACGCATGCAACGGGCAGAAGCATTGATCGAGAGACGCCTGCTGCAAGCCAAGGCGCGGGTGTCTTCATCGGATTCATCCTTGCGCGCATTGCCGATGCGTCTCTCTGGCCAGCTGGATCGGCAGAAAGAACGACTATTGGCTTGCGTGCGGCGCGCCGACACGGCTGTTCTTCATCGCATGGCGCAGAATAGATCCGGTCTCGCTGCGCATGAGCGCATCTTGCAATCGCTTTCCTACAAAAACGTCTTGAAGCGCGGCTATGCGGTCATTCGCGATGAGGAGAACCGTCCACTCACCCGCGCCGCGGCCGTTGCTCCCGGTGCGGTCATTTCGGTGGAGTTTGCCGATGGCGAAGTTTCGGCGGTGGCGGGTGCTGATGCGCCGGCTCTGGCGGATACGTCCTCGGCTCAGGTGCGCAAGAAATCCGTGAAGCCGGTTGCGAGCGACCCGGGAAATCAGGGCAGTCTTTTTTAAAGCGCTCTTCAGTCTCGGAGACCTGGCATGAAGCACGATCTGACAGTGACCGATCATCCTGCGCCCGAAGACATTGCGGCCATCGGTACCAATCTTAGCGCATTCAACGATGCTGATGTAGGCTCCGCTGACAGGGTGCCGCTCGCGGTGATCATTCGTGGCGATGACGGCGCGCTGCTTGCCGGCATCAATGGATACACGGCCTGGGGCTGGCTCTACGTACAGTGGCTTTGGGTTCACGAAAGTCTTCGCGGCCAGCAGATGGCAGGCCGCATGTTGGCGGCCGCGGAAGACGAAGCGCGAGCGCGTAGCTGCCACTCCGCCTGGATCGACACCTTCAACCCGGCGGCGGAGAAGTCTTATCGCCGCCAGGGTTACGAGGTGTTCGGGGAGTTGCCGGATTTTCCGATCGGTCGCACCCGGAAGTTTCTGAAGAAGCGACTCTAAACGGTCCTACCCGAAAAATTTCAGGCCGCCAGTCGACCTCCGGTCATCGGTTCGGGTGCGCCGGTCGTGGTGGGGAAGCTGATCGGCATATTGCGCAGCACGCGGACGGCCAGAAAAGCAAAGCATTCTGCCTCTACGGCATCGCCCCGCCAGCCCAGTGTTTCAGCAGGCTGCGCGTCCACTCGCGCCAGCTTTGCCAGCATTCTCATCAACGTCGGATTATGGCGACCGCCGCCACTAACGAACAGTCTCTCCGGGCGCTGTGGAAGAAGGTCCAGTGCCTTGCCGACGGCGGAGGCGGTGAAGGCCGTCAAGGTGGCCGCGCCGTCTTCCAGCGAAAGGCCGTCCGCCATGCTGGCACCAAAATCGAAGCGGTCCAGCGATTTCGGGAAGCGGGCGGTGAGATAGGGATGCTGCAGCAGCTTCGCCAGTCGCTCTTCGTTGACGTGACCCGATGCGGCGATCAAGCCGTCACGGTCCATGTCGCCCAGTCCATGCTGCTTGATCCAGTCGTTGATCGGGGCATTGGCCGGGCCGGTATCGAAGGCAACGACATGGCCCTTGCCATCGCTCCAGGTGACATTGCCGACGCCGCCGAGATTGAGGATGGCAGCACTTCCGTCTTGCGCGACGCCTTTCAACAGCGCCGAGTGGTAGGCGGCAGCAAGCGGGGCACCCTGTCCACCAGCGCGAACGTCGGCGCTGCGAAAATCATAGGCAACCTTGGTGCCGAGCAGCTTCGCCATCAACTCGCCATCGCCCAGTTGCCGCGTGGCGCCAAGGCGACCCGGTTGCGGCGCGCGGTGCAGAACCGTTTGCCCGTGGAAGCCGACGACGCCGATATCGGAGAGCGAAAGCCCGGCATCCTTCACGAGGTCTGCCACGGCAGCGGACTGAGCGCGGGTCAGCGCGTCTTCCGCTCTGCCAAAAATCTCCGGCTCCGGTCCTTCGAAATTCCATTTGCGGGCCTCAGCCAGCGTCTCCTCCAGAAGATCGCGAACCGCCTGATCATAGGGTGCGAGCGTGTAGGCACCAAAGCGCTCGACGCGTTCTCCATCGGTGTGAAGAAGCGCAACGTCGATGTTGCCATCCAGCACGGTTCCCGTCATCAAACCCACGGCCCAGATCGGTTCCATGTCGTCTCTCCTCAATGCGTGTTGATCATATCGCCGACAGCAGCCCGCAGTGCGAAAATGCCGCTATCGACGTGGCGGCTCGGATGCACACGGTTGGTCAGCAAGGTCCAGGCGCGGCCCTTGTCGAAATCGATCCAGAGACCGGTGCCGGTGAAGCCGGTATGGCCGATAACGCTATCGTTGCAGCGCGCGCCACCCGACCAACCTTCATAGGGGCGTTCCCAGCCGTGGGTGCGTTTGTCCGAAAGCGGTTGGCGCATCAGCCTGACCACGGGATCGCCATTCTCGTTCCCTGTCAACAGCGACTGGGCATAGGCGAGGACGGCATCGACAGTGCCGAACAGTCCCGCATGGCCCGAGCCTTGAAGCGCGTAACAATTCTCGTCATGCACCTCGCCGCAGATTATCCGGTTACGCCAGCTGCAGAACTCGGTGGCCGCGGTTTTTTCAGGCGTGCTCTCAAAGGCAAAGCCCGGACCGGCATCCATCTCGCGGATACGCTTGGCTTCCAACCTCTCGAGAGCGATGCCAAGCAGGATATAATTGATGTCCGAATAGGCAGGCTCGCCATGTCGCCATTCGCGCTGAAGGACAAAGGCGCGCAGACGGTCGGGGTCATCGCCATAGGTGTAGACCGGTTCTACCGCCGGAAACGGGGTCTGGTGGCCGAGGCACTGGCGGAAAGTCACTTTCCGTTCCCAGCAATCGGGGGCGTATTGCCGGAAATCGGGAATGAGTGTCGTAATGGAACTATCGAGATCGATCGCGCCTGAAACTGCCAATTCGAGGATCTTGCGCGTGGTGAAGATGACCTTGGTCAGCGAAGCGAGATCGAACCATGTGTCGAGGGTCATCGGGCGCTCGCCACCCATCTTCTGCGCGTGGCCGATCGCTCTTGTCAGTCGCTTGCCCTGACGGTCGATCATGCCGAAGACGCCGCCTGGAATGCGACCGTCCTCCACGGCGTTTTTCAGAAGACCAAACCCATTGTCGAAAGGCGTAAGGAGAGGCGACGATGCTTCGGCCATGGATCTTCCCCCTCAGTTGGCTGCCGCCATTTCAAGCTTCACGCGGTGGTCTGCGCCAAAATGTTCCCAGCGTGAGGGCTGCGGCTCGAAGCCCTCGGGACGTAGCAATGTCGGCATGGCCTCGGTGTTCAACTCATACCTCTCGCGCCGCCGTTCCATGGTCGGCACCGCAGCAATCAGCTTCTTGGTATAGCTGTGTTGGGGATTCGACAAGACGGAGCGGGCGTCGCCGATTTCGACGATTTGGCCTGCATAGAGAACGGCCACGCGGTGGGCGATGCGTTCGACCACAGCCATGTCGTGAGAGACGAAGAGATAGGCAAGATCGCTCTCCTTTTGCAGGTCGATCAGAAGATCGAGAACGCGAGCTTGGACGGACACATCGAGCGCCGACACTGCCTCGTCCAGCACGAGAATGGAGGGATCGAGCATCAGCGCGCGGGCGATGCAAAGGCGCTGGCGCTGGCCACCGGAAAACTCGTGTGGGTAGCGGGTGAGGCTATCGGATGGAAGGCCAACGCGATCGAGAAGCGCTGTCATGCGCGACGTGATTTGTCCGTCGATCCGGATGCCCGCTGCAATGACGGGCTCGGCCAAAAGGCTTTGCACATCGAGACGCGGATTGAGCGAAGCATAGGGGTTCTGGAACACCATCTGCATCGGCTTCTGCGCCGTCATCGACTCGGACGATTGCGTTGTAAAAGAGCCTCGTGTGGTCTTGACCAGACCGAGAAGAGCTCGGGCAGTGGTCGATTTGCCCGATCCGCTTTCTCCAACAACCGCCAGAGTCTCGCCCCGGCATATCTCGAAATCTACAGCTTCCACCGCATGGATTGCGCCGGCGGGTCTGCGTAAGAGCCCCGTCGTCGTGGGGAAGCGTACGGTCAACTCCTTGACCGCAAGGACGGCGGGCTCATACGCGTATTTCAGTCGCGGCGCGTCGTCGCGGACATGCTGACCGTTGGCAAAATGCGGCACGGCGTTCAGCAGGTGTTGTGTGTAGCTGTGCTGCGGACGATCGAGAATATCGTCGGCTTTTCCCTGTTCGACTACCTTTCCAGACTGCATGACGAGCACGCGGTCGGCGATACCGGCAACCAGCCCGAGATCATGGGTGATAAAGATCAGGCCGGTGCCGGTCTCGCGCTGAAGCTCGGCGAGGAGCGCCATGATCTGCGCCTGAACAGACACATCCAGTGCGGTGGTCGGCTCATCGGCAATGAGAAGGCGAGGGGAGGCTGCAAGCGCCATAGCGATCATTACCCGCTGCAACATTCCGCCCGAAAGCTGGTGCGGATAGTAGTCCAGGCGTCTCGCTGCGTCGGGAATGCGCATCCGGTCGAGCGCGCGGAGTGTCTCGGCACGCGCCTCAGTCCCGCCCTTGCCTTGCAGGCGAAAGACTTCCTCGATCTGCTTGCCGATGGTGAGAACCGGATTGAGCGAGGTCATCGGCTCCTGAAAGATCATGCCGATCTCCGACCCGCGGATACGCTCCATGCGCCCAGTGTCCAGAGTGGCGAGATCCAGCTTCTTTCCATCTGCAAGCGACAGATCGATCCGACCAGTGGTGATCCTGCCGCCGCTGTAGTCGATGAGGCGGTTGATCGAGAGCGCGGTGACCGATTTTCCCGATCCGCTTTCGCCGACGATCGCAAGCGTTTCGCCCGCATCGAGCGTGAAGGTCACGCCGTCCACGATCGGCTTTATGGCTTTGCCGCGACCAAAGCCGACGCTCAGATTTTGAACAGAAAGAAGCTCAGTCATGATGCCACCCGTCGCATGCGCGGATCGAGCAGATCGCGCAACGCATCGCCCAGAAGGTTGAAGCCGAGAATGCCGAGCATGACGGCGAGACCCGGGAAGATCAGCAGCCACGGCGCCATTTCCATCAGGTTGATGCTATCTGCTAGCATCAGGCCGAGCGAGGAGTTCGGTGGCTGTGTGCCAAGGCCGAGGAAACTCAAGCCCGATTCGGTGAGAAGCGACCATGCCAATGCCAGTGTTACCTGTACGGTCAGTGGCGCTACCAGATTGAGCATCAGATGGCGGGTGAGGATGTAGGAGGTAGAACTGCCGAAGGTGCGTGCCGCATCGACGAAATCACGCGCCTTGATCGACAGTGCCGGTCCGCGCACCACGCGTGTGAAGATTGGCGTGTAGACGAAGGCAATAGCGAGAATGCTGGTGAAGGTGCCGGGGCCGACGACGGTGATGAACAGCAGGGCAAGCAGGATGGCCGGGAAGGCGAGCAGAATATCCATAAGCCGCATGACCACACCATCCCACAGGCGGCCGACCCATGCGGCGGTGAGCCCCAGAACCGTGCCGATCACGGCGGCGATGCCGACGGAGGAAAAGGCGACGAGGAAGGATTGACCGATGCCGATCATCAACCGGCTGAGCACATCGCGCCCGAACATGTCGGTGCCCATCCAGTGAGCGGCGCTTGGGCCTTGCAGGCGGTCGATGCGGAACTGCTGCAGCGGGTCATAGGGCGTCAGTCCGAGCCAGGCGGCAAGAGCCAGCAATAGGTAGGTAAGGACGATGGCCGCGCCGACGCAACCGCTCGGGTGACGCAACAGCCGGGAAAGCAGGGGGGTCATGACCGGCTCCCCAAGCGAATGCGCGGATCGAGCGCGACATAGGCGAGATCGACGATGAGGTTGACGATCATGAAGTTCAACGCGACGAACAGCACGGCACCCTGCACGAGCGCGTAGTCACGCTGCAGGATGGCTTCGAGAGTCATGCGGCCGAGGCCGGGAAGCGCAAAGATCTGTTCGACCAGCACCGCGCCGCCAAGCAGATAGCCGAACTCGACACCGCAGAGCGTGATGACGGGAATGAGGGCGTTGGGCAGGGCATGCCGCCAGATGACGTTGCGGCGCGCGACACCTTTGCTGCGCGCGGTCCGCACATAATCGTCGCTCAAGACATCGAGCATCGCCGAACGGGAAATGCGCGTGACGGAGGCGGTAAAGGAAAGTCCAAGCGTCAGCGCCGGGAAAAACAGCTGCGAGAGGTTGGCGATCGGATCCTGCGTGAAGGGCACGTAATCGCCCATGGCTGGCAGAATGCCGAAGCCTCCCGAAAGGATGTAGATGATGCCGAGGCCAAAGACGAAGCTTGGCGTGGATTGCCCGATCATGGCGAAGATCCGAACGCTGAGATCCGAGCCGCGGCCCGCGCGGGTTGCCGCGAAGACGCCGAGCGGCAGGCCGAGAACAAGAGCGATCACCACGGAAAGGCAGGCGAGTTCCAGCGTCAGGGGGAAACGCTGGAGAATGACCTCGAGAACCGGCTTGCCATAGGTGACCGAGAGACCAAGATTTCCTGTGATAACGCCGGAAAGCCAGCGGCCATACTGGACGAGCCAACCCTGGTCGATACCGAAATAGGCCGATAGCGCCTGCTTCTGCTCCGGCGTCAACAAGCCCGCCTCGGTGCCGAGCATGGCGGTGATGGAGTCACCGGGAACGAGGCGGATGGCGACGAACACCAGAACGGAGACACCCAGCATTACCAGCGGGAATGTCACAAGACGTCGTAGCAGATAGGTCATGTCGTCATCCGCCTCATGCACGCATTACTTAACGGTGACCTTGGACAGGCCGAAGAGAGAGCCATCCGGGGTTGCCACGAAGTTTTCGACATTCTGCTGCTGCGCCGTATAGGAATAGCCGGTGTAGAGCCAGATCCATGGCGAGACTTCGGCGAGATGCTTGTCGAAAGCGGCGAAGATTTCCTTGCGCTTGGCGACATCGGTTTCGACGCGACCCTTCTGCATCAGGTCGTCCAGCGTGTCGTCAATATAGTGGGCGACCTTCTGAAGGTTACCGGCTTTCGTCCAGTAGCGGTTATACATGGTGTAGGGGTCGGCCCGGCCACCATTCAGCGCAATGGCCATGTCAAAATCGCCCTTCAGCCAGGTGTCGACATAGACATTGAGTTCCATCATCTTGATATCGAGATTGATGCCGATTTCCTTCAACTGCGACTGAATGACCTGAGCTTCGGCAGCCGCCGTCGGCGGTTCGCCCGTTGCGGCAATCACGGTTGCCGAGAAGCCATCCTTCAGCCCTGCGTCGGCCATCAGCTTCTTGGCTTTCTCCAGGTCCTTCTTGTAGCAGAAGAGGCTGTTCGGGTCCGAGCGATAGAGCGGCATGGTCAGCGGTCCGGTGACTTCGCCTTCGCCGAGCAGAGCCGTATCGAGAACATCCTGGCGGTCGATAGCGCAGGAAATCGCCTGCCGCACCGCAAGCTCCGTCATCGGCTTGCGCGACGCGTTCAGTTGCAGCGCGTGATAGGAGAGAACCGGCTTGCGGTTCAGCGTCAGCCCGGCAACCTTCGGCACAAGCGTTGCGACCAGGGGGTCGTTCAACAGGGCGAAATCGACCTTTTTCGCGCGTAGTGCTGCAAGAATGGCGTTCTCATCCGGCAACACGTTGATGTCGATGCCATCGATACCCACCTTGCCGCCAGCCCATTCGGCATTGGCTTTAAGGACTTCCTTCTGGTTCGGCTCCCAGCTTTCCAGCTTGAACGGGCCGCTGCCGACTGCAGCCGTACCGATCTTGCCCGAGGTGATTTCGGAAGCAGGAACGATCGCCGCATTGATGCTGCCCATGGCGGTCAAAAGCGGAACATCAGGCTGCGACAGATTGAAGACCACCGTCGCTGCGTCCGGCGTATCGATGCTGGCAATCGAAAGATAATTCGCGCGTGCCGCAGCACCCGTTGCCTGGTCGAGAATGCGCTCGAAGGAAGCCTTCACGTCGGCGGAGGTGACGGCAGCACCATTGTGAAACTTGGCAGCTGGGTCTAGCTTGAAGGTCAGCGTCTTGGCGTCGGGCGAGAAGGTCCATTCTTTCGCAAGTGCTGGCACGACCTTGAGATCGCCATCCAGACGAACCAGAGGTTCATAGATCAGTTCAAGCAGGCGGATGGAGGAAAAGGCCGTCTGCTTGTGCGGGTCAAGGCCCGTCGCATCCTGCGCCCATGCCATCTTCAAGGTGGCTGCGAAACCGGGTGCGGCGGTAGCCGTCAGCAGGCTTCCGGCGATTGCCGCACAAGCCAGCCATTTTCGAGCGATCATCGTCATGCTTATTCTCCCTCTGGTTGGCTGATCCCGTCTCTTTTTCGAACGCCGGGTATGCAGCACGTCTCGCGTTCAATCGGTTTTTTCAGTCAGTGCCTTGCGTAAAAAGCCGTCATGACGAACCAGTGCCGCCTCGGCTTCTTCCCGGTTCAGCCCGCTCAGGATCATCAGGATGGCGAGCTTCACATTGTTGCCGCTCACCGTCAGTTGATCTTCTGCAATTTCCGCCGAGCACCCGGTTGCTTCCATGATGATGCGGATGGCGCGGGCGCGAAGCTTCTGATTGCTGATGGTCAAATCGACCATCAGGTTCTCATAGGTCTTGCCGATACGGATCATGCTGGCGGTCGTCAGCATGTTCAAGACGAGCTTCTGGGCCGTGCCGGATTTGAGCCGTGTCGAGCCTGTGACCACTTCCGGCCCCACGACCGGCGAGATGGCGATATCTGCGATGTCGGCCAGCGTTGAATGCGGGTTGCAGGTCAAAGACACGGTCTTTGCGCCAATGGATTGTGCATAGGTCAGCGCGCCGACAACATAAGGGGTGCGTCCGCTCACCGCGATGCCGACCACCACATCGTTGGCGGAGAGATTGATCTCCGCAAGATTGCGCTTGCCTTCCTCCACATCATCTTCGGCGCCTTCCACTGCATGCAGAATGGCGCGTGGACCACCGGCAATCAGACCGACCACCATGCCTTCCGGCACGGAAAAGGTGGGAGGGCATTCGGATGCATCAAGGACGCCAAGACGCGCGCTGGTGCCCGCGCCGATGTAAATCAAGCGTCCACCGCTGCGGAAGGCGCGAACGATCTCCTCCACGGCCTCTGCAATCTGCGGAATGACTTTGGCGACTGCCCCTGGCACGAACGCATCGTCCCGGTTCATGACCCGCAGGATCTCTTCTGTTGGCAGCAGGTCGATCGACATGGAATTTGGGTTTCGAGCTTCAGAAACCAGCTGCTCAAGTTCCGCCATCAGGTGCAGGTGCGACATGGATCCTCACTCGATTTTTTAACAGACTACGATCGTATATTCCGTCTGTCAATTAATATTGGAATATATTATTCCTTTCTTTGCGGCACGATATCCGCTCGGGTTGCTTTCAGGACGACAGGCGTTTTGCCAGGATGATCGCACCAGCGACGGCGTCGCCATCTGCGGGTTTCAAGCGTTTTCGCACGTCGGGCGCAAGCCAGGGCTCCAGCGGTCCGGAGAGGCCGCCGAGCAGGGTGACACCCGGTGCGCCATACTCGATCAGGCGGCGAACCAACCCATCGATATGGCCAGCACCAGATTGGACGATCTGGCGGGCGGCAGGGTCTCCCTGATCGGCATGACGCAGGACCAGTGGAGCGAGCGTCGCGTAATCCGTGGCGGTTGCTTTGTCCATCCAGCCGACGATATTGGCGGGCAGGTTGTCGAAGCGGTTGAGAACCTCGGAGAGCAAAGCGGTCCTTTCCCGGCGTCCGTCAAAGGCGAGAAGGGCGGATTGGATCGCCTTCAATCCCATATCCGCACCGCTGCCTTCATCGGAGATCGGAAAGCCGTAGCCGCCAGCGCGCTTTTCCTCGCCACCGACCAGTGCCAGCCCGATCGAGCCGGTGCCGGCGATCACGATGCCGCCATCGTGACCGGAATGCGCGCCAAGGCAGGCGGCGGCACCGTCGGAGGTGAAGCAGATATTGCCGAACGGATGGGGCAGGGCTTCCAACTGCTCGCGCGAGCCCGCACGCGTAAGGCCGGCAATGCCGATGCCTGCCGTAACATTCGGCGCGCGGGAAGGATCAAGGCCGGCCTCTTCGGCTGCACCCGTCCAGGCCCGCAGCACCGATGCCCAGGCATTGGGCACCCCGAGGCGCGTCGTGGCCGGGCCTGACAATCCTTGCCCGATCACGTGACCATCCTCATCGACGATCCTCGCCCGGCAGCCCGTGCCGCCGCCATCGACGCCGAGATAAAGTGTCTGGTCGCTAAGCGGCTTCGTCATAGCGACACGCGACGAATGTTGGCGCCGCACTGAGCCAGCTTGCGATCCAGTTGCTCATACCCGCGATCAAGATGATAGACGCGCTTGATGATGGTTTCACCTTGCGCTGCAAGCGCCGCCAGCACGAGGCACACGGATGCGCGCAGATCGGTCGCCATCACCGGTGCACCCTTGAGAGATGGCTGCCCCCGGACTGTGGCGACGGAGCCGTTGAGCGCAATATTGGCACCGAGCCGCGATAGTTCCGGCACATGCATGAAGCGGTTCTCGAAGATGGTTTCGCGGATGACGCTGGCACCCTCGGCAATCGAGGCCATCGCCATGAACTGCGCCTGCAAATCCGTCGGGAAGCCTGGGTAGGGTTCGGTGGTGAAATCGGCAGGCTTGATCCGCCCATGACCTTCGACCACGACGCCACGATCTCCGGGCCAGACGGTGGCGCCCATGCTTTCCAGCACCTGTAGAACCGATGAAAGATGTTCCATCCGCGCGTTGACGAGTTCGATGCGCCCACCCGTGATCATCGCCGCTGCCGCATAGGTGCCGGCTTCGACGCGGTCCGCAATGGCGTGATGGCTCGCGGCACGCCAGTTCGTGCTGCCCTTGACCAGGAGCCGATGCGTGCCAGCGCCTTCAATCTCCGCGCCCATGGAAGAAAGGCAGGCGACGAGATCGATCACTTCCGGTTCGCGCGCCGCATTGAGGATTTCCGTTTCGCCGGTTGCACAGCACGCCGCCATCAATGCGGTCTCACTGGCACCAACGGACGGGCCGGGCAGAACGACGCGCGCACCTTTCAATCCGTCCGAGGCGTTGGCGACGATATAGCCTCCTTCCACGCCAATCGTCGCGCCAAGGGCGGACAGTACCTTGAGATGCATATCGACGGGGCGCGCGCCAATGGCGCAGCCGCCGGGCAGCGATACCCGCGCCGAGCCGAAGCGGGCAAGGAGCGGCGCCAGCACCAGAATCGAGGCGCGCATCTTGCGCACGGTCTCGTAGTCGACTTCGCCCGGCGTTACATTCTGCGCGTTGATGACGGTGCCGCCAGCGTTCCGCTGAACCTCCGCGCCGTAGAGCGAGATGATTCGCAGCATGTTGTCGACATCCGATACCTTGGGCAGGTTCGTCAGCTCGAGCGGATGCGGAGAGAGGAGGGCGGCAGCGATTTGCGGCAGGGCCGCGTTCTTGGCGCCGGCGATCGGAACCGCGCCATCAAGCCTCGTTCCGCCGGTGATATGCAGCTCATCCATAAAAGACCTTCCGGGTCAAAACTGATGCTGAAATCTGGATAGCCAATCATAAGATAAGCGCTATAATATTCCAGAGAATTTTTGATTTACGAATATCTTATTCCGATCGGGGGAACGCCATGTCCGTCTTGAAGGTGATCCAGGCGAAGTTGGAATTCATGACGGATGCCGAGCGCCAGATCGGCCAGTTCATCGTCGATGATCCCGATCGCATGGTGCAGCTTTCGTCTGCCGAACTTGCTGCAGCAACCGGCCGCAGCCAGTCCAGCGTCGTGAAATTCTCGCAGAAGATCGGCTATGACGGCTATCAGCAGCTGAAACTTGCCGTGACCAAGGCCAAGGCGCAGGAATGGCGTGTTCCGTCCGGCATGATCCACGGGACGATCGATGCGGGCGATAACTTCGTCACCATCCAGCAGAAGCTGGTTGCGAGTAAGGTCTCCGCCATGCAACAGACGATGGAGGTGAATGCCGAAGACGCGGTCACCGCGGCGGTCTCCGCACTGGCGTCGGCAAGGCGCATCCATCTCGCCGGCATCGGCGCTTCTTCGCTCGTTGCCCGCGACTTTTCCTACAAGCTCTTGAAGCTCGGATTGGTGGCGCTGATGGATCGCGATCCGCATGTGCAGATGGCCAATGCCGCCTCGCTCAACAATCGCGATGTGCTCTTCGCCATCTCTCACTCCGGCAGTACCAACGAGACGATCCGACTGGCGGAACTGGCGAAAAAAGGCGGCGCCACGGTCGTCACCCTGACGGGTCTTCATGGCAATCGTCTGAGCCAGATCGCCGATATCACGCTTCATACCGTGGCGGATGAGGAGCGTGTGCGCTCTTCCGCCATAACCTCGCGTGATGCGCAACTTGCCATCTGCGATCTGGTCTTCCTGCTGTTGATCGCCAAGATTCCCGGCGCCAATGACGCCATTCATGCCAGCGAGGCCGCGGTCTCCGTTCTCAAGTCTTGACCGTGGCTACTTGATCGCGCCTGCCGTCATGCCGTTGATGAACTGCCGCGACAGCGCGATGTAGAGAATGATGATCGGCAATGCCGAAAGCGTCAGCCCGGAAAACAACACGCCCCAATCCGTGCCGAATTCGCCCATGAAGGCGGTCAGTCCTTGGGGCAGGGTCTTCAGATTGTTGTTCTGAATGAAAATCAGCGGGAAGAAGAAGTCGTTCCAGATCGGCACGACGTTCTGGATCGCTGCGATCACCATGGCCGGGCGCACCAGTGGCAGCATGATGGACCACATGATGCGCGCTTCATTGGCGCCGTCCATGCGGGCGGCATCCTCCAGCTCGTTCGGCAGGCTGCGGATGAAGCCGGTGAGGATGAAGACAGTCGTCGGCAGCCCGGTGGCGACATAGATGAAGATCAGCGACAGCCGCGAGTCGATCAGCCCGAAATCCCGCATCTGGATGAAGAGCGGAATGATGGCAAGTTTCAGCGGCAAGGTCAGCCCCGCCAGAAAGAACAGAAGAATGAAGCCGGCGCCTCGGAACTCGTAACGGGCGATGGCATAGGCCGCCATCGTGCCCAGAATGAGGATGAGCGCAATCGAGCTTGCCGTGACGATGAGCGAATTGCTCATATAGAGCAGGAAGTCCGTCTCGTTCCACACGCGAAGAAGGCTTTTGACATTGGTGAAATCGGGAATGGAGAACGGGGACTGGAAGATCTGTGCGTTGGTCTTGAAGGCTGAAAAGAACATGATGACGATCGGCGTCAGCATGACGATGCTGTTGCCGATGAGCAGGATCTGGATCAGGCCATCCCAGCCATAGGTGCGGAAGCTGCCGCGGTCGATCCCCTTCCTCATAGCTGGATCTCCCGTCTGCGCAGTCTGACTGTAATGACGCTTGAGACCACGGCGATGAACAGGAAGATCAGCACCGCAAGCGCGCTGCCGGGCCCGAAGTTTTCGGCGGACGCGGACATGCTGCCGAAGGCGGTGCGGTAGAAGTAAAGCCCGAGCACATCCGTTGCCTCATGCGGATTGCCGTCCACACCGGCCATGATGAAGGGCAGCTCAAACCAGTTGAAGGCACCGACGAAGAGCAGGGTGAAGACGACGGTCGCCGAAGGAGCAACCAGCGGCCAGACGATCTTGCTCATCTTCACCCATTCGCTTTCGGTCTCCATGCGCACGGCATCGAGAATTTCGGACGGTATGCGCTGCATCCCGGCGAGGAAGACCAGCGTCGGAAAGCCGACCATGTGCCAGGCATTGGCAACGACGATGGCCGTCAATGCCGTGGAATCCTGGCCGAGCCAGGGCTGGGCGAGACTGCCGAGCCCGACGGCCCTCAGACTGGCATTCACTGCGCCAAAGAGTGGATGGTAGAAGAGCTTCCACAGAAGGCCAACGATGACGGTGGAAAGCACCACCGGTAGAAAAACGGCAATACGGTGGAAGCGCGCGCCCCAAAGTTCGCGCCACAGGCAGTAGGCAAGGATGAAGCCGACGCCGTTTTGAAGCACCATCAGTGCGAAGAAGACGAAGATATTGTGCTTGAAGGCGTTGATGGTGCGTTCGGAGAAGGGGTACTCGAAGAGCACGCGGTGGAAATTGTCGAACCAGACGAAGTCGCCGCGGACCAGGCCTCGCCATTCATAGAAGGCATAGGCGAAGGCCGACAGGATCGGATAGACGAGAAACAGGCACATGAAGGCGATCGGCGGGACCACAAGGGCCGCAATCCAAAGTCTTCTGCCTGTCAACTTGCTGGACATCATCAAACTATCCCAACGGCCATAGATCGGTGGAGTGGGCCGCTCCGATGAGGAGCGGCCTCGCGAGAGCATCGGCGGTAAAGGCGGTTCACCGGCGTGCTCTCGATCCGTGCGAAACGTCACAGGCCAAACGGTTTTCAGTCTGGCTGTGACGCCCGGTCACTTCTTGAACGGCGCGTACCAGGCCGCGAGACCATCGGTCATCGATTTGCCGACTTCGGCAGGCGTCACCTGTCCGTTCAGCATCTTCGAAACGCCCGCCTGGATCAGGTTCGAGCCCGTCGGTTCCCCGTAGCGGAAGTTCACGAGCGTCATATAGGGGATCGAATCCTTGTTGAGCGCGGCGACTTCGGCCAGCAGAGGATTATCGAAGGTGACGCCTGGAACGGCAGAAACGTTGTTCAGCCCGTTGGCGAAGGCCTGTCCGAAGTCCTTGCTGGAAACGTAGTTGAGGAACTTCAGCACCGCTTGCGGGTCTTTCGGCTTGGCATTGCCGCCGAAGCCGGAGTCGTAGAAAAGACCGACCAGCTTCTCATCTTCCGCCTTCAGGCCGGGGGCGGCGAAGACACCCATCTTCAGATCCGGATTCTGTTTGGCGAAGTTGGCAAGCTCGAAAGAGCCACCGGCAAACATGCCGGCCATGCCGGATGTAAACAATTGCTGCGCGGAAGCGTAGTCCAGGCCGACAAAGCCATCGGGAAAGTAATGCGAGATTTCCTTGAGCTTGGTCAGAGCTTCGACATAGCGCTTGTCGTTGAAATCGGTCTTGCCCGCCATCAGATCGGCGTAGAAGGCCTTGCCCATGATGGACGAGGTGAGGGCGGAGACGATGGTCTCGTTCTGCCAGCCGGTTGCCGTGCCATTGGCAAACGGCATCACGCCCGCTGCCTTCAGCTTCTCGCAAGCCGCAACGAACTCGTCCCAGCTCTTGGGTTCGGTGATGCCGTTCTTCTCGAAAATCTCGGTGTTGTAGATGACGAGCATGGTCTGGCTTGCGGCCGGAACGGCATAGAGCGTCTTGTCTGAGCGCATCGTTGCGGAGGCAAGAGCCGGTTCCGAGAAGCCCTTCAGTGCAGGGATCTTCGTATCGTCCAGCGGCATCAGGTAGCCAGCACCCGCCAGGCTTTCAATGCCGCCATAGGTGCGGGTCATCATCAGATCCGGACCCTTGCCGCCGGCGAGCGCGGTGGAAAGGACGGTGTTGTAGCTCGTTGCTTCGAAGGCCTCGAACTTGACCGTAACATCCGGGTTGGCCTTGTTGAAATCGGCGAAGAATTTTTCATATTCGGCCTTATCTTCCTGGCGCCAGGTCCAGAAGGTCAGGTCTGCTGCGAAGGTTGCGCTGGCCGACAGGATGGTGCTGCAGGCAATCGCCGCTCCCAGTAAAAATCGTTTCATCTGTTCCTCTCCTTCTTTCTTGGTTTACGCGATTTATTCGATCACACCGCAAGTCGTTGCGATGTTTCACGGCTGAAGTAATGGACTTTCTCAGGCTCGACGCTGATGGTGACCGGGGTGTCAGGCGCATATTGCGTATCCGGCCCGCACCTTACCGAGACAGGTGCGCCATCCCCCATCCGCACATAAACGTAGGCGCTATCGCCGAGATATTCGGTGTAGACGACCTTCGCAGCAAAACCGTCCTGGCGCGTGCCCGACGAAATCGACATGCCGTCCGGCCGCACACCCATCAACAGCTCTCGCACTGGCGACGATGGCAGACGAGGCAATGAGACCTGGCCGATACCGGGTGCAGTGAGCAGGTCGCCGTCGCGTTCGACAGTCAGCATCGCCATGCTTGGCGAGCCGATGAAGTTGGCAACAAAGACGTTGGCTGGCGTCTCGTAAAGCTCCCGCGGGGAACCGAACTGCTCGATCCGGCCGCCATTCATCACCACGATGCGATCGGCAAGCGTCATGGCCTCGACCTGGTCGTGGGTCACATAGATCGTCGTTCCACCAATCTCCCGGTGCAGACGAGCAATCTCAAGCCGCACCTCGGAGCGGAGTGCAGCATCGAGGTTGGAGAGCGGTTCGTCCAGCAGGAGAAGCTGCGGTTTGCGCACCAGTGCCCGGCCGATGGCAACGCGCTGTCGCTGTCCGCCGGACAGCTCGCGGGGCTTGCGCTCCAGCAGGGCTTCCAGCCGCAACATGCGGGTGGCTTCGCCGATACGCGCTTCGACTTCCGCCTTGCTGAGGCCCATAAGGCGCGCACCGAAGGCCATGTTCTCATAGACATTCATATGCGGGTAAAGCGCGTAGGACTGGAACACCATGGCGATCCCACGTCGTGATGGCGCGATCTCGTTCATGCGCTTGTCATTCAGCCGGAATTCGCCATCGGTGATCGGATCAAGGCCGGCGATCAGGCGAAGAAGGGTCGATTTGCCGCAACCGGACGGCCCGACGAAGACGATCAGTTCGCGGTCTTTCACATCCAGATCGATGCCATGGAGAACCTCGACGGACTTGAAACGCTTCTTGATGCCGCGCAGTGACAGTTGAGCCAAGGTCAGATCTCCATTTCGCTCAGGACGTGCCGCTTGGCGGCGTATCGGCGATCGCTTCGTCTATCGCCGCGATCGTCGTCGCCGCATCCAGATGGTGAATGCTGTGCCAGCCGAGCCTGCGCGATGTCTCGATGTTTTCCAGCGTGTCGTCGATAAAGACGATCTGCTCGGGCGAAACATGTTCGCGGCGCTGAACCGCCAGGTAAATCTCCTCGCCCGGCTTCTCCATGCCCATCTCATGGGAGAGGTAGCAGGCATCGAAGAGATCGACCCCGAGCATGGTCTCGATGATGTGGCGCCAATGAATGGCCTGCGTGTTCGACAGACAGACAACGCGATGGCTGGATTTCAGGGTGCGGGCGTAATCCACCATCCCGGTGAAAACGCCTTCGAGAAGCGCGGTTTCCGCTTGCGATACCTGTTCAGCGGTCAGTCCGTAAATCTCGGACGCGCGAGCCAGATAGTCATCTTCGCCGATCTGTCCCAGGCGGAACTGCATGTTGAGGTGAAACAGGTCCGCATTCGCTTGAGCGGTCGACGACCAGAGCCCACCCGCTTCGAGCGCAGCGCGGCGCCTCTCGATATTCAGTTCGATGAAGACTCCGCCGACATCGAAGACGATAAGCTTGTCGTCGCTGTGTCTATCCGGCTTGACCACCACATATTCTCCGCAGGAACAACCCTATAATGCGAAGGAAAACGCGCTACGCCCTTCTACGGGCTCCACATTGGCAAAAGCGGCGGGAATTATCAATTCCTAATTTCGTTAAAAATCAGAATAAAATATTTTTCTTGATCGCCAGAAACGGCATCGCCGGCAGTGGGCAGTACCCATGCCGGCGTTGCAGGTGATCAGTCCCTCGGATTGAGAACTATTGGTCGAATATCCCGGTCTGGGACGCCACCTTGCGATAGGCCGCACCCGCCGTGAAGCCGCCGTCAATGACAAAGTCTTCGCCGGTAATGAAGCTTGAGGCGTCAGACGCCAGGAAGAGCACCAGTTCGGCGATCTCTTCCGGCTTGCCGCTGCGCTTCATCGGCGTCATGTCGATCATCGGTTTCAGGTGAGGGCTGTTGGCGTTCAGACCCGTAACGACGAGGCCGGGGCAGACGGCGTTGACGCGGATGGCTTTGGGCGTCAGTTCCATGGCAGCGCTGCGGGTAAGCCCGCGCAGGCCCCATTTGCTTGCCGTATAGGCGGGATCATAATGGCCGGAAAAGCCACTATTGGATGAGATGTTGACGATGGATCCGCCGCCGGATTTCGCCATCAATTCCGTGACCGCCTGAATGCCGAGGAAGGCGCCTGTGAGGTTGACCTTCAGCACGCGCTCCCATGCTTCCAGGCTGGTGGTTTCGACGATGGTGCGGTTGATGATGCCGGCATTGTTGACGAGAATATCGATGCGACCTTTCCACTCGGTTGCAAGCGCAACGACGCCCGCCCAACTGGTCGGGTCTGTCACGTCGAGATAGATGAAGCGGGCCTCGCGGCCTTCCCTCTGTAGGGCTTCCGCGAGCGCACGACCTTCCTCGGCCAGCACATCGGCGATGATGACGGCGGCACCCTTGGAGGCGAAGAGGCGGGCTTCAGCCTCGCCCTGTCCGCGAGCGCCACCGGTGATGATGGCAAGACGTCCTGAAAGATCGGTCATGGCTCAGTCCCTCGCTTCTACGGTTTGCTGCCGCTGCTCACCCAGACCTTCGATCCCGAGCGTCATGACTTGACCATGCTTCAGGAAGACGGGTTCTGGCTTGATACCCATGCCAACACCCGGCGGCGTGCCGGTGGCGATCACGTCGCCGGGCTCCAGCGTCATGAACTGGCTGATATAGCTGACGAGATGGGCGACGCCGAAGATCATCGTATTCGTGTTGCCCGTCTGCCGGCGTACGCCGTCCACATCCAGCCACAGTGCGAGGTTTTGAGGGTCGGCCAGCTCGTCGCGAGTGACCAGCCAAGGGCCTGTCGGGCCAAACGTGTCGTGGCTCTTGCCCTTGGTCCACTGGCCGCCGCGCTCGGACTGGAAGGCACGCTCGGACACATCATTGACCACGCAATAGCCAGCGACATGGTTCAGCGCATCCACTTCGCTCACATATTTCGCCCGCGTGCCGATGACGACGCCAAGCTCGACCTCCCAATCGGCCTTCTTCGATCCGCGCGGAATTTCGACATCGTCGTTCGGACCGACGACTGCCGAGGCCGCCTTCATGAACAGGATCGGTTCGTCCGGCGGTGCCTTGCCGGTTTCTTTCGCGTGGTCGGCATAGTTGAGACCGACGCAGATGAACTTGCCCGGACGCGGCACGCAGGCACCGATGCGCTCGACCGAGACCTCTGGTAGCGTCATCGGGTCGATTGCAGCGAGCCGCGCGAGACCGGCGTCGGAGAGGGCCTCGCCGTTGAAGTCGGCAATGACGCCGGAAAGATCGCGGATCGAGCCGTCCTTCGCCACAAGGGCTGGCTTCTCGGCGCCTGCGGGGCCGTATCGCAATAGTTTCATCAGACTCTCCTGAAACCTTCGAGAACGGAATCGTCCACATCCGGCAGGTTGACGACGATGTTGTCCGGCGTGCGGGTTGTCAGCCACACCAGCTCTTCCGTCGTCGACATGTTGACTTCGATATGCGGCCAGTTCGGCGGCACGAAGATGAAGTCGCCTTCCTCCATGTCGAGATAGTCTTTCCAGTTCTCGCCGAAATAGATGCGCGCCTTGCCCTTCAGCACATAACCGCCAGTCTCCGCTTCGCCGTGATGGTGCGGATAGGAGCGATAACCCGGCTCATTGGAGACCTTGCCGAACCAGATCTTGGTGGCTGGCGTGTGCTGCGGGCTGACACCTGAAATGCGCACGCAGCCGCCGGATTGGCCGGTTCCGGTGTCTTCCTGGCCCTTGCGGGTGATGAAGGGTCTGATGGTGCTGGTCATGGAATCTCTCCTCCTCTGCAGATTTCAATCAATCGGGAACGACGGCCAGCGCCTGGATTTCGATCTTGGCGCGGTCTTCCATCAAGGACACCACCTGGACTGCCGCCATCGGCGGAAAGTGACGGCCGATGATCTCGCGGTAGATCGCGCCGATTTCCTTCATGCGTGATTTGTAGGAAACGCGATCGGTGAAGTACCAGGTCATCTGGATCAGATGCTCAGGCTTCGCATCCGCTGCCTTCAGCACGCTGACGATATTGAGAAGCGTCTGGCGCACCTGTTCGACGAAGTCGTCCGAGTGAAACTGGCAATGCTCGTCCCAACCGATCTGACCGCCGACCTGTACAATGCGACCGCGCGCGCTGATCCCGTTCGAGTAACCGATCGGCTTTGCCCAGCCGTCCGGCTGGATGATTTCATGCATCATGTCTTGGCTCCAGATAACGTGTGAGACCTGCGCGCACGTCGTCAGGCCAGGGATGGGATTTGTGGTCTTCGAGCGAGGTCATCACGATCCTCTGCTTGACCGACCAGATGATGTCGCCACGCACGGTGACGACGGTTTCGAGATCGAGCGAGGCCCGGCCGATCGAGCGCACATGCACGGCAAAATCGAGCGTGTCGCCATAGACGGCGGGCTTCTTGAACTCGAGGTTCATGGTCACCGTCGGCAGTCCGAGTTTGCGCTCGAACATCAGTTCCTTCCAGGTGACGCCGAAGGAAGCGAACATCGCCTCGTTCACGTCGACGAGCATGGAGAGATAGGCCGGATGATAGGCAATCCCCGTGAGGTCGCAGTCGCCAAAGCGCATGGGTTTGGAATGGGTAAAGGGCATTTTCGTCTTGAACTCCGTTTAGCCTGCCATGACTTCACCGCCGGCAATGGCGATTGCCTGGCCGGTGACGGAACCCGCTGAAGGTGAGGCAAGCCACAGCGTGGCGTCCGCGACTTCCTGCGGCTGGATCAACCGGCCTTGCGGGTTGGACCTGGTGAATTCCGCCAGCGCTTCCTCGCGGCTGCGCCCGGTCTTCTGCATGATGGTGTCGAGCGACTGCTGGATGATCGGTGTATCGGTAAAGCCGGGGCAGACGGCGTTGACCGTTACGCCCTTCTTCGACAGTTCCAGCGCCAGAGCCCGCGTCAGGCCGACCACGCCATGCTTGGCGGCGCAGTAGGCGGAAACATAGGCATAACCCGTCAGCCCAGCAGTCGAGGCGATGTTGATGATGCGCGCTCCCTCGCCATGGACCTTAAGGTCGGGCAGCACGGCTTGGGTCACGTTGAACACACCCGTCAAATCGACCGAAATAACGTGGCCCCACATATCGGACGACGTCTTCTCGAAAGGCGCGCTTGGCGCTTCGCCGGCATTGTTAACGAGAATGGAGACGGTACCAAAGGTCTGACGTGCCTTCTCAAGACCGTCCGCAATCGCTTCGGTCTTCGTCACGTCGAAACCGTCGAGGACCAGGGCCTGGCTTCCGATCTCGGCAGCCACCGCTTCCAGCGGCTCGCGGCGGCGACCGGCGAGCGTCACATTGGCCCCGGCCATCGCCAGCGTGCGGGCGATGGCAGCACCGATGCCGCTTCCGGCACCGGTGACGAGCGCGTGCCGCCCTTCAAGGGGGAGAGCATCTAGCATGGCGCTCTCACTTGCCCGCGCTGGCGCGTTCGAGGTTCGCCTCATACTGGAACTTGCCGGACATGTACTGTTTCGGCCAAGGCACGTTTTTCAGGCCAATCTTCGCCGCCTCGTGGAGAGCCCAGGCGGGATCGGCCAGATGAGGACGCGCCACGGCGCAGAGATCGGCACGGCCTGCGGAGATGATGGAGTTGGCGTGATCGGCCTCGGAAATGGCGCCGACGGCAATGGTTGGAATGCCGATCTCGTTGCGGATCTTGTCGGAGAAGGGCGTCTGGAACAGGCGTCCATAGACCGGCTTTTCCTCTTTCCAGACCTGGCCCGATGAGCAGTCGATCAGGTCTGCGCCTGCGTCCTTGAACATCCTGGCGAAGATCGCGGCATCTTCCGGCGTATTTCCACCTTCCGTCCAGTCATGGCAGGACAGGCGAACCGAGATCGGCTTGTCTTCCGGCCAGGCTTCACGCACGGCGGCGAAAACTTCCAGCGGGTAGCGAGCACGGTTTTCGTAAGATCCGCCGTACTCATCCTCGCGCCGGTTGGTCAGCGGCGACAGGAAGGAGGAGATCAGGTAGCCGTGGGCTGCGTGGAATTCCAGCCAGTCGGCGCCGGCTTCCGCTGCACGCCGCGTGGCGGCCACGAAATCGGCCTTTACCCGGTCCATATCGGCGCGGTCCATGGCCTTCGGAACGACGCTGTGTTTCAAGTATGGGATCGCCGAGGCGGAGAGAAGCGGCCACCCGCCTTCCTCCAGAGGCTGATCGATACCATCCCACGCCCGTTCGGTTGCGCCCTTGCGTCCTGCATGACCAAGCTGGATGCCGACCTTGGCGGCGCTATTGGTGTGGACGAAATCGACAAAGCGCTTCCAGCCCTTCGTCTGCTCGTCGTTCCACAGCCCAAGGCAACCGGGGGTAATGCGGGCATCCGGAGAGACGCAGGTCATTTCAGCAAAGACCAGACCGGCACCGCCAAGCGCGCGGGCGCCAAGATGCACCATATGGAAATCGTCGAGTAGACCGTCTGTCGCCGAATACATTGCCATGGGAGAGACAACGATGCGGTTTGGTAGCGTCGTGCCGCGGGATGTATAGGGTGTGAACATTGGCGGCAGGCAGCGCTCATTCTCCTTGACGGCGAGGCCCGAGTGACGGGCGAACCAGTGCTCGTAACCCTCGAGCCATTCCTTGTCGCGCAGACGCAGGTTCTCGTGGCTGATACGCTGCGAGCGGGTCAGCATCGAATACATGAATTGTTCCGGCGGGAGCGTATCGGCGTAGCGATCGCCGACGACTTCGAACCATTCCATGGCGTTTCGGGCGGCATTCTGGATGCGGGCCACGTCGACGCGGCGGATGTCTTCATAGGTCTTCAGCACATCGGCGATGCTGTCCTTGCCGTGGCCAGCCTTGTTGAACTGGTTGGCAAGCTCGATTGCATCATCGATCGCAAGCTTCGTGCCAGAGCCGATGGCGAAATGCGCGGTGTGAGCGGCGTCGCCCATCAGCACCACATGGGAGTTGCCGTTGAAGTGGCTCCACTTGCCGCAGATCAGCCGGTTGAAGTTCAACCAGGCGGAACCGACCATATGGCGCGCATTGGTCATCAGCTCCGCGCCTTCAAGCGTCTCAGCAAAGAGGTTCTGACAGAAATCGATCGATTCCTGTTGGGTCATCTGGCCGAGGCCATGGTCCTCGTAAGCCTTCTCGGTGGTTTCGACGATGAAGGTCGAGGTATTCTCATCGAACTTGTAGATATGCGCCTGGAACCAGCCGCGATCGGTCTTGCGGAAGTCGAAGGTGAAGGCGTCGAACAGCTTGTTGGTGCCAAGCCAAATGTAGCGGTTCGGGCGCTTGACGAGATCCGGCTCGAAAACGTCCGGATAGCGGTTGCGAACCTTGGAGTTGAAGCCGTCGGAGGCGATGATCAGATCGGCGTCCGGAAAATCCTGGTCGCCGCCCGCATCGGTCTCGAAAATGAGTTCGACGCCGAGCGCCTCACAGCGGCTCTGGAGAATGTTGAGAAGCTTCTTGCGGCCGATGCCGACAAAGCCGTGGCCAGTGGTGCGCTGGCGCGTGCCTTTGAAGAGCACCTCGATGTCGTCCCAGTGGTTGAACGCCTGCTGGATTTCGTCAGCGCTTTCCTTGTCCCACGTCTGCATGGACGCCATGGTCTGGTCGGAGAAGACGACGCCCCAGCCGAATGTGTCATAGGGGCGGTTGCGCTCGACGACGCGGATATGATGCTCGGGATGCAGTTTCTTCATCAGCAGGCTGAAATAAAGCCCCGCAGGACCTCCACCGATACAAACGATACGCATGTAACCCTCCGTGGCTTTGGGTGCACCGTCATGTGCTCTTATTTGAAGATTAAACTAATTTTCGATATCAGGACTGTCAAGTATGCAGATGCATATATCGAAATTTATTTTAGACTTAAAATAAATAGTCGCAGGGGTGGTGCCTGCGACCTTTGGAAATTAGGGTTCGTGGGCTCAAAGCTTTCACCACAGGCCCGCTAATGCTTTGTTTTTAATGCAAGAGGCTGCAAGCGATGAGAGCTTCAGCTTGCAAGAGCGGCGTGCTGTCTTGCGACGGGCACACGAATGCCTGCCTGCTCCAAAAGCGGTAGAACGGCATCCCGGAAGTATGGGAATTCCTCGACGTAATCGACGAAGGAGAGCGTCGTCCCGGCAAAGCCAGCCTTGTGCAGCGAGACCAGTCCCTCTGCTACCTGTTGCGGGGTTCCGACCAGCGGGAAACCACCATGGCCGGCGGCCATGCGATCTCTGATGAGTGCCAGAAGATCGTGTGGGAAGGAATGGGCGTGGGCAAATTGCAGCTTCACCAGATTATCCACCGCGCCCCAGTCGGCATTGTCCTTGCCGAAATGCTGCAGATAGTCGGTCGCCTCCTTTTCGGTCGGACGGCAGACGACGTGTGAGAAGGTCAGGACGCCGGTATTACGGCCGGCTTCCGCACCCTTTGCCTTCAACTCCGCAATCTCCGCGGCGGAGCGGCTGAGATCGATTGCCGGGGTGAAGAGGAAATCGGCATTGCGCAGCGCAAAGTCTCGGCCCTGTCCGGAGCCTGCGGCATTCAGGATCGGCACCTTGTGGGAAGGGCGGGGATCGCCAAGGATGTTCTTCATGTGGAAGAAAGCGCCGTCGTAATCGAACGCCACTTCTTTCTGCCAAAGTGATTTGACCACATCGAACCATTCGTCGGCATAGGCGTAGCGGCTCTCATGATCGGCGGGAAGATTAAGCCCCAGCGCCTCGTATTCCGGCTGATTCCACCCGGCGACGATGTTTAGCCCGATGCGGCCATTGCTGATCTGGTCGATGGTGGCGATCTGCTTTGCCACGACAGCCGGATGATTGGCGGCGGTATGAATGGTGGCGAAGACGTTGATGTTGCGTGTGCTGGCCAGCAATCCGGCAGCCCAGGTCATCGTCTCCAGCACGTTGCCGTGAAAATTTGTCTCGCCGCCATAACCGATCCAGCGTGCGATCGGCAGCATGAAGTCGATGCCGGCGTCATCCAGCAGGCGGGCGAGTTTCAGATTGTTGTCCCAGCTGTTCGTCCAACGCTCCGGCACTTTGGTGACAGACATGCCGCCCGAACAATTGGATGCGAAAGTGCCAAGCAAAAACTGCCCGGCGGCGAACATTGAGTTCTCCGTCATGGTTGGTTCCCATTTTTTAATAGAATTTACGATAGAAAGTCTATTTTAAACCTCAAGCTTGTCAATGGGCAATCGAGAGATCACAAAAGCGGAAATGCGAGCAGAGCAACGACACCGATGAGCAAGCAGAAAAACGGCGACGAGCACCACAATCCCGACAATGATGAAGCATTGGACCGGCGTTGGCATCTGGCGCGAACGCCTGTGGAAGTCGATTTGGCAGAGGCCGAGTTCGCGCTCATGCGCGCCTTTGAAGCCTTCGGACGCTGGCAGGCGGAGTGTTTGGGTTCGGTCGTCGACCTTGCCGTGAGCGGTACGGAAAACGCCATGCTGCATATCATCCGCATGAATGAACGTCCCAAATCGATCAAGGACCTCGCACGGCTGGCAAACCGGGACGACATTCCCAATATGCAATACAGCCTTCGCAAGCTGATCGGTGCCGGTCTGGTGCAAAAGAGTGGTAGCGGGAGGTCGGGCGTCGTCTACAGCGTGACGGAGAAGGGCAAGCTCGTTACCGATCGCTACGCGGATGTGCGCGCCTCGCTGCTGGCAAAGGCGGTTCAATCGGTGCCGGAGTTGCGCCACCGTCTCGAAGACGCCACCACGACGCTCGATCTGATGACCGGCATCTACGAGCATGCGGCGCTGAGCGCCGCAACCCACCGTCGCTTACCGAAAGAGCCTCTGGAAGAATGACAGGCCGCACGGATGCGCGGCCTCCCAAGTCGTGAAAGGGTTAGGCTGCAAGCTTTGTGAGATAGGCGTCCGCTTCTTCCGGCACGGCGAACCATGGGAAGAAATCGCGCGGATCGTTGAAGCCGTTGGCGATGCGCTTTGCCAAAGCGGGGAAGGCCTGAGCCGAGCCCATGATGTTGAGCACATGCGGCGGTGGCGGTGCGAGCAATGCATTGGTCCAGCCGACAACATACTGCGCATAGCTCCAATAGGCTTCAAATGTCGCCTGCTTGAAGGCATCGTCGAACGGCTTGTCGCCATGAGCCAGGATCGCGTCCATGTAGTATTTGGCCGCCTTCGCCGCGTTGTTCGAGCCTTGGCCTGTAATCGGGTCATTGAGGCAGACGGCATCCGCCAGACCGAGAACAGTGGCGCCCGATGGCAGTTTACCGATGGGCTTGCGCACGGTTGGCGCAAAAGCACCTGCCAGACGTCCATTGTCATCGGTCAGGGAGACATCGGTGCAGCGCTCCGCTTCCCAAGGCAGGAAGGTGTCGAGAATCCACTTCGACTTTTCGAGATGCGCATCCGGGGAGTTTACATCCTTCCAGCAATCCATCGGACCGCCGGGAAGGCCTTCGAACACCATGATGTCGCACGGGCCGGTGGTCGTCAGTGCCGGGAAAGTAAAGTATTCGCCGACACCGGGAATGAGGTTAAAATTGACTGCCGAATGACCGGGGCGCGGTGCCATGCCCTTCACATAGGTTAGCGCCAGCGCGCGCTGCGGCTTGTCATAGGGAGAGCGTTGTGGATCGCGCTCGAACATCTTGGCGATATCCCCCTTGCCGGCCGCGACGATCACCAGATCGCTTTCCTTCGCGTAGGTTTCGAGATCGTCGATCCCGGCATCGTGAATGGTCAATTGACCGCCGCGATGCTCGAATTCGGTGAGCCAACGGGGAATCTTGACGCGCTGATCGACGCTTTGGGCCTTGCTGTCCAGCTTGCCGTTCCACTCGATGGCCTTGCCGCCATCTGGTGCCGGAACCACGAAGTTGATCGAATCGACGGTTGGACAACTGTCGCCCCAGAAGTTGAGGCCGAGCTCCCGCTCGTTTTGCAAGGCTTGATCGAACATGCACTGGCTGGACAGAACTCGCCCCGAGGCGATTTCTTCGGCTGTTCGGTTTTGTACGATGTGCACCGAGTGACCGGCATCCAGCAGGCCGCAGGCCAGTTGCAGACCGGATTGGCCGCCGCCGACGATGGTAAAGCTGCGCTTCTTCGTCATTTTCATTCTCCCTGTTCTCAAGTTTTGCTGTGACGTTCCCGTTTGTTGATCTTCGATGCGGCTCAATTCATGAGGCGTGGTATTGCTGGCTCGTTGCGCTCCGGTCCCATGGCAGTGTAGCCGCCATCGACGCGAATATCGGTTCCGGTAATGAAGCTTGCATTGTCGGAGAGGAGGAAGGCGACCGCCTCCGCGACTTCTTCCGGGCTTCCCGTGCGTCCAAGCAGGTGGAAGTCCTTGGCGACACTGTCTGCCTTCTCGCGGGTGTTCTTGGTCAGCTCGACCATGACATTGCTCCAGGTCCAACCGGGAGAGACGGCGTTGACGCGAATGCCGTCAGGCGCCAAATCCATCGCCTGGTTGCGCGTCAATTGCAGGATTGCGGCCTTGGAGACCGGATAGACCCAACGTCCGGTCTGGGCGATGTGGGACGAGATTGAGCCGAAATTGACGATGGCGCCCTTGTTCTTGGCAAGGTGCTTGTGGGCGGCCTGCATCAGAGCGATCGAGCCGACGACATTGATGTCGAAGGCTTTCAGCCAGTCGGCGCGAGTCGTCTCGACGCCATTGTCGAGATAGGTACAGGCGACATTGACAAGAAAATCCAGGCGGCCGGTGGCCTCAACCGTTTTGTCGACGAGTGTGCCGATATCGGCATCGCTGGTGATGTCTGTACGGATAAACTGGACTTTGTCTCCGGCTCGCTCAGCCGCAGCTTTTCCGGCTTCTTCGTTGATATCGGCAATCACCACCGATAGGCCGTAGCCAGCCAGCACCTTGGCAATGCCCTCGCCAATCAGTGTCGCGCCGCCGGAAATGATTACAGTTTTCCCTTGAAGTCCGCGCATCGTCGTCTCCTTGCAAATGTCAGCAGAAATGGTGTGTGGTATCAGGCCGCGGCTTGCGGAGGTGCGGCTGCGGTCAGAAACGCACCGTTTCCGTAGATCAGCGGATTGTCGTCTTCCGAAGCGCAATGGGTCTTGGCGACCTTGCCGATCAGGATCAGATGCGTGCCGAATTCCTTCACCTCGGCGATCTCGCATTCGAAGGAGACGCATGTCTCAGACAGAACCGGCGCGCCGGTCATGATGCCCTTGATCCATTCGCCTGCGGCAAAGCGTTCTTCACGCGCGAGGCCAGCGCGCCCGGCAAAGACTTCCGCCACCGGCTGTTGATCGAGCGCCAGAACGTTGACGGCAAAGACGCCGCTTGCTTCTACCACGGCTGCCACCGAACTCGACCGGTTGACGCAGGCCAGAAGCGATGGAGGCTCGGTCGACAGCGAACAGACGGCCGTGGCCGTCAGTCCGCAGCGGTTGCCCTCTGCATCCATGGAGGTGATGATGGTGACACCGCCGGTCAGCTTGCGCATGCCGGCGCGGAATTCCTCGCTGCTCATGTTTTTGTTCCCTTTGCGAATGGATTTCGCATTCGTTTTATGTTTAAACTTTCGATGATGTTCCGGCGAACAGGTCCAATCGGCAATCCAGATTGCGCAGGGATTTGTCCAGTTTCGGCGACAGGCGGTCTGAAACTTCACTTTTGTCATTTCCGGCGAGTGACTGATGATCGATGTTGGAAAGCAGCAGCCAGAAGCCCGTCCGGTGGTGGACACCCACGACGTGGACGAGGCGCGCGAAGCGATCGGACGTATATTCTGTCCGCATTTTCTGCTCGTGGATGGACGTAGGAAAAGCGGCTTTCACGCGGTTCACGATGTGGTGGAGGAGCCGGGCCACTCCATCAATGTCGTCTCCTATGGATCCGCGGTCGAAATCGATCCGGGCGAGCTTTCGCGCTTCTTTCTTCTGCAGCTTCCTGTGAAGGGCAGTGCCGTCGTTCGTTGCGGGAATGATGAGACCCATGTTGCAGAAGGCCGCACGGCAACGCTTCTGTCGCCGACGCTCTCGACCCGCATGCGCTGGGCGGAGGGATGCGAGAAGCTGATCGTGCGTTTGGAGCGCGATCTGGTGGAAAGCCAATTCGAGAATCTGGCGCATGAGCGATCCGAGCGTATCGAATTCGAACCGGCGATCGATCTGACCTCCGGGATCGGGCAGGGAATATCTCAGCACAGCCTGCTGATGTCGGTAGCCGCCAAGGACAGAGGCCATTTTTCCGAGGCCTATCGGATCATGCTTCGTGACGGGCTGATCAACCTTCTGCTGAGCGGACTGCCCCATAACCGCAAGGGCCTTCTTCAACGATCAAGTTCAGGTGCGGGTCCCGTACCGGTTCAGCGGGCCGAAGACTATATCAGGGCCAATGCCGAGCGTTCCATCACCGCAGCCGATATTGCCGAGGCGGCGGGCGTTCCACTGCGCACCCTCCAGGACAGCTATCGAAAGGCCAAGGGCCAGACCTTGATGGAGGCGGTGCAGGATGCGCGCCTCGAGCTTTTGCGCAAAACCCTGTTGGCGCCATCTGCCGATATTAGTGTCGCAGACGCCGTCTTTTCCTCCGGTCTCGGCCACCTCGGCCGTGCCGCCTTTGCCTATCGAGAAAGGTACGGCGAAACGCCCTCGCAGACATTGCGACAGAGCAGAGGCATGTCTTGACGCGTACGTGACGTGTGACCCGCGACAGGGTTGAACGTCTCGTGAACAGCCGTGAGGACGAGCCTTGGAATGGTCCTTTGTGCCGCCTACCCAAATCGATGATGTTTTAAGCGTAAAGAAAATTACCTGTGTTGGCGTCGGCTCCGCGCCACTGGGGTGGAAAAGTTGCGCTGTGGCACCGGTCTGCGCAAGAAATGTGCATATGCATATGGCGCTGCGTGTATAGCAGTGCAAAAATATGCAGTTTCGAGGCTTGATATCGAGTTTTTGCAATTACTTTAGGCTTAAATCTTTCCCTGTTGACATCTGCTCGAAAGTAGAAATATGATTTTGCATATAAAGGCGTAATAGTCATAAGGGGAACCACCATGGCCGAACGGTCATTTGCGCGCGAGGTCGAAGATCTCAAGCTCGGTGAAGGCGAAATCTTCAGCGGCGAGGGGATCCTCGCCATTACCAAGGCGCTGCTGCAATCCGGCGTGTCCTATGTCGGCGGCTATCAGGGATCGCCGATTTCCCACCTCATGGATGTTCTGGCCGATGCCAAGGATGTCATGCAGGAGCTGGGTGTTCATTTCGAGTCATCGGCGTCCGAAGCGGCAGCTGCGGCCATGCTTTCTGCATCCGTCATGTATCCGGTCCGTGGTGCGGTGACCTGGAAGTCGACGGCTGGAACCAATGTCGCTTCCGACGCGCTGTCCAACCTGTCCTCCGGCGGTGTGACAGGTGGCGCTCTTGTGATCATCGGCGAGGATTATGGCGAAGGCTCCTCCATCATGCAGGAGCGCAGCCACGCCTTTGCGATGAAATCGCAGATGTGGCTTTTGACGCCGCGTCCGAATTTGACCTCCATCGTCGATGCCGTCGAAAAGGGCTTCGAGCTTTCCGAAGCATCGAGCACGCCGGTCATGCTGCAGGTCGGGATCCGCAGCTGTCACGTTCATGGCCAGTTCGTTGCCAAGGACAATAAGCGTCCGTCCTACACGCTGAAACAGGCGCTGGAAAATCCGGTGCGCGATCTCAACCGCATCGTTCTGCCGCCCGCGTCCTTCCAGCACGAGAAGGACAAGCTGGAGCGTCGTTGGCCAGCGGCAGTCGAGTTCGTCAAAACCAACCAGTTGAACGAGTTCTTCGGTCCATCCGAAGGCGAGGTTGGTCTTATCCTTCAGGGAGGCCTCTACAACAGCACCATGCGGGCGCTTCAGCATCTCGGTCTCGCCGATGTCTATGGCAATAGCCGCATCCCGCTCTACGTCATGAATGTCTCCTACCCGCTGATCGACGACGAAATCATCGCGTTTGCAGCTAGCAAGAAGGCGGTGTTGATGGTGGAAGAGGGCGCGCCTGAATATATCGAACAGGCGCTCCACACGCTGATGCGCCGTCGCGACATCCAGACCAAGGTCTCCGGCAAGGACCTGCTGCCCATGGGCGGCGAGTATACGACGCCGGTGCTGATCAAAGGGCTGACCGGGTTTCTCGAGGTCAACGCGCCGCAGCTTCTCGGCAATCGACCGCCTGTTCCCGATCCTTCCGCCGTGTTGAGCGATCCGAAGGTGAAGGCGCTGGCGGACGTCGTGCCAGCCCGTCCGGCTGGCTTCTGCACCGGCTGTCCCGAGCGGCCCATCTTTGCTGCGATGAAACTGGTCGAGAAGGAACTTGGACCGCATCATGTATCGGCCGATATCGGCTGCCACCTCTTCTCCATCCTGCCACCCTTTAATATTGGCGGCACAACGATGGGCTATGGGCTCGGTCCGGCCTCTGCCTCCGCCTTCAATGTCGAGGCCGACAAGCGCTCGATTTCGGTCATGGGCGATGGCGGTTTCTGGCACAACGGTCTCGCCACGTCCGTCGGCAACGCCGTCTTCAACAAGCAGGATGGCGTGACGATCATCGTCGACAATTATTATGCCTCTGCAACGGGCGGACAGGACGTCCTGTCGTCGCGCGCCGACAATCCCAACCGCAAAACCAACAATTCGATCGTCAAGGCGGTTAAGGGCATCGGCGCCACCTGGGTCAAGCAGATCGACCGCACCTATGACGTGGCGAAGATGCGCGACACGTTGAAAGAGGCGCTGACAACGGACGAGAAGGGTCCGAAGATCATCGTCGCTTCCTCCGAATGCATGCTGAACAAGCAGCGCCGAGTCAAACCGCAATTTGCCAAGGCGGTGAAGGACGGCAAGCGCATGGTCAAGGAACGCTTCGGCGTGGATGAGGATGTCTGCACCGGCGATCACGCCTGTATTCGATTGTCCGGTTGTCCCTCTCTTTCGGTCAAGCATACGGACGATCCGCTGAAGGACGATCCGGTCGCGGCGATCGACAATTCCTGTGTGGGTTGCGGCAACTGCGGCGAAGTCTCGGAAGCGGCGGTTCTCTGCCCCTCCTTCTATCGGGCCGATGTCATTCACAATCCGACGAAAACCGACAGGTTTCTCTATCGCCTGCGCTCTGCGGTGATCGAATGGCTGCAAAAGCGCAGAAACGCGTCGCGCGTTCTGTTTCCGGCTTGAGGAGGAGAGATCATCATGGATAGTCTTCAATCGCAGTTTTCGTCCGTTCTTTCCGCCGACAAGCCGCTTTCCATCGCCATCCTCGCCATGGGTGGGCAGGGCGGCGGCGTTTTGGCGGACTGGATCATCTCGCTTGCCGAAGGCCAGGGTTGGGTTGCGCAGACAACTTCGGTTCCAGGAGTCGCTCAGCGCACGGGCGCGACGATCTATTATCTTGAATTGCTGAAGGCACGGGAGGGCGAGAGGCCGATCCTTTCCTTGATGCCGACACCCGGCGATGTCGATATCGTCATTGCCGCGGAACTGATGGAAGCCGGGCGCTCGGTAATTCGCGGCCTCGTCACGCCGGACAAGACGCTGCTGATCGCCTCCACCCATCGTTCCTATGCGGTCGGTGAAAAGGAAAAGCCGGGCGATGGCATCGGCAACCCCACTGTCGTGGTCGATGCGACGGATTTCGCCGCCAAGAAAACCATTGCCTTCGACATGGATACGCTGGCTGTCAAGAATGGCAGCGTGGTGTCTTCGGCGCTCTTCGGTGCGCTGGCCGCGTCCAAGGCATTGCCTTTCTCCAAGGAAATCTTCGAAGCTACCATCAAGTCGGGCGGCAAAGGCATCGAGGCCAGCCTTCGGGCCTTCAATGCCGCTTACGAGCGGGCGACCAAGGGCGAAAACGACAAGCTGTCCGCAACGCCCGTCAAGAAGCTGGAAGAGTTGCCCACATCCGCCGGTCATCCCGCGCTGGATAGGCTGATTGCCCGCATCCGGACAGAGTTTCCGCAAAATGCGCACTCCATGCTCTATGCCGGTGTGAAGAAGCTGACCGAATTCCAGGATCCGGCTTATGCGGATGAGTACCTGACGCGGGTCGCTTCCCTTCACAAGGCAGATGCCGCCAATGGCGGCGCTGAGAAGGATTATGCCTTCACCGCACAGGCAGCAAAATATCTGGCCGTCGCCATGGCCTATGACGATGTCATTCGCGTTGCAGACCTGAAAACGCGTTCGGCTCGCTTCGAGCGCGTGCGCAAGGAAGTCGGCGTCAAGGGCGATCAACTGCTCTACACGACGGAATACATGCATCCGCGCATGGAGGAAGTGTGCGGCACGCTTCCACGTAGGATCGGCCAGTGGATCGAGAATAGTCCGAAACTCTTCGCCTTCCTCAATCGCCGTATCGACAAGGGCCGGCGGGTGAAGACCGGCACATTGTTCTGGTTCCTCTGCCTTCACGTTACCTCCGCCTTGCGCCGTTTCCGCCGGGGCAGCCTGCGCCATCATATCGAAGTCACGCATCGCGATGCCTGGATTCAAAAAGCGGAAGAAATCCTGCCGACTAATTACGATCTCGCCGTGGAGGTTCTTGGCAATCGTCGTCTTGTCAAAGGCTATTCGGATACGCATTCGCGTGGCCTGTCCAAATTCGATCGCGTGATGTCGGCGCTGCCCTTGCTGCGCGATCGTGAGGATGGGGCTGCCTGGATGCGACGCCTGCGGCAGGCGGCACTTCTGGATGAGCAGGGCATTGCGCTGGACGGCGCCCTGAAGACCGTCGCGACGCTCTGAACCTTGGCCGCGACGCTATAACCATAAGAACGGCGGCGCCCTGGGAAGGGTGACCGTCCCCATTTCACAATTTCAATTCGTGTCGAATGCGCGGGGCCTGGCCTCGTGCAAAAGGGGGAACTTTGTCATGACACAGTCCATCGGACGACCGTCTCATGCTGCAGCGAAGCCTGCAGAAATCTCATCGCGCAAGAGCCTGCTGGTGGTGGCGCTCTGCTGGTTCGCTATTTTCGCGGAAGGCTACGACGTCGGTGTTCTCGGCGCCATTCTTCCTGCCCTTGCAACCGATCCAGTCTGGAAACTGACGCCGCTCGAACTAGGCGCTATGGGAAGTTACACCGTGATCGGCATGCTGATCGGCGGCATCATCGTTGGCACGCTGAGCGAACTTTATGGCCGCAAGCCGCTCTTCATGGGCTGCCTCAGCCTGTTTGCCGCTTGCATGATCTTGACCTCTCTGGCACCGACACCGTTCTGGTTTGCGGTCAGTCGCTTCGTCGCCGGTCTCGGCCTTGGCGGCATCATTCCCGTTGCTGCGGCGCTCACGGTGGAGTACTCGCCCAAAAGCCGCAAGAGCTTCAATTATGGCCTGATGTATTCCGGTTACTCGCTCGGCATTCTGGCGGCGGCGCTTTTCAGCCGTGGCTTTCTCGCAGATTATGGCTGGCGCGTGATCGTTCTCTTTGGTGCAGCACCGCTTCTCGTCGTGCCAGTTTTCTATTTCCTGCTGCCAGAATCGGTCGAAAGCCTCGTCTTGCGCGGCAAGCAAAAAGAGGCTGCTGAAACGGCAAGGCGCATGGGTATCGCCGTTCCGAAGACCGTTCAAAAAAACCCGAAAGGCCCGGGCTGGTCGGCTGTTTTGAAAACCATCTTTGCCCGCGACAAGGCCTTTGAGACGATCTGCTTCTGGGTCGGTCTGTTTCTCGGGCTTCTTCTCGTCTATGGCCTGGCGCAGTGGCTGCCGCAGATCATGCGCAAGAACGGCTACGATTTGGGCGATAGCCTGCTGTTCCTCGCGGTCTTCAGCCTGTCCTCGGCCATTGGTGGTATCGTGCTCGGCACATGGGCCGACAGGTTCGGGATCAAGCGCACGGTCGCGCTCTCCTATCTGGTCGGTGCCATCGGCATTGCCGCACTCACCTTCAAGAGTTCCATTCTGCTGAACTACGTCTTCGTCGCCATAGCCGGTTTCGGCACGGTGTCTGCGTCCCTCATTCTTACCGGATTTCTGGCGCAGCGGCTTGATCCCACAATCCGTTCGGCGGGCACGGGTTTTGCGCTGAGCTTCTCCCGTATCGGCGCGCTGACAGGCCCGCTGCTCGGCGGCTTCATCGCCAGCACAAATCTTGCGCCTGAATGGAACTTTTACATATTTGCGGCTGTAGCGGCCTTGGCGGCACTCGCGACTGTGTTAATACCGTCATCAACGAGAGCGTCTTAAGTCCGTTAGGACGCACAAAGGCCGCTCTCCATTTTGAGCCTACGCGTTGTGCCGTCCAAAAATCGACGTCGATTTTCGGGCCGATGCCGGGGTCGATATGAGACGACGTCATTGCAGTGTTTCGGGTTTAAAGGGAGGGACTTTTGAGACTAGGTGCACCGAGAGAAATATATGAGAGCGAAGCGCGCGTCGCGATGACGCCGGATAGCGCTCAGGCCTTGCAGAAACTGGGCTATGAATGCCTCATCGAAACCGGGGCTGGCAAATCTGCCGGTTTCTCCGACGAGGCCTATCGAGCAGCGGGCGTGACCGTGGTGGAGAGCGCAGATGCGCTTTACTCGGGTTCCGATATCATCGCCAAGGTTCGCCCGCCGGAAGACTCCGAGATCGATCGGCTTTCGCCGGACAAGACGTTGATTTCCTTCTTCTACCCGGCGCAGAACCAAACGCTTCTGCAACAGGCAAAGGACAGGGGTGCCGCTGTCATCGCCATGGACATGGTGCCGCGCATTTCGCGCGCCCAGAAGATGGATGCCCTGTCTTCCATGGCAAACATCGCCGGCTACCGTGCCGTCATTGAGGCAGGCAACAATTTCGGCCGCTTTTTCACCGGACAGGTGACGGCGGCGGGCAAGGTGCCGCCAGCCAAGGTTCTGATCATCGGTGCAGGTGTTGCGGGTCTTGCCGCGATCGGCACCGCCACGTCGCTTGGCGCGATTACCTATGCCTTCGATGTGCGCCCGGAAGTGGCGGAGCAGATCGAGTCCATGGGCGCTGAATTCGTCTATCTCGATTTCGCCGAGCAGCAGGATGGTGCTGCGACCGGCGGTTATGCCGCTCCGTCATCGCCTGAATTCCGCGAGAAGCAACTGGCCAAATTCCGCGAGCTTGCGCCGCAGATCGACATCGTCATCACCACGGCGCTGATCCCGGGTCGCGATGCGCCAAAGCTTTGGCTCGCCGATATGGTCGCGGCAATGAAGCCCGGCTCCGTCATCGTTGATCTTGCTGCGGAACGCGGCGGGAACTGCGATCTGACCGTTCCCGATCAACGCATCGTTTCGGACAACGGTGTGATCGTCATCGGCTATACGGATTTTCCAAGCCGCATGGCGGCCCAGGCCTCCACGCTCTATGCCACCAATATCCGCCACATGATGGCCGATTTGACGCCGGGCAAGGATGGGCAGGTCGTGCACAACATGGAAGACGATGTCATCCGTGGTGCAACGGTTGCCTATGAGGGTGAGATTACCTATCCGCCGCCGCCGCCGAAGATCAAGGCCATTGCCGCGCAGAAGCCGAAGGAGAAAGCCAAGGAGCTGACGCCTGCGGAAAAGCGGGCGCAGGAAATCACGCTGTTCAAGACCCAGACCAGGAATCAGGTCGCTCTTCTGGCTGTGGGCACGGCACTGCTTCTTCTCGTCGGCGTTTATGCGCCTGCAAGCTTCATGAGCCACTTCATCGTCTTCGTTCTGGCATGCTTCATCGGCTTCCAGGTCATCTGGAATGTCAGCCATTCTCTCCATACGCCGTTGATGGCGGTGACGAATGCCGTGTCGGGCATCGTCATCCTGGGGGCGTTGTTGCAGGTCGGTTCGAGCAACTGGCTTGTCGTCATTCTGGCGGCACTCTCGGTGCTGATTGCGACGATCAATATCGTGGGTGGCTTCCTCGTGACACGGCGCATGCTTGCCATGTTCCAGAAGTCTTGAGCCGGGTGAGAGGATAATCATGACACTTGGTATTGTTTCGGCGGCCTATGTTGCCGCTGCGGTTCTTTTCATCCTTTCGCTCGGCGGTCTCTCCGGCCAGGAAAGCGCCAAACGCGCCGTCTGGTACGGCATCACCGGCATGGCGCTCGCGATCATCGCTACGGTTTTCGGACCGGATGTCGGCAACTGGTTCATCGTGCTGGTGATGCTGGCAGGCGGGGCGGTTCTCGGCCACTTCGTGGCAAGCCGCGTGCAGATGACGGAAATGCCGCAGCTCGTGGCCGCACTCCATTCCTTCGTCGGTCTGGCAGCCGTCTTCATCGGCTTCAACGCCCATATCGAAGAAGCGCATGTGGCTTCTCTCGATGAAGCGTCACGCTCGGCGCTGACCGGGTTTGCTGCACTTCTGGCGCACAAGACGCCGGTGGAACTGGCGATCATGAAGGTCGAGGTGTTCCTCGGCGTCTTCATCGGAGCTGTCACCTTCACCGGCTCGGTGGTTGCCTTCGGCAAGCTGGCCGGCAAGGTCGATGGCAAGGCAAAGAAGCTCCCGGGCGGGCACATCCTCAATGCAGGGGCTGCGGCGCTCTCCATTCTTCTGCTCATCCTCTATTGCAACGGCGCGGGTGCCTGGACGCTGGTGCTGATGACGCTGCTCGCCTTCTTCATCGGCTATCACCTGATCATGGGCATCGGCGGCGCCGATATGCCGGTCGTGGTCTCGATGCTCAACAGCTATTCCGGCTGGGCGGCAGCGGCGATCGGCTTCACGCTTGGCAATGATCTTCTGATCGTCACCGGTGCGCTGGTCGGCTCTTCGGGTGCGATCCTGTCCTACATCATGTGCAAGGCGATGAACCGGTCTTTCATTTCGGTCATCCTCGGTGGTTTTGGCGGCACAAGCGGTCCGGCAATGGAAATCAGCGGCGAACAGGTGGCGATCGATGCCGAAGGCGTTGCTGCAGCTCTCAACGAGGCCGACAGTGTCGTCATCGTCCCGGGCTACGGCATGGCGGTTGCGCAGGCGCAGGCTGCGGTGTCGGAACTGACGCGCAAGCTGCGCGCAGCTGGCAAGACCGTGCGTTTTGCCATCCATCCCGTTGCAGGCCGCCTACCGGGCCATATGAACGTGCTTCTTGCCGAAGCCAAGGTGCCCTACGACATCGTCTTGGAAATGGACGAGATCAACGACGATTTCCCGAACACCGATGTCGTCATCGTCATTGGCTCCAACGACATCGTCAATCCGGCGGCGCAGGAGGATCCAAACTCCCCGATCGCCGGCATGCCGGTGCTCGAAGTGTGGAAGGCAAAACAGGTCTTCGTCTCCAAGCGCGGCCAGGGCACCGGCTATTCCGGTATCGAGAACCCGCTGTTCTTCAAGGAGAACACCCGCATGTTCTATGGCGACGCCAAGCAGAGCGTCAGCGCGCTGGTGCCTCTGCTTTCATGATGTAAAAAACGGCGAGGCCTCGTCATTCAAGACAGAGGCCTCGTCACCTTTGATCGTTGTTATCGCCTAACGCCAGAGTTCGACCAAGCCGCCGGATGTTTTCAGGACCGGATCGGTTTCGGGAACAGGAAGAGATTTTATCAGCGCCAGCATCTTCTCATTCGGCGCGTCGCGTTGAATGTCTGCCTCCTGCCCTGGCGGGTAAGCACCGACCACCTGAAAATCGCTCGAGCTTTCCAGCCGCTTATGCCCCGTTCCCGCAGGCAGAAGCAGGCAGTCGCCTTGCCTCACATCCAGTAACTTTCCATCCGGTCCACCGATCTGCAGCTTCGCCTCACCGCGTCCGACGCCGAGGACCTCGTGCGCACCGCTGTGATAGTGATGGTAGGCGAAGACACCGTTTTGCCAGATGCCGGTCCAGCCATTGTCGTGGAACATGTCCTCGAAAGCCGATGAATCCACATCGGCCCGGATCTGGCTATAGATCAGGACTGGCAAAGTGGGGTGATTGGGAACCCAGTCGCTTGGCGAAGGGATAAAATGGTCTATCTGCATCTCGCTATCCTCGCTCTGATTTCATTGTTTCGAACGGTCATCCACTCGATAACTCAGATATCGGCATGCAGTTCAGGCCGATCAGCGAAAGACGCGAAAGCACAGCCGCAGCACATACAAAACGCCCCCTCGAAGAACGAGGGAGCGTCTTGGTCCGCGGGAGGACGATTGGGTTAGGCGGGATGCTGCGTGTTTGCAGATGGTGCCTTCATCCGGGTGACGAAGAGAAGGCTTAGAGCACCGCAGGCAAGAAGTGCTGAGACAATGACCAATCCGGCCGAGTAGCTGCCGGTCTGATCCTTCAGATAGCCCATGACGAAGGGTCCGAGATAACCGGCAAGGTTGCCGATGGAGTTGATGAGCGCAATCCCTGCAGCCGCGCCGACACCTGTCAGGAAGGTCGTCGGAAGTGCCCAGAAGGTGGGAAGGGCGGAGAAAATGCCCATGCCGGCGAAGGTCAGAGCGATCACGGCCACGATCGGGGTCGAAAGTGTCGCCGCGCAGACACCAAAGCCTATTGCTGCGAGGATGACGGCGAAGGCGAAATGGCCAAGACGTTCCTGCCGCGCATCGGAGCGGCGTGTCCAGTAGATCATCGCCACCACGCCGAACATGTTGACGCCGGCTGTCGCAAGTCCGATGTGGAAGTTGCTCATCTCGCCGAAGCTCTTGATCATCTGCGGAAGCCAGAAACCGAGCGTATAGGAACCCAGCACGACGCAGAAATAGATGAATGCGAAGCCGAGGACCTTCTTGTCCATTAGGGCTGCTTTCAGTGACTTCTCGCCATGCTGATTGGCAATCGCGCCCCGTTCGGCCGCCATCTTGGCTGAAAGCCAGTCACGCTGGCCCGGCGACAACCACTTTGCCTGTTCAGGGCGGTCTGTCAGGTAGAAGATCGTGACGATGCCGAGAATAACCGCGGGAATCGCTTCCAAAATGAACATCCACTGCCAACCCCGCATGCTCAACCAGTCGAGGCCGAGAAGGGCTGAAGAGATCGGCGCGCCGATCATGGCCGACAACGGGATGGAAACCATGAAGAGACCAATGGCCTTACCGCGCGTCTTGGCCGGAAACCAGTAGGTGAGGTATAGAATGATGCCGGGGAAGAAGCCAGCCTCGGCGGCGCCGAGCAAAAAGCGGATAATGTAGAAGCTGGTTGGATTGGTGACGAAGGCCATGGCACCGGACAACAAGCCCCAGGTGATCATGATGCGCGCGATCCACACTCGCGCACCGAGCTTGTGCAGAAAGATGTTGCTCGGCACTTCGAAAAGCGCATAGCCAATGAAGAAGATGCCAGCGCCCAGTCCATAAACGGTCGCGGAAAAACCGAGATCCGCATTCATGGTCAGCGCTGCAAAACCGATATTGACGCGGTCCAGATAGGCCACGAAATAAAGAAGCATAACAAAGGGAATGAGCCGCCAGAGAACGGCTTTCATGGTGGAAGCCTCCAGGCTTCCATTTTCTGATTTTGACATGATTTCCTCCACAGTAATCAGTTGTCTGCAAGTCAGGTCACACGCGCGGTCATGGCCCCCGGCATGCGGCCGCCCGGTGAAAGGCAAGCCGTACGCGGCGCTCAGGGCTCCCAACCCTGGATCTGCAGCCGGTCAAAACGCGCCATGGGCCTGTGTGTGATGTCAGTAGGATCGTGAGAGCATCGCTTGGTAATCTTCCGGCGAAGCCTCGCGCGGATTGGTCTTATGGGTGTGATCTTTCAGCGCGCCGGCGATGATTGCGGGAAACAGGCTTTCTTCAATGCCGAGCTCGGAGAGCTTGACGGGAAGACCGATGCGCCGTGTCATTGCTTCCAACGCAGGCACCACGTCGTCGGGACCGGCAAGACCCATGGCATGAGCCAGACGGGAGAACTTGTCTTCCTCGATCACCGTCTGTGCCGAGCGATTGAACTCCAGAACCGCAGGCAAGAAAATCGCATTCAGCGTACCATGGTGCAGTTTCGGGTTCAGGCCGCCCAATGAATGGCTGAGGCTGTGAACGCAGCCAAGACCCTTTTGGAAACTCATTGCTCCCATGGTCGCGGCGATACTCATGTTGAGCCGGGCCTCACGGTTGCCGGGTTCTGAAGTGGCGGCTGCAAGATGCCCCCAGGCACGGCGCAGCCCCTCAAGCGCGATACCATCGGCCGGTGGGTTGAAGGCCGGGGCGAGATAGGTCTCGATGCAATGGGAAATCGCATCCATCCCGGTTGCCGCTGTCAGCATGGCAGGGAGACTGAGCGTCAGTTCCGGATCGCAGATTGCAGCTTTCGGTACAAGATAGTTCGATAGGAGACCGACCTTGCGGCCGTCCTCGAGGATGATGATCGCGCCGCGCCCGACTTCGCTTCCCGTGCCGGATGTCGTTGGAATGGCGACCACAGGGAATGTCTTGGCGGAGATTTTTTCCGTGCCGCCTTCGATTGCGGCAAAGGTCTTAAGCGGTCCGTCATGCGCTGCCATCACCGCGACCGCCTTGGCGAGATCGAGCGCTGAGCCTCCGCCGATTGCGATCAGACCGTCCGCGCCGCTGGAGATGAAAAGCTCGGTTGCCGCGCGTACGGCCACTTCGTTGGGATTGCCGGGCGTTTCGTCATAGATGCCCGCGACCTTATTGCCGACGAGCGCGCGAACCCGCTCTACCATCCCTAGCGCCGAAATCGGCTTGTCGCTGACAATCAGCGCTCTGTCGATTTTTGCCAGTGCAAGCTCGTCTGCCAAAAGTTCAAGCGCACCATATCCGAACTGGACACGGGTGATGTAGTTTATCAGTGGCACGTCTAACCTCCCAAATTCGGCGCAAGCGACCCCTGCCGGCCCTGTGAGGGTCGTCGCGAGAGCCAGCAGCTTGTGCGTTGGTTGACGACGATATCGATATATTTCCCCCCGTAAATGCGCTAAGTGTCGATATGGGTATAACGGGAGGGAATATATGATGATGGATCAGACGATGCGCGGGCTTGGCCGTCTCACGATGCGGCAGATCCACTTGCTTGCTACCATCGATGATGCCAACTCGCTCAAGGCTGCCGCCGCACGTATCGGCATGAGCCAGCCTCGGGCTACCAAAAGCCTCCAGGAAATAGAGGAAACCGCGCAGCAGCAGCTTTTCATACGCACCAATCGCGGGCTGTCGGCAACACCCGCAGGTCAATGCGCCATCCGCCATGCGAAGGTGATGATGTCTCAGGTTCGAAGCTTTCAGGAGGAGTTGCGCCATATTGCCGACGGAGAGTGGGCTCGGCTGCGGGTCGGCACCATCATGGGTGCGGTGCCGCTGGTGACGGAGGCCGTGCTTGCCTTCACCGAAAGATTTCCAAGCGTGTCGATCGAGATTTTGGAGGATACGAGTGGAGAGCTTCTGCGCCAACTCGATCGCGGCGACCTTGATCTGGTGATTGGTCGCAGTTCTGTCAGTCCGACACCCGAACTCTACGATGTCTTTGCCTTTCAGGATGAAATTCTGACGGTCGTCGCCAATCCGGCGCATCCGCTGGTGGGGCGCAAGCGCGTGACACTCACCGACTTTTCCGACTCGCGCTGGATCGTCTACACGGCGCGGATGCCGATGCGCTTGTCGTTGGAACAGGAGTATCAGCAGGCGGGTCTCGCCTTCCCCCGCACGCTTGTCGAAACGCGATCCGCCTTCGCAACCATGTCTCTGGTTCAGTCCAGCCAGAACTACGTTGCCCTCCTGTCCAATGATGTTGCCAATGTGTTTGCAGGTCTCGGCATTGCCCGCAAACTCTCTTTCAGGCTTCATTCCAAGAGCCAGGCCTATGAGCTGATTACCCGCATCCGCACACCCCTGCCACCGGCAGCCTCCGAGTTTATCCGGCTCTTGACGCTCAGGTGATGGTTTCGCTATCTGCTAATGTTATATCCCTATCAGGCAACAGCGGATTTACACCCGCCGGACTTCTCCTAAAATAACGCGACCTGCCATACCAGGCCGACCACGATATCAGCATGACGTCCCGTATTGAGGAGATGGACGGCCTGCAAGGATCGAAAGGCTCCTTCCATGATCACGACCCTCATCGAACGTTTGCGCAGCATTGCAGGCGACAGCCATGTTCACGTCGGCGCCCGCGCGACCCGTCGCTTCCGCACCGGCTATCGTTACGGAGACGGGGAGATTGCCGCAGCCGTTCAGCCGGGCACGCTTTTGGAACAGTGGCATGTCCTGCAAGCCTGCGTGGACGCCGATGTGGCGATTATCCTTCAGGCCGCGAACACCGGTCTGACTGGCGGTTCCACGCCCTTCGGAAACGGCTATGACCGGCCAATCGTCATCATCAACACCATGCGCCTCTCGCGCGTCGATCTGATCCGCGATGGTGCACAGGTCATATGCTTGCCGGGGGCGACGCTCGAAAGTCTCGAACGCAGGTTGAAGCCGCTTGGGCGCGAGCCTCATTCCGTCATCGGTTCAAGCTGCATCGGCGCTTCGGTGACGGGCGGTGTGTGCAATAATTCCGGCGGCTCGCTGGTCCATCGCGGCCCGGCCTACACGCAGCTTTCGCTGTTTGCGCGGGTGAATGCCGAAGGCAAGCTCGAGCTCGTCAACCATCTCGGCGTGGAACTTGGACAGAACCCGGAAGATGTTCTGGCGCGTCTGGACCGCGGCGACTACACCGCCGTCGACATCCACGACGAAAACGGTGCGTGGGCATCCGACCGCGAATATGCAAACTATGTCCGCGATATCGATGCCTCGACGCCAGCGCGTTTCAACGCCGATCCGAGGCGGCATTACGAGGTTTCCGGCTCTGCCGGCAAGGTTGCCGTTTTTGCGGTGCGCATGGATACCTTTGCTGCCGAGGCGCAAGAGCAGGTCTTCTACGTGGGCAGCAACGACCCTGCCGTGCTGCAGACGATCCGTCGCCACGTGCTGGGCCAGTTTCGTAACCTGCCGATTGCCGGAGAGTATATGCATGCCGATGCGTTTGGCGCAGCGCAGACCTATGGCAAGGATCTCTTCGTCTTCATTCAGAAGTTTGGTTCGGTCAATGTGCCCCGCGCCTATGCGGCGAAAAGCTGGTTCGATGGCGTCACCGAAATGCTCGGGCTTGGCAAGACGCTGTCGGATCGTCTGCTTCAGACTTTGAGCCGGCTCTTGCCCCAACACCTGCCGAGGCGTCTCATCGACTATCGCGACCGCTATGCGCATCACCTGATGTTTCGCACCGGTGGTGCCTGCATTGCGGAAATGCGCGACTACCTGAATTCGATCTTTCCGGGCCTCAACGGTGACTTTCTGGAATGCGCGAAGGAAGAGGGACAGGCGGCCTTCCTCAACCGGTTTGTCACGGGGGGCGCCGTGGTGCGTTACCGCGCCGTTCATCGCAAGACGATCGAGGATATCGTGGCGCTCGACGTCGCCCTGCCACGCGATACGATCGACTGGTTCGAGACGCTGCCAGAGGAGATCAGCGACAAGATCGCGCTAAAGATCTACGTTGGCCACTTTCTCTGCCAGGTGATGCATCAGGAATATCTGGTGCATAAGGGTGTGGATTGCGAAGCGCTGGAACATGCGATCATGCAAACGCTGGACGTGCGCGGCGCAGAATATCCGGCGGAGCACAATGTCGGCCACCTCTATGAGGCAAAGCCAGCACTTAAGGCCTTCTACCGTCAACTGGACCCGACCAACAGCTTCAATCCGGGAATCGGCAAGACATCGCGGCTGCGCAAATGGGAGGCGGTTGAGGTGACGGGACAACAAGAAGCGGCAAACGATGCCTGCGCCTGCGGAGACCTGCGTCAAAGCGGCTGACCGATTGCCCGCTAGATATCGTGACGACGGATGTTGCGCAGGATCTTGTGCAGGGTCGTCACGAAAGCGCGATATTCCTCGTCGTCGATGTCTTTGAACATCCGGCACATGTCGTTGTACATGATCGGCCAGACATCTTCGAAAACGGCGCGGCCTTCATCGGTGATTGTCACATCGCGCACCCGCATGTCGTCAGCGCGCGGCACGCGGCGTACGAGGCCCTGTTCCTCAAGCGAATCCAGCGTTCGGCTCATGGTCGATTGCTCGGTGACGGCGAAGACGGAAAGCTCGTTGATGGTGAGCGACGAGGAGACGTTAAGGACGGCAAGGGCGCGCATCTTCACGGTGGTGACGTCGCGCGCCTTCATGTCTTCGGCAAGGTTTGCATTCCACCGCGCCATGATGCGGTTCATGATGTAGGGCGCAAAATTGTTGAGCCCGATCTCGCCGAGGCTGGGAATGCGTTTGGTCTGGTCGTCGGGATTTCCGAGGAATTCGACGGAAAAGCCGTTATCCATGTGCTTTCATCCCTTTATCAGCGCAAAGACGAGGCGAGCAGGAAACCGGAGCCGCCTGCAAGACCCGGACCTGGATGCGTGGATGCCCCGATATGGTAAAGCCCCGCAACATGGGTCTTGTGGTTAACCGAGCTTTTGAACGGACGCCAGAGAAAGAATTGGTCGAGCCCGCAGAAACCGCCGTAAGGATCGCCGCCGACGAGGTTCATGTTCATCGCCTCCAGGTCCGTCGGCGCGTAGGCACGGCGCTTCAGAACGATCTCGTCGAAGTTCTCGATCTGTGCGCGCAGCATGGCCTCTATGCGATCGGCAAAGGCCTCTCGCAAAGCCTCCGCCCAGCGTCCGTCCGCCGGGCAGGCAAGCTCACTGGCGGCATCGCCCTTGATATGGCGCGGCGTATCCGGCACCTGCAGCCAGAGAATGGCGGCGCCATCCGGCGCGCGGCTGGGATCGAGGGCGGTCGGCTGGCCGACGCAGACTGTCGGTTCCGCCGGAAGAAGACCGCGTTCGGCTTCATTGGCGGAACGGGACACGCCATCGAGACCCGGGGTGAGATGCAAAAGCGCCACCTTGCTCAGTTCCTCCCCGGCGCGCCAACGCGGGGCTGCCTTCAGCGCATAATGGATCTGCATGTTGCCCTTGCCGTATCGATAGCTGGCAAGTCCTTCCTGAACGGGCCGGGGAAGGGCGGTGGATGAGGTGCTGAGCAGGCGCTCGTAAAGCTGGTGTGGCGTAACGGATGCGATGACGCCTTGGGCTGCGCGCAATCGCTTTCCATCGGCAAGCGTGACGCCGACGGCCTTGCCGGACCCATCGACATCGATCCGGTTAACATCGGCGTTGCGCATGATGCTGCCGCCCTGATCGGTGATTAGCCGCTCGAAGGCTGCGAGCAGATTATCGGCCCCGCCTTTGATGATGGGGCAACCCGCCGCCTCGATGGCAAAGCCGATGACGCGGGTCATTTCTGCGGAATAGGCGCTCTCCGGCCCAAGGCCGCAATGCAGCGCCCAGGGCGCAAAGAGCCCACGCAGCTCTTCGGAGCGATAGGTGGTTTCCAGATAGCCGCGCGCGGGCGCCAAGGCTTCACCGAAAAATGCGGTAAGCCCTTTCAAACCCCGTTTCCAGACCTCGCGACCAAGCAGCTTGGCTGTCGCCGTGGACCAGAGATTGCCGCCAAGCAGGCCGAAGACGAAGCCGGCATTGCCTGCGAAACGGCCCATCTCCCGGTCGAAGGCCTTGCCGTCCCCCTCGGAGATACCATCGAAATGGGCAATGTTGCGGGCACGATCCATGGAAAGGATAGCATGCGTGCCATCCGGCCGTAGAACGCCGGTTGGCGCCGACGTGTGGCAGAATTCCAGCCCTCTCGACTCCAGATCCTTGCCGAGAGCGGCAAAGGCAGGTGAGGTTAAAAACAGAACCATGGTCGTTGCCATGACGTCGTGGCGAAAGCCTGGAAGGGTGATCTCTTCGGTGCGCAGGCAGCCGCCGATGCGTTCGTTTCTCTCAAGCAGCAGGACGCGCTTGCCCTTCTTGCCCAAGAGAGCCGCAGCCACCAGCGCATTGATGCCGCTTCCGACGATGATGTAATCAGGATCAGCCATGGGAAACTCCAGGAGGGGCGAAGGCAGCATCTGCATATTGGGATGATGCGGAGGCGTGAACCACGCCTCCGACCGATAGATTAAAGCGGTGACAGGCTGGTTTAGACGACCAGCGCCAGCGCACGCACGGGCGAGCCGGTTCCCTTGACCAGCTTCAGGGGTGCTGCAATTAGGATCGCGCCCTTTGGCGGCAACTGATCGAGATGGCAGAGGCTGGCAAGACCGTATTTGTTGGCCTTGTGCATGAGGTTGTGGGCCGGGAAGGGCGGGTTCATGCCGCCTGCGGAGCCTGCATCCGTGCCGATGGTTTCCTGGCCCCAGCCGATAATGCCCTTGGAGAGAAGATATTCGATGGCTTCCGCCGTTGGGCCGGGGGAGTGCGGGCCGGTCTCATCGGCATTGAGGAAGGTCTCCGTCGAGCCGTTGCGCCTGTACCAGTCGGTGCGCAGTAACACCCAGGTGCCGGGTTCGATCGCGCCGTACTCGGCTTCCCATTCCTGAATGCTTTCGACAGTCAGCAGGTAATCCGGGTTTTCAGCCGCTTCCTTTGAGCGGTCGATGACATTGACCGGCGCGACGAAGTTCTGCGGGGGAATGGTATCGGTCGTGTTTTCGGCATTGTCCTTGCCGGTAATCCAATGGCACGGCGCGTCGAAATGGGTGCCGGTATGTTCGCCAAGCTCCAGCCAGTTCCACGCCCAGAACGGGCCGTCCTGATCATAGGCGGAAATGGTGTGGACTTTGACATTGGGGGTGTTCTTGCCGAACTGCGGCGGCAGGTAAAGAACCGGCGTGTCCGGCCCAAGCGGCGCGGTCAGATCCACCACCTTCACCTTGCCGGAAAGCAACCCGCTGGCAAGCCCTGCAATCATCGAAGCATCGGTCATTCAAGTTCCCCTTTTTGAACCGTCTGTTCCTGCTTCGTCAGCGCTGCTGAAAGAAGCAGATGCGATAATGGGAAAAACCTATGACCAAAAATATGGATATGCAAGAATTTTGTTTAAGCTTAAATTGTTTTTCGGGAGAGGTTTGAAGAGCCGTGATGCTGCCTTAAAATCAGCGCGGTGAAGGACATAGCCACGGCTTGAGATGACGCCCAAACTAACTGCGCTGCTCTCAAGATTTTGCCAAATCTGTACATGCATATATCGGAAGCGGACTGCACCACGAAGGCATGCCAGCTTGAGAACCCCAGGGCTCGCAATCGCTCGTCTGCCGCTGCCGAAAAATTGCTTGAAGCTTTGAGAATGTTGACCCCGCAGCACGAATGGTGTTCTAGACTACCGATAAGAGCATGTCTCGTAAAAAGCAGGCAGAGGTTTTGCCGTTACGGGGCCATGCGTTAGAACAAGAAACTTGAAGGGCCCGGGTTCTGTATGAGAGACCGCGGCACACTTCAGGACAAGGGATGGGTTATGTCGGCTATCGATCTGGAAGCGATCATCAGCGATACGCAGGATGGCAAGAAACAGGAACTGCGCCTGTGGCTGCGCTTGCTGTCTACGACCAAACTCATCTCCCAGGAAATCCGTCGCCGCCTGCGCCGCGAATTCGGCGCCACGCTGCCGCAGTTCGATCTCCTCTCGCAGCTCTACCGCGAAAACGACGGCCTGCGGCTTGGCGAACTCTCCAAGCGCACGATGGTCACCAACGGCAATATCACCGGTCTGGTGGAGCGGCTGGAAGCAGACGGCCTCGTCATCCGCGAACGCCTCCCCGACGACCGCCGCGTCATCGTCGCCCACCTCACCGACAAGGGCCGCACAACCTTCGACGCCATGGCAAAGGCCCATGACGGCTGGCTGAAGGACATGATGGCCGACGTGGATCCCATCGTCATCTCGGGGCTGATTACGCATGTCGGGCAGGTGAAGCAGTCGACGCGGAATCATCTTTCGGGGGATGATGGAGATGAGGAGTGAGTTTCCGCGCCTGTAAGATGTCGCGCTAGTCACAGTGCCCTGGACGTCGGACATGGTCGAGGTGACTACGGAATAAATCGAGAGAAGCCGGTCTCGTCCCTCAAACTCGACTACTGCTTTTCTTCTGCGGTCGGTTCGCGTGCATTGCCTTCCATGGCCTGAAGGGCTCCGTCTGCAGCCTTGCGCGCTTCTTCTTTCGCTATGCGCAGCCTTTCATTCAAGTCAGATTGCTCTGCGTGCGTTCTTTCCGGATACGCTCCCTGCGCCCGTTCGCCACTGGGAAGCAAGCTTACGGTGTTGAGCAGGTTAATCATGAAGGCTATCGCTGCGCAAATGAGGAATATGAGGACGAAACCCATCCGCCCTTTCATTATCCCTTTCTGCATTAACACCTCGTCTTCAACCCCAATGGAGATTTGAGTTTATCTGGAACTGCACCAGGAGCGAGGCGGTGGTTTCCATTGGTCGTCAGCTTTACACTCACGGTCGCGTAGCGGGTCCCCAAAATCCTCGAAGACCCGCGCTGCAGGTAGAGAAAGCGAAGATTTACTGTGGCTTCTTCTGCTTGCTAGCTTCGACAGTCTTCGCACCCAGAGTAGGAGCGGCAGGCGGTGGGGCCTTGTCCTTCTTGGGTTTGCGGATTTCCTTGTTGCTTCTCACTTGACCCTTAGCCATTGGAATCTCCTCTTCAAAAGAAGAAACTGCCGCTCTTTGCGACTGAATAGCAAGAGAAATCGGAGCGATGTCGCAGACATCAGTACCAAATGAGGCGTACTCTATCTAACGGGATCAAAATGGATTTCTGAGAATTTGGTGGAGCTAAGCGGGATCGAACCGCTGACCTCTTGCATGCCATGCAAGCGCTCTCCCAGCTGAGCTATAGCCCCATAAGGGTTCCGGTATGTTTGATCCGGTTCCGGGAACCGAAGCGGTTGTTTCCGTTCGGTGGCGGCTTGATACTTCTCATGAATGAAGATGGCAAGCCGAAAAGTTCGCCCGGCAACATTTTTTTGCGGCCGGGCGAAAAAACTTTGGAAAATCAGGACTCTTCGTCGTCGCCGCCGACGCCGATGATGCCGGAGACGTCGTCATCGTCGTCATCTTCATCGGCTTCGAGGAAGGTGTCATCATCATCGTCCAGTTCGACATCGTCATCGCCGATATCATCAGGAACTTCGTCGTTGGTATTGTCGCCATCGGCGTCTTCCAGCGAAACGAGTTCGACGTCCGTGCTTTCGGTATCGACTTCCTGTACGTCCTCTTCCTCGGCCTGTTCCATCTTGGCCTGAGCCGTCGTTTCCTCGAAGAAGGAAAGCGGCCAGGACTTGCCGGTGTAAGGAGAGACAACCGGGTCGCGGTTCAGGTCGTAGAATTTCTTGCCGGTATCGGGGTCGGTGCGCTTGGTTCCAAGTTCCGCTTTTGCCACTGTCAAAGCCTCGAATTTTTGAATGAGTTCGGTCTTAACGCCGTGAATTCGGCAGTAGACGGTAAATTTATAGCCGGTCCCCTTAATCCCTGGCGTGGTGCCTGTCAAAGATAAACTGCATGGGATTACGGGGGTGGAAGTTTTCGGCCGCTCTCGGGGTGAATGCTCGCATTCTTTGTGATAAAGCCCGCAGCCGAGACAAACGTCCATTCGAGATTTTATCCCCATGACTTTTATTATCGCCATCGATGGTCCCGCGGCCGCAGGCAAGGGTACGCTTTCGCGCAAGATCGCCGAGGTTTACGGCTTCCATCACCTCGATACCGGCCTGACCTACCGCGCCACCGCCAAGGCACTTCTTGATGCGGGCAAACCTCTGGATGATGAGGCGATTGCGGAAGAGACCGCACTCCACCTCGATCTCGCCGGACTGGATCGCTCGGTTCTTTCGCGACATGAGGTGGGCGAGGCGGCCTCGAAGATTGCAGTCATGCCCGCCGTGCGGCGCGCGCTGGTGACGGCGCAGCGTGCCTTTTCAACGCGTGAGCCCGGCACGGTTCTGGATGGGCGCGATATCGGCACGGTTGTCTGCCCGGAGGCGCCGGTGAAGCTTTACGTGACGGCCTCGCCCGAAATCCGCGCCAGGAGACGTTATGACGAGATTGTCGCGGGCGGCGGTACTGCCGATTACGAGGCGATTTTCGCAGATGTGAAGAAGCGTGACGAGCGGGACATGGGCCGGTCTGATAGTCCTTTGAAACCAGCAGAAGACGCGCACTTGCTTGATACGTCGGAAATGAGTATAGAGGCGGCGTTTCAAGCGGCAAAAGCGATTATCGATGCCGCGCTGAAGAAATGAGAATTGCACGGGAACCGGCAGGTCCGATTTCCGTTCTGGAATGTCCCGAAAGCATGCCCTGCGCCGGAAAGCCTTGCACGACAAGGCGGGCATGGATTTCGGGAATGATCAACGCAAACCCCCGGCGCTTGTGTGTCCCTTGATGAAACGGACACTTCAGGAGATTTAATGTCTGTAGCTACCCCCACGCGCGACGATTTCGCAGCCCTGCTCGAAGAGTCCTTTGCTTCCAACGACCTGGCCGAAGGCTACGTTGCCAAGGGCATCGTAACGGCCATCGAAAAGGATGTCGCGATTGTTGACGTTGGCCTCAAGGTCGAAGGCCGCGTTCCGCTCAAGGAATTCGGTGCCAAGTCCAAGGACGGCACGCTGAAAGTCGGCGACGAAGTCGAAGTTTATGTCGAGCGCATCGAAAACGCTCTGGGCGAAGCCGTTCTGTCGCGCGAGAAGGCTCGCCGCGAAGAGAGCTGGGTCAAGCTCGAAGCCAAGTTCGAAGCCGGCGAGCGCGTTGAAGGCGTTATCTTCAACCAGGTCAAGGGCGGCTTCACGGTCGATCTCGACGGCGCTGTTGCCTTCCTTCCGCGTTCGCAGGTCGACATTCGTCCGATCCGCGACGTAACGCCTCTGATGCACAACCCGCAGCCCTTCGAAATCCTCAAGATGGACAAGCGTCGCGGCAACATCGTCGTTTCGCGCCGTACGGTTCTCGAAGAGTCGCGTGCCGAGCAGCGTTCTGAAATCGTTCAGAACCTCGAAGAAGGCCAGGTTGTTGACGGCGTCGTCAAGAACATCACCGATTACGGTGCGTTCGTTGACCTCGGCGGCATCGACGGCCTGCTGCACGTCACCGACATGGCATGGCGCCGCGTCAACCATCCTTCGGAAATCCTCAACATTGGCCAGCAGGTCAAGGTTCAGATCATCCGCATCAACCAGGAAACCCACCGTATCTCGCTCGGCATGAAGCAGCTCGAGTCCGATCCGTGGGATGGCATCTCCGCCAAGTACCCGGTTGGCAAGAAGATCTCCGGTACGGTCACGAACATCACCGACTACGGTGCATTCGTCGAGCTGGAGCCGGGCATCGAAGGCCTGATCCACATTTCCGAAATGTCCTGGACCAAGAAGAACGTACATCCCGGCAAGATCCTGTCCACGAGCCAGGAAGTCGACGTTGTCGTTCTCGAAGTCGATCCGTCCAAGCGCCGTATCTCGCTCGGCCTCAAGCAGACGCTGGAAAACCCATGGCAGGCATTTGCCTACAGCCATCCGGCCGGCACTGAAGTTGAAGGCGAAGTCAAGAACAAGACCGAATTCGGCCTGTTCATTGGCCTCGAAGGCGATGTCGACGGCATGGTTCACCTGTCGGATCTCGACTGGAACCGTCCGGGCGAGCAGGTCATCGAAGAGTTCAACAAGGGCGACGTCGTCAAGGCTGTCGTTCTGGACGTTGACGTCGAGAAGGAGCGTATCTCTCTCGGTATCAAGCAGCTCGGCAAGGATTCCGTCGGCGAAGCTGCAACGTCTGGCGAACTGCGCAAGAACGCTGTCGTTTCCGCTGAAGTCATCGGCGTCAACGAAGGCGGCATCGAAGTGAAGCTCGTCAACCACGAAGACATCACCTCCTTCATCCGCCGCAACGACCTGGCACGCGATCGTGACGATCAGCGTCCTGAGCGTTTCTCGGTTGGTCAGGTTCTCGACGCCCGCGTCGTCAACTTCTCCAAGAAGGATCGCAAGGTCATGCTTTCGATCAAGGCTCTGGAAATCGCAGAAGAGAAGGAAGCCGTCGCTCAGTTCGGTTCGTCCGACTCCGGCGCGTCTCTCGGCGATATCCTTGGCGCGGCTCTGAAGAACCGCGGCGAGTAATCGTCAGCCTCTAAAGCTTAAAGAACCCGCTGGAGCGATCCGGCGGGTTTTTTGTTGCGGTTATTTCCAGCTGTCAGGGCGGCAAGACGCAATTCGTGGCGCCCTCGCGAGCAGATCAGGCGAAGTTGCCCATTCGCAGATAGTAGGATTCGGCGTCGCCCACCCGGCCATCTTCGCGCGCGCCATCAGAAACCGAGTGATCGACCGGCTCATCATTGGCGGCCACGCGCTCTTCCTGGCCGGATAGATCGTCTGGATGATCTTGCTTCGCGTCGTTCTGGTCTGTCTGGCCATGTCCGGCCTGTTCGCCGGCTTCGCCTTCGCCTTCTCCTTCAGAGGAGGGCCAGCGACCGCGCGGCGGTGCCTCTTCATCGCGCTTCTGCTCCTCGATCGGGTAGTTGACAAAGGGAAGCGGTGTGCCGGGCTTTGTCACCAGCGAGGCGACGGCGGATTGAAGTGCCGCCTGCTCGAAGACGAGGGTTTTTCCGTCGGCGGCGACCGAAGTGCGGGCAGCTATTTGTGCTTCTGGGCGCAGGATCCCGGTGGCCGTCTCTTCACTCGGTGCCTCGGTGGCGTGCACCTGCGGCTGTCCGGTTGTCATGACCTGCTGCTTTTTTGTGGCCTCGGTATCGGAGGCTTCTTCGTGCGGTGGGACTGGCAGCGTGGAAGCTGTGTCTGCGAGCGGATCGGCACGCTCAGGCAGTCTGCCGAGCAGTACAGCCAATAGCAGTTTCTCCATGTCCTGCGGGCTCGCACCACGAATCTGCGCCGCAATCGTCGCCGCGTCCGCTTTCAAGAACGAGGCGAGAGCAGCATCATCCATCGTACCATCTGGCATCACCATCGGTAGCTCCACACTCGGCGGAAGCGCGATGGATGATCCGGCGTTGCTGGATAGAGCGGGTGGCGGAGACGCCTGCGCTTGGGGTACTGGCAGGGAAGCTTGAGGCGCGCCAGGGGCTGCGGGAGTGGAGGCCGTCGCTGACGTGGTATTCTGGGGACGAAGGAGAGGCGACTGCGCCGTCGGCGTTGCAGATACCTCTGTCGACGTCTGAGCTGAATTGGATGTCGAAGAGGGAACCTCGTCTATCACGTCCCCTGTTGGCACCGGCGTGGGGGCCACAGGTTTGCCTGGCGAAGAGACCCTTTGGTCCAGGGAAAGCGGCGGTCGAGGACCCTGCAAGGCGGGGGCCGGCACCTTGATCGGCAGAGGAGTAAGGGATGGGCTGTCGGGCATAAGATCCTGAAGATAGGGCGGCAGCGCCACCTTCACGCCATCCTTCGACTGGCCGACACGCGCCAGTTCCAGCATGACCGCCAGTCTTGCAGCATTGGGTCCGGCGTTGTTTTTCAAAATGTCCAGCATGAGCGCAATCGTCATGCCTTTCAGCAGCTTTCCCAGTTGCTGTTCAAGTGCGGCTTTCTGCGCCAATGGGAGAGATTGGAGGGCCGAGGTGAGACGGTTCACATAGGCTTCGGCATCTTCCCCCTCCAGGCGCTCCATTCCCAGAAGCGAGCCCAGAACCTCTGTCAGCACCGTTCCAGTGCGGTGAAGCTCCGCTTCGCCGGAGACGGCGCGTGCCGCGACGACCGGGGGATTGGGTGAGGTATCGGAAATGGCCTGCGGGACATTTGGCTGATTGACCGGCGAACTGACCGCGTCCTGCTTCTGCCCCGCAGTCTGCGAGGAAAATTCTCCTGCTGTGACGGCACTGACGGGCGGCAACATGGTGCGCTCTTCCTTCGGTCCGAAGCGCGTTGATCCGCTGTCATCGCGTCGCAGCTTTGATGCTCAGGGATGCGCTCGATCCGTTGCTCGTCATCCGCACCGCCGGGGAATGATGTCCAAAGCCCACCCTTCGAAAGCAGGCGAACGAATCATTAAGAGCAATCATGACGGGGAATCGTTAATCGACTGCTAACCATACGTGTGGCGTCGCCACGGACCGCCTCAGCTATGGGCGAAGATGTCTGTATCGTCCCAGCCGAGAAGATCGAGCTTTGCGCGTGTGGGCAGGAAGGCGAAGCAGGCGGTGGCGTGGTCGTAGCGGCCGTCACGGATCAGCCGGTGGGTGAGCTTGTCGCGAAGCGCATGCAGGTGAAGAACATCGGATGCGGCGTATTCGAGCTGCGCCGGGGAGAGCGCCTCAGCCGCCCAGTCGGAGGATTGCTGTGCCTTGGAGATGTCGATCTCCAGCATCTCTTTCAGATTGTCCTTCAAACCGTGCCGGTCCGTATAGGTGCGGCAAAGCCTGGACGCGATCTTGGTGCAGAAGACCGGCGTCGTCGTCACGCCGAAAGTGTGGAACAGCACGGCGATATCGAAGCGGCCGTAATGGAAGATTTTTTCGCGGCTCGGATCCTCCAGCATGGCGACGAGGTTTGGCGCTTCCTTCTGCCCGGCGGCAATGCGTACGACGTCGGCCGTGCCGTCGCCGGGTGAAAGCTGTACGACACACAGCCTGTCGCGACGCGGCACCAAACCGAGCGTTTCCGTATCGACGGCGATTGCGCCTGTATAGCGCGCGGCATCGCTCGCAGAGATGTCGCCTTCATGATAGCGGATCTTGGCAGCCATTTGGTACTCCGGTTACGCGTCTTCCGGTTCCGGCTATAGCGCAAAGTGGCTGCTGGCGATACCGCTTTTGGCCCTGGAGCGCGGTAGGGTGCCACTGGACGCGCCAAGGACGCTCATTTTTTTTGACTAGTCGCATCCTGTCATTGCGAAAATCGATCTCGATTTTCGGGCCGATGCTCCAGGCGCTCTTGCCTCGTCAGGCGGTCGCGGTCTAGGTTGACATCAAATTCCTGCCAATGACGAAATTCCCATATCCATGACCAAGAAAATCTATCTCGCGGGACCTGAGGTCTTTCTCTCCAACGCGCGCGACATGCTGGATGCGAAGGCACAGCTTGCCCGAGACGCCGGCTTCACCCCACTGTCTCCCGGCGATCTTGAAATTCCGCCCGCCGACACAAAGACCGGCCACGGCTGCAATATCAACGCTATCGATGAGCATATGATGCTTGAGGCGGACGCTGTCATTGCCAACCTGACGCCCTTCCGGGGAATTGCCGCCGATGTCGGTACGAGCTTCGAGCTCGGCTTCATGTGCGCTCTCGGCAAGCCGGTGTTCGCCTATACCAATATGGCGAAGAATCATTTTACCCGGATCCACGATCACTATGCCGGCGATGTCTCGCTCAGCGATGATGGGCGTTACAGAGGACCCGACGGGCTTTCCGTCGAGAACTTCGACATGGTCGATAACCTCATGCTTCATGGCAGCATCCTGCGCCGGGGCGGGGCCATCATCGTTGGAGATGCGGCACCTGAGGAACTCTATACCGATCTGGCGGCATTCAAAGAGTGCCTGAAGCTTGCCGCGGCAAAGCTTCTTTAAACAGCACCATCAAGCGGAGAGCAGATATGACAGCCACGATTCTTATCACCGGAGCGACCTCTGGCTTCGGCCTTTCCACCGCGCGTCTCTTTGCAAGCCATGGCTGGAAGGTGATCGGCACCGGCCGCCGCGCCGAGCGTCTCCAAGACCTGAAAGATGAACTCGGATCGTCCTTCCACGGTCTGGCCTTCGACATCACCGATCAGGAGGCGATGCGTTCGGCTTTCGCTGAATTGCCGCAGGAGTTTTCTGCAATCGACGTCCTAGTCAACAATGCCGGTCTGGCCCTTGGAACGGCACCTGCGCCGCAAGTGCCGCTCCAGGACTGGCACACCATGGTCAACACCAATATTACGGGACTGTTGAACATCACACACCACTTGCTGCCGACGCTGATCGAACGCCGCGGCATCGTCGTCAATCTTTCCTCGGTCGCGGCGAGCTGGCCCTATGCCGGCGGCAATGTCTATGCCGGTACCAAGGCGTTCCTGCGCCAGTTTTCGCTTGGGCTACGATCGGATCTTCATGGCAAAGGCGTGCGCGTCACATCCATCGAGCCCGGCATGTGCGAAACCGAGTTCACGCTGGTGCGCACCGGCGGCAACCAGCAGGCATCCGACACGCTTTACAAAGGCGTCAACCCGATCCTGCCGGAGGATATTGCGAACACCATTCACTGGGTGGTGTCTCAGCCGAAGCATATCAACATCAACGCCATCGAGTTGATGCCGGTGAATCAGTCCTTCGCAGGCTTCCAGGTCCATCGCGACACGCAGTGATCAAAAAAACGTCATAGTAAAAGCAGTTATGCAATTTATGCATTGCTGCCCTGCGAGTGTCGCGCTTTTCAGCGCCGGGTAACGGGAGTATATATTGATCATCGAAACGACGCACTCCTCCTCCCAGCGTCGTTCGATGTGGATTGGCGATACTCCTCCTCCCAATTGCCAATCAAGTTCAAAGCCTGCCGCACCTCCTCCCGCGGCAGGCTTTTTCTTTTCTGGATACCTCTTCGATATCTAGTTTTGCCTTCCAGGCGCGATCGCCGGCTCACGAGAGGTGGTTGCCGCATCCTGCTTTAAGAAAACCGAGTCCGACTTTCGGGCCGATGCTGTAAGGCTTCCCCACCTCGTTTCCTGTCGATATGTCACTCGGCTGCGGTCTTCAGGCACCCATCGATGATGGTGCGGATTTCCGCCCGGCAGGAGCCGCAATTGGTGCCGGCGCTGACGCAGGCGCCCACCGCCTCGACTGTGTGGCAGCCCTCGCGGATCGCGCTGGTGATCTGGTTGATGCCGACATTGAAGCAGGAGCAGACGGTGGCGCCTGGATCGGGTCTGCCGCCACCCGGCCTGCCAGCGACGAGCGCGAAGCGGTTGCGTAGATCCTCATGCGGCTCTTTCAACTGAGCGACCGCCCAGTTTCGCGCAACGGCGACGGGCGCAGCTGCGATAAACAGCGTTGCCACTAACTTATCTTCGTCAAAAAAGGCGAGCCGAATGTCACCGGTTCGATTGTCGGTATAGCCGAGCGGTTCGATGCGGGCGTCGATCCCGAAGATTTTTCTGCTCCAGGATATCCAGTCATCCGGCAGCGTATCGAAGGCAAGCTCCAGACGATAGCCGCCCTCGGCCTTGGCGAGAGCCCAGTAGGCGCAGTCGGGTTTTTGCGGAGTCGTGGCAGTCACTGCAAAGGCATAGGCCTTTGCTTGAAAGCGGCGCGCCGTAACGGCGACATTCTTCGATGCCGGCTGTCCGGAGAAGGGATCTGTGGTGGGTGGCACCAGCCTGTCAATCCGGGCATTGGCGGCGAACTGATCGTTCCAGTGCATCGGCACGAAGAGGCTGCCGCGTGCCTGCCTGTCGGTGATGAGCGCGCGCAGGATCACCGTGCCGAGTGGGCTTTCCACCTCCACCAGATCGGCACTCTCAATCCCCGCTTCCATCGCATCGCGGGGGTGAAACTCGACGAAAGGTTCGGCCAGATGTGAGGATAGCCGGGCGCTTTTTCCCGTGCGTGTCATGGTGTGCCACTGATCGCGGATGCGGCCCGTATTGAGCGTCAGAGGATAGTCGGCGCTCGTGCGGCTTGTCTGCGGCAGCGCTGTGGAGACGAAACGCGCCTTTCTATCCGCATGGAAGAATTTTCCATCGGCGAAGAAGCGCGTCGTGTGGGGGCGCTCGCCGGAGCGCTGTGGCCAGTTGAAGGGTGCCAGATCGTCATAGGCCGGTTGCCCGATCTCGGCAAATGCGCCGATATCGAAATCACGGCTGCCATTATTTTCGAAGGCCGAGAGGCTGGCATGTTCGGCGAAAATCTCCGTGGGATTGGCATAGGTGAACGCATCGGCGTAGCCCATGCGCTTGCCGACTTCGGCAAATTGCCACCAGTCTGCTTTCGCCTCGCCTGGCGCCGGAAGGTAGCCGCGCTGGCGGGAGATGCGCCGTTCCGAATTGGTGACGGTGCCGTCCTTCTCGCCCCAGCCGAGTGATGGCAGCAGCACATGCCCATGGCGTGCCGTATCGGTCGTCGCCATGATGTCGGAGACGACAACGAAGGGACATTGCTTCAGCGCCGCTTCCACGGCCCCGGCATCGGGCATGGAGACTGCCGGATTGGTCGCCATGATCCAGAGCGCCTTGATGCGACCATCGGCCACCGCCTGGAAAAGTTCGACGGCTTTGAGGCCGGGCTTACTCGCAATTGTCGGCGCTTTCCAGAAGCGCTGCACCTGGTCGCGGTCCTCGGCGCTTTCGATGGCCATATGGGCGGCGAGCATATTGGCAAGACCACCCACCTCGCGCCCGCCCATGGCATTGGGCTGACCGGTCAGCGAAAACGGCCCCGCGCCGGGCTTGCCGATACGCCCTGTCGCCAGATGGCAGTTGATGATGGCGTTGACCTTGTCGGTACCGCTGGACGACTGGTTGACGCCTTGGCTGTAGCAGGTGACGACGTTTTCGGTGCGCTCGAAAAGTTCATAGAAGCGGGTAAGCTCGGCGAGGCTGAGACCCGTCGCCTCGACCAAGCTGGCAAGGCTGATGTCAGAGGCGGTTCGGACGGCTTCCTCGAAACCCTGCGTGTGGCTTTCGATATAGGTCTTGTCGAGCGTCGCTCCCTTGGCCAGATGCGCCAGCAGGCCGGTAAAAAGCGCCACATCCCCATCCGGCTTGATGGCAAGATGCATATCGGCAATGTCGCAGGTCATGGTGCGGCGTGGGTCTATCACCACCACCTTCATGTCCGGCCGCTCGGCCTTGGCCGCTACAAGGCGCTGATAGATGACCGGGTGACACCAGGCGAGATTGGAGCCGGTCAGGATGACGAGATCGGCGAGAAACAGATCCTCGTAGACACCTGGAACCGTGTCCGAGCCGAAGGCGCGGCGATGGCCTGCGACGGAGGACGACATGCAAAGCCGCGAATTGGTGTCGATATTGGCCGAGCCAATGAAGCCCTTCATCAGCTTGTTGGCGAGATAGTAGTCCTCCGTCAGCAATTGCCCGGAGACATAGAAGGCGACCGAATCCGGTCCATAGGTCGCGATCGCTTCGGAAAATTTCGAGGCCACGAGATCAAGTGCCTCATCCCAGTTCACTCGTTCACCGCCGACTTGCGGGTAAAGCAGCCGGTCGTCGAGATCGAGCGTTTCGCCAAGTGCCGATCCTTTGGAACAGAGCCGACCGTAATTGGCCGGATGATCCGGATCGCCCTTCACCGAAACGCCACCATCATCATCGACCTTCGCGATGACGCCGCAGCCGACGCCGCAATAGGGACAGGTGGTTTTGACCTCTTGTGCCATGCTTACTCCGCCGCGATCATCATGCTTTCAAGCGCAATAGACAGGTTGCCATCGATGTTGCGCACGGGGATGGTGCGCACCGCACCCTCGTCGGCGCCTTCGGCCTTGCCGGTTTCCAGCGAAATGACCCAGTTATGCAAAGGGCAGGTCACCGACGCGCCGTGAACGATGCCTTGAGAGAGCGGCCCGCCCTTGTGAGGGCAGTGATCTTCGATGGCATAGACGTCGTTATCGGCCGTGCGGAACACCGCAATCTTGCCCATCGGCGTCTTTACGCAGCGCGCGCCGCGCAGTGGAATGTCAGAGATATTGCCGATTTCGACCCAGTTCATCGTCGTCATCCTGTGTCCGGTTGAAGGTTTTGGGATGGGGCGACATCTCCTCCATGTCGCCCCACCACCGAGCGCTATGCACCGATGGCTTTCAAAGCCCCGGTCACTCTGCGGCTTGATTGAAGCCGATGGTCGCCATCGGCTTGAACTCGTGCTTGTGTTCGCCGGACACACGCTCCGACCAGGGATCGACCTGGGCGAATTTCTGGCTGAAGACAAAGCGCTCGTAGAAGCCCTTGCGTTTGTCGGCGTCATCCATGATCTGGCGGCGGATTTCGTCGTAGCCGATGCGCTTTGCCCACTTGTAGATGCGCTCAAGATAGCGGGCCTGTTCGCGGTACATTTGCGTCAGCGCCACGATATGCTCCAGCGCCTCATCCGCAGTCTTCACCAGACCGAGAATTTCAGTACCTTTGATGTCGAGGCCCGCAGCTCCGGCAAAATGGATTTCGAAGCCGGAGTCTACGCAGATCACACCGATATCCTTGCAAGTGGCTTCCGCGCAGTTGCGCGGACAGCCCGAAACGGCAAGCTTCAGCTTGGCTGGTGTCCACGAGCCCCACATGAACTTTTCAATGCGAATGCCAAGCCCGGTGGAATCCTGCGTGCCGAAGCGGCACCATTGCTCGCCCACACAGGTTTTGACGGTGCGCAGGCCCTTGGCATAGGCCTGGCCAGAGATGAAGCCAGCCTTGCCGAGATCGGCCCAGACGGCGGGCAGGTCTTCCTTCTCGATGCCGAGAAGATCGATACGCTGGCCGCCGGTCACCTTCACCAGCGGGATCTCGAACTTGTCGACGACATCGGCGATGGCGCGCAACTCACCTGCATTGGTCACGCCGCCCCACATGCGCGGAACGACGGAATAGGTGCCATCCTTCTGGATGTTGGCGTGAACGCGCTCATTGATGAAGCGGGACTGATAGTCATCCGCATATTCATCCGGCCAGTCGCAGACGAGGTAATAGTTGAGCGCCGGACGGCATTTGGCGCAGCCGCAGGAGGTCTTCCATTCCAGTTCCTGCATGACGGCAGGAATGGTCTTCAGCCCCTTGGCCTTGATCAGACGGCGCACATCGTCATGGCCGAGATCGGTGCATTTGCACATGGGCTGCACCGCTGTGGGATTGTAGCTGTCGCCGAGCGTCAGCGTCATCAGCTGCTCGACCAGCCCGGTGCAGTTGCCACAGGAGGCCGAGGCCTTGGTGTGAGCGCGCACATCGTCAAGCGAGGTCAGGCCCTTGCCGGTGATGGTGGAGGTGATTTTTCCCTTGCAAACGCCGTTGCAGCCGCAGATTTCCGCATCATCCGGCAAGGCTGCAACGGCCGCCATAGGGTCCAGGGGGGAGCCCCCCTGATAGGACTGGCCGAAAATCAGTGTTTCGCGCATCTCTGTGATGTCCGCGCCCTTTTTCATCAGGTCGAAGAACCACGAACCGTCCGAGGTCTCACCATAGAGGACCGCGCCGATGATACGATTGTCCTTGAGAATCAGGCGTTTGTAGACGCCCGCCGTCGCGTCGCGCAGCACGATCTCTTCACGGTCATCGCCCTCGGCAAAATCGCCTGCGGAGAAGAGGTTGATGCCAGTCACCTTGAGCTTCGTATTGGTGACCGAGCCGTGATACTCGGACTGGCCGCCGATCAGACGGTCGGCCAAAACTCTGGCACTTTCGTAAAGTGGCGCGACGAGACCATAGCAGATGCCGCGATGCTCGGCGCATTCGCCGAGCGCGTAGATTGAGGAGTCCGACGTCATCATGCCATCATCGACGACGATACCGCGATTGACGGCAAGACCTGCTTCCTTGGCAAGGCCGGAGGCCGGGCGAATGCCGACTGCCATGACCACCATGGTCCCTTCGATGACGCGGCCATCTTCCAGCTCGATGCCCTCGACTTTGTCTTCGCCGAGAATGCGCTTGGTGTTGGCCTTGGTGATGATGTCGATGCCACGTTCGGTCAGCGCTTTTTCCAGAAGATAGGCCGCTGCCGGATCGAGTTGGCGCTCCATGATGGTCGGCATCAGGTGAATGACGGTGACGTCCATGCCCTGACGCTTCAGTCCATAGGCCGCTTCGAGACCAAGAAGACCGGCGCCGATGACGATGGCACGGCCCTTGCCGCCGGCGATCTCCAGCATCTTCGTTACGTCATCGAGATCACGGTAAGCGAGAACGCCTGGCAACTGGTGCCCGGGAACCGGAATGATGAAGGGCGAGGAGCCCGTGGCGATCACCAGCTTGTCGTAAGAGGCGGTGATGCCGTTTTCGCTGGTGACGGTTTTGCGCTCGCGGTCGATATGGCTGACCTTCGCGCCCTTGTGAAGGGTCACACCATGGGCTGCATACCAGTCGTCATTGTGAATGACGATGTCCTCATAGGCCTTTTCACCGGAGAGAACCGGCGAGAGCATGATGCGGTCATAATTGACGCGCGGTTCGGCATTGAAGATCGTGACGTCGAAGACACCGGGAGCGGTCTCGAAGAGGTTCTCCAGCATGCGGCCCGGCGCCATGCCGTTGCCGATGATGACGAGTTTCTGGGGCTTTGTTTCGGACATGGGTCTTACTCCGCTGCTTCGACGAAGCGGTGACGTTCATAGAGGAACTTCAGCACGGCTTCGCGGCATTTGAGATAGGTTCGGTCGGAGGCAAGCTCGATGCGATTGCGCGGGCGTGCCAGCGGCACATCGAGGATTTCGCCGATATGAGCGGCCGGGCCGTTGGTCATCATCACGATACGGTCGGAAAGCAGAACGGCCTCATCCACGTCGTGGGTGATCATGATCATGGTGTTGCCAAGCCGCGCATGGATTTCCATCACCGCATCCTGCAGATGGGCGCGGGTCAGCGCATCGAGCGCGCCGAAAGGCTCGTCCAGCAGCAGGATTTTTGGTTCCATCGCCAGGGCCCGGGCGATGCCGACGCGCTGCTTCATGCCGCCGGAAATCTCGGATGGCTTCTTGTCCTTCGCATGGGCCATCTGCACGAGATCAAGATTGCGCATGACCCAATCATGGCGCTCGGCCTTGGACTTGGTGTAGCGGAAGACCTTCTCTACACCGAGATTGACGTTTTCGTAGACGGTGAGCCATGGCAGCAGGCTATGGTTCTGGAAGACGACCGCGCGCTCCGGGCCCGGCTCGTTGACCTCGCGGTTTTCCAAAAGCACCACGCCGGAGGAAACCTTGGTCAGGCCGGCAATCAGGTTGAGCATGGTGGACTTGCCGCAGCCGGAATGGCCGATAACGGAGACGAACTCGCCCTTGTCGATGGTGAGGTTGATGCCCTTCAACACCTCGGCGCGGCTGCCGCCCTTGTCGAAATATTTGTCGATATGATCGAGCTTCAAATAGGCGTTCATGAAGAAATCCTCCTAGTTCGCTGCCGCGCCGCGGGTGATGAGCTTTCCGGCGGCCGCCACCAGCTTGTCGAGGACGAAGCCGACGACGCCGATATAGGCGAGTGCCACGATGATGTCGGGCAGGCGGGATGAATTCCACGCGTCCCAGATGAAGAAGCCGATGCCCACGCCTCCCGTCAGCATTTCAGCCGCGACGATGGCAAGCCAGGAGAGGCCTACGCCGATGCGAAGACCGGTGAAAATGTAGGGCGCGGCGGATGGCAGCATGATCTTGTAGAAAAATTCGATCTGGTTGAGACGCAGCACCTGCGCGACGTTTCGGTAATCCTGCGGGATGTTGCGCACGCCGACCGCGGTATTGATGATGACCGGCCAGATGGAGGTAATGAAGATCACGAAAATGGCGGATGGATTGCTGTCCTGAAACGCGGCCAAAGACAACGGTAGCCATGCGAGCGGCGGGACGGTGCGCAGCACCTGAAAGATCGGATCGAGGCCACGCATCGCCCAGACGGACTGGCCGATGATGGCGCCGACAACGACGCCGACGATCGCCGCAAGACCAAACCCATAGGCAACGCGTTCGAGCGAAACGAGAACGCGCCAGCCAAGGCCGATATCCTGAGACCCATAATGGAAGAAGGGGTGGACGATCAGGTCGTAGCTTTCCTCAAACACCTGGCTTGGAGGCGGCAGTGACGAGCCGGGCGCCGAACAGAGCGCCTGCCAGAGGCCGAGCAGGATGATCAGGACGACGAGCGGCGGAACGACGTTTCGCGCAATCGATACGGCGATCTTGCGAAAAGAGAGTACCGACACCGGGCGGCGGTTCATGGCGATCACGGTGCCGCCCTTTGGCGTCGCAACGGCGATGGCCGTGCTTTCTGTCTTGCGTGCGGTTGCGGTCATGGTCTTGTCCTGTTTCCGGATGGTGTGTTGCACGGGTTGCGCGCCCCTCCGCCGGCTGCGGAGGAGCCATGGCGTCCTCAGGAGGCGGCCTTGATCGACAGGCTGTCGAGGTAAGCGGATGGGTTTTCGGGATCGAAGACCTTGCCGTCGAAGAAGGTTTCCTTGCCACGGGAGGTGGAGGTCGGAATATCGGCAGCGGCAACGCCCAGGTCCTTCGCGGCAGAGCGCCACAGATCTTCGCGGTTGACCTGAGACACCAGCGCCTTGATGTCGGTGTCCGGCGCGAACTTGCCCCAGCGGATGTTTTCGGCAAGGAACCAGCTGTCATGGCTCTGGAACGGATAGGATGCTGCGTCCTTCCAGAACTTCATGTAGAGATCGGTGCCATGAGCGACGCGGCCGTTGCCGTAATTGATGTCGCCCTTCAAACGGCCGAGCACGTCCTTCGGCGGGACGTTGAACCACTGGCGCTTGCCGAGAATCGTCGACATCTCCTCCTTGTTGTCCATGCTGTCGCACCATTGCTGGGCCTCCATCACGGCCATCAGCATGGCCTTGGCGGCATTCGGGTTCTTCTCAACCCAGTCGGCACGCATGCCGAGCGCCTTTTCTGGGTGACCCTTCCACAGTTCTCCGGTCGTACAGGCAGTAAAGCCGATGCCCTGGTTGACCAGCTGCTCGTTCCAGGGTTCGCCGACACAGAAGACGTCCATGTTGCCGACCTTCATGTTGGCAACCATCTGCGGTGGCGGAACGACGATGGTGGAGACGTCCTTGTCCGGATCGATGCCGCCAGCCGCCAGCCAATAGCGGATCCACAGATCATGTGTGCCGCCCGGGAAGGTCATCGCCGCCTTGATTTCCTTGCCGTCCGCCTTCTTCTTCTCGAAGGCAGCTTTCAGTTTCGAAGCATCGAGCTGGACGCCTGTGTCGGTATAGTCCTTGGCAACGGAGATGCCCTGGCTATCGAGATTGAGGCGGGCGAGGATCGCCATCGGCACCGGTACGTTGTTCTGCGTCACCTTGCCGGTGTGCATGAGATAGGGCATCGGGGTCAGGATATGGGCACCGTCGATCCCGTTGGACGCGCCGCCGAGAACGAGGTTGTCACGCGTAGCACCCCAGGAGGCCTGCTTCAGCACCTCGACATCGGGCATACCATGCTTGGCGAAAAGTCCCTTTTCCGATGCGACGATCAGTGGTGCCGCATCGGTCAGCGCGATGAAGCCGAGTTTTGCGCCCTTGACTTCAGGTTCGGACGTGGCGGCGAAGGCGCCAGAAGGGAAAGCCGTTCGGACGGCGGTGATCAGGGCTGCAGTGGCCGACGTCTTCAGGATCGAGCGGCGGCTGATCGAACTGGAAAGCATTTTCTTCATGTCGCATGTTCCCCTTTTTGGCAGCCTCATGGGCGCCCTATGACTTTTGCGAAGCCCAAAAACAAAAAAACGCCGCTCGGTGATGCGCCTTCGGAACGGGAGGAGGTTCCGGGCTGCATACCTTGCGACGTCTGTGTCGTATGAAGAACGCTGATAACGCGTTCCTGCTGCTCCGATCGCCGTTGACCCGAGCGTTTTACACAAAGCAAGCACCGTGCCAGTTTTTGTGCGTGTCTCTACTAAATTGAAAAATATAAGTTTTTTTAGATGCAGGGTCTGTAGTTGGTATTTAAGCCAAAAAATTTCAGGCTATTATTTAATCTGCGCTCCGACCCTTGGCTCCAAAAATGCAGCACTCGATGCTTCAGAAGTCGCCTGTCGCGGGTTGGGCCGTGGCCGAATTCTTAACCGGGAAGCGCTCGACATAGGCTGGAATGTCTGAGGGATCGAAGGTCATTCCATCCATGAAAAGTGCTCCTGCGCCATCGTTTTCATCCTGAAGAGCAGCGCCGCCCGTGCCTAGCGCCGCGCGATACAGGTCAGGACGATAGGCGGATGCGGCAGCCTTGGCACCCTCGGCCGAAAACGTGGTCTGTCCCCAACGGATCATCTGGCTGTAAATCCAGAGCGCCTGTTTGGGTTGCGGATCGTTGGCGTGATCGGCGTGGAACTGGAAGTATTTGTCGATGACGCGCTGGTTGCCCTGGCTGTCGATATGGAACTCGCCTCCCAACACGCGTCGGAGAATATGTTCAGGCGCGCCGATATAGCGCGGATCTGCAAGCGCTTCGCTCAAAGCCTGCCGATTTTCCAGGCCGTCGCACCAGCGGGCGGCGGCGTCCAATGCCACGAGAAGTCTCGCCACGCTTTCCTGCTGGCTCTCCGCCCAATCGGGGCGCATGCCGATGACTTTTTCCGGTGCGGACGGCCAGATATCCTGCTTGACGGCCACGATGCGCCCGACGCCGCGCTCGCAGGCAATCATGTTCCAGGGAGCGCCGACGCAGAAGCCGTCGATTGCACCGGCTGCAAGCGCGTCGGAGGTCAGCGGTGGCGGCACGACCACCAGCTTGACATCCGTGTCCGGGTGGATGCCACCCGCTGCCAGCCAGTAGCGGAATTCGTAATTATGCGATGAGAATGGATAGGTCATGCCAAGCGTGGGCGTCGGCTCTCCCTTGGCCCGCATCTCATCAAGCACGCTTTTCAGCGCGCGGGCATTTTCCAGCGCACCCGCTGTTGCGGACAAGCCGGTCGTCTCCTGCATTCTTGAGAAAAGCGCAGTGGAAAGCGTAATGGCGTTGCCGCCTCGCCCGAGCGAAAAGGGCGTGATGGTCGGCGAGGGGTTCGAGCCGAGACCGAGCATGGATGCCACCGGCATGGGCGAGAGCATGTGGGCAATGTCGAACTGGCGAAAGGCGAGGCGGTCGCGAACATTCGCCCAGGAGACATCTTTCACCAGGTCGAGCTTCAGGCCCTCCTTCTCGGCAAAACCGAATTCGGCCGCGGCAATCAGGACTGAGGCATCCACAAGCGGGATGAAGCCGGCCCGGAGGGTGCGCTGCCGGTCATTGCCGATCGGCGCAGGCGCTGCAATGCCGGATTTCCTGTCTGCAAGATCGTCTATGACCGTCATGCTATCGCTCCTCGTCCGGTGGCGGCCGTCACATCAGTAGCCCGGCAGCCGTGACCACGCTTTGCGCGATCTCGGACAATTTCTTTTTCTCGTTCATCGCCGTCTGGCGCAGCAGTGCGAAGGCTTCCTCTTCGGAAAGTCCGCGCATCTTCATCAATATGCCTTTGGCGCGCTCGACGACCTTGCGCTCTTCGAGCGCGGATTTCGCCTCGGCCAATTCTCGCTGCAGGCGGCTAAACGCGTTGAAACGGCTAACCGCCATATCGAGGATCGGCTTGACGCGCTCTTTCTTCAGCCCGTCAACGATATAGGCTGAAACACCGGCTTCCACAGCGGCCTCGATCGACGCCGTATCCGATCGGTCGACAAACATGGCGATCGGCCGGCTGATCGTGCGCGTCAGCTGAAACAGATGCTCCATCATGTCGCGGTTGGGATTTTCCAGATCGATAACGATCACATCGGGCTGCAGCGTCTCGATGGTGCGGGCCACCCCGTTGACCTCGTGAATGACGGTAACCTTCATATGACCGGCCTCACGCAGTCCTTCCTCGATAATCGAGGCGCGGATGGCGTTTTCATCGATCACAAGAATGGTCAAATCCCGAAGCGTCATGCGCGCATCAATGCCGCAGACCTGTCGAAATAGCAATGTTTTTCACCATGTCTAAAAATTAAGCAAATGAGTGGGGTCACAGCTTTCTTTGGTTCCGATCATTCTGTCGGCAGGCCGCTTCTTGACAATGATATGATGTTTGGAAAGGTTACTTGCATGAGTGCAGGGGCTGATTGGATTTACGAGGCGAACCCGGTTTATCGCAAAAGTGCGGCGGAATCGGTATTCGAGGATTTGCGGTCGGCCATCGTGTCGGGCCGGCTGACGGTTGGCACGCGCCTGCCATCGGAAACGCATCTGGCCGGTCGATATGGTGTCAGCCGCCCCATCGTGCGCGAAGCGCTTCGCTCGTTGCAGACGCTTGGCATGACGCAGACGCGCACGGGCAGTGGTACGTTCGTCCTGACGGATTCTCCCCGACAAGAGTTGCGCTACGGCGGCTATTCGGCACGCGATCTGATGGAGGCGAGACCTTTCGTCGAGGTGCCCGCCGCCGGTTGGGCAGCCCTTCGCCGAACGGACCAGCAGGTGGCGCGGATGATGAAGCTCTGCGGCGAGATGGATCAACAGGAAGATTTGCACAAATGGGTGCTGCTGGACTGTGAGTTCCATAGCGCTATCGCAGAAGCTTCCGGCAACTCGCTGTTTGCCAAGGTGATTGCGGATGCCCGTGACAGCGTCAGCCAGCAATCGGAACTGCTGAACCTCATGGCCCACCGCCGCGTCGCTTCAAATATCGAGCATCGCAAGATTGCAGAAGCAATCGAGGCAGGCTCTGAGGATGGCGCGCGCCAGGCGATGGAAGCCCATCTCGGCAAGGTCAAGCAGGCGGTGACCTCCATCATGGGTGATGACGCAAGATAAAGCGTAGAGTCTGGGAATGCCGGAAGACTGTCATCGTCTCCCGGCTTGCCTTGTCTGAATGTCTTATGCGGCGGGCTGCACAGCAGTTGCGGTAATGTTTGCCAGCAATTCCGGCCTCAGCGCTTCGATCAACTGTTCGGCGCTCATATAGCCTTTCTCCAGCACGACCTGCGGCACGGTCCGACCGCTTGCCAGTGCCTCGCGTGCAACCTCGGTTGCGGCGTAATAGCCGATCAGCGGATTGAGCGCCGTCGCAATGCCGATCGATTCTTCCAATCGACGCGCCATGATATCGACATTGGCGGTAATGCCGACAACGCAGCGTTCCGCAAGCGTCCGGCAGGCGGTGCCGAGCTGGGCGATGCTTTCCGACAAGGCCCGCACGATGACAGGCTCGAAGGCGTTCAGCTGAAGTTGACCGCCCTCTGCGGCCATGGTCACGGTGATGTCGTTGCCGATGACCACGAAGGCGACCTGGTTGACGACTTCCGGGATCACAGGATTGACCTTGCCGGGCATGATGCTTGAGCCGGCCTGTACGGCGGGGAGATTGATCTCACCGATGCCGGCACGGGGACCGGAGGATAGCAGGCGCAGGTCATTGCAGGTCTTCGAGAGTTTGACGGCGACGCGCTTCAATACGCCCGAGAGATGGACGAAAGCGCCAGGATCCTGCGTTGCTTCGATGAGGTCGCTTGCCGTCACCAGTGGTCGACCTGTCAGTTGGACGAGATGCTTGCAGGCAATCGCGGCGTAACCGGCAGGAGCGTTGAGGCCTGTACCGATCGCCGTCGCACCGAGGTTGATCTCATGCAGCAATGCTGCCGATTCAATCAGGCGCGCGCGGTCCTCCCCGAGCATCACGGCGAAGGTGCGGAATTCCTGGCCAAGTGTCATCGGCACTGCATCCTGCAACTGCGTGCGCCCGACTTTCAGAACGCCGTCAAATTCGCGGGCCTTCGCCTCGAAAGCGTCCTGGAGCACGAGCATGGACGCGGCCAGTTCATCGATTGACTCGATCAGGGCGATATTGATGGCTGTCGGATAGGCGTCGTTGGTGGATTGGCTGAGATTGACGTGATCGTTCGGGTGCAGGTGCTTGTAATCGCCCTTGGCGTGCCCGAGAATCTCCAGCGCGCGATTGGCGATCACCTCATTGGCATTCATGTTGGTAGACGTTCCGGCCCCGCCCTGAATCACATCGACGATGAACTGGTCATGGAGGGCACCGTCGCGGATCTCGCGGCAGGCCGTGACGATGGCGTCCAGACGCTCCTGATCCAGCAGTCCCAACTCATGGTTTGCCAGTGCCGCGGCCTCCTTGACGAATGTCAGTCCGCGAATGAGATAGGGATAGCGGCCGATCGTTGCGCCGCTGATCTGGAAGTTCTCCGCCGCGCGTTGCGTGTGCACTCCCCAATAGGCATCTGCCGGGACATCCTTGGGCCCAAGAAGATCGCGTTCCTGACGCATCGTGATCATATCATCCTCCATGTAGATCCGATAATTTGTAAAGCTGCTAGACAGATTTAACTTGGTTTAATCCTGTCCATGATGTAGGTCAATGGCCGGGGAGAGGGTTGACGGGCGCGCAGTCGAGAATTAAGGGATCGAAAATCTGTCATGCAGCCTTACAGAATGGCTAGCTTGACCTTTCGGCGCCTGGAGTTTTGACAGAGCATTCTCGCGCAAGGACAGAACGGGTCATTCATCAAGTCTATGGACGATAGCTCTGAGGGAGGAGCGACACCAGTGGATAAGGTAACTCAAGCAAACCATGAACGTCAGGTCGAGATCCAGGAGGATTTCGGCTATCACAAAGCACTCAAACCGCGCCAGATCCAGATGATCGCCATTGGCGGCGCGATCGGAACTGGGCTTTTCCTCGGTGCAGGCGGACGCCTTGCCATTGCCGGCCCCGCTCTCATCTTCGTTTATGCAATTTGCGGCTTCTTCGCCTTCCTGGTGCTCAGAGCACTTGGCGAATTGATCATGCATCGCCCGACATCGGGTTCGTTCGTTTCCTATGCCCGCGAGTTCTACGGCGAGAAGATGGCCTTCGCTGTCGGCTGGATGTACTGGATGAACTGGGCGATGACCTCGGTTGCCGATGTGACGGCGGTTGCCCTCTACATGAATTTCTTCAAGCAATATGTGCCCTGGATGCAGGGCATCGACCAGTGGGTGTTCGCGCTCGGCGCGCTCATCATCGTGCTCGGCATGAACATGCTGTCGGTCAAGGTGTTCGGCGAACTGGAATTCTGGTTCAGCCTGATCAAGGTCCTCGCGCTCTTCACCTTCCTGATCGTGGGTGTTTACTTCGTCATTTTTGGAACGCCAATCGAAGATCACGTCACAGGCTTCAGCCTGATTGCCGATAATGGCGGCTTCTTCCCCAATGGCATTCTACCGGCCTTCATCATCATTCAAGGTGTGCTCTTCGCCTATGCCTCTATCGAGTTGATCGGAACCACCGCAGGTGAAACGGAGGATCCGCGCAAGGTGATGCCGAAGGCGATCCGCACCGTCGTCTTCCGCCTTCTCGTCTTCTATGTCGGCTCAGTCCTGCTGCTTACGCTTCTTTTGCCCTATACGGCCTACAAGGCGGGCGAGAGCCCGTTCGTGACCTTCTTTGGCTCCATCGGGGTGGAAGGCGCTGACATCGTCATGAACCTGGTCGTTCTGACCGCGGTTCTGTCGTCGCTGAATGCCGGCCTCTATTCGACCGGGCGCATCCTGCATTCGATGGCGGTGTCCGGCTCTGCACCGGCGGCGCTGGCGAAGATGAATAAGGCTGGCGTGCCCTATGGCGGCATCGCGGTCACGGCTGTCGTCACTGTGCTCGGCGTCATTCTCAATGCCATCGTTCCTTCGGAAGCATTTGAAATTGCGCTCAATCTTGCCGCGCTCGGCATTATTTGCGCCTGGGGCGTCATCGTGTTATGCCAACTCAAGCTGTGGCATCTGTCCCGGCAGGGGAAGATGCAGCGTCCGGATTTCAGCATGATTGGCGCGCCTTATACGGGCATCCTGACGCTTGTCTTCCTGTTTGGCGTTCTGGTGCTGATGGCATTCGATTACCCTGCGGGCACATATACCGTCGGCTCTCTTATCGTCATCGCACCGACTTTGGTGGGGGGATGGTATTTGATGCGTGGCCGTATTCAGGAATTGTCGAAAGTACAGCAGTTGCGTGACGCTGGCGCGCGGGGTCAGCAGTGACCATCGCAATTCCGACCGATCATGACAAAGGGCTGGTGGCGGTCATTGCCACCGGCGGCACCATTGCGAGCCAACGCGATGAAAGCGGGGCTGCGAAACCCTCGCTCTCCGGTGAAAACCTCCTCTCCGGCCTTGGCGGCGATAGCGCCTCCGTCAAACCCGTCGAGCTGATGGCGAAGGATTCCTCCAGCCTGACGATCTCCGACATGCAGGCGATCAGCGATGCGGTTGGTGTCGAGCTTGCCGACCCTGCGGTATGTGGCGTCGTCGTGCTTCACGGCACGGATGCGATGGAAGAAACCTCACTGCTCGTTCATCTACAGCATAGGCTCGGCAAACCGGTGGTATTCACCGGCGCGCAGTTTACGGCCGATAACCCGCTCTCGGATGGCCCGGCCAATCTTCAGGCGGCGATTGCCGCTGCCGCGACGCCATCCAATAGCGACAAGGGCGTTCTTCTGTCTTTCGGTGGCAAGTTGCTGCCGGTCTGGGGTCTCTACAAGCGCTCAGCCGACGATCCGGATGCGTTCGATCTTGCGGGACCTTCCGACTGTCCTCAAAGCCCTGAATTTTCGGCGCCGGTCGATGCTATCCGCATCGACATCGTCGCAATCTATCCGGGCTGTGAAGCGACCCATATCGATGCCAGTCTTGATGCGGGGGCCAAAGGCATCGTTCTTTGCGCTCTCGGCTCAGGTAATGCCAACGCGGACGTAGTTGATGCTCTGCGGCGTTGTCGCGAGAGACATGTTCCGGTCGTCGTTTCCAGCCGCGTTCCCGAGGGGCACCTGGTGGCGGGCTATGGCGGAGGCGGTGGCGGTCACGATATGGGGGCTGTCGGTGCCATCCATTCCCGAACATTGCGGCCTGGTCAGGCAAGAATTCTGCTGGCATCGCTTATAGCCGCGTCTGCTGGACACCGCGACATGGCGCGGGCTTTCAACGACTTTCGCGACTGAAACGATCCGCGGATAACACGGAAGTGGCAGAAATGTGATTTCTGCGGAACTTATCGTCTTCGACCCTGTTAAGCCCCAAGGGAAATTAACAGGGGCTCTTCATGGCGGTCACCATTACTGCTGTCGCTCTAGCGCTTGTCGGCCTTGCGCTTTTCGGCTTCGGTTCTCAACTTATCATGCTCGGGGGAAGCTTTTATTACGCTCTCGCCGGGCTTGCCTTCGTCATCACGGCAATTCTTCTCTTCAAGCGAAACAAGGCGGCGCTGCATTTTTACGCGCTCTTCGTGATCGCGACGCTCGGCTGGGCCTTGTGGGAAGTTGGTCTCGACTGGTGGCAGCTTGGACCGCGTGGCGGCCTGATCATCGTGATCGGCATCTGGCTGCTGATGCCGTGGATCCGTAAGCCACTCGGTTTTGTCAGTCCGACCGGCATTCGCTACGGAGCAAATGCCGTCCCGCTTCTGGTGGCTGTGGTCATTTCCATGGGTGTGGCCGCCGTGTCGATGACGCAGGACCCGCATGACCAGGAGGGCAATCTTCCGACGGAGGTCGTCAACAACGCGCCCTCTTATGGAAACGCTGTTCCGGATGGCGAGTGGCATCAATATGGACGGACGTCCTATGGCCAGCGCTATTCGCCGCTGACACAGATCACCACTGCCAATGTTGGCGATCTGAAGGAGGTCTGGCGTTATCAAACCGGCGACGTCAAGCTTCCCGACGATGTTGGCGAAACGACGTATCAGGTAACGCCGCTGAAGGTTGGCAAGACACTCTTCCTCTGCACCCCGCACAATTGGGCGATCGCCATCGATGCGGCGACCGGCAAGGAAAAGTGGAAATATGATCCGAATGTCGGCCTGAATCCCAATCGCCAGCACCAGACATGCCGCGGCGTGACTTATTATGCCGATCCAGCCGCTCAGGCAGGCTCGCAATGCGCCGCGCGCGTCTATTTGCCAACATCCGATGCTCGTCTGATCGCGCTCGACGCCGAAAGCGGCAAGGTCTGCACGTCATTCGCAGACCAGGGCGTTCTCCATCTCGAAGTCGGTATGAAGTACAATCCGGCTGGCTACTACTACTCCACATCGCCGCCCGCCATTGCCGGCAACAAGATCATCGTCGGCGGCGCAGTCAACGACAACTACTCCACCCAGGAACAGTCGGGCGTCATTCGCGCCTTCGATGTGAACAGCGGAGAGCTGCTGTGGAACTGGGATTCCGGAAACCCTACCCAAACCCAACCGCTTCCGCCGGGTCAGACCTATACGACCAACTCTCCCAACAGCTGGTCCGTATTCAGCGTCGATGAAGCGCTTGGGCTCGTCTACATCCCTTTGGGAAATCAAGTTCCTGACCAGCTCGGAATGGGTCGGAGCGAGAATGTAGAGAAGTACTCCTCGTCGATCGTGGCACTCGACGTGAACACCGGGCAGGACCGCTGGGTCCGGCAGACGGTGCATCACGATCTCTGGGATATGGATGTGCCGGCCCAGCCGGTGCTGCTCGATATCACCAAGCCGGATGGTCAATCTGTTCCCGCTCTCGTCGGTCCGACCAAGCAGGGCGATATCTATGTGCTGGACCGTCGGACGGGTGAGCCAATCCTGCCGGTGACCGAAGAGCCGGCACCTGGTGGCGCAATTCCCGAGGACTTCTCCGCGCCGACGCAGCCTACATCTGCCTTGACCTTCAAGCCGGAACCGCTGCAGGAAAAGAACATGTGGGGTGTCTCGCTGTTCGATCAGCTCGCCTGCCGCATCAAGTTCCATCAGCTGAACTACGAAGGTCGCTACACCCCGCCGTCGCTGAATGGATCGATCATCTATCCTGGCAATTTTGGTACTTTCAACTGGGGCAGCGTCGCAGTCGATCCCGAACGTCAGGTCATGTTCGGCATGCCGACCTATCTCGCCTTTACCTCACAGCTCGTTCCGCGCGACCAGATCCCGCCGAGGGGTCAGGATGAAAAGGGCAGCGAGCAGGGTCTGAACCGCAATGATGGTGCACCCTATGGCGTGCTGATGGGCCCGTTCCTGAGCCCGATCGGCATTCCCTGCCAGGCGCCACCATGGGGCTATGTCGCCGGTGCCGATCTTAGAACCGGCAAGGTTGCCTATAAGCACAAGAACGGCACCGTTTACGACATGACGCCGCTGCCACTTCCCTTCAAGGTCGGTGTGCCGGGTATCGGCGGTCCGATGATTACCAAAGGTGGCGTCGCTTTCCTCGGCGCAGCGGTGGACGATTATCTGCGTGCTTACGATCTGACGAGCGGCAAGCAGCTTTGGGAAGCACGCCTGCCCGCGGGTGGGCAGGCCACGCCGATGACCTACGCTCTCGACGACGGCAAGCAATATGTCGTGATGGTTGCAGGCGGTCACGGTTCGGTGGGGACCAAGCCCGGCGATTATGTCATCGCCTACACGCTCCCATAACCGGATCATTTCGCTAAAACCCTTGATGGCCGGGACCTCGTTCCGGCCATTTCGTTTATGCTCAGCACAATGATCCACTTGTTTTTGATATGTAATAACATTACAAGAGCTTGCTTGACGGACGAGATCAAATAGGTCTATCTGGCTGGCGACGGTTCCAAGCGAGTGATCGTGAGGAATAATAGGGAACACGGTGAGGGGATATCTCCAATGCCGTGGCTGCCCCCGCAACTGTAAGCGGATTGTCGAGCACTCGTGGCGCATTCACCTGCGTCAGGCCACTGCGAATTGTCGTGGGAAGGCGGGCAAGACGATCATCCGTGAGCCAGGAGACCTGCCGTCATAAGTTCATTCCAATGTCACGGGCGGGGATGCCCTGAACAGGAGACGTCATGATTGTTATTTGCGCCCTTCAGCGCTCACATCCATCTGTCTTTTTTCCTCGTTCTCGATCGTCTCACCCCCGTGGCTGTCGAATGAGTGTTTCATTCGCGCTCACATGACGGCGTCTTGCTTGTCGGCAACGTCGACGATTTCGGGGATTATCGGACCATGACATTTCATTTCACCGGCGCATTTCTGGCCGCTGCATTCACTGCGCTCTCGATCGTGCCGAAAACGGCAGAGGCTGCCGAAACGACCTACCCCTTGACGCTGAAAAATTGCGGCAGGGACGTCACCTTTCGGCATGCTCCACAGCGCACCGTTTCTCTCGGTCAGAGCACCACGGAAATTCTTTACCTGCTCGGACTGGCCGACAAGGTGGTCGGTACGGCCGTCTGGATCGGCCCGGTCATCAAGGGATACGAAGAGGCCAACGCCAAGGTCGAGCGCCTCGCGGACAATGATCCGAGTTTCGAGAGTGTGGTTGCCAAAAAGCCGGACCTCGTAACCGCTCAGTTTCAATGGCATGTCGGTCCGGAAGGCATCGTGGCGAAGCCTGAGCAATTCGAAGAGCTTGGTATCCCGGTTTACACGTCGCCTGCCGATTGCACGGGTAAGGACAATTCGGGCGGCGGCGATGGTGTCAGACATTCGGTCTTCAACATGGACCAGATCTACCAGGAAATTGCTGAACTCGCGCAAATCTTCAACGTGCAGGATCGAGGTGAGAAGCTCATCGCCGACCTGAAGGCCCGCGAGGGTGCTGCGCGTCAGAAGATCGCATCCGTGAACGGCAAGCTCTCGGCTGCCTTCTGGTTCTCCAGCGCCGAACTGGATATCGATCCTTACGTGGCGGGCAAGAATGGTGCACCCGGCTACATCATGTCGGCGCTCGGCATCAAGAATGTCATCGACAGTGATGAGGAATGGCCGACCGTAGGTTGGGAAACCATCGCCAAGTCCAACCCCACGATCATCGTCGCAGGCAAGATGGACCGCCGCCGGTTTCCAGCCGACGATATCGCAGTGAAGCTGAAATTCCTGAAAGATGATCCCGTTACAAGCCTGATGCCAGCGGTGAAGGACAACCATATCGTCGTCATGGATGCGCAGGCGATGAACCCGACGATCCGCACCATCGACGGCATCGAGGTGTTGGCCGACCAGATCGTCCAACTTGGCCTAGCGAAGTAAGAGGATGCCCGCTCCCTTGCTTTACACCCGCGCTGCCGTCATTGCAGCCGGGTGTCTTCTGGTGGCGCTTTGGCTGGGCGCGTCGATTGGCGAAACCTCCATTCCGATGGAGGTTGTCGCCAAGACCGTCGCAAATCGCCTCTTGCATGCCGCATATCCACTGGATGCCATCGATGAGGGGATCATCTGGAACTATCGTTTGAGCCGAGCCGTGGTTGCCGCCTGTTGTGGCGCAGCGCTTGCCGTCTCCGGTGTCGTGCTGCAATCGCTGCTGCGCAATCCTCTGGCCGACCCCTATATTCTCGGCATCTCCGCTGGAGCATCGACCGGCGCGGTCAGCGTCGCCCTCCTTGGCTTCGGCGCGGGCATGCTGACACTGCCGCTCGGTGCATTTCTTGGTGCGCTCGTGGCTTTTGCGCTTGTCAGCCTGCTGGCGCTCAGGGCAGGGCGGGGTAACAGTGCAATCATTCTGGCCGGCGTTGCCGGTTCGCAATTGTTCAACGCGCTTACCTCATTCATTGTCACCAAGGCCGCCAATGCGGAACAGGCGCGCGGCATCATGTTCTGGCTGCTCGGCAACCTGTCCGGCGTTCGCTGGACGGATGTCTCGCTTGCCCTTCCCATAGCCATGTTCGGTCTTATCGTCTGCCTCTGGCATGCCCGCGCCCTGGACGCCTTTACCTTCGGAGCGGAGTCGGCCGCCTCTCTTGGCATTCCCGTGCGCCGCGTCTATGTCGTCCTGACGGGCACGTCTGCCTTGATGACGGCGGTGATGGTCAGCATTGTCGGATCGATCGGCTTTATCGGTCTCGTCATTCCCCATGCAGCCCGTCTTGTTGTCGGTGTTCGTCACGGACGCCTGTTGCCGGCCGCCGCGCTGATCGGCGCCATCTTCATGATCGCTGCCGATATTCTCTCCCGCACCATCATCGCTGGCCAAGTCCTACCGATTGGTGTGATTACCGCACTCTTTGGTGCGCCGGCCTTCGCGCTCATCCTTTCGCAGCGAAGGAGGGCGGCATGATGCTGTCAGCGCGCAACCTAAGCTGGGCGACGGGCGGCGTCGATATCGTCAAGAACATCAGCCTCGATCTTTCTGCCGGCGAGTTTCTCGGCATCGTCGGACCCAACGGGTCGGGCAAGACGAGCCTCATGGCCATGCTCTCTGGCCTGAGAAAACCGCGCTCCGGTGAAGTCTTGCTGGATGGCAAGTCGTTGAACCAGGTTCAGCGCCGTGATGTGGCGCGTCAGGTCGCGCTTGTCGAGCAGCAGGCGGAGACGCAGGAGCGCATCAACGCCCGCCAGGCGGTTGAGCTTGGCCGCATTCCGCATAAGGGCGCCCTGTCTCCATGGACTTCTCAAGATGATGAGATTGTCGATCAGGCGTTGCATGACGTCGATATGGAGGGCTTCGGGAGACGGATGTGGCATACGCTGTCCGGCGGAGAGCGGCAGCGTCTGCATATTGCCCGCGCTTTGGCGCAGCAGCCGAAGATCCTGCTCCTCGACGAGCCGACCAACCATCTCGATATCGGACACCAGATCGCACTTCTGCATCTGGTTCAGCAGCAGAAACTGACAGTGGCCGCCGCCTTGCATGATCTCAATCACGCGGCGATGTTTTGTGACAGGGTTGCCGTGTTGAAGGCGGGAGCGCTTGTCGCGATGGGTAAGCCTTGCAACGTGCTGACCCCGGACCTCATCCTCGATGTGTTCGGCGTTCATGTCGATGTGGAACGAGAAGGCAAGGATGCCTGTCACATCCGCTATCGCGCCCCGACTTTGATCTACCCAGTAAGGACGACATGATGAAATTGTTGCTATCCATTGCTACGGCCGCCGTCGCTTTGTCGCTGAGTGCGGGTCTCGCCTTTGCGGAGAACTTCGAGGTCAGGATGCTCAATCAGGGTAAAAAGGGTTCGATGGTTTTCGAACCCGATTATCTTCACCTCCAGCCTGGCGACACGGTGAAGTTCATCGCCACGCATAAGCGCCACAATGCCGCGACCATCGACGGCATGGTTCCAGAGGGGGCGAAGGGTTTCAAGAGCAAGATCAACGAGGAGATTGAAGTCACTTTCGATCAGCAGGGCTTCTACGGCATCAAATGCTCACCGCATTTTGGTATGGGCATGGTCATGTTGATCAAGGTGGGTAAGGGTAGCCTGCCGGAACACTACAGAAGCGTGGCACTGCCAGCCCGCGCCAAGCCACGTCTCGACGCTCTTTTTGCCGAGGTGGAGGCAGATCAAGGCAAACCCTGAGCAATTGACAGTAGGTCAGGCGCTCTTTCCGCAACATCTATCGGAAAGTCTGACCGATGGTCTTGAAGCGGTAGGCGCTCTTCCTACATCTGCCTCAACCCGCTGGTCCGGGCCCCTCTGGTGAAAGTCTCGGCGCTTTCACGATGTCGGACCTTTTCCGACACCACGCCGAGGCTGCAGAGGCCCCTCATGCTTTCCGATATCGCCGCATGGTTCATCACGCTGTTCGTCGTCGATCCGCTTCAGGCGGAAATGCGCGAACAACTCGATCGTGCAAATGCGTCTACTGAGATCATCCAGCAATCGCAGCGTTGCGTTGCCAGCCAGACGCCGCAGCTTCTCAAACGCGCCGGCGAAGACCCGGCCTGGGCGATCGCCACCGTTGTCGGTTTCACCTTCGGCTGGACGTCACCGGCGCAATTGCTGGATAAGGGCGATCCGAACTGCGCAGCCGTTCTAGGCTTGTTGCAAGGCCGTGACGGTGAAGGGACCGAGGTGTAATATCTAAGACCGCAGGGTCTTAGACAGTTCCGTTGCGCCAGCCCCGGTACCATTCGACGAAATGCTGGACGCCTGTTTCGACGGGCGTTTCCGGCGCATAGTTCGTGAGTGCACGCAACAGATCCGGTGAGGCATAGGTGCGCGGCACGTCGCCCTGTTGCATTGGCAGCATGTTGCGGATGGCCTTCTGGCCAAGGACCGTTTCCACCGTTTCGACGAAGCGCATCAATTCGACCGGTTGGCCACCGCCAATATTGACCACACGGAACGGTGCGTGCTTCGACAGCGTATCGGTCACACCCTCTTCGATGACGCGATTGTCTTCGGAAGGCGCAATGTGGCTGAGGCGGATGATGCCTTCCACCAGATCGTCGATATAGGTGAAGTCACGGCTCATCATGCCTTCGCCGTAGATATCGATCGGCTGGCCCTTGAGGATGGCATCGACGAACTTGAACAGCGCCATATCGGGACGGCCAAAGGGACCATAGACCGTGAAGAAGCGGAAGGCGGTCGTCGGTACCTTGTGGAGATGCGCGTAGCTATGCGCCATCAGCTCCATCGACTTCTTGGTGGCCGCATAGATCGTCATCGGCTCGTCGGCGCGGTCGCTCTCGGCAAAGGGCACTTTCTCATTCGAGCCGTAGATCGAGGAGGTCGAGGCGAGCAGAAGATGCTTTGGCTGGAGATTTTTCGCCAGCTCCAGAATATTCCAGGAGCCGATGAGGTTCGAGTTCACATAGTCTTTGGGGCACTCGATGCTGTAGCGAACGCCCGCCTGCGCCGCGAGATGGATGATCACCTCCGGCTCAGCGAGATCGGCCGCGCGGTTGAGCGCATCGGCATCTTCCAGCATGCCGATCTGAGCTTTGAAGCCGTTCGAGCGGGATAGGATCGCGTGCCGCTTTTCCTTCAGCGCCACATCGTAATATTGCGTCATCCCGTCAAAGCCGACGACGAAGTGACCATCGTCCAGCAATCGCTTGGCGAGATGAAAGCCGATGAAACCTGCCGTGCCGGTAATCAGATAACGCATGGGTGTGCAGACCTTCCGTTACTGTTCCGAGCGGCCGATGCTCGAATAGGCGAAGCCATGGGCTGTGACTTCGTCGGCGCGGTAGATGTTGCGCAGATCAACGAGGACAGGGCTCTTCATGGTGCTTTTGAGACGGGCGAGATCGAGCGCGCGGAACTGGTTCCATTCGGTCACGATCACCAGCGCTTCGGCATCCTGCGCCGCCTCATAAGGCCCCTGCGCATAATCGATGCCCTCAATCAAAGGCTTGGCATTCGCCATGCCTTCCGGGTCATAGGCTGTAACTTTCGCTCCGGCATCTTGCAATGTCTGGATGACGGTAATCGCCGGGCTGTCGCGCATGTCGTCGGTGTTCGGCTTGAAGGTCAATCCGAGAACGGCCACCTTCTTGCCGCGGATATCCCCGCCAGCGGCTGCGATGACTTTGCGGCCCATGGCGCGCTTGCGGTTGTCGTTCACAGAAATCGTTGCCTCGATCAGACGAACCGGGCTGTCATAGTCCTGCGCGGTCTTGGCAAGTGCCAGCGTATCCTTGGGGAAGCAGGAGCCGCCGTAACCCGGCCCCGCGTGAAGGAATTTCGAGCCGATGCGGCCATCGAGGCCAATGCCGCGCGACACGTCCTGCACATCGCCCCCCACCTTTTCGCAAAGGTCGGCGATTTCGTTGATGAAGGTGATCTTCATCGCCAGGAATGCATTGGCGGCATACTTGATCAGTTCGGAGGTGCGCCGGGTGGTGAAGAGAAGTGGCGACTGGTTGAGATAGAGCGGACGATACACTTCCGTCATCACCGGACGTGCGCGCTCGTCGGAGAGGCCAACGACGATACGGTCGGGACGCTTGAAATCGTCGATTGCCGCACCTTCGCGCAGAAACTCCGGGTTGGAAACGACGGCAAAATCCGCAGTCGGGTTTTCCTCACGGATGATGCGCTCCACCTCGTCACCGGTGCCGACAGGCACGGTGGACTTGGTGACGATGACGGTAAAGCCGGTGATGGCTGCTGCGATTTCCTTCGCTGCCGCGTAGACATAGCCGAGATCGGCATGGCCGTCACCGCGGCGCGATGGCGTGCCGACGGCGATGAAAACAACATCCGCATCTGCAACAGCCGTTTTCAGATCAGTGGTGAAGCTCAGCCGGCCGGCCTTGGCATTGGTGGAAACAATGACATCGAGACCAGGCTCAAAAATCGGGATCTGCCCGTTCTTCAACGCGTCGATCTTTTCCGGCATCTTGTCGACGCAGATCACGTCATGGCCGAAATCAGCAAAGCAGGCGCCAGAAACCAAGCCGACGTAACCTGATCCAATCATCACAATACGCATTAAACAACCTTTTTCCAGGCTGGGCGGTAAAGCCACTCAGCGACTTAAATATTGTCTCTAAAATTGCTATTTATCTGCCTTCCTCTGCATTCACAAGCACACAAACGGATTTCAACGAGAATAGTAAAATTTTTTTGTACCGAATAAAACCAAACGGCTCTTCAAGCTATTCTCCCTTTACTATCAGTAACGCCTTCTTGCCGCAGGAACTTCATGACCCAACCCAACACTCTCCAGGAAATTGCATTCTGGCTCTCTCGACAGGGCTATGAGGGCACGCCGGAAGAGGAGCTTCTGGCGGGCTTTTGCGAACGCTGCAACGCTGCTGGCATCTCCATTTCCTCGGCTTTGGTCCTGATGGACACGCTCCACCCGGATTTCGAGGGGCATGCCTTCCAGTGGGACAGCCGCGATACCGTCAATTCATCCAGTGTCTATGATTTCACCGATGAGGGTACGGCGCGTGAGGCTTGGGAGAGCTCCGTCTTCTTCCATCTTTTGAAAGAGGATGCGGAAGAGATCAGGCAGCGGTTGTTCCTCAATGAACCGGCGAGCTTCTACAAGCTGGATGAGCTGCGCAATGCGGGTCATACCGACTACATCGCGTCCATCCATCGTTTTACGGAGCGTGGTAGCATCGGGGAAATGAGTGCCTTTTATTCCCGCTGGCTCACCCGGCAGCCGGAGGGCTTTCACGACGATGAGTTGGCTGCGTTGCGCATGCTGCTGCCAACACTGGCACTGGCCGTTAAAACGGCCTGCTGCATGCGCATCATCGAAACGATTACGGATGTCTATCTTGGCCGCGATGCCGGTCGTAAGGTGATGAGTGGCACGATCACAAGAGGAGAAGTTGAGCGGATCGAAGCGGTCCTGTGGTTTTCCGATCTTCGGGATTTCACCGGCATTTCCGATCGCGCCAAGCCGGATCAGATCATCCCGTTTCTTAATGATTACGCCGGTCTCGTCATCGATGCGATCCACGCGCATGGCGGCAGCGTGCTGAAACTGATCGGCGATGGCGTGCTGGCGATCTTCCGAAGTGGCAACCGGCAGGATGATTGTGCCGCAGCACTTGCCGCAGAAATGACGATGCGGACACGCCTTTCCGTTTTGAACCATGAGCGTCACACGAGAGACCTTCCGACGACAGATGTCTATCTCGGTCTCCATGTCGGTGAGGTTTTCTATGGCAATATCGGCAGCCGAGGGCGCCTCGATTTCACCGTGGTCGGCCCGGCAGTCAACATGGTCAGCCGCATCGGGGGTCTGTGCGGTTCGGTTGATCGCGACACGGTGATGTCGCGGGATTTCGTCGCCACTTGCCCTGAAGAGATGCAGGCGCTGATGGTGTCGCTCGGGCGGTACGCCCTGCGCGGCTTTGCGAGAGCACATGAACTCTTCACCATCGACCCCGAACTGGCTTGATCATCCACCAACAAACCGACCGTTGCTGAAATGTCAGTGGTACCGCTTTTGTGTATTTTCGCCTTGTGCGTGTGGAGCATGAGGCGTAGCCCTTGTATTGAGGAGCCACCAATCATCATGATCTGACGCGCATTTAGCCGCGATCGCAGACCGGCTCGCCCATGTCTTTGCCGTTACCGTCTGGATTGTTCGTCATGCAAAAAGGTTTTCTTCTCGGACTGCTCGCTTACGCCAGCTTTTCCTGGGGAGACGCCACGATCAAGTCGCTTGGTCACCAGGTTTCGGTGTTCGAGATCGGCTTCTTCAGTATCCTGTCGTCTGCCGCCATCATCTTCTTCACCAAGCCACGGGAAGAACGGTGGCGCGAATTCTGGCGCATGAGCCGGCCTTTTGCGGTGCATGGGCGCGCAGTCTCAGGCCTGCTCGCGGGCATTCTCGGCATCTACGCCTTCACGACGCTGCCCTTGGCAGAAGCCTATGCGCTGATCTTTCTCTCCCCGCTGTTCGTCACCATCCTCTCCGCAGTGGTGCTGAAGGAAGACATCGGGCTCTGGCGCTGGTCCGCAGTTTTTGCCGGAATTGTCGGCGTGTTCCTTGTCGTGCGACCGGGCTTCAAGGCCTTGGAACTCGGTCACCTGGCGGCAGTCGGTGTCGCTCTTCTGGCGGCGATGACGATCGTCATTTTGCGTTCTCTTGCCGGTCGTGAAAAGCGCACCTCGATCATGGGCGTGCTGCTGGTTTACGGCCTGACCTTCAACGGCATTTTGGCTATTCCGCATTTTCACGTCCCGACACTGCATCAGGTCGGCGCCTTTATCATCATCGGCATTTGCACGGCGGTCGGCCAGATCACGTTGCTGACGGCAACGAAGATCGCGCCTGCCAGCCAGATTGCGCCGTCGCATTATTCACAAATCCTCTGGGCGGTGGGGATCGGCGCTTTCTTCTTCGCCGAGTATCCGGATACGCTTGCGGTGTTTGGCCTGATCGTGATCGCCAGTGCCGGGCTGCTCACGATGATGCGTGAAAAGATCCGGCTTGGGACCGTGCGCTGGAATCCGTTTTTCCGCAATCGCCTGTAGCGAAGCTGGCTTTAGGATGTCCAGGCGCTACAGCGGCTTACCGACCTGCTCCAGAAGCCAGGTCTGAAACGCTTGCGCCAGTACATTGTCCTGCCGCCCCTCCGGAAGAGCGATGTGGTAACTCTTGTCGGTCGCGAGCGGTACATCGAACACCACGGCCAACTGGCCTGACACCAGCTCGGCCTCGATCAGATATTTCGGCAGAAGCGCGAAGCCAAGTCCACTGATCGTCGCTTCAATCAACATCGAAAACTGGTCGAAGCGGCTGCCGCGATATGCGCCCTCCGACGCGATGCCGTTCATCTCGAACCAATCGGTCCAGAGTTTTGGGCGGGTGGTGACGTGCAACAGAGGCTTGGACAAGAGGTCTGCATGGGTCTTGGGCGTGTGTTTCGCGAGTAGCGACGGGCTTGCGACCGGGACGATGACCTCGTTGCAGAGGAAGGTGCAGGTGCCGCGTGCCCAGACCGGCTGTCCGTAATGGATTGCGATATCGAAACTCTCTTCGTCGAAATCGAAAGGCTGGGATCGCGATCCGACGGTCAGAACCGTTTCCGGGTAAAGCGCCATGAATTTGTGCAGGCGAGGGGTCAGCCAGCGGCTGCCGAAGGTGGGCAATGTGGCGATGGAGAGCGAGGCGCTGGAGGTCCCGGCCGTGACTGCGCGCACCATCAACTGCTCGGACTGGTGCAAAAGCTTCTGCACGTCGGGCAGGAACTTGCGGCCCGCATCGGAGAGTACAACCCGCCGTCTGATGCGCTCGAAGAGCAGCATGCCGGTCTGTGCCTCGAGGTCGCTGATCTGCCGGCTGACCGCACTTTGCGTCAGGTTCAATTCTTCCGCCGCCCGGGTAAAGTTTCCATGCCGTGCAGCACATTCAAACGCCTGCAGCGTGACGATATCGGGAACCAGTCGTCTGCGCGTATCCATTCCTGCCTCGCATCAACCCACCCGCTTTCCTCATTTGAAATGGGTGGTTCCAGACGTATATGATCTGGAAAGAGAATGAAATGGGTGGTTCGCACCCGACCAACTGCCCCGAGCCATCTCCCGCGTGCCGGAACAACAGGTGGCGAAAATCGTCAGGAGCCAGAATATGTCCGCAGCCAAAGTCGATGTCGTGAAGGAAGCAGCCGCGCTTCTGTCCAAGATGGGCGTCTCGTCCGATCTCTATCAGGGTGGCGACATGGCCTCCTTCAGCCCCGTGACGGGCGAGCAGGTCGCGAGCCTCAAGACGGTTTCCCCTGCAGAGGTCACAGGTATCGTCGAGAAGGCGGATACCGCGTTCCGCGCCTGGCGCCTGGTTCCCGCGCCGCGGCGTGGCGAGTTGATCCGGCTTCTCGGTGAAGAGCTGCGCGCCTTCAAGACCGATCTCGGTCGCCTCGTCTCGCTCGAAGCCGGCAAGATCCCGTCGGAAGGCCTGGGTGAAGTTCAGGAGATGATCGACATCTGCGATTTCGCCGTTGGTCTGTCCCGCCAGCTTTACGGCCTGACGATTGCGACGGAACGCCCCGGCCATCGCATGATGGAAACCTGGCATCCGCTCGGCGTCGTCGGCGTCATTTCCGCCTTTAACTTCCCCGTTGCCGTCTGGTCCTGGAATGCAGCGCTTGCCATCGTCTGCGGTAACTCCGTCGTCTGGAAGCCGTCGGAAAAGACACCGCTGACGGCGCTTGCCGTGCAGGGTATTTTCGAGCGCGCGGTCGCCCGCTTTGGCGATGCGCCGGAAGGTCTCAGCCAGCTTTTGATCGGCGATCGCGCGGTGGGCGAAGCTTTGGTCGATCATCCGAAGGTCCCGCTGGTCTCGGCCACAGGCTCCACACGCATGGGTCGCGATGTCGGTCCGCGTCTTGCCAAACGTTTTGCCCGTGCCATCCTCGAGCTTGGCGGCAACAATGCTGGTATCGTTTGCCCATCGGCGGACCTCGACATGGCGCTGCGCGCCATCGCCTTCGGTGCCATGGGAACGGCGGGCCAGCGCTGCACGACGCTGCGCCGCCTCTTCGTGCATGACAGCGTCTACGATCAACTGGTGCCGCGCCTGAAGAAGGCTTATGCTTCCGTCTCCGTAGGCAATCCGCTTGAAACGTCTGCCCTCGTTGGCCCGCTGGTCGATAAGGCGGCATTCGATGGCATGCAGAAGGCACTCGAAGAGGCTAAGGCGCATGGCGGTGTGGTCGCCGGCGGCGAGCGCGTCGATACAGGGTCTGCCAATGGCTATTACGTAAAGCCCGCACTCGTGGAAATGCCCAAGCAGGTCGGCCCGGTTCTGGAAGAAACCTTCGCGCCGATCCTCTATGTGATGAAGTATTCCGATCTTGATTCTGCGATTGAGGCGCACAACGCCGTCGCGGCCGGTCTCTCCTCGTCCATTTTCACGAAAGACCTTCAGGAAGCCGAACGTTTCCTCGCGGCCGATGGCTCGGACTGCGGCATCGCCAACGTCAATATCGGCACCTCCGGTGCCGAAATCGGCGGTGCATTCGGCGGTGAGAAGGAAACCGGCGGCGGCCGTGAATCCGGTTCGGACTCGTGGAAGGCCTATATGCGCCGCGCCACCAATACGGTGAACTACTCCAAGGCGTTGCCTCTGGCGCAGGGTGTGTCGTTCGACATCGAGTAAAGTCGCGCGACTAACGCGAAGAGCCGAAAGGCTGGCAGAGAATTTTCCTGCCAGCCTTTTTCGTTCAGCCAATCGACATCAGGCTGGCATTGCCGCCGGCAGCCGTCGTGTTGACGCTGACCGACACTTCTTCGAGCAGCCAGTTGAGATTGTAGGGCTGATTTACGCCCTGAACCTCTTCCATCGATGCGGCCTGAACCAGCACGAGCGGGCCTTCCAGCGTGGCGATCCGGCTGTTGACGGCGCGAACGCGATCCGCGTCACCCTCGACCAGCGCTCCTGCGAAAGGTCCAGCGGCCTGCCAGTCGGCGCTCCACGACAGGCGTGTCTTGACCGATGCCGGGGCCGTTGCCAGAGCGTCTTCCAGACCGCTGTCCCTGTCGATGACGATGGTGTTGCCGCTCGCAAGTGCCGCCGCAAGCTGGCGATAAAGGCCGTTCGTGGAGACCGGCGCCAGCAAGACTTTGCCGCGCGGATGAAGCGCGTAAATATTGCGCTCGCCAACCGGACCGGCAAGCTCCGTCTCGAAGCCAAGTGCTGACGACTGTGCCGAGGTTCTTGCCACTTCCGCCGCCTGCGTTTCGTTCTTGCCATCCAGCCATTGGGCCAGATCGATAACCGCCTGGTCCTTATGCTGAGCAGCGCGCTCCACCAGCGGAGCAACCCGTGTCAGCCTGCCGAGATAGAGCGGCCCGCCTGCCTTGGGGCCTGTGCCGGAAAGGCCGCGACCGCCGAAGGGCTGAACCCCAACGACTGCACCGATAATGTTGCGGTTGACATAGAGGTTGCCCGCCTTCACCCGCGACAGAACATGCGCGATCGTCGCATCAAGGCGCGTATGCAGACCAAAGGTCAGGCCGTAACCGGTTGCATTGATGTCGTCGATCAGCCGATCAAGCTTTTCGCGCTTGAAGCGGATGACATGCAGGACAGGGCCGAAGACTTCGCGCTTCAGGTCGGCAAGCGACTTGAGCTCGATGATGGTTGGCGGCACGAAGGTGCCGTTCTGACTGTCACCGGCGAGCGAAATCTGCTCGATCGTGTTGCCGAGACCGCGCATGGCTTCGATATGTTTTTCGATATTGTCCTTGGCTTCCGCGCTGATCACCGGGCCGACATCGACCGAAAGCTGATCCGTACGGCCGATGCGCAATTCATGGAGCGCGCCCTTCAGCATCGTCAGTGTCCGCTCAGCCACATCGTCCTGCAGGCAAAGAACGCGAAGCGCCGAGCAGCGCTGGCCGGCGCTGTCGAAAGCCGAAGCGATCACGTCTGCCACCACCTGTTCGGCAAGCGCCGAGGAGTCGACGATCATGGCGTTCTGGCCGCCGGTCTCGGCAATCAGCGGAATGGTACGTCCGTCGCTCGAAACGCGCTCGGCAAGCTGCTTCTGGATCAGGCGCGCCACCTCGGTGGAGCCGGTGAACATCACGCCGGCTGTCTGTGGAGCCGCGACGAGCTGCGCGCCGGTCTGACCTGCACCTGGCAGAAGCTGAACCGCATCGGCAGGAACCCCGGCTTCGTGCAGAAGTCGTACGCCTTCGGCTGCGATCAGCGGCGTTTCTTCCGCAGGCTTTGCCAGAACAGGGTTGCCGGCAACGAGAGCCGCCGCAACTTGGCCGATGAAGATCGCCAGCGGGAAGTTCCATGGGCTGATGCAGACGATGGGTCCGAGTGGCTGTTGCAGCAGGCCGAATGTGCTGCGTGCTTCCGCCGCGTAGTAGCGCAGGAAGTCGATGGCTTCCCGCACTTCCGCGATAGCGTTGGGAGCCGATTTCCCGGCTTCGCGCATGATGAGGCCAAGCAGCGTCGGCATCCGCGCCTGCATGAGGTCCGCTGCCTTTTCCAGGCAGTAGGCGCGTGTCTCGGTGCTGGACTGCGGCCATGATGAGGAAGCTGCGACCTCCAGCGCCGTAGCGACATCCTCCTGCGTCGGTTCCGTCACATAGCCAACGATGTCGTTGTGGTCGCCGGGGTTCCTTACCGGGCGCGTCTCTCCGGAGGCGTTGGGGGCAGCAGCCTTCCACTTCATCGTAACGCTGTCGGAAAGTGCGGCACTCAGTGCGGCGAGTGCATTTTCATCGGCTAGGTCCAGGCCGCTGGAGTTCACCCTTGCGCCATAAAGCGCTTCAGGCTTGGCGATCTTGTCATGCTGGGCGCCGGGGACCGGCATCGCCCTTACCACAGCGACCGGGTCTTCCAGTAGAGAATCGACGGGCACATTCGGATCGGCAATGCGGTTGACGAAGGAAGAGTTGGCGCCATTTTCCAGCAACCGACGAACGAGATAGGCCAAGAGCGTTTCGTGCGTCCCGACAGGCGCGTAGAAACGGCACGGACGATCAAGATTCTGTTTGCCGACGACTTCGCTGTAAAGCGGCTCGCCCATGCCATGCAGGCACTGAAACTCATAGTCGCCGATTTTGAAGTCTGGGCCAGCGAGATGGTAGATCGTCGCCATCGACTGCGCATTGTGGGTGGCAAACTGCGGGAAGATGACGTCCCGCGCAGCCAACAGCTTTCGGGCGCAGGCGATGTAGGACACATCGGTGTGGACCTTGCGGGTGAAGACTGGGAAGTCTTCCAAACCGTCGAGTTGAGCGCGCTTGATTTCGGCGTCCCAATAAGCACCCTTCACCAGCCGCACCATGATGCGGCGGTTGGAGCGGCGCGCGAGATCGATAATGTAGTCGAGCACGAAGGGGCAGCGGCGGCCATAGGCCTGAACGACGAAGCCAAGGCCGGACCAGTTGCCAAGATCGGTGTCGAGCGCCAATGATTCCAGCAGATCGAGCGAAATCTCCAAACGGTCAGCCTCTTCCGCGTCGATGTTGAGGCCGATGTCGTAGCTCTTCGCCAAAACCATCAGCGCCTTCACGCGCGGCAGAAGTTCCGCCATCACCCGCTCGGCTTGCGAGCGGGAATAGCGCGGATGGAGTGCAGAAAGCTTGATGGAAATGCCAGGTCCACCATAGACGCCACGCCCGGCGGACGCCTTGCCGATGGCGTGGATCGCCTGCTCGTAGTCGCGGTAATAGCGTTCGGCGTCCTTGGCAGTCGTCGCCGCTTCGCCCAGCATGTCATAGGAATACTGGAAGCCCTTGGCTTCGAGCGGTCGCGAGCGGCTGATGGCTTCCTCGATGGTCTGGCCGGTGACGAACTGCTCGCCCATCATGCGCATCGCCATATCGACGCCACGACGTATGACCGGCTCTCCGGCACGGGAGATCAGCTTCGTCAGCGCGGCAGACAGGCCCCTGTCGTTGACAGTCGAGGTCAGCTTGCCGGTGATGACGAGGCCCCAGGTCGCGGCATTGACGAAAAGCGACCGACCGCCGCCGAGATGCGATTTCCAATCGCCGGTGGCGATCTTGTCGCGGATCAGCGCATCGCGTGTCGCCGTGTCGGGAATGCGCAACAGCGCTTCGGCAAGGCACATCAGCGCCACGCCTTCCTGGCTGGAGAGGGAATATTCCTGCACCAATCCCTCGACGCCTGTACCCCTGGCTTTCGCGCGCAGCGCCTCGATCAGTCGGCGGGCCGTTGCTTTGATCGTCTGGGCTTCGCTGTCGCTGACGCTCGCCGCGTCGAGAAGGGGTGCAAGGCATTCTGGTTCAGAGCGGCGATAGGCTGCGGTGATCGCTTGGCGGAGCGCGCTCTGTTCTCGGACCTGCGGTGCGAAACGGTCAAAAATGCCAACTGGCGTTGTCGCTTCAGTCAGTGCAACGGTGGATACAGTTCCCGCCATCGGATCGGCCCTCGATTGGATTCGTGAAAAGATGAGGTGGCTTTTTGCCTTCCCCATATTGGTTCACAGAATAACACCACCGGCGAAATTGCTATGGCCTTATTTTAAGGGTAAAAAAGGAAAAACGAACTTTTATTTCTGAGCTCTGCAGGAAAAGTGGATGATGAAGGCGCAAGAAACAGGCGATCTGGATCACTTCGATATGAGGATCATGGAAGCGCTCAGCGAGGACGGGCGAATGTCCGTGCTGGAATTGTCGCGGCGCGTGGGGCTTTCGAAGACGCCCTGCCAGACCCGCCTGAAGCGGCTTGTCGATGAGGGCTATATTCTGGGGTTCCGGGCGTCGCTCAATGCAGCGAAGCTTGGGCTCGAACACATCGCTTTCACCGAGGTCAAGCTCTCCGATACGAGAGAGAAGGCGTTGGATGAGTTCAATGCAGCGGTGCGCAAGATCAAGGAGGTGGAGGAGTGCCACATGATCGCAGGCGCCTTCGACTACCTGCTGAAGGTAAGAACGACAGACATCCGCAAATATCGACGGGTGCTTGGCGAGAAAATCTCAAGCCTGCCTTCGGTCGCGAATACATCGACCTTTGTCGTCATGGAATCCGTCAAGGATACGGGGATGTGACGGGCAGCGTCAGTGGGCCACCCGTCATGTTATTGAACGCGATCAGCGAAGACCCATTGCAGCAGTGACTGCCGTGGTCTGGGCGTCAGGACCGAACTCGTTTTCGTTTTCGATGCCGAGAAGTTCTTGCAGACGCATTCGCGCACGGCTGACACGGCTCTTGATCGTGCCGACAGGGCAACCGCAGATCTCTGCAGCTTCTTCATAGGCAAAGCCGGAAGCACCGATCAGCAAAATGGCTTCACGCTGATCGTCTGGCAATTTTTCAAGCGCCTGGCGGAAATCGTGGAGGTCGACCGAGCCATGCTGTTCGGGCGGGACCGACAAGCGCGAGGTGTATGCGCCGTCTGTGTCCTGAACCTCACGGCCGGACTTGCGGATCTGGCTGTAGAACTCGTTTCGCAGGATGGTCACCAGCCATGCACGCATATTCGTGCCAGGCTGATAGCTTTCCTGCTTCGCCCAGGCTTTCATGATCGTGTCCTGGACAAGATCATCAGCGCGGTCGCGAGAGCGAATGAGGGAGATAGCGAATGCGCGCAGATTTGGCAGGGCCGCCAGCATTTCGCGTTTAAAGTTGTGGCCGTCTTTTTCCACGTCTTGTGTCATCATTCACCCGAAGCTTTCGATCTGCGCTCAGCCTCGTCAAGCTTTTCGAGAAGGTCGAGGAACTTGTCCGGGATACCTTCATCCTGGACAGCGTCGTAAAGTTCTCTCAATTTCCGGGTGATGACCGCTCGTCCGGAATCGGGCACACTTGGCCCCGCTCCGTTATCAGACGAATCCTGATCCGATTGAAACATGCTCATGAGTGCGGGTATTCCTTTTGTGACGCTTTATAAATGCGCTCACAAAAAAAACGTTCCAAGCCTGCGGAACTTTTTTTTCCTTCAGGCATTAATCCCGCAGGTTTGCGCTGCAGACCGCATGAACAGGGGAGAATTACATGTCCGTTTCTACACGCATTGCACCGCACCTACCTTATCTCCGTAGGTTCGCGCGTGCCGTTTGCGGGTCTCAATCCACCGGCGATGCCTACGTCGCTGCTAGCCTCGAAGCTCTGATCGCCGATGTCAGCATCTTTCCGCAGACGAGCAGCGATCGTGTTTCGCTTTATCAATTGTTTGTCTCTATTTTTAGTTCCGTCACGATCAACATCAAGACGGATGAGAACCTGACAGGCTGGGAAAAGCGCGCTTCTGCGAATCTTTCGGCCGTTCCGGCTGTGCCTCGGCAGGCGTTTCTGCTGACCACCGTCGAAGAGTTTTCTCCCTCGGAAGCCGCTGAAGTTCTTCAGGTTCCGGAAAGCGATATCGGCAAGTTGATCGATGAGGCGGCGTCCGAAATCGCCCGCCAGGTTGCGACCGACATCATGATCATCGAAGATGAACCGCTGATCGCGATGGACATCGAGCAGATGGTGACCGATCTTGGCCACAACGTCACCGGCATCGCCCGCACCCATAAGGAAGCGCTGGAACTCTTCCACCGCACCCAGCCAAAGATGATCCTTGCGGATATTCAGCTTGCTGACGGCAGTTCCGGCCTTGACGCGATGAAGGACATCCTTCAGATGACGACCCTTCCGGTCATCTTCATCACCGCCTTTCCTGAGCGTCTGCTCACCGGTGAGCGGCCTGAGCCGACCTTCCTTGTGACCAAGCCTTTCAATCCAGATATGGTTAAGGCGCTGATCAGTCAGGCTCTGTTCTTTAATGAAAGTTCACGTGTTGCCGCGTAATTCATGCTGAGTGTCGTTATGTCCCGCAACTCTTGCGGCTGCTGGACGTTTGACGCAAGGATAGTCGGCGCGGGCGCTTCGCGGCTCGACGTCGTTTTCCGCTAGGAGATGAGATTGCATCGGCTCGCGTGGCACAACAGAGACCGAAACGAAGGTGAATTGCATGATTCGCTGGTGTTGGCTTTGCTCGACTCCGGCGAAACTGTCATGCTGCAGGATCGTGACCGGGATTACATATTCATTGCCAATCTGCCGGACGTTTGGAACCTCCCGACGGAGCGGGAAGACGAGCCTACGGACATCAACATATTCGGCAAGGACCTTGCTCAGCGTCTGTCGGAGTTGAAGAAGGACCTTAGCGCTGCGGGCAGCCGCGGCACGCTTGAGGTGATGGCGGGCAAGGACAGGATATTTCAGTTCCATGTCTATTCCACGGTCAACATGTCTGGCCAGGGAGTGTTGAAGACGACGATCCGCGAGGTCACCGTCGAGCGCCGCCGTGAACAGTTGCTTCGCTCGCTGCTGCGCGAGGTCAGTCATCGTTCGAAAAATCTTCTGGCAATCATCCAGAGCCTTTCGGCACAGACGGCACGGTTCAGTTTTACCAAGGAAGATTTCCTGCGGAAATTCCGTGGGCGGCTGCATGCGCTGGCACAATCTCAAGATCTGATCACCGATTCCGACTGGCGCGGAGCGGAGATTTTCGAATTGTTGAAACAGCAATCGGATCTCTACCTTCCAGAATATCCTCACCTGGTTCAGATGAAGGGTGAAAACCTCCTGCTCAATCCGAATGGCGCGCTCTATGTGGGGCTGGCCTTCCACGAACTGGTGGTGAATACCGTCAGCCACAGCCCCAACCTGGCGCTTCACTTGCCCATCACGCTGGAATGCCGGCGCGACGGGGATTTCTTTGAAGTGAGTTGGAGCGAACCGCTCTCTCCGGATGATATGCCCGCATCGCAAGAGAGCGACCGACGAAGCAACTTTGGTAGCGTTGTCCTCGAAAAGGTGGTGCCAGCAGCCCTTGCAGGGGAGGCGCGGTACGACATTTCGGCCAGTGACATCGGATATACGCTGCGCTTCCCGGCTCCGATCGCGTCCTGACGCGAAAGACGTCCTTTGCGTGAAAACCTTCACGCAAAGCGCTATGGCATAGGCTCGAAATCGGGATCGATTTTTTCAGCCCATATGCGTGTGGAAAGAACTCGTGCGCCGCTCAGCACGTCCTAAAGCATGATCCACGTAAAAGTGTCCGGCGGTTTGTGACAGCGAAATGCGCTACGCGACCTAGGGCGTGGAGCGAATCTGGACATCGCGCCATGCTTTACAGGACACGCGGTCATCTCAGCGCGTCTTCGACCAGCAGGCTATCTCAGGTGATGAGCTAAAGCGTACATTATCGACGGAGGACATTCCCCGCGTCTCGGCGTGAGTTGGCGAGTGAGGACTGTCGATCGATGACCCAAAAACAGAAAAGCACGGCTCGGGGGAGAGCCGTGCTATTCAGGGGCAGGTTTTCAGGGGCAAAACCTGCTGCGCCGGGCCTCTAGGCGGGGACGGGGAATTGGCCTGGCGTGCTGAAGAAACGTACGCACCTATTCTTGGTTCCAGAGGCCCAACGATATTTTACGCAGTCTCTGGGCCAGAATTTCTTTTGAGCAGCCGCTCCACGGGCGCGGTCATCGACCAAGTAAACCCGGTTTGCGCATAATCCGTTGAGACGACAGCAGAAAATGCGCTTTCCGCATGGCGCTTTATGATCGTAGAGCCAAATCCTCGACGTGAAGGCTGGCTGGCCGGCGGGCCACCTGTCTCGGTCCACTCCATCGTCACGCTATCGTGATCGGATGAATTAAGGGCCCAATGAAGCCGCACGCGTCCTTCCCTGACTGAAAGCGCGCCGTACTTGATCGAGTTTGTGCTCAGTTCATGAAGGATGAGGCCAAGATTTTGCGCAGCTTCGGGCGATAGGAGGAAATCCTCGCCCGAGATATCGACCTGATGGGCTGTCGAGCCAAACACCTCAAGATGGCCTTTCACCAGACGGTGGATCGGCAGGCCTTCCCACTGGACCTCGGCCAGTGCCGAGATCGACATGGCGAGACCTCGGAGTCGGTGATCGACTTCCTTCTGCAGTTCGGGAACGGTCGTGTTCTCCCGCGCCAATTGGCGCATCATCGCCTGCACCAGGGTCAACATGTTCTTGGACCGGTGAACCAGTTCATGCAAAATCAGCTGGTTACGGTCTTCTGCCTGACTACGATCGAAAGACGCGTTGGAGAGTGCCACACCGACCTGGTTGAGTTCCTTGACGTTGGTTTCGACGCGCGAGACGATTTCGCCTTCGCCGATGCGTTCAGCCACGGCGACGAGTTGTTTGACGGACTGCCGCAATTGCCGGCCGACAAGGTAGGTGCCGAGGACTGCAGCCAGGACGATGAAAAGGCTGCCGATCAACATCTGCCGCCAGGTGCTCCGCAAGGCCGAGTCGCTACGGTCTATCGCGCCCGCCACGACCGCTTTCCAGGGCCAGCCGGGAAGTTGGGCGTAGGCATAGATGTTGTTATGAGCGTCGGTGAAGCTCCCGCTGAAAGCCGACATCCCGGCTGCAAGTTTTGCCGGCTCATAGGCGATACCGGGCGCTGCCTGTTGCATATTGCTTGAAATCACCACGCGCCCGCCGCTGTCGATCACCGATGCCGACCATCCAGCGGGGATTGCGTCCGTCGAGATCAGGCTTGAGAGATCCTTCGCGGCTTGCGTAACGATCAACACGTCGCCAGCGGCTGCGAGCTGACGTGGCAGGGGAAGGGTGACGGTGAACACCCATTCTTTTCGGTTGATGGCATAGAAGATGTTCGAAAGCATGATCCGCTTGGCATCGATCGCCTCCTGAATATGGGCATCCGCAGGAACCTGGCCTAGAGGCTGCCCGTAGGGAATGCGCGTATTGACTTTCTGAACGCCGTCGCGCGTGGCGACCACCACGTAGATGTTTCGCTGGCGCAGGCTTTCACTGACGCGCTGATGGAAACTGGCGAGATCGCCATCTTCCAGTTCCGGAAACTGCACGAGGAGATTAAGCGTGGTGCTCAGTTCCTGAAGACGTCGCTCGATGTTGCGGCTGATGGCGCGGGCATCGTCGACGGCTTCACGCTGCAAATCTTCCCGTTCATCCGCTTCAAGCCGCAACATCAGATAACCGGCAAAAATAATCAGCGGAAGGGTCACCAGCGTCGTCATGATGACGATGTAGGTGCCAATCGATGCTGTGGGAGACAGTCTGGCGAAGAATGCTCTAAACCTGGAAATTGTCGTGCCCTTATACGTCCATAAGTGTCATCTTTTATGCTGAATGACGCACAGATAATAGCTGTCTAATTTGGCGGCACAATGCTGTTCCTTGCGGCAGGGAGCGATATCTCTAGACTTTTTTCTCCTTTCACCCTTTGTTGATGAGGGTGAAAAACCCGGAACCAATTTTGCCGTCGTTTCGTTTGCTCGGCGAACAGGTTGACGAAAAGGACAGATGAACTGTCACCAGCCAGTTTGGTTTAACGACGATGAAAGGAAGGTACGAGATGAAAAAGACATTGACCCTTATCGCGACGGCCGCCCTCATGGGTTCAACAGCGTTCGCACCGCTCGCCATCGCCCAAGACGCAACTCAGCCTGCGCCAGGCACGACGGCTCCCGCGAGCCCGAACGCCGCGCCGGCAACTCCAGTCATGCCGACAACCCCTGGCGCGACTGACACCACGGCGAATGCTGATGCAGCATCCGGCTCCTATCTGACGGAGCAGGCAGCCAACCAGATCAGCGCCAATGATTTTATCGGCAATTCGGTCTACACCTCTGCCGACGAAAGCATCGGTAACGTGACGAACCTCATCCTTGAAGAAAACGGCGGCATTGTCGCTGCTGTGGTCGGCGTCGGCGGATTCCTCGGAATCGGCACCAAGGATGTTGCCGTACCGATGGACAAGCTCACGATGACACGTGACACCAACAATGGCACGGTCCGTCTGACGACGACCGAAACTGCTGAATCGCTGAAGGCAGCGCCCGAGTTCATGACCCTCAAGGACAAGAACGCGAACGCAAGCACCACGGCACCAGCGGCAACGGACACCACGCAGACGGGTGCGACCAAGCCCTAATCCCGTTACGGGAGAGGAGCGAGAGGGAGCATGATGCTCTTTCTCAGAACACCGGCCTCATTGGGGCCGGTGTTTTTTTGTGCTGAACGGGTGTCTCAACGCTCCGCATTGTGGGTCGAATGCCAACGCCATGCGGAGGAGATGATGTCTTCCAGCGTATAGCGCGGCTGCCAACCCAGGACCTCCCGGGCCTTGTCGTTATTGGCCACAAGCGTGGTGGAGTCGCCTTCGCGCCGTTCGGCGAATTCCACGGGGAACGGGCGGCCAGAGACTTTTGAAATCGCGTCGAGCAACTCCTTCACCGTCGTTCCAGTCCCGGTGCCGAGGTTGAGTTCTACGGTTTCGCCGCCAGATAAGAGATAGTCCACCGCGCGGACATGCGCATCGGCAAGATCGAGGATGTGGATATAGTCGCGCACGCAGGTGCCGTCGCGGGTGTCATAGTCGGTGCCAAACACCTTGAAGCCCTGGCGGCGGCAAAGCGCCGCCTCGATCGCGAGCGGAATGGCATGCGTTTCGGGCTTATGCCACTCTCCGATACGGCCTTCGAAATCAGCACCGGCCGCGTTGAAATAGCGCAGCATCACGGACTTCAGATCCTTGTAGGTGCTGAAATCCTTGAGCGCCTGCTCCACGATCCATTTGGTTCTGCCGTAGGGATTGATCGGAGCCTGGGGGTGGCCTTCGTCCAGCGGTACGCGTTCGGGCAGACCATAGGTCGCGCATGTGGATGAGAAGACCAAGGCTTTTACGCCGGCGTCCATCGTAGCGGACAGGAGGGTCAGGGCGCCAATGACGTTGTTATCGTAGAAGGCGACCGGGTTCTTGACCGATTCACCCACCTCGATGAGGGCTGCGAAGTGAAGAACCGCCTCGGGCTGATGCTTGGTGAAGACCTCGTCCAGTCGCGCCTTGTCGCGAATGTCCCCTTGCTCGAACGGTCCCCAGCGAACAAACTCTTCATGACCATTGGAGAGATTGTCGAAAACGACAGGTTCGTAGCCGCGTTCTGCAAGCAACAGGCAGGTGTGCGAGCCAATATATCCGGCCCCGCCGACAACGAGAACTTTCTTCCGCATCCAACATCCTTTCAAAAAGAGACTGTTGGAGACTGCGTATCATTTTGTCGGAAGAAGGGTAGGGGGAATTTTTTTGGAAAAGGCCGCAAGGTAAATGCGCGCCCCTTGGAAACCGAGGGACGCGCAGAAGAGTTTTACTTCTTGCGAATTGTTGTGCGTGTTGTGATGAAGCCAAGCGCCATCGCAATCAACAACGTCGTGAACGGACGTTTTCCAAGAGCACCCGCCGCCATGGCCTCAACAGCCAATGGTGCTGTTGCAAGCGGAGACGCGATTGGTGCACGGCGGTACGCCGTCGGACGACGAAGGATTGCCAGCCAGACCAGCATGATAACGCCAAGCAGGAATGCGACGCCGGCAATCACCAACGCAGCCGGACCAGCACCGATCTCCTTCGCAAGATAGATCGAGCCGCCGATGCCGCCAGCGATCACGGCAACCAGAAAGAAGAAGCCGGCAAGCACCCTCAGCACGATACCGGTCTTTATCCGGCGCGTGACGAAGGTGCCTTCCCGCTGTGTGTCGCCCAGATAGAGCAAAAATGCTTGAAGCATGTTTGCGCCTTATCGACGCGTAACAAGGGCAAGAAGGAAGCCGGTTGCGACAGCGATGCCGAGAGACTGGAGAGGATTGCGCTGAACCTGGTAGACCAGATTGTCGTTCAGGGTCTGGATTTCGTCGCGAACCGCATGAACGGTCTGCTCAGACTTCGCCATGGCATCATCGGCAACGCGCGATGCCTGTGCCTTGACCTCGTGGGAAACGCCAACGCCAAGCGCCTTGACGCTCTTTGCGAGGTTGGAAAGATCGTCACGCAGCTGGGCCAGCTGTGCGGAGACATCTTCGGCCTCAGCGCTGTTGAGGGTTTCGCGTACCTTGTCTTCCACGTTGCGAACGCTTGCCATGTTCAATCCTTTTCTAGGGTGTCAAAATGCGCCTCACCTCCAAACGTAGCGCCAAAGCTTTTGTTCCCGCCTTTTGCGAAAACCCGTCGGGGAATCGTTGCAATTGTTTTCGACAGGTTTGTTTTCCTGTCACAAGCATCATATAAGGCCGGGAAAATGATCTCATGATCTCTATCAATTGGACGATGTGACTGGCCGATGCTGCAAACACCTTACTACCTGATCGACAAGACCAAGCTTCTCCGTAACATGGAGAAGATTGCCTATGTGCGCGAAAAATCCGGCGCCAAGGCTCTTCTCGCGCTCAAGTGTTTCGCGACGTGGTCGGTCTTCGACTTTATGGCTGAGTTTATGGACGGCACCACCTCGTCCTCGCTCTATGAGGTGCGGCTCGGTCACGAGAAATTCGGCGGCGAGACGCACGCCTATTCCGTCGCCTATGCCGATTACGAGATCGACGAAGTCGTCTCCCATGCCGACAAGATCATCTTCAACTCCATCGGGCAGCTGGAACGCTTCGCCGACAAGGCGTCCGGCATCGTTCGTGGCCTTCGCCTCAATCCGCAGGTTAGTTCTTCCACCTTCGATCTGGCTGACCCTGCGCGCCCCTTCAGCCGTCTTGGCGAATGGGATGTGGCCAAGGTGGAGAAGGTCATGGACCGCATCTCTGGTTTCATGATCCACAACAACTGCGAGAACAATGATTTCGGCCTCTTCGACCAGATGCTTGGTCAGATCGAGGAAAAGTTCAGCTCGCTTCTGTCGCGTGCGGAGTGGGTCAGCCTTGGTGGTGGCATTCACTTCACCGGCGAGAACTATCCGCTCGACCAGTTCTGCGACCGCCTCAAGCAGTTTTCCGAGAAGTACGGCGTGCAGGTCTATCTTGAGCCGGGCGAAGCATCGATCACCAAGAGCACGACGCTGGAAGTGTCGGTTCTCGACACGCTGTTCAATGGCAAGAATCTTGCCATTGTCGATAGCTCGATTGAAGCCCATATGCTGGATCTCTTGATCTATCGCGAGAACGCGAAGGTTGCGCCCAACGAGGGCGAGCATTCCTATATGGTATGCGGCAAGTCCTGTCTCGCGGGCGATGTCTTCGGCGAATTCAAGTTCGAAAACGCACTCAAGGTCGGCGACCGCGTCTCTTTCCAGGATGCGGCCGGCTATACAATGGTCAAGAAGAACTGGTTCAACGGCGTCAAAATGCCGGCGATCGCCATCAAGGAACTGGACGGCAGCATTCGAACCGTCCGTGAATTCGACTTTGTCGATTATCAGCAGAGTCTGTCGTAACAGCGCGTTTTTGAAAAACGTATGTAGCACTCTTTCTCAAAAAGCCATCCCTGCGGGGAAAAGGAGGCATCACCTGAAATGAAGAAGAACGTTCTCATCATCGGCGCCGGTGGCGTAGCACAGGTCGTGGCGCATAAGTGCGCCCAGAATAGCGATGTATTGGGAGACATTCATATTGCGTCACGCACTGTCGATAAGTGCCGCAAGATTGTCGAATCCGTACGTGAAAAGAAGAGCCTCAAGACAGAGGTGAAACTTGAGGCCCACGCGCTGGACGCCTTGGATATCGAGGCCACGAAGGCCTTGATAGAAAAGACTGGCGTCCAGATCGTCATCAACGTCGGTTCGGCCTTCGTCAACATGTCCGTTCTTCAGGCCTGCATGGACGCAGGTGTTGCCTATATGGATACCGCGATCCACGAGGATCCAACAAAGATTTGCGAAACGCCGCCGTGGTATGGAAACTACGAATGGAAGCGTGCCGCCGAATGCAAGGAAAAGGGCGTGACCGCCATTTTGGGCGTCGGCTTCGATCCGGGTGTGGTCAATGCTTATGCGCGTCTGGCCAAGGATGAGTATTTCGATAAGGTCACGTCCGTCGATATCGTCGATATCAATGCCGGTAGTCATGGCCGTTGGTTCTCCACCAACTTCGATCCGGAAATCAATTTCCGCGAATTCACCGGCGTGGTCTATTCCTGGCAGAACGGCCAGTGGCAGACGAACCAGATGTTCGAAGTCGGACAGGAATTCGACCTGCCGGTGGTTGGCAAGCAGAAGGCCTATATGACGGGCCACGATGAAGTGCACTCGCTCTCCAAGAACATGGATGGCGCGGATGTGCGTTTCTGGATGGGCTTTGGCGACCATTACATCAACGTCTTCACCGTGTTGAAGAACCTTGGCCTCCTGTCCGAAAAGCCGGTCAAGACCGCTGAAGGTCTGGAAGTGGTTCCGCTCAAGGTGGTCAAGGCCGTGCTGCCCGATCCGTCTTCACTGGCGCCCGACTATGTGGGCAAGACCTGCATTGGCGATATCGTCAAGGGTACGAAGGACGGCAAGGAGCGCGAAGTCTTCATCTACAACGTGGCTGACCACAAGGAAGCCTACGAAGAAGTCGGCTCGCAGGGCATCTCCTACACCGCCGGCGTTCCGCCGGTTGCCGCAGCCATGCTGATTGCCACGGGCGAGTGGGATGTGAAGCAGATGGCGAATGTCGAAGAACTTCCGCCGCAGCCGTTCCTCAATCTCTTGAACAAGATCGGCTTGCCGACCCGCATCAAGGACGAAAACGGCGATCGCGCCTTGACGTTCTAAAGCGACACACGCGCGCAAACGCTGCGCAGTTTTGCGCAGCATCTTCTCAGTCGATACGATAAAGCCCCGTTCTGTGTGAGCGGGGCTTTTTCATGCAGGCTGGAGTTTCTGAAGCGCTTAGCTGTTCTGAAGTGCTTACTGGGCTGCAGACTTCTTGGCGCGTGTCTTGGGTTTGGTTGTCTCGGGAGCGATGGAAGCGGCTTTGACTTCGCCCTTCTTGCGGTGCGCAGGCTTGGTCGCCTTCGTGCTCTGCAGCAGAGTGAATTCTTTTTTCGCCTGCTCCCAGTGCTCGGCATCACGACCGTGCGGGCGGCCTTCGCTCTCCCAAAGTGTGTAAGCCCGCTTGCTGATCCACTCTTGTTCTGAAACCTGCATGTCTATCTCCTGGAGTAACGCCTTAACCCGTAACGGGCTGTCTGCATGGTCCGGCGGCAACGCTGGACAGGAATGAGCCGCGGTCTTCTATTTTCTCTAGAGCGCCGTGCGTCCATTCAGACGCACTTAGGACGCTCTATATCTTTAAATCTACGCATCGTGCGTTTCCGAAAAGCGATTCCGATTTTCGGATTGATGCTGTAGTAGATGCCACGATTCTGCAGACGGTCAAGTCAATTTGCTGCGTCGCAATAGGCAGCGTTTTTCTGTTTTTCTCATATACTCAATACGCTTTCAGGCGCCCTGTCTTCCCTCCGTTTGATAAATGTTGCGTGATGGAGCCACCGCATCCAAACTCCGCAAAAACGGGTTTGGAAGCACGACATGCGAAAAAATTTTGGCGATGCAATAAAGCGGGGCTCAAAGGCCGACATGAACCACGGATTTGCAACTGGATCGGCGCTACATCGGGTCTTTACGAGGCGTTATGGGAATCCACGTCGCGAGGTGAGATCCGCAACGCTACCGGCTGCTCCAGAACCTCACAGTTCAGATTTTGAACATGTATCGGGTTAGAGGTCTTCCGGAAAATTACTGCGAAAAGATCAGTCCGGGGAGTTGAACATTCTCAAGATGGGTCAGCCTGAGGTTCACGGTTCCTCGCCGAGGCTATCTTGCTTCTCTATTCTCCGCCTCCAAAGAGATCCATGGGGGCTGACATGAAACGGATTGCGCTGATTGGCGCCGCACTTGCTGCTTTGATTTCCACCACTGTCTCCGCGGAGGAGCCGAAGACGCTTCTCAACGCATCCTATGATGTGGCGCGTGAGCTCTTCGCGGCTGAAAATGCAGCCTTCGTCAAATCCCATCCGGGCGTGACGATCGACCAATCGCATGCCGGCACCTCGAAGCAGGCCCGTGCGATCGTTGAGGGTCTGGCGGCAGATGTCGTTACCTTCAACCAGGTCACGGATATCGATTTCCTCGTGAAGCAGGGTTTTGTTTCCGCCGACTGGCAGAAGGATTTCCCTAACGACGCGTCGCCCTTCTACTCCTTCCCGTCCTTTCTTGTTCGCAAGGGCAATCCCAAGAATATCAAGGACTGGGATGATCTTGTTCGCGATGACGTGAAGATCGTCTTCCCGAACCCGAAGACGTCCGGCAATGCGCGCTACACCTATTTGGCCGCTGTCGCTTTCGCCAATGAGAAGTTCAATGGCGACCAGGCCAAGGTCGACGAGTTCATCAAGAAGATCTTCGCCAACGTTCCTGTCTTCGATACCGGAGGCCGCGCCGCGACGACCACCTTCGTCGAGCGTGAGATCGGCGACGTTTTGATCACCTTCGAGGCCGAAACCCGTGGCATTGCCAAGCAGTACGGCACGGACAAGTTCGAAGGCGTTGTGCCGTCCGTCAGCCTGCTTTCCGAATTCCCGGTCGCGGTCGTCGACAAGGTTGTGGACAAGCGCGACTCGCGCGAATTGGCAAAGTCTTACCTCGACTTCCTTTATACCGAAGAAGGCCAGCGCATTGCCGCTGAGTTCGGTCACCGCGTTCACAATGAAAAGGTTGCGGCCGAGTTCAAGGACCAGTTCCCCAGCATTCGCCTCGTCAACGTCAATGATGTTTTCGGCGGCTGGGACAAGATCCAGAAAGACCATTTCGCCTCTGGCGGAAAACTGGATGCGCTTTACGGCAATCGCTAATCGTTCTATGGCACAAATCCACATCGACCCGGCGGGATACTCGCCGGGTCGATTTTTGATCTTGTGTCTCTCCATCTCGTGCCGAGAAACAGGACCTTCGCCGATGCAGAGGGGGAAGATTTGAAACGCAATGTCCTGCCGGGGCTCAAATTGTCTCTCGGCGTCACGCTGCTTTACGTCGGCATCATCGTCGTTCTTCCCCTGGCGGCACTCGTCTTCAAGGCGGCAAGCCTCGGACCGGCGGAATATTGGAGCATCATATCGTCTCCGCGAGCCTTCGCGAGCTACCGCGTCACCGTTCTTTGCGCGCTGGCCGCAACAGTCTTCAACGTCATCTTCGGCCTCGCACTTGCATGGGTGCTGACACGCTATCGCTTTCCGGGCTGGCGTCTGGTCGATGCCATTGTTGATTTGCCCTTCGCGCTACCGACGGCGGTGGCCGGTATTGCGCTGACAGCGCTTTTTGCTGGAAACGGCTGGTTTGGCTCAGTTCTGGCAGAGGTCGGAATAAAGGTCGCCTATACGCCGCTCGGCATCATCGTGGCGATGGCCTTTACCAGTCTGCCCTTCATCGTTCGCACCGTTCAGCCCGTGCTGGAAGATCTGGACCCTGCATTGGAAGAGGCCGCCCAGTCGCTCGGTGGATCGGATCTCGAGATTTTTCGCAAGGTCATCCTGCCACTTCTGACGCCAGCGCTTCTTGCCGGCCTGTCGCTCTCCTTTGCCCGCAGCCTTGGCGAATTCGGCGCCATCATCTTCATTGCCGGCAATCAGCCCTTCTCGACCGAGATTACCTCACTGCTGATCTTCATCCGGCTGGAGGAATATGATTATCAGGCGGCTGCAGCGATCGCATCCGTTCTGTTGATCACGGCTTTCGTGATGCTGGCGCTCACGAATTATCTGCAGGCACGCGCTTTGCGCTACACGGTGAGGAGCTAGAGAATGAGCGCTATTTCCTCTCGCCGCAAGCCGCCGCGCGTCGGCGATGCACCATGGGTGCGCCGAAGCCTGATCGGCTTCGTTCTCATCATCGGGGCCTTCCTGGTGGTGGCGCCTCTGCTGGTCATCGCCGTCGAGGCCTTTTCTCAAGGTCTGAAGGCCTACGCCGCGACCATCAACCATCCCGATACCCGTCATGCCATCATGCTGACGGTGATCACCGCACTGATCGCGGTGCCGATCAACACGCTCTTCGGTGTCGCTGCTGCCTGGGCGATCACCAAGTTCGACTTCTGGGGCAAGCGTTTCCTGCTGGTCATCGTGGAAATTCCCTTCTCCATATCTCCCATCGTTGCCGGCGTCGCCTATCTCTTCGTCTATGGCCTGCAGGGTCTGTTCGGGCCGTTGCTGGATGCCTATGAAATCAAGATTCTCTTCGCTCTACCGGGCATCGTCATCGCCTCGATGTTCGTCACGGCTCCATTTGTTGCGCGCGAGCTCATCCCGCTGATGCAGGCGCAGGGACGCGATTTGGAGGAGGCGGCAACTTCGCTTGGGGCCTCCGGCTGGCGCACTTTCTTTTCCGTTACGCTGCCCAACATCAAATGGGCGCTCCTCTATGGCGTCGTACTGTGCAACGCCCGTGTCATGGGCGAATTTGGCGCGGTGTCTATCGTTTCGGGCAATATTCGCGGGCAGACCAACACGCTGCCGCTGCATATCGAGCTTCTTTATCACGACTATCAGGCTGCTGGCGCTTTCGCCTCCGCCTCAATTCTCGCGGCGCTTGCCGTTATCACCATCATCGCCAAAGTCGCATTGGAGCGGCGCGGTGCAGGTCGCGGACGTAAAAAGCTGAGCGCCGCAAACGCCGTCGCCACGGAGACGATTTCATGAAAATCCGCCTGCAGAATGTCGTTAAAACCTTCGACACGTTTCGCGCCGTGCGCGATGTCTCGCTCGATATCGAAAGCGGCGAATTGCTGGCGCTTCTCGGTCCTTCCGGCTCCGGCAAGACGACGATCCTGCGTATGGTTGCAGGGCTCGAATATACGGATGGCGGCCAGATCTATTTCGGCGAGACGGATGCAACAAACATCCCCGTCCGCGACCGAGGCGTTGGCTTCGTCTTCCAGCATTATGCACTCTTCCCGCATATGACGCTGAACGAGAACATCGCTTTCGGGCTGAAAGTCTCACGCGTGAAGCGGAACCGCGCCGAGATCGACGCCCGCGTTCAGGAATTGTTGCGGCTGGTAAGGCTCGAGGGGTTGGGCGACAGGTTTCCCGCGCAGATTTCCGGTGGGCAAAGGCAACGCGTCGCCCTGGCACGCGCACTTTCCGTGGATCCCAAGGTTCTGTTGCTCGATGAGCCCTTCGGCGCGCTCGACGCAAACGTTCGTCGCGACCTGCGCCGCTGGCTTCGCGAAATCCACGACGAGTTGGGCATCACCACGATCTTCGTCACCCACGACCAGGAAGAGGCGCTCGATCTTGCGGATCGCGTCGTCATTCTCAATCAGGGTGAGATCGTCCAGCAGGGCACGCCGAAAGAGGTCTGCCGCCAGCCGAACAGCGCCTTCGTCATGACCTTTCTGGGAGACACAAACAAGGTTTCCGGGATTGCCAAGAACGGCAAGGTCTATGTCGGAAACACAGAGGTTCAGTTTGCCTACGGTCAGGCGGACGGACCTGTCGAGATCTATGCCCGCCCTGCCGATCTGGAATGGGAGGATTTGCATGATGGGATTCCCGCGCAAGTCACCCGTGTTCTGGACAGGGCAGGGGAGCGCCGCGTGATCGCCACGACGAGAGAAGGGGATCTTCTCGAATTCGATGTACCGCCGGAATCGTCGGTGGAAGCCGGAGACCACGGCCATGTGGTCATTCGCCGCGCCAAGATTTTCCCTGCAGCCGAGCGCGCTTAAGGTCGCTCCGCCTTTCGCGTATCGCGATCTTTCAGATTCGCTCGTTACGCTTTAGGCGCGACGGTGTCTAACAGAGTTGATTAGCGGCTGGCGACCTGCTCGCCCTTGCCGTCGATGTTCAGCAGCGTGTCGATACGACGACGCTCATCCGAGAAGCGTGCGAGTGCTTGGCCGGAAAGCGACTTGCCGCCCGGAAGGCGAACCTTCATCGCATCCACTTTGGTGCCATTGACGATCAGCTCATAATGCAGGTGCGCGCCGGTAGAAAGACCGGTGGAGCCGACATAGCCGATCACCTGGCCCTGCGTGACGCGCGCTCCTTCCACCACGCCCTTCGCAATGGCGCTCTGGTGGTTATAGGAGGAGACATACCCATTGGCATGGCGGATCAAAGTCTGGTTGCCGTAGCCGGATGCCCATCCCGCCTTCTCAACAACGCCGTTACCCGTGGCAATGATCGGCGTGCCGCGGGGCGCTGCCCAGTCGGTGCCGGTATGCATACGGCTGAATCGTAGAACCGGGTGACGCCGCATGCCGAAACCGGATGTCATGCGACCGTTCGGAACCGGATTGCGGATCAGAAACTGGCGAATACTTTTGCCTTCGCCGTCGAAGTAATCGATGCTGCCATCATCCGGGTTTTGGAAGCGATAGAAACGCGTCTGGTTGTCGCCGAATTTGGCATTGACGTAGAGCAATTCGGATTGTTCGGTCGCCTTGCCATCCGGTCCTTCGACCGAAAAGAAGGCCTCAAGTGAATCCGAAGGTTTCAGCTGGGCCTGGAAATCGACGCTGCTCGCCAGAAGCTTGATGAGCTGCGATACCATGCTCTGGTTCATACCATAGGCAAGAGCGGCGCGATAAACGCCGTCATAAACACGCGGCAGATCGCGGTTCGCCGTCATCGGCGCGTTGCCGCCGTCAAAGGCAGTCGCGACCGCATCGAGTTTTGGCGGTTCGCTCGCTGCGACGAAGGTCTTCTGGTCGTTTGCCGCCACCGTCACGACGTGGCGGTTCTTGCGGTAAAGGCTGGCGCGAACGATATCGCTCTTTTCGTCGTCCTGCAAAATGCCGATGCGGAGAACGTCACCCGCCTGCAGTTCCCCCGTCTCATTGACGGACGCAAGGGCTGTCGCGGTCTGCTTGGCTTGTTCCTTGGAATAGCCAGCGCCGAAAAGGGCAGCCTCCATCGTCTGACTCTGCCGCACGGGAATGACGTCGTCGGCAAATTCCGGCAGTTTGACCGTCGGTGCCTGCGGCGTCGACACCGACATGTTCTGTTCAACGACGCGGGCAGCCAGTCCCGCGGTGATGTCCACATCCTCATCGGCCTCGAACCGACGTGGATCGATATAGTAGAGCGCAGCAAGCTGTTCGTTGCCGTCTGTCAAGATAGAACCGTTGGAACGGACCGCTTCTTCCACCTCATCGAAACTCATCGCGCCGGCATAGGCAAACGGGCTGTGCTTCGTCGGGAAAGGAACTGATTTGAGGCTGACTTCCGATTCCACCTCGGACCCGTAGATTGTCCCGGTCTTGCTCGCCCCAGCAGCTTCCGGCTCATCGTCGGTGGCGAAGATGTTGAGCGGATCGAATGCGGGATAATCATCCTGCGTATTATAATTGGCAGCGAGCGAGATCTTCACATGGGCGAAGGGGACTTTGCGAACCACTTCCTTGTCGCCATCATGAATGACTGTCGAGACTTCCATAACAGAGCGGTCCGAAGGACGCGCTGCGATATTGGGTGCCACCAACCGGGTGCCACGGCGAACTGTCTCGGAAAGGGAGTGTTCCATGTCTCCACGCGCGAAGGCTTCTGCGGGGATGGCAAGCTGCTGACGACCATCGAGCGCTGCAAAGAGTGCAACGCCCATCAATATGGAAGAGGTGATCCCTGTGAGAAATGTCCCGCTCAGCCAGCGGATCGAGATCTCGCGCCGGTCGGGTGCTCGCCGGCCTTCCGCCAGAATAGGCGGCTCGGTCCCGAGCGTACGGATCATATCCCGATCCGCCGTCATGCCTGTCGCGACCGTTTCTGCATTTGATCTCCAGAAGTCATGTGACGAAGATGTGCAACTTTCAGACCGAGGAGTCAAACTTCTGCGCGGCGATCCCGACGCAGTCCCCAGCTTGCTGTAACTCTTCGTTAAGAAGTGCAGATAGGATTAAGTCGCGGCGAAAACGTGGCGCGTATGTGTACGGCGCGGACTTCTCCCTGCTTTCTCGTAAAAACCCACAGGGAACGTCACGGAACTGATATGTTTCTGACACCTGTTTGCCAGGTTCGTCAAAATTAATCATACAAAACAGTGACTTACGAGAAATATGGATTTTGTTGAAAAACGTCTGTTGACTTGTTTGGGGTGTGTCTCTTATAAGTCCGCTCACTGACGAGGGCGGCGGCGCTGCTGGCGACGAAGTCCTTTGTTCTAGAGAAAATCGGAAAAGATG
>NZ_JBQEPP010000007.1:0-376193 GCF_052045735.1 Agrobacterium sp. 22117 | reverse complement strand
CGATTTTCTCTAGAACAAAGGACTTCGTCGCCAGCAGCGCCGCCGCCCTCGTCAGTGAGCGGACTTATAAGAGACACACCCCAAACAAGTCAACAGAGGTTTTTCAACAAAATCCATATTTCTTGTAAGTCGCTGTTTTAAATAGGCAATTTCGAACTCACGCAACGGGAGCTCTCAAATCCCCAAACTTCTACCTCTCTATTTTCCGATTTCCCAACATCGGATAGGGTTGTTTTACCGTCGCGCCATCGACTATGGCCCGTCCAGCGATATTTGCAGAGATAGGAAAGCCCGTGCGTATCCTGAAAGAAGCCGTCATCCCTGAACTTCCCAACTATTATCGTGGCAAGGTCCGCGAGAATTACGATCTTCCGGACGGCAACCGGATCATCATCTCCACCGACAGGCTGAGCGCTTTCGACCGTATCCTCACCTGTATTCCCTATAAGGGACAGGTGCTGACCGAGACGGCGCATTACTGGTTCGAAGAGACCAAGGACATCTGCCCCAACCATGTCGTCTCCTATCCCGATCCCAATGTCGTCATCGGCAAGCGGCTCACCATCCTGCCCGTCGAGATCGTCGTTCGCGGATATCTGGCGGGCACGACCGGCACCTCCATCCTCACCCTCTATAAGAAGGGTGAGCGCAGCATGTATGGCGTGACCTTCCCCGACGGCATGAAGGACAACCAGGAACTGCCCGAGCCGATCATCACGCCCACCAGCAAGGAATTCGATGGCGGGCATGACGAGCCGCTGACGCCGGCCGAGATCGTCGAGAAGAAGCTTCTGACCGAAGAGCAGTGGCAGACGCTCTCCACCTATGCGCTGGCGCTCTTCAAGCGCGGCCAGGAAGTTGCGGCCAAACGCGGCCTCATTCTGGTCGACACAAAGTATGAGTTCGGCACCGACGAAAACGGCACGATCATTCTGGCCGACGAGATCCACACGCCCGATAGCAGCCGCTACTGGATGGCAGACAGCTATCAGCACGCCTTCGAGACGGGCGCGCGCCCGGTCAGCTTCGACAAGGATTTCGTCCGCGCCTGGGTTGCCGAGCGCTGCGATCCCTATAAGGATGAGATTCCGCAAATCCCGGAGGAACTGGTTCTGCAAACGTCTCGTGTCTATATGGAAGCCTATGAGCGCATTACCGGGCAGACCTTCAAGCCCAATAACGAAGAGGCATCACCGCTCGACAGAGTGAGACGGAACCTGGAGCCTTATTTCCCCGGAGCCTGACTGTGACCAAGGTTGCCGATAGCAATTCGAAAAAGATCAGCGAGGCGGTGGTGAAGAAAGCCACCCGCCCGCGGCGTTCCGGCGAGGAAACCCGCCGCGATATTCTGGCAATGACGGACAGGCTGTTCCGTGAGCGGGGCTTTTCTGCCGTCGCCATCGCCGATATCGCTGCGGCACTTGGCATGTCACCGGCCAACGTGTTCAAGCACTTTCATTCCAAGATCGCCCTGGTCGATGCCATCATGCTCCAACGCATCGGCGTGTTCAAAGAGAAGATGCATCTTCTCGACGATACCCACACCCCGCACGATCGGATGCTGACGCTGGTTCGCACGCTGATGCAAAACCATCGCAACGACCTGACCGACAATCCCTATATGATCGACGTCTTCCTGCAGACCTCGAAGCGCGAACTCTCCTGCGGCGCCCATTACCATCAGGTGCTGACGCAGCAATTCGCCACCATTATCGGCGATGGCATCAAACAGGGTGTCTACCGCGAGGCAGACCCAATCAAGGAAGCCGGACTCGCATTGACCGTGCTCTCCTGTGTTCTGCATCCTTTGCTGATTTCCCGCGAAGATGTTGGCATTTTGGCAACACGATGCGAGGATGTGGTTATGCTGATTGACCGTTCGCTGAAATACGCTCTTGAAAAGTGACGGTTTTAAATTTACGTCACTTCCAGCATTTTCAGTCTTGCCCTGATTTGACGGTATATGCGCGTCGTCCAGGCCTTTGAACGAGATGAAGTAAAATGCCGCTTTGTACGACCCGAGCGGCTGACGTTTTTTAAAAGATCGATCGACCGCAGCCCTATTCCTTCATACTCCAATATGAGAAAATTGATGACCCGACGCCTTCAAGCCCTTCTAGCAACGGTTCTCATGGCAGGCGTCCTTTCGGGCTGCAGCGATAGCGGCGATGGCAAGGATGCTGGCGCCCAACAGGCCAAGCGGCCGCCCTCGCCCGTCAGCGTCATCACCCTGAAGGAGAGCGAAAGCCCGCTGACCACCGTGCTGCCCGGTCGGGCCAGCGCCTATCAGAGCGCCGATATCCGACCGCGCGTGTCGGGCATCATCCGCGAGATTCCCTATAAGGAAGGCAGCGAGGTCAAGCAGGGCACCGTTCTCTATCAGATCGATGACGATACCTATGGGGCGGAAGTCGCGCAGGCCAAGGCGACCCTTGCCAAGGCGGAAGCGAGCATTCCAGCCGCACAGGCGAACTTCGTCCGCTACGAGCGCCTCGTCAACAGCGGTGCGACGCAGATTGAATTGGAAAATGCCCGAACGACGCTTGCCCAGGCGCAGGCCGATGTGGCGCAGGCACGCGCAGCGCTTGAGACGGCGCAGATCAATCTCGACCTGACCAAGGTGCGCGCGCCATTTGACGGCATCGTCTCCTTCACCAATGTCACCGTCGGCAATGTGGTGACCGCCAACCAGACGACGGCGCTGACGACGCTTCGCCGCATCGACCCCATCTATATCGACCTGATCGAATCGAGCGCAAATCTGCTGCGCCTGCGCGATGCGATCGCAGCCGGCACTATCGGCAGCGGCGAGAAAAAGGCCGGCATCCATCTGACGCTGGAAGACGGCACGGAATACAAGCAGGACGGCAAGATCGACATGTCCGACAAGGCAGTCAGCGAAACCACCGGCACCTTTTCCATCCGCGCGCTTTTCGACAATCCGAACGACCTCATTCTGCCAGGCATGTATGTGCGCGCCACGCTCGCCATCGGTAAGGAAAAGGGCTTCCTTATTCCCCAGAGAGCGGCAACGCGAAATGCCAATGGCGAGCTGACCGCAAAGTTCGTCGGCGCGGAGAACAAGGTGGAAACCCGCACCTTCCCCACCAGCCGTCAGTCCGGCAATGCGTGGCTGGTGACGGAAAACGTCAAGGACGGCGATAAGCTGATCGTCGACGGCTTCCAGTGGATCACCGATGGCGCGACGATTGCGCCTGTCGAAGCGACCATCGACGATCGCGGTATCGTGGTTCCGCAAAAGCAGGCTCAACCTGCTGCGCCTGCCAAGTAAGTCGGCATGACCCCCATGTCCGGCTCAACTGTTCAATTCACATAAGGCGCAGTCCAGATGGCTCATTTCTTTATCAAGCGCCCTGTCTTTGCCTGGGTCATTGCCATCGTCATCATGCTTGGCGGCGTCTTGGCGATCTTCACCCTGTCGATTTCGCAATATCCGGATATCGCCCCGACGACGGTGCGCATCAGCGCCTCCTATAATGGTGCGAGTGCGGAGACCGTGGAAAAATCGGTGACGACCATCATCGAAGACGGAATGACCGGCCTCGACGATCTCACCTATATGACGTCGACGTCCTCCACCGGCAGCGCGACCGTCACACTCACCTTCGGCACCAGCATCATGCCGGATATTGCCCAGGTCCAGGTGCAGAACAAGCTTCAGCTTGTCCAGTCGCAGCTTCCCGATGTGGTGCAGCAGCAGGGCATCGAAGTCAGCCGCTCCACCTCGTCGATCCTGATGGTCGGCGCGCTGATCTCCACCGACGGCAAGCGGACCTCGGCCAATCTGGGCGACGTCTTTTCCACCCGCGTCGAAGACCAGATCAAGCGCCTGGAAGGTGTTGGCAGCATCAACGTCTTCGGCTCCGAATACGCCATGCGTGTGTGGCTCGATCCCTACAAGCTGAACAAGTATCAGTTGACGACCGCCGACGTGACGAGCGCGATCGAAAGCCAGAACACCCAGGTCTCGGTCGGTTCGCTCGGCGCACAGCCCGCGGTCAAGGGCCAGCAGCTGAACGTCACTGTCACGGCGCAAAGCCAGCTGACCACGGTTTCCGATTTCGAATCCATCATCCTTAAGGTCGAAAAGGACGGTGCCACGGTTCGCCTCAGCGATGTGGCGCGCGTGGAAATCGGCCAGGAAAGCTATGGCGGGGATTCCCGCTCCAACGGTCGCCCGTCCGCAGGCTTCGCGGTGAACCTTGCGACTGGCGCGAACGCGCTCGATACGGCAGCCCGCGTCAAGGACGCGCTGACCAGCGTCGCAGGCTCGCTGCCGGAAGGCGTGGTGATCGAATATCCCTATGACACCACACCCTTCGTCAAGCTCTCGATCGAAAAGGTCGTCCACACGCTGATCGAAGCCATCGTGCTGGTCTTCGTCGTTCTGCTCGTCTTCCTGCAGAACCTGCGCGCCACCTTCATTCCGATGATCGCCGTACCCGTGGTTCTGCTCGGCACCTTCGGCGTGCTGGCTTTGACCGGCTATTCGATCAACACGCTCACCATGTTCGCCATGGTGCTTGCCATCGGTCTTCTGGTGGATGACGCGATCGTCGTCGTCGAAAACGTCGAGCGCATCATGTCGGAGGAAGGTCTCTCTCCGGTCGAAGCGACGGAAAAGTCGATGGGCGAAATCACCGGTGCGATCATCGGCATCGCGCTTGTGTTGACCGCGGTCTTCATTCCCATGGCCTTCTTCGGCGGTTCGACGGGTATCATCTACCGTCAGTTCTCCATCACCATCGTTTCGGCGATGCTGCTCTCTGCCGTCGTTGCCATCGTGCTGACGCCGGCGCTCTGCGCCACGATGTTGAAGCCGGTCCATGCCAAGAAGGAGCGCGGCCCGGCGGCCTGGTTCAACCGCAATTTCGGCCGCACCACCGATGGCTATGTCGGCAGCATCGGCCATCTGCTGAAGCGCCCGGTTCGCGTCACCATTCTCTTCCTCATCGTGGTTGGCGGTTGCGCCTGGTTCTTCACCCGCCTTCCAAGCTCCTTCCTGCCGCAGGAAGACCAGGGTGTGCTGTTGACGATCGTGCAGCTGCCGACAGGCGCCACGACGGAGCGCACCAACGAGGTGGTGAAGCAGGTGGAAAGCTACTTCCGTGAGAAGGAAGCTGCCAATGTCGAATCCGTCTTCGGCGTGCTGGGCTTCAGCTTCGGCGGTTCCGGCCAGAACAACGCCATGGTCTTCACCAAGCTCAAGGACTTCACGGAGCGCACCGCACCGGAAGCACATGCCGCAGCCATCGTGCAGCGCGCCATGGGCACGTTCCTGTCCTTCCGCGATGCGCAGGTCTTCCCGCTTCTTCCCCCCGCAATCCAGGGTCTCGGCACCTCCAGCGGCTTCTCCATGTATCTGGTGGATAGTGGCCGCAACGGCACGACCGCACTGACCAACGCCTCGAAGGAACTGATCCAGCTTGCCAATGGCAATCCGAATATCAGTTCGCTGCGCTCCAACAGCCGTGACGCCGAATCGCAGATGAAGATCGATCTCGACAAGGAGAAGATGGGCGCGATGGGCGTCGATCTCGCCTCGGTCAACCTGATGCTCTCGACCATCTTTGCCGGTCGCGATGTCAACGACTTCACGCTGAATGGCGAATTGAAGCCGGTCTATGTGCAGGGTGATGCGCCCTATCGCATGCAGCCGGACGACCTGAAGCACTGGTATGCCCGCAATGCCAGCGGCGAGATGGTGCCCTTCTCCTCTTTCAGCACGATCAGCTGGCAGAATGCCGCACCGACCCTTGCGCGCTTCAACGGCACGAGCGCCATTTCGCTCGATGGTGCCGCAGGCCCAGGCGTTGCCTCCGGTGATGCGATGAACGAGATGGAGCGGCTGACGGCGAGCTTGCCCGGTGGCTACACCGTGGCCTGGCAGGGCATTTCCTACCAGGAACGCCTGTCGGGTTCGCAGGCGCCACTGCTCTATGCGCTATCGGTCCTGATCGTCTTCCTCTGCCTGGCAGCCCTTTACGAAAGCTGGTCGATCCCCTTCTCGGTCATTCTGGCCGTGCCGGTGGGTGTTCTGGGTGCGGTCACCGCCGCGCACTTCTTCGGCCAGTCCAACGACGTCTATTTCAAGGTGGGACTGCTGACCACGATCGGTCTTGCAGCCAAGAACGCCATCCTCATTGTCGAGTTTGCAAAGGAGAGGCAGGAACATGGATTGAGCTTGCTCGAGGCAACCTTGGAAGCGGCAAAGCTTCGCCTTCGCCCCATTATCATGACATCGCTCGCCTTCATTCTGGGCGTCGTGCCGCTCGCCATTGCAAGCGGTGCAGGCTCCGCGGCGCAGAATGCGATCGGTATTGGGGTATTGGGTGGTATGCTTTCTGCAACACTGCTCGGAATTTTCTTCGTACCGTCCTTCTTCGTCATTATCAGGCGGCTTTCTAAACGTTAACAACCGTTGAAATATGCTAGCAATGCAAATCGAGGCTGATAGAAGTATGGCAGATTCGAAAGCTGCACCTCCTTCAGCAAACAGCAACGCGACGCTCGCTTCGACTGAGGAGCGCCCAGTGCGCTACACAAACCGGGATAACCATATGCTGTCACTTCGTGCGACCATTCCTCTGACGCTGCTCCTGCTTTCAGGCTGCGTCGTCGGCCCTGACCACAAGGCGCCGGAAACCCAATTGCCAGCCAAGTTCTCCGAAGGCAGCAAGACCAGCAATGGCGACATTGCCACGGTCGCATGGTGGACCGCATTCAATGACAGCCGCCTGAACGGCTATGTTTCGACCGGCCTGTCGCAGAACCTGACCGTTCTGCAGGCGATCGAGCGCATCAACCAGGCCGAATCGAACATCACAGTAGCGGGCGCTGGTTCGCTCCCACAGCTCGGCTCGACCTTCCGTCATGAAACCTCCGGCAGCAAAGGCAGCTTCCCGAGCACCAATGAACGGGTCAGCAACACCACCAGCAACGCCTTCAACGTGTCCTGGCTGCTTGACCTCTTCGGTCGCTACCGCCGCGAAAAGGAAAGCGCTGCCGCCTCGCTCGACGCCGCTTATGCAACGGCTGACGTTCAGCGCCTGACGCTGATCTCCTCGGTAGCGTCTGCCTATATCGACGTGCGCTACTACCAGGAGCGTCTGGCGATTGCCCGCCAGAACCTCGGGTCACGCCGCGAGACGCTGGATCTGACCAAGCTGCAGCTGGAAGCAGGCGCTGCCTCGCGTCTCGATGTCGTCCAGTCCGAAGGTCTGGTCAACTCGACGCTGGCGCAGATGCCGACGCTTGAAACCAACTACCGCCGCGCAGCACACCGCATCGCCACCCTGCTTGGCATGCCGGCTGATTCGCTGGTCGTCGAACTGCAGCGCGGCGCACGCCAGCCTGTCGCCCGCGCCGTTCCGCGCACCGGCATTCCTGCGGATCTGATCCGCAACCGTCCGGACATCCGCGCAGCCGAGCGTCAGCTGGCCGCAGCCGTTGCCAACATCGGTGTTGCCGAAGCGCAGCTCTTCCCAAGCATTACGCTGAGCGGTTCGATCACGCCAAGCTACACCCGCATCAGCGGTGGCGCACGCGGCACGTCCAATGGCTGGGGCTTCGGTCCGACCATCACGCTGCCGATCCTCGACGGCGGTGCCCTGCGCGCAGGCGTCGACATCCAGAAGTCGGTTGCCCGCGAACAGTACCTCGCCTGGAAGTCGACCGTGCTTAGCGCGGTGGAAGAAGTCGAAAACGCCCTGACGGCGCTCAACCGCGACCAGCAGACGGTCAACGCCTACCGCAAGACGGTCGATTCCTACAAGGAAGCCCTCTCGCTTGCGACCGCCAGCTACCGCGACGGCGCCTCCTCGCTGCTCGACGTTCTCGACGCACAGCGCAACGTTTCCGACGCCCAGGCAAACCTGGCAACCGCTGTTCAGCAGGCCGCACAGGACTACGTGGCGCTCAGCGTCGCACTCGGTGGCGGCTATGCCGTGGGATCGCCAAACTCGGTCGCAGCCGTCAAGGTGGCGGCCAACGTGCCGAAGGGCATGTAAGGGCTTCACCATTTCGGTGCTTTTTGAAATCCCGCGGCCCTGGCTGCGGGATTTTTGTTTGTGCGGGCGCTCAGGTCACGAGGTAGCACGTGTTTCAGCAGCGCTGGCTGGCGAAGCCTTTGCGGCTCACCCCCCTCTGCCCTGCCGGGCATCTCCCCCTCAAGGGGGGAGATCGGCAAAAGGCACTCTTTGCATTTCACATCTCACCGCTCACCGCAGTTTGGGGCAAGACGGTGCACCAGTTCGATCTCCCCCCTTGAGGGGGAGATGTCCGGCAGGACAGAGGGGGTGCGGTACGTCTCGGCGGGCGACCGAATGAGCCGAAGTGGGGTCGCGGAAAGAGCAACCCTCTCGCCCAATACAGATCTCTCAATTTAAACCGGACCGCGGTGGCCTTGAGCCAAGAATCCATCTTTTCAACGATGCCGACGCGCCACCTCCCACCAACAAAAAAAGCCCCGGATCGCTCCGAGGCTTCTCAATCAAAAACGTCCGGTCGCGCTTAGTTCTTGGCGCGCTCGACGTAGGAATTGTCTTCCGTGGCAACGACGACGCGCACACCGGCGTCGATATGCGGCGGGACCATGACGCGGATGCCGTTGGAGAGGATCGCGGGTTTGTAGGAGGACGATGCCGTCTGGCCCTTGACGACCGGCTCGGTCTCGACGATTTCGAGCGTCACGTGGCGCGGCAGCTCGATGGCGAGCGGCAGGCCTTCGTGGATGGAGAGAACGCAGGTCATGCCTTCCTGGAGGTAGGCCTTCTGGTCGCCCATGGTCTCGGCATCGACGACCACCTGGTCGTAGTTTTCCGGGTTCATGAAGTGGAAGCCTTCGCCATCCTCATAGAGGAACTGGAAGTTCAGGTCTTCGACGAAGGCGCGCTCGACCTGCTCGGTCGTGCGCCAGCGCTCGGATACCTTCACGCCGTCGACGATGCGGCGCATGTCCACCTGGGTCACGGGCGTGCCCTTGCCAGGATGGAAGTTATTGGCCGTGAGCACGACGTAGAGCTTGCCCTCGACTTCGAGAACATTGCCCTTGCGGACGGATGAGGCGATAACCTTGACCATATGATTTCCTTGTAACTCAATGAAATGCGTCGTAAGGACGGCGCGGCTGCACTGACCCGATGGACGTTTTGTCTGTTTTCTGGGGCGCAACTACCTTAATTCCGGGAGAATTGCCAGCCTTTCAGACACGCGAAGCGAAAACTGTCATACGGTTTTCAAACGAGCGGCGCTGAAACAGACATTCAACCGGTGGATTAGGCAGCGTTGCAACGCACCTTGGTCAAGAGAGACAGCGGACAGACGGGCAGATGAGCACGCGCGCAGACACAACCTCATCCTGGTGGCAACCGGACGTCCATATGGACCGCCGGCCCTTCCTGATGGGCCGCAATGCCATCCAGCGCGCTTTCCGTTCTTTCTTTGCCGATCGCGATTTCATCGAAGTCGATACCGCCACCTTGCAGATTTCGCCCGGAAACGAGGCGCATCTGCATGCCTTCGCCACGACGGGCATCACCACGAGTGGCGAGAACGCGCCCCTTTACCTGCATACCTCGCCGGAATTTGCCTGCAAGAAGCTGCTGGCCGCCGGTGAAACGCGCATTGCCTGCTTTGCCCATGTCTATCGCAACCGCGAGCGCGGGCCGTTGCACCACCCCGAATTCACCATGCTGGAATGGTACCGCGCAGGCGAGACCTATGAGAGCCTGATGGCAGACAGCGCCGAGCTTCTGGCGCTCGCCGCAGACACGGCAAAAACCAAACGCTTTGCCTATCGCGGACGCGAGATGGACCCGTTTCTGGCGCCGGAGCGGCTCAGCGTCGCAGAGGCATTTCAGCGCTATGCGTCAATCGACCTGCTGGCGACGGTATCGCCCAATGGCGAGAACGACGGCGACCATCTGGACCGGCTGGCAAAGGCTGCGGGCATCCGCACCGCGCAGGATGATAGCTGGGCCGATATCTTCAGCCGCATCATCGTCGAGAAGGTGGAGCCGGAACTCGGTTTTGGCCGCGCCACGATCCTCGATGAATATCCGGTCAGCGAGGCTGCCCTTGCCCGGCGCTCGCCGCGCGATGGCCGCGTGGCCGAGCGCTTCGAGCTTTATGGCTGCGGCGTGGAGCTTGCCAATGCCTTTGGCGAGTTGACCGATGCCGACGAGCAGCGCCGCCGCTTCGAGATCGAGATGCAGGAAAAGAGCCGCATCTATGGCGAGACCTACCCGATCGATGAAGAGCTTCTGGCAGCGCTGACCATCATGCCGGCGGCGAGCGGTATCGCGCTTGGCTTCGACCGGCTGGTGATGCTGGCAACCGGCGCGCCGAGAATTGACCTTGTGATGTGGGCGCCTGTCGCGGTCTATGGATCATGACGACACGCGCGCTGAAATCGGCTGACGATCTTCACGACGCAGGCCTCATCGACCAGGCGGCACTGGAGCGGGTGCGTCCGGTGGCGGAACGTTATGCCGTGGCGCTGACGGCAAGCGTGGCCAGGCTGATCGATCCAGCCGATCCACAAGACCCGATCGGCCTGCAGTTTATCCCGGATGAGGCCGAGCTTTATCAGACGAACGAGGAACGCGCCGATCCGATCGGCGACGAGGCCCATAGTCCCGTGCCGGGCATCGTCCATCGCTATCCCGACCGGGTGCTGTTGAAGGCCGTACATGTCTGCCCAGTCTATTGCCGCTTCTGCTTCCGCCGTGAAATGGTCGGCCCGCAGGGCAATGGCATGATGAGCCCGGAAGAGCTTACCGTCGCCTTCGACTATATCTCCTCCCGCCCGGAGATCTGGGAAGTTATCCTCACCGGCGGCGATCCGCTGGTCCTCTCACCCCGCCGTCTGCAAACGATCATGGAAGGCTTGAGCGCCATTCCGCATGTGAAGATCGTGCGCTTCCACACCCGCGTGCCGGTGGTCGATCCGCAGAAGATCGATGCCGATCTGATTGCCGCACTCAAGGCCAGCGGCAAGACGACCTATGTGGCGCTGCATTCCAACCATCCGCGCGAGATGACGCACGAAGCGCGCGCCGCCTGCGCAAGACTGGTGGATGCCGGCATTGCCATGGTCAGCCAGACGGTGCTGCTGAAGGGCATCAATGACGATCCGGCCGTGCTGGCAGAGCTGATGCGCAGCTTCGTCGAAAACCGCATCAAGCCCTATTACCTGCATCACCCCGATCTTGCGCCCGGCACCAGCCACTTCCGGCTGAGCATCGAAGAAGGCCAGCGGATTGTGTCCGCCTTGCGCGGTCACGTGTCGGGTCTGTGCCAGCCGACTTACGTGCTGGATATTCCAGGCGGCCACGGAAAAGCCGTCATCGGTCAGAATGCGGCAACGAAACAGGCCGAGGGTTGTTACGCCGTCTCCGATTTCAACGGGAACGATCACCTCTACCCGCCCTCGGCAGATTAAACGGGCACGAAATCTTCGGCGTTTCCGGCGCTTTGATACAACCAAGCCGGATAAACAAAAATTTCACATTTCCGCCCCCGTCCTGTCATCATAAAGAAAAATATTCTACCTACATTGATAATCATTGATTCCGAGGCAAAACCGGGATATCAGTGATTCAACTGGAGAGTGATTCTTCGGTATTCCGGGTCAACACGAGCAGAGGAGAGTGTCATGTCGAAATTTATGCGCATTGCCGCGCTCCTAGGTCATCGGATCTCGAATGCCGGGCACAAATCCACGTGTTCCCGCTGCTGTCGAATGTGGTGACTTTTTAAGTCCCCTCAAATTTTCAATTCATTCAATTCGACATTTATGCTGTGCGATCAAGCCACAGCGGGAGTATGCACCATGCAAAAGCAAGTCATCGAATTCGCAGGCGAACCGGTCGGTATCGTCGTACCGGATAACAACCGGCTGAAGTTCATTGCCGTCAAGTTCCACGTCCATGATCTGGACGAGCAGCGCTTCGACAGCGCCGAGGATGTGCGCGTTGCCATCCGCAACCTCGTGCGCAACCGCAACGTGGCAGCGCTGGTTTGAGCCCATCTTCAGCCTGTTACGAAACCACATTTGAAAAACGATAAAGGCGATGCCCGTTCAACCCGGCATCGCCTTTTGATTTTCAGCCAGTATTTTTCAATCACGACACCGAATAAGTTCTTCGGCCATTTCCTCCACCTTAAACCGCGAGACGTTCACCTCCGCGCGACGTTGCGATGAGATTCAATCCCTCCTCCCCGCCATCCTCGGGCCTGACCCGAGAATCCATGTTTTCAGGCACTTACGGGTGGGTTGATAGATCCTCGGATCAAGCCCGAGGATGACGAACGAGAGGGTGTCGCTCTCTTTTCCCCGGAAACCCCGTGTCGTCTCAAAACGCCGTAAACGTCAGCGTCGTCAGCGAGCGCACGATGCCCGGAATACTGACGATGTTATCATTGATGAATTTGCCGACATCCTGCTCCGGGCCAAGATAGATTTTCAACATGAGATCATACTCGCCGCTGGTGGAATAAAGCTCCGAAACCAGTTCGGTCTTGTAGATGGCGTCCGCGACCTCATAGGTCTTGCCGGGTGCGCATTGGAGCTGAACGAAGATGGGCTTCATGACTGGTCTTCCTCGCCAAAAGGCTGATGTAAGCGTGGCGCGGTGGGGCAAAAGCCGCCGCCTGCGCGTGTGTGACACACTATTGGCTGAGGCAGCCCGCTCTTTCAAGCCTTTGGCGTCGTACGATCCCATGGCAACGCTGCCCGCTACTATTCCCGCCCGGCATGAATTGATGACGAGATGTCGATGGTCAGCGGTGAAGCGCCGCGATAGAGTTTTCGCCAAAGGGCGCTTCTTCGCGCCCAACCGCCTGCCCGGCAACTCTGCCTCATGATTGTGGATGCCCCCGATGTATAACGATCCCCGCTCGCATGGCCTTTGGGAAAAGACCGCTCCGCCACCGCCGCAAACCAGCGCGCTGGAAGGGGATGTGACGACGGATGTGGTGATCGTTGGCGGTGGCTTCACCGGCCTTTCGGCGGCCCTTCATCTGGCGGAACGCGGCATCAAATGCATCGTGCTGGAAGGCAAGGAAATCGGCTTTGGGGGTGCTGGCCGCAATGTCGGCCTCATCAATGGCGGCATGTGGGTTATGCCGAAGGAACTGCCCAATGTGCTGGGCCCGGTCCATGGCGATCGCCTGCTGGACCTTCTGGGCAACGCGCCCTTCCTGGTGCGCGAGATCATCGAGAAACACGAGATTGCCTGTGAACTGGAAAAGAACGGCACGCTGCATTGCGCCGTCGGCGAAGCGGGGCTCACCGAAATTCGCGAGCGCTGCGACCAGTGGGCCGCGCGCGGCGCGCCGGTGCGGATCCTGAGCGCCGAGGAAACCGCAAGGCGGGTCGGCACGAACGGATACACAGGCGCGCTTCTGGATGAACGCGCCGGAACGCTCCAGCCGCTTGCCTATGTGCGCGGACTGGCCAACGCCGCACTCAAAGCTGGCGCCATCATCCATACGGCAAGCCCGGTGCACGCGACGGAAGAAAACGGCGAAGGCTGGACGGTGCGCACCGATCGCGGCTCCGTCTCGGCAAGCTGGATCATCGTGGCAACGGAAGCCTATAGCCAAGGCCCGTGGAAGATCATCCGCGAGGAGCAGGTCTACCTCCCCTATTTCAACTTCGCCACCCGCCCGCTCGGCGATAATCTCGCCAAGTCCGTCCTGCCCGGCCGCGAAGGCTGCTGGGACACCAAGGAAATCCTCTCCTCCTTCCGCATGGACAAGGCCGGCCGCCTCGTCTTCGGCAGTGTGGGCGCATTGCGCGACACAGGGGCAAGCGTCCACCGCGCCTGGGCAAAACGCTCGCTCAAACGCCTCTTCCCGCAGCTTGGCGATGTGGAGTTCGAATGCGAATGGTACGGCCAGATCGGCATGACCGACAACGCCGTCCCCCGCTTCCACCGCTTCGCCAAGAACGTCGTAGGCTTCTGCGGCTACAACGGCCGCGGCATCGCGCCGGGCACCACCTTCGGCAAAACACTGGCCGCCCATGTGGCCGGCGAGATCAGCGAAAGCGACCTGCCGCTGCCAGTGTCAGAGCCCAAGGCGCAGAGTTTTCGGGCGCTGAAGGAGGCCTATTATGAGGCCGGTGCGCAGGTGGCGCATTTTGCGGGGGAGCGGTTTGGTTCGGCGTAGCCTAACGATAGCAGTCGCGGCGCTAACCAAACTCCAGCATAGGGCAGCCACCCGCGCCGACTCCGAGAGGAAATTGCCTGTATGATCTTTCTATACAACTGCTTCGCCGAACGATGTTTCCTTAGTCGGACCGCCTCGCCAGCAACGTTTCAAAATGATGCACAGACACCCATTCAAGTGATTCATCCGTGATTAGTTTGGGTGACTGATTGTCGTGATCAATAAATAGAATTCGAAACCTAGCGCGGAAATGCCAGACACCCATTGTCCGGATCAGCGGTTTCCTGGGTCTGCACAACTACATCCAGCAGTGTCTGTTAGGTTAACTTGCCGAAAACCGCTAAATCTCCATTCCGCAAAAACCAAGTCTTCTGAAATTCATGGTTCGTTATGAGATCAGCCATTGCCGGATTCTCATCTCATAATGCAAACTTCGTTTTTTTGCCTAAGCGAAATTTCTTCGTCAGCGTATCTAACGACCCCAATTTTTGTAAATATTTGTTGAAAAAACTGTAGCGGGATCGCTTTTGAGTTGTGCCACCAATTAGAAGAATGTTTTCTGGATGCGGGCTTGCGGACAGATCTTGTTGCCAAGTTTCATGGCAGTTGAAAACATTGTCAGGCGGTTTGCCCGACGATACTTACATATGATGTGGATTGGATATGATACCCATTCGCATAAGAGTGTCCGCAAGCCTTAAGAAAATCGAATATGTCGAAACTTGAAGCGTTAAGAGCAGCAAAGTCACTTTCGGACCTAGCATACATTCTCGAGGAGAAGCCAAGCGTACTTTCGTACGTGATTTACAAGATTCCCAGCCATCTCAAGTACAAGGAGTTCGAGATTTCAAAAAAAACAGGTGGAAAAAGGGTAATTAGTGCGCCGATTGATAGACTAAAAAGAATTCAAAGAAATTTAGCTGACCTGCTTCTCGGCGTGCAAGGCGAGATAAGCAAAGACAGTGCAGTAGACAATAATTGTGTCGTTTCGCACGCGTTCAAGAGAAACCTTTCCATAATTACCAATGCACGAAATCACAGAAACAAAAGGTATGTGTTCAACGCGGATTTAAAGGATTTTTTTCCTTCTATAAATTTTGGGCGCGTATATGGTTTCTTTATAAAAAATCAACATTTTTGCCTTCACCCCAAAGTAGCGACCGTTATCGCGCAGATTGCCTGTCATAACAATTCTCTTCCGCAAGGAAGCCCTTGCTCGCCCATCATATCAGATTTTATTGGCCACATCCTTGATATGCGCCTATCGCGCATGGCAGGCCGACACAGATGTACGTACACTAGATACGCAGATGATCTGAGCTTTTCGACGAACGAACGCGTGTTTCCCAAAGCGATAGCTTATCCAGGCACGAAATCGCCCAACTCTTGGGTTCCAGGAGATGAGTTATTAAAAAATATCTTCAAGAGCGGATTTAAACTTAATAATTCTAAGACACGTCTACAGTATAAGTCGTCTAGACAGGAAGCTACGGGGCTTATTGTAAATAAATCCGTATCGGTCCCTACGGAGTACTACCATACTACGCGAGCAATGTGTCACAACCTTTTCAATCTAGGGTTTGGCTATTCAAATCTGAATGGATCGCTTGAACCGGTTTCCGATAGCGTGATCCGAGGACGATTGAACTATATTCACCATGTACGCTCTATGCAAAACAAGCTTGAAAATGGCCCGTCAATGCGGACGACGGCGCCATTCAAGCTATATCAGTCTTTCCTTAATTTCGTTTCGTTTTTTGGGATTACTAAGCCAGTCATTATTGGAGAAGGCGTCACCGATACCATTTATCTCAAGGCTGCCCTTAACCAGTTAGCCGCAGGATATCCGAATCTAATCCAAGTTTCGGGACAAGAAAAAGAGCACCAGCTAAAGTTTTTCAGATACAGCAACTCTAGCAGAGAGCTCATGGGGTTATCCGGCGGGACCGGAGAACTCAAAAACTTGCTTGGCGATTACCGAAAAAGGATCAGCGGTTTCAAGTCTGGCGGGAGGCATCCCGTGATCATTTTAGTAGACAATGATGAAGGGTCTAAAGCTTTTTTCTCAACTCTTGGCTCGATCACCAAGACCAAAGTTACCGGACTGGACCCCTTCTACTACGTTTACTCGAACCTGTACGCAGTACCCATCCCACCTACTGGAAATCCAGTGACTGCAATTGAGGGGTTGTTCGACCCTGCCCTACTAGGCTTTGTGTACGAGGGCAAAAAGCTAGATCTCACCAACAAAGAGTCAGATGGCTCAAAGTTTTATTCGAAGCATACGTTCGCAAAGGATGTTGTACGTCCGAACCAAAGCAAAATCAATTTCAACGGATTTAACGCTCTTTTAACTGCGATTGACCAAGTCTTATTAGACTACAATGCCAAATTGGTCTCAGGGATAGCTCCATAGCTGCAGTCAAACATTTTGTCCGGCATATCGATTACCCTAGTTAGCTAGACACGGCAGCTGCGCAAGTCTTGGCAACATAGCAAGTTTTCGGGCCACCAACGCAGCGAACCACGTTGGTATCGCTATATCCTTGCAAACATAACCCTCATCGATTACCACCGATATATCCAACCAGATATCTCGCTTGAGGGGCCGATCCATGACACTTCACCGCCGCATCCTTCTGAAAACCGCCGCATGGGCCGTCGCCGCCGCATGCCTTGCGGCACCCGTCCTTTCCTCCCCGGCGCTGGCCGCCGAGAAGGTCACTGTCTTTGCTGCGGCCAGCATGAAGAATGCGCTGGATGCGGCGAATGCCGAATTTGCCAAGGAGAGTGGGGATGAGGTTGTGGTGTCCTACGCGGCGAGTTCGGCGCTGGCGAAGCAGGTGGAGGCGGGTGCGCCTGCGGATGTTTTTATTTCGGCGGATCTGGCCTGGATGGATTATCTGGCGGGCAAGGGGCTGATCAAGGCGGACACGCGGAGCAATCTTCTGGGCAATCGCCTCGTGCTGGTTGCGCCTGCGGCAGTCGCGAAGCCGGTGGAGATCAAGCCGGGATTTGATCTTTCGGCTCTCGTCGACAATGGCAAGCTTGCCATGGGGGCGGTGGATTCTGTGCCAGCGGGCAAATATGGCAAGGCGGCGCTGGAGAAGCTTGGGGTCTGGTCCGCGGTTTCCGGCAAGGTGGCGGGGGCGGAAAGTGTGCGCGCAGCGTTGCTGCTGGTCTCGCGCGGGGAAGCGCCCTATGGCATCGTCTATCAGACGGATGCGGCGGCCGATCCCGGCGTGAAGATCGTCGCCACCTTTCCGGAAGATTCGCATCCGCCGATCATCTATCCCGTCGCGATGCTGAAGGATGCCAAAAGCCCGGCAGCGGCCGCCTATCTGGAATTTCTGAAATCGGCCAAGGCAGCACCCTTCTTCGAGGCCCAGGGCTTTACGGTTCTGAAGTAAGGCAAGGACGCATGGTCTGAAACGGCGCGACGGGCTGTCAGAGCCGCATCATCGCGTCGGCTCTGATCGCGTTTGCGCCGAAACGCTGCGCGGCTCTGGCTAGAAGCGTGTCGCGATCTTTCAGATTCGCTGCCTAGGCTCCAGGCCTTTGTTTTGTCGCATGTCGTGATCGCAAAGCCGCTGCACCGTTTTGCGTGGACCATGCTTCAGAACGGGCATCGGAACAAATCCTTAAAGCAAATCGCGCAAACTTGCTCAGCGGTTTGCAAGAACGATAGGCGGTCAGATCGGAAGCGCCGGTCTCGCGAAAGTGGGGAAGCGGCGTTGCGCGCCCGGGCGCTTAAGAACAGGAATGGCAGTTTGGACTGGTTATCGCTAAGTGCGGAAGAATGGACGGCGATACGGTTGAGCCTGTGGGTCTCGACCGTTGCCATGCTGGCAAGCCTCCCCTTCGGCATTGTGATTGCGTTGGCGCTGGCGCGCGGGCGGTTCTTCGGCAAGTCGCTGCTGAACGGCATCGTGCATCTGCCGCTGATCCTGCCGCCGGTCGTCACCGGCTTTCTGCTGCTGATCCTCTTTGGCCGCAAGGGCGTGATCGGCGCGTTTCTCGATCAGCATTTCGGCATCGTCTTTTCCTTCCGTTGGACGGGTGCCGCCCTTGCCTGCGCCATCATGGCCTTTCCGCTGATGGTGCGCTCCATTCGCCTGTCGATCGAGGCGGTGGATCGCAAGCTGGAGGAAGCGGCGGGAACGCTGGGCGCAAGCCCGCTCTGGGTGTTCCTGACGGTGACGCTGCCGCTCACCCTTCCCGGCATCATTGCCGGCATGATCCTCGCCTTTGCCAAGGCGATGGGCGAGTTCGGCGCGACCATCACCTTCGTCTCCAACATTCCCGGCGAAACGCAAACGCTCTCAGCCGCGATCTATAGCCTCACACAGGTGCCGGGCGGAGATGCGGGCGCCATGCGCCTGACGCTGGTGGCGATCGTCATTTCCATGGTGGCGCTGCTGGCGTCGGAATTTCTGGCGCGCATGGTCAGCAGAAGGGTGGCCGGGCAATGACGCTCTCCTTCTCCGCCCGCCACAGGCTGGGCAGCTTCACGCTGGATGCGAGCTTCACCGCAGACAAGGGCGTGACCGCGCTTTTCGGCCGCTCCGGCTCCGGCAAGACCTCGGTGATGCGCATCATTGCCGGGCTGACGAAGCCGGATGAAGGGCGGATCGAGCTTGATGGCACGGTGCTGGCCGATCGGCAAAAACGCATCTTCACGCCCGCGCATAAAAGGCGCTTCGGCTATGTGTTTCAGGAAGCGCGGCTTTTTCCACATTTAAGCGTGGAGCAGAACCTGCATTATGGCCGCTGGTTTTCTGGTGCCAGTGCGGATGCGGCCGCCACGTCCCATGTGATCGAGATGCTCGGCATCGGCGCGCTGTTGCAGCGGCGGCCGGAAAAGCTCTCCGGTGGCGAAAAGCAGCGGGTGGCGATTGGCAGGGCTCTGCTCTCCTCTCCCTGCCTGCTGTTGATGGACGAGCCGTTGGCCGCACTCGATGAGGCGCGGAAGGCCGAGATCATCCCCTATCTGGAGCGGCTGCGCGACGAGACGACCATCCCGATCCTTTATGTCAGCCACTCGGTCAGCGAAGTCTCGCGCCTGGCAGACCAGGTGGTGGTGATGAAGGATGGCCGGATCGACGCCGCTGGCCCGGCCTCGGACATTCTCTCCCAGCCCGCCTTCAGCACCTATCTGGAGCGGCGCGAAGCAGGCAGCATTCTCTCCGGCACGGTGGAGGCCTTCGATGCCGCCCATCGGCTCGCCACCGTTCGGCTGGGTCAAACCGCACTTCAGGTGCCCGCGCAAAGCGCAGAGCCCGGCAGGGCGGTGCGCGTGCACATTCCGGCGCGAGACGTGATGCTGGCAACGGTGCGACCGGAGGGTTTGAGCGCGCTCAACATTCTCGAAGGCCACGTGACAAGCATTGCGCTGGCCGATGGCATGGCGCTGGTGCAGGTGGCCTGCCACGGCACGCTCATCCAGTCGCGGGTCACAAGCCTTTCCATCGAGCGGCTGTCGCTCAAAGCCGGAAGCCCGGTCTTCGCCATCGTCAAATCGGCGGCACTTGATCCCTATTGAGAGGGCGCATCCTGAGCCGTGCGATCGTCGGCTGCCCGGTTGGCTTCCAGCCAGTCGAGATCGGCCTGCAGCGTCTCGCGCAGACGCGCTTCTATGCCGCGAAAGCGCGCCAGCAACTCTTCGCCAAAAGGCGTCAGCCCCGCACCGCCACCCTGCTTGCCGCCGCGCTGCGATTCGATCACCGGCTCTTTGAACATGTGGTTCAGCGCATCCACCAGCAGCCAGGCACGGCGATAGGACATGTCCATGGCGCGTCCGGCCGCGGAGATGGAGCCGGTGGCGGCGATATGCTCCATCAGCTCGATCTTGCCGCGACCAAGCCGCTCGCCCGGCGGAAAATCCACCCGCAGCACGGGTTTGAGAGGCGGGCGCGATGGCGTGTCGCTCATGGCTGCGCGGCTCCGAAGCGATCCCGCCAGGAGGGTTGCGCGCCCTCATGCGGAAGCGCGGTCGCCTCGAACACACCGCGGGCAATGGCACGCGCCATGACAAGCGTGGCGAGATGGCAGAGTTCGGCAAAATCCGTTGGTTGGGCGAGCGCTTTTTTACCCGTCGCTGCGGCAAACATCGTGTCGCCATCGCTGGAAAGATGCGAAGGCAGCACGGCGCGCGCCAGCCCATCATGCGCCAGGATCGAAAGCCTGTGCGCCTGCGCCTTGGTCAGCACCGCATCTGTGACCACCGCGCCAATAGTTGTGGCCGTCAGCGTCACGCCCTTGATGCGCAGCGCCGTATCGGCCTCAGTGAACTGTGTTGGCAGGCCAAGCCCGCCAAATTCGCCGTCGCGCTCGAAAGGGGCGGACCAGAAGTTTTGCGTGGTGCCAACCGTTGCCGAGCCCAGGGCATTGACCGCGACGATCGCGGCAATTGTGATGCCGGTAGAGGTCTTGGCACTGGCAGAGCCCAGCCCGCCTTTCACGGTCGCGGTCGTGGCACCCGTGCCAGCACCCACGGTGCCGAGCGCAAAGGGCTCACGCGAAGCACCCTTGAACGCCTCATACCCCATATCGCGATAGGGCGAATGCAGACCCCAATCCTTGTTGCCGCCATTCAAGAGATCCATCAGGATCGCCTGCGGCACGATCGGCACGCGGGTATTGCCCACGGGAAAACCGCGCCCGGCCTGGCGCAACCCCGCCTGCACCCCGCCTGCCGCATCCAGCCCAAAGGCCGATCCACCGGACAGCACGAAGGCATCCACCGCCTCCACCGTCATCGATGGATCGAGAAGGGCCGTATCGCGCCCACCCGGCGCGCCACCCAGAACAGAGCCGGAGGCAATAGCCGGCTCATCGAAGACGATAGCCGTCACGCCGGAGCCAAGCGCCAGATCGGTGGCATGGCCCACCGCAACACCGTCAATATCGATCAGCAGATTATGCAAGGGCGGCATTCCTTCTGTTGTCATGCCGGTATCCCGCTGTGGGGAGGTGTTGTCAATGTTGGCTTAGAGTGTCGTGGGGCGAAGTGAGCTCCGCGCCGTGCCGCACCCCCCTCTGTCCTGCCGGACATCTCCCCCTCAAGGGGGGAGATCGAACTGTTGCACCGTCTCGCCCCAAACTCCGGTGGGATAGGACATGCGAAGGGCGCCGCTTGCCGATCTCCCCCCTTGAGGGGGAGATGTCCGGCAGGACAGAGGGGGGTGCGGCAGATCCAAACCAGAACTTTAAACCGGACAGCAGTGGATCAAGTTCGGGAGGACCAGCCTCACGAAAACACCGCCGTCCCAATTACCGGCGTCGACGGCACCGCCATGTCGCGCGGCTCCAGCATGCCGGAAAGATAGGCCTCACGCCCTGCCGTCACGGCCTTGGCAAAAGCCCCAGCCATGATCACCGGATTGCCGGCACCGGCGACGGCCGTGTTGAGCAGCACGGCGTCATAGCCAAGCTCTATCACCGTTGCCGCATGCGACGGACGGCCAAGGCCGGCGTCGACGATCATCGGCACATCGGGGAAATGCGCCCGCATGGATTTGAGTGCCACGAGGTTCAGCGGTCCCATGGCGCTGCCGATCGGTGCGCACCAGGGCATCAGCACCTTGCAGCCCGCATCGATCAGTCTTTCCGCCACCACCAGATCGTCGGTCGTATAGGGAAACACTTCAAACCCGTCGTCTGAGAGGATGCGGGCCGCGTCCACCAGCGCGAAGACATCCGGCTGGAGTGTGTCGTGATGGCCGATCACCTCCAGCTTGATCCAGTTGGTCTTGAACACCTCGCGCGCCATCTTTGCCGTCAGCACCGCTTCCTTGGCGGTATGGCAGCCCGCCGTATTGGGCAGGATGAGGCGGTCGAGTTCGCGGATCAGCTCGAAGAACTGCCCGCCCTTTTTGCCGCCTGCCGTTTCACGCCGGAGCGAAATGGTCAGGATATCGGTCCTGCTGGCGCGAACCGCATCCGCCAGAACGGCGGGCGACGGATAGCGCGCAGTACCCAGCAACAGCCGTGAGCTGACATCGCGATCATACAATCGAAACATGGTTTATCCTCCCTGCATCGGGGAAAGGATTTCGATCCGGTCGGAATCCTTTAAGTGAAATTGCGGGCGATCCTCAGCGTGGATGAGATCGCCATTGACCGCCGTCGCCAGCCAGTCGCCCTCGAAATCGAGCGCGAAAAGAAGTTCTGAGAGCGTGGCGGCGGAAAGATCATGCACTTCGCCGTTGACGTGGATTCGCATGGGACACCTCCTTTTGTTCGATGAAATCGGCAGCCTGGCGCGCCATGGCAGGCGAGAGCAGGAAGCCGTGCCGGTGCGCACCATTGATGAAGAGCGTCTTGCCCTCTTTCACAATGCGCGGAAGATTGTCGGGAAAGGCAGGCCGGATGCCGGTACCGCTTTCGATGATCTGCGCTTCTCCGAAGGATGGATGCAGCGCATAAGCGGCGTTCAAGAACTCCATCATCGAGCGGGCGGAAATCGGCCCCGCCTCCTCCGTCTCGATCATCGTCGCGCCCAGCATGAAGCGCCCCGGCTCGCGCGGGACGATGTAGAGCGGGATGCGCGGATGCAGGAACCGCACCGGGCGCGACAGCGAAACCTCGTCTGTTGCGAGATAAAGCATTTCGCCGCGCACGCCCCGAAGCCCTGAGAGCGAGCCAACTCTCGTATGGCCGGTGCAATCGACGATGCGATCGAAGCCGCCTTCGTTGATGGCCTCGCCGCCCAGATGAAAGACCACGCCATTTTCCACCAGGCGCCGATGCAGCGCCGTCATCGCCAGCCGCGGATCGAGATGACCTTCGCCCTCGAAGAACAGCCCATGGCGGAACCGTCCGGCAAGGTCCGGTTCGAGGGCCGCGATCTCGTCTTCATTCACCAGGCGGTAGCCGCTGGTGCGCGAGGCAAAGCGCGAGAGTTCTTCCCTGTCCCGCGCTGGCGCCACCACCAGCGTGCCGTTACGCGAGACGAGGCAGGGTGTGGCCTCCTCCCACCAGTCGAGCGCCGATTGTCCGAGGTCGAGCACCGCCTGTTCGGCGCTCTCCCTTTCGCACCAGGGCGCCAGCATGCCGCCGGCAAACCAGGATGCGCCGCGACCGATCCGAGGCGCAGTGTCGAACACCGTCACCGCAGATCTGCGCCGCGTCAGCTCAAGGGCAGCCGTCAGACCGGCAACGCCTGCCCCTTTGATGAGAATGCGCATCTCATTCACCGGCCACGGGCTTTTCCAGCGGCATATAGAGATCGCCGCCCTGGCGGAATTTCTCCGCCATCGCCTCCAGCCCCTCTTTCTGGGCTTCCGCACGGATATCGTGGGAAATGCGCATGGAGCAGAATTTCGGCCCGCACATGGAGCAGAAATGCGCGACCTTGTGCGCTTCCTTCGGCAGCGTCTCGTCGTGATAGGAACGCGCCGTTTCCGGATCGAGCGACAGGTTGAACTGATCCTCCCAGCGGAATTCGAAGCGAGCGCGCGACAGCGCATCGTCGCGCAACTGCGCTGCCGGATGTCCCTTGGCGAGATCGGCGGCATGCGCCGCGATCTTGTAGGTGATGACGCCCACCTTCACGTCGTTGCGATCCGGCAGGCCAAGATGCTCCTTCGGCGTGACATAGCAGAGCATCGCCGTACCGAACCAGCCGATCATCGCCGCACCGATGCCGGACGTGATGTGGTCGTAACCGGGTGCGATGTCTGTGGTCAGCGGTCCAAGCGTGTAGAAGGGCGCCTCGCCGCAGGTCTTCAACTGCTTGTCCATGTTTTCCTTGATCTTGTGCATCGGCACATGGCCGGGGCCTTCGATCATCACCTGGCAATCCTTGGCCCAGGCGATCTGCGTCAACTCGCCCAGCGTCTCCAGCTCGGCAAACTGCGCGGCATCATTGGCGTCGGCAATCGAGCCCGGGCGCAGGCCATCCCCCAGCGAAAACGACACGTCGTAAGCCCGACAAATGTCGCAGATCTCGTCGAAATGCTCGTAGAGGAAACTTTCCTTGTGGTGATGCAGACACCACTTGGCCATGATCGACCCGCCGCGCGAGACGATGCCGGTGACGCGATTGACGGTCAGCGGAATGTAATGCAGGCGCACGCCCGCATGGATGGTGAAGTAATCCACGCCCTGCTCGGCCTGCTCGATCAGCGTATCGCGAAACACCTCCCAGGTCAGATCCTCGGCAATGCCGTTGACCTTCTCCAGCGCCTGATAGAGCGGCACCGTGCCGATCGGCACCGGCGAGTTGCGGATGATCCATTCGCGGATATTGTGAATATTGCGCCCGGTGGAGAGATCCATCACCGTATCGGCACCCCAGCGCGTGGCCCAGACCATCTTCTCCACCTCTTCCGCCATGGAAGAGGTGACGGCGGAATTGCCGATATTGGCGTTGATCTTCACCAGAAAATTCCGCCCGATGATCATCGGCTCGGCTTCCGGGTGGTTGATGTTGGAGGGGATGATGGCGCGACCGGAAGCCACTTCCTGGCGAACGAATTCCGGCGTGACGTGATCTGGAATATGCGCGCCGAAGCTTTCGCCATCGCGCACAAGCTTGTCCTGCGCCGCCTCGCGTCCGAGGTTTTCGCGGATGGCGATATATTCCATCTCCGGTGTGATGATGCCTGCCCGCGCATAGGCCAGCTGGGTGACGGCCTTGCCATCCTTGGCCCGCAGCGGTTGGTTGCGCACGGGAAATTCCGGCGTCAGTCGCTCGCCGGTGGCAAAGCCATTGTCTTCCGGCTTCACATGCCGGCCCTCATAGGCTTCGACATCGCCACGCGCCAGAACCCATTCCTGGCGATGACGCGGCAGACCGGCATCGATGTTCACAAGATGCGTCGGATCGGTATAGGGACCGGAGGCATCATAGACGGTCACCGGCGGCTCGCCGGCGGTGGGATGGACCGCAATTTCGCGCATCGGCACGCGGATATGCGGGTGAAGGACGCCCGGCTTGTGCACCTTGGTGGAGGCAGGCAACGGACCTGTGGTAACGGTTGGGGTAAGATTTTTAGCGGCAATGTTCATCGTGAGGCTCCAAAGCAAAACAGTGGAGACCCAGTTCGAGCATGAAGACGAAAAGCGCGGGATAGGAATGATGACGGTTCCCCGGCGTGAAGCCGGTTCTGCCATAAAGCCCGCGTTTGCACCGTCCCTACGCCAGTATGAACTGGATCAGGTTCAACGGGTCACTGCGCGCTCTAGCAGTATCTCAGCCCCTTGCCGGGACCCCCCTGGTGAATGCCGCAATCAAAAACCTCATGGCGCCGAATGTCAAGCTGGCAGCTGGTTGCGCCAAAAGAGGGCGTGCGGAAACCACAATTGCGTTGGGCGCCAAGCAATGTCACCGGAAATTAACCGCACCACTTATGACAATGTTATGTTTTTAAATGTAACTCAGAAGTTACGCGATAATGGCTCCAGTTAAAGGGAGATACTTGAGATGAATTCTACTATCCGTGACGTGCTGGCAAAATTCGGTCAGCTTCCCGTTTCCGTCGACACGCTTGCCGACGATGCCGATCTTTATGCAGCGGGCCTGTCCTCCTTCGCCTCCGTGCAGCTGATGCTGGGCCTGGAAGAAGCCTTCGACATCGAGTTTCCCGACAGCATGCTGAACCGCAAATCCTTTGCCAGCATCGCCGCCATCGAAACCACGGTCAAAGCCATTCTCGACGGGAAAGAGGCTGCCTGATGAACCTCGCCGTCGCGCCTCACCGTGAAGCACTGAGCGCCCGGGCGGCGCGGGTGGCGGCGATTGCCGCAAAACATGCCGATGCGGTGGATACCGAAGGCCGCTTCCCGAAAGAGGCCGTCGCCGCGCTCCGTGAGGAAAAGCTACTCGGCATCCAGGTTCCGGTTCACATGGGCGGCGAAGGCGCCACCATGCTGGAGCTTGCCGATATCTGCTCCATTCTGGGCCAGGCCTGTTCGGCCACCGCAATGATCTACGCCATGCACCACATCAAGGCCTCGAGCCTGGTGGAGCACGGCGAAGAAAGCCAATGGCACAGCGCCTTTATGCGCCGCCTGGCAAATGAACAATTGCTGCTGGCCTCCGCCACCACCGAAGGCGGCATTGGCGGCAATCTTCGCAATTCCATCTGCGCCATCGAAGTGGATGGTGACATCTGCCGCCTGGAAAAGGACGCGACCGTCATTTCCTACGGCAGCGAAGCCGACGCCATTCTCATCACCTCGCGCAGCAACAAGGATGCCGCTCCCTCCGATCAGGTGATGACGGTGTTTTTGAAAGACCAGTCCAGCCTTGAGCGCACCCATGTCTGGGATACGCTCGGCATGCGCGGCACCTGCTCCGATGGTTTCCTGTTCAAGGGCGAGGCTCCGGCCGAACAGATTTTCCCCAAGCCCTTTGCCGAGATTGCAGCGCAATCCATGCTTGCCACCTCGCATCTTCTGTGGAGCGGCGTGTGGTACGGCATCGCATCCGACGCAGTGGCACGGGCGCAAAGCTTCGTGCGCGCCGCCGCCCGCAAATCGCCAGGGTCCGCACCGCCCGGCGCACTGCGACTGGCCGAAGTGTCGACCAAGCTGCAGATCGTCAAATCCAACGTGATTGCCGGCATCAAGGCCTATGACGAGACGAGAGCCGACCCGGACAAGCTGATGTCGATGGGCTTTGCCATTGCCATGAACAACGTCAAGATCTGCTCGTCCGAGACCATTCTCGAAATCATCGACCATGCCATGCTGATCTGCGGCATCATGGGCTACAAGAACGGCACGCCCTATAGCCTTGGCCGCCATCTGCGTGACGCGCATTCCGCCCGGCTGATGATTTCCAACGATCGAATCCTGAGCAATTCCGCCAATCTCCTGCTGGTTCAAAAGCAGGATACGAGCCTTCTGAGGTAGGACCATGGACGCACAAACATCTTTCCTCGACAGGCTCTTCGACAAGGGTCTGCTCATCGATACTGGCGTCGACGGGCTCTATGGCCGAAGCGGTCAGTTCGAAGACGTGATCACCGGTCTCGAAACCCTGGTCAGCAAAGTGGGTGCCGGCGACAAGGCCGAAGCGATCCGCTTTCCGCCCGGCATCAACCGCGCCTATTTCGAAAAAAGCGGCTACATGAAGAGCTTCCCGCAGCTTGCCGGTACCGTCCATTCCTTCTGCGGCTGCGAACTCGACCACGTCAACCTGTTGAAGACAATGGATGAGGGCGGGGACGACTGGGCGAAAGACCAGAAGATCACCAATATCGTGCTCACACCGGCCGCCTGCTATCCGCTCTATCCGACCATTGCCAAGCGCGGCAATCTGCCCGATGGCGGCGGTCTCTACGACATCCAGTCCTACTGCTTCCGCCATGAGCCTTCCAAGGACCCGGCGCGCCAGCAGCTCTTCCGCATGCGCGAATATGTGCGCATGGGCACCGAAAGCGACGTCACCGATTTCCGCCAGCTGTGGATGGATCGCGGCGTGGCAATGATGGAAGGCATCGGCCTCGACGTGAAGCTCGATATCGCCAACGATCCCTTCTTCGGACGCGCAGGCAGGATGCTGGCCAATAACCAGCGCGACCAGAACCTGAAGTTCGAACTGCTGATCCCGGTCACGTCGACGGCCAACCTGACCGCCTGCATGAGCTTCAACTACCACCAGGATGCCTTCGGCGCGAAGTGGGGCTTGAACCTTGCGGACGGCTCTGTCGCCCACACCGCCTGCGTCGGTTTCGGCCTGGAGCGACTGGCGCTCGCACTCCTTGCCAAACATGGTCTGGATGTCGATCAATGGCCGCAGTCGGTTCGCGATACGCTGTGGAACTGAGGCCTGAGAGGTACGCATGACGGCAATTTTTCCGGCCCTGAGCCCTGAGAGCCATGTCCCTCACCTGCTCCACGCATCCGACAGGATGTGGCCGGAAACCAATTGCTTTGTCGATTTGTGGATCGAGCTTGTGGCCTCGTGCGGCCTGCCGCCGGAAGCGATGTTCGGCTTTACCCTGACGCAGGACTTCGAGGGCGACCACTTCACCTTCTTCAAGATGCCGCTCGAAGACCTCGAGGCGCTCTACGGCATCCGCTCGACCGAGCTTGCGATCTTCGACAATGTCGAGACCCATATCGAAACGCAGCTGAAGCGCGGCCGCATTTCCCTGATCGAGGTGAACAGCTTCTACCTGCCGGATACGCATGGGGTCGGTTACCGAAACGACCACGGCAAGACGACGATTGCCATCAACCGCATCGATCGCGCCAATCTCAGGCTCGACTATTTCCACAACGCCGGCTACTTCGCGCTGGAAGGCGAGGACTATGCGGGCGTGTTTCAGCACCATCTGAAAGAGGGCGAACCGCCCTTCCTGCCCTATGCGGAATTCGCCAAATTCCCGGAAAAGCCGGTCCCCGAAGAGCGCCGCCGCAAGGTTGCCGAACGGCTGCTGGTGCAGCATTTTTCCAGACGACCGGCGGACAATCCCATCCGGGCCTTCTCGCAGGTCTTCCCGGCACAGGTGGAAAAGGTTGCCGACCGCCCCTTCGGCTTCTTCCACAAATACGCCTTCAATACGCTGCGCCAGCTCGGCGCCAATTTCGAACTCGCGGCCAGCCACCTGCAATGGCTTGCCGGACCAAAGGCTTTCGATGACGCAGCCGCCGAGGCGCTGAAGATCGCCGAAGTGGCAAAGACGGTGCAGTTCCAGCTGGCACGCGCCGTGGCGCGCCGAAAATTCGAGCCGCTCGCCACCGCTCTTAATCCCGCGGCTGACGCCTGGGACGCGCTGATGGCGAAGCTCAACTCCCATCTCGATGATGCCAGCGAGGCCGCGTGAGCGCGAGCCTTCGCCATGACGCCCTCCCCGGCCAGTGGCTGACGGAGGGTTGGACGCTGACATTGACGCAAGCCGGCGCCTATGAGCGCCCATCCGACATCCCGGCAGATGCGGAAAGCCTTGCAGCACCGGTTCCCGGCACCGTCGCTGAGGCGCTGGAGAAGGCGGGCAAGTTCGACCGCTTCGATCCGAAGTCGCTCAACCATCTCGATGCCTGGTACCGGCTGAGGCTTGATGCCGCAGAACCGCAGACCGCGACGCTGCATTTCGATGGCCTTGCGACCATCGCCGATATCTATCTGAATGATGAGCCTATCGCGCACTCCGCCAGCATGTTCGAGGCGCTGGAGGTTGGCGTCACGCTTTCCGGCACGGACGAGCTGGCGATCTGCTTTCGCGCCCTGAAACCCCATCTGGAAAAGACCGGCCCCCGCGCCCGCTGGCGTCCGCAGATGATGTCGACCCAAGGGCTTCGGCTGATCCGCACGACGGCGCTGGGTTACATGCCCGGCTGGTGCCCGGAGATCCATGCGAGCGGACCATGGCGACCGATCCGACTGGTGCGTGACGGCAACGCGGATTTCGACCTCACCGCCTTCGCCACCGAATTGACAGAAGATGGCGTTGGCATCCTCCGCGTCAGCGTTGAAGCGCGGTCATCGTCCGTTATCGAGATCGGTTGTGGGGATCGCTGGCAAAGACTTGAGCCGGTCTCAGACGGTCTCTTCTCAGCAGAGCTGCGGCTCCCGGCCATAGAGCCCTGGTGGCCCGCCACCCATGGCACGCCGACGCTGCACGAGGTTCACCTTCGCATCGACGGCAAGACGCACACGCTGGGAAAAACCGGCTTCCGCCGCATCGAGATCGATCATGGTGCGGATGGGAAAGGCTTTGGCCTGACGATCAATGGCGTCGCCATCTTCTGCCGGGGTGCCGTCTGGTCCAACGCCGATATCGTCCGGCTTCCCGGCGCCAAAGGGGACTACGCACCCTGGCTGCGCCTTGCCGCAGAGGCGGGCATGAACATGATCCGCATTGGCGGAACCATGGCCTATGAGACCAGAGACTTCTTTAGCCTTTGCGATGAACTCGGCCTGATGGTCTGGCAGGACATGATGCTCGCCAATTTCGATTACCCGGCGAAAGATGAAGGCTTCGTTGCCCATATCGAGAAGGAAACGGCGGACCTTCTGGCGAATGCGGCGCTCTCTCCCTCGCTGACCGTGATCTGCGGGGGCAGCGAAATGTACCAGCAGGGCGCGATGCTGGGCCTCGGCGAGAGCTTCTGGAAAGGTCCGCTGACTGAGGAGATGTTGCCGCGCTTCATCAAAGCGCGTCGCTCCGACATCGCCTATGTCCCGAACTCACCCTTCGGCGGCGCGCAGCCCTTCTTCACCGACGAGAAGGTCGGCCACTACTACGGCGTGGGCGCCTATTGCCGCCCGCTGGACGATGCCCGGCGCGCCGATGTGCGCTTTGCCGGCGAGTGCCTTGCCTTCGCCAACGTGCCGCAGCAGAAGACGCTTGATCGGCACCTGCCCGTTCCCGCCGTTCATCACCCGGTGTGGAAATCCCGCGTGCCGCGCGATCGCGGCGCCTCCTGGGATTTCGAGGATGTGCGCGACCATTATCTCAAGCTCCTCTATGACCTCGACCCGTCGCGGACGCGGCGCGAGGATGGCGAGCACTATCTCGACCTCTCGCGGGCGGCGGTTGCCGAGGTAATGGAAGCGACCTATGGCGAGTGGCGGCGCAACGGCTCCTCCTGCCAGGGTGCCATGGTGCTGACCCTTCAGGATCTTGTACCGGGTGCGGGCTGGGGCGTAATCGATTCCACCGGTAAACCGAAGTCGGCTTGGTACGGGCTGAAGCGGGCATTTCGCCCGGTACAGCTGATCCTGACCGATGAAGGGATCAACGGGCTTGCCGTCCATCTCGTCAACGAGACGGCGGAAAGCCGCAAGCTCACCGTCGAACTCGCCTGCCTGCGCGATGGCCTGCAACCCGTCGTCCGCGGCCAGAAGCAACTCGATCTCGCACCGCGATCCAAGACAAGCCTTGCCGCCACCGATTGCTTTGGCGCATTCTTCGACACGACCTATGCCTATCGCTTCGGTCCGCCCGCCCATGATGTGACGGTTGCAAGGCTGAAGAACGCCGTGACGGGAGAGCTGATTGCCGAAGCCTTCCACTTTCCACGCGGCCGCAGCGCGGCGTTGCATGCCGCAAACCTGAGCGCAACGACAGAGCAGAAGAACGGGCAATGGTTCCTGACGCTGACGACGGATCGGCTGGCCCAGTCGGTCAATATCAGTACCGATGGCTTCCGCCCAGCCGATGACTGGTTCCATCTGGCTCCCGGTGAGGCCAAGACCATCGCACTGATCGCTGAGGAGAACGCCCCTGCCGAGCCCCATGGCGAAATCCGGTCGCTCGGCTCACGCCTGCATTTTGGCTTCTAATAAAAAAGTTTCGCTTCCCTACGCGATATTGTAGGGAAGCGGCTTGTTTCACCAGTATGTGAACCACCATATCCTATCCCCGTTTCAGCGCTCTCCTTCCCCCTCCAGAGCCGCTTTGACGCCAGCATGAACATCCATTACCTTCCACTTTATCCGGCACGGCATAGAAGTCCTCGATGGAAAAAAGTCTGACGCGTTACATCTGGACGCATACCAAGAAGCAGCAGCTTTTCATTCTGCTGATCGTGGCGCTGTCGATGATCCCGTACTTCCTGGCCTTCGATCTGCCCAAGCAGATCGTCAACGGGCCGATCCAGGGCGATGGCTTCGAAGGCGCCAACGCCACGCAGCTTTTCATGCATCTGACACTTAACCTGCCTTACTTCGGCACGGTCACACTTTTTCCGGGTATCGAGCTGAACCGCATGGCCACCTTGATGGGCCTCAGCCTCACCTTCCTGGCGCTGGTCATCATCAACGGCCTCTTCAAATATTACATCAACACCTACAAGGGCCGACTTGGCGAGCGCCTGCTGCGCCGCATCCGCTTCCAGCTGATCGACCGGGTCCTGCGCTTTCCGCCCACGCATTTCAAGCGCGTCAAGGGCGCGGAAATCTCCAGCATGATCAAGGACGAGGTGGAGCCGCTCGGCGGCTTTACCGGCGACGCCTTCGTCCAGCCTGCTTTGCTCGGCGGCCAGGCACTGTCGGCGCTGTTCTTCATTCTGGTGCAAAATTTCTGGCTCGGCATGATTGCCGCTTTCATGGCCGCCATTCAGGTGGGCATCATCCCGAAAATGCGCCGCCGCCTGATCGATCTTGGACGCCAGAGACAGCTGACCGCGCGCGAGCTTGCCGGTCGCATCGGAGAAATGGTCGATGGCATCGGCACCATCCACGCCTATGACACCTCGAACTACGAACGCGCCGATGCCGGCCAGCGTCTCGGCCAGATCTTCAAGATCCGCTACGACCTTTATCAGTGGAAATTTCTGGTCAAGTTCATCAACAACTTCCTGGCGCAGCTGACGCCCTTCTTCTTCTACGCAGTCGGCGGTTACCTGACGCTGCGCGGCAGCCTCGATGTCGGTCAGCTCGTTGCCGTGATCAACGCCTACAAGGAACTGCCAGGACCACTGAAAGAGTTGATCGATTGGGATCAGGCCCGCCAGGACGTGCAGGTGAAATACGAACAGGTCTTCGAGCAGTTCGATTCTCCAAGCATGATCGACCCCAAAATCCAGGATCTGTCTCCGGCGGCAGCTGCCGCGATCACAGGCCCGATCGTCATTTCCGCACTTTCGCTTGATGATGACAGCGGCACGCGCCTCCTCGATCAGGCAACACTTACCATCAATCCCGGAGAAACCGTGGCGATCGTCGGCAGTGCCGGCGGCGAAGCCCTGGCAGATGCCCTGGGACGCACGCTCTGGCCAACATCGGGCAAGATTTCCATCGGCGATACAGATTTCCACGATCTGCCCGAATCCGTCACCGGACGGCGCATTTCATACGTCTCGGCCGACAGCTACTTCTTCCACGCAAGCCTGAAGGACAATCTTCTCTACGGGCTGAAGCATGCGCCCCTCAAACCCAAGCAGTATGAAGGGACTGAACTCGAGCACCGAAAATGGGAAGTCCGCGAGGCCAAGCTTGCCGAGAACCCGGACATGGATCTCAACGGCGACTGGATCGATTACGAGTCGAGCCCGGCAGGCCGCGAGGATCCGGAGCAATTTCTCAAATCCATGCTCGCCGTTTTGGACACGGTTCAGCTTTCGCCGGACATTCTGGAATTTGCGCTCCGCTCCTCCATCGATCCAATGAGCGACCTGCATCTGGCAGCCCGCATCGTCGAACTGCGCCGGACGCTGCGCAGCGAATTGGAGCGGGAAAACCTCTCTGGTCTCATCGTTCCCTTCGAGCCGGACAGCTACAACACCGAAGCGACCGTCGGCGAAAACATCCTGTTCGGCACGATGCGCGATGCGCAGACCGGCAGCAGCAAAATCATCGAAAGCAAGTATTTCCTGTCGCTCATGCGCGGAACGGGCCTTTCCAAAACGCTCTTCGACATGGGTTATACGATCGCCGAGAACATCGTCGAAATCTTCTCCGATCTGCCGCCTGATCATCCGCTCTACCAGCAGCTGACCTTCATGACCGCGGATGACATTCCAAACTATCAGCAGATCCTGCAGCGCCTGCAGGGCAAGCATTACGATGATGCGAACGAGGCAGACCGCCGTGCCATGATCCGCCTCAGCTTCTTCTATGTCGAACCAAGACAGCGTTTCGGCCTTCTGACACCGGAAGTGATGAACCGCATCGTCGAAGTGCGCCACATGTTCCACGAGAACCTGCCCGAAGAACTGCGCGACGTCATCGAGCCTTACGATCCCGATCAGTATGCCGCATCGACCAGCCTGCTCGACAACATCCTCTTCGGCAAGGTCAGCCATCGTTACACCGACGCCTCGCGCCGTATCACCCGGCTTGTGGCCGATGCCATGCGCAAGCAGGGTGTCTATGAGCGGGTTCTTGCCGTGGGGCTTGACTTCAATCTCGGTGCCGGCGGCAAGCGTCTTGGGCCATTGCAGCGCCAGAAGCTCAATCTCGCGCGGGCTTTGATGCGGCGCTCGGATTATTACGTGCTCAACCGTCCGCTACCGGGTCTCGACCATCGCCTGCAGCAGGAAATCGTCGATAACGTCATCGCCTTCCTGAGGAGAGACGGCGCAAATCCTGCAGTTCTGTGGGTCTTGTCAAATCCGTCGCTTTCCAAGATGTTCGATAGAGTTATCGTCGTTAACCACGGTACAATTGTTGCAGACGGATCATACGAGACTCTTGTGGAAGAAAACGGTACATTTAAGGAAATGATCGCTGCGTGACATGTCGCGGGCACACGACAGCAACGTGAATCGGTAATACCAACCAGGACAGGGCTATGCTTTTCAAAGATGAAATTCAGATGCTGAAGCGCGTCCCCTTCTTCAGTGAGATGGAGCCGTCGAAACTCAAGCTACTTGCTTTTGCTTCGGACCGCGTTTCCTATCTTGCAGGAGACGAGCTATTCCGGCAGGGCGATCTTGGCGATAGCGCCTATGTGCTTCTGACCGGCAAGGTCGATGTCCTGATCGACTCGCCATCGGGCCAGATCAAGCTGACGGAAATGAGCGGCAACGCCATCGTCGGCGAGATCGCCATTCTTTGCGACAGTGTCAGAACCGCGACCGTGAAAGCCTCGACGCCGGTAGAGGCGCTGCGCATCGGCAAGGAGCAATTCTTCAAGCTGATGTCGGACTTCCCCGAGATCACCATCAAGGTCATGCGTGTTCTGGCCGAGCGTCTGACACAGACGACGACGGAACTGAGCAAGGCGCGCGCGCATTCAAGCGTTTGATAATATATTCTTCCAGACTGCGGTGCTTTAAGGAAAAAATAAAAGTGGTGCTGCGGTCATAAAACTGAAATGCTGCGTGGAGTAGGCACGCGCCAGTTGTTGGCGAAGAGAAAACGGGACCCTACGGAGGAAGCGTTGAGACGGGTTGCCGTGGCAGGTTGGGGTATATGATGGCGTTGAATTCCGACGGAGACCGTCGGGGCAATAGACAGGAATTCCGGGTCAAGATCTGGGGAGCGAGAGGGACGCTTCCTGTATCGGGAGAAAAATTCCACAAATATGGCGGCAACACCATCTGCATCGAGGTTCGATGCGGCGAGCATATTCTGCTCTTTGACGCAGGCTCGGGTCTTCACCCGGCCGGTCTGGCGCTGAGGGCCGAAGGTGCCGGCAGCGTCGACATGTTCTTCTCCCATTGCCACTACGACCACATTGTCGGCTTCCCCTATTTCAAACCCTTCTTCAAGCGCGAGAACGACGTTCGCATTTGGTCCGGCCATCTGGCAGGCCACAAGACCACCCGCGACATGCTGCGCGAATTCATGAGCCCGCCCTGGTTTCCGGCACCGCTCGACATTTGCTGCGCCCATATCGATACCCGCGATTTTACCGCCGAAGACACGCTGTCGGTCCATCCGGACCTGTCGATCCGCACCGGTATGCTCACCCATCCGGGCAACGCCATCGGTTACCGCATTGACTGGCAGGGCAAGAGCCTTGCCATCATCACCGATACCGAGCATGAGCCGGGCAAGCTCGACAAGGCCGTGCTGAAGCTCATCGACGATGTCGATCTCTTCCTTTACGACGCGAGCTTCACCGACGCGGAAATGGAGCTTTACAAGGGGTACGGCCACTCTTCCTGGCAGCAGGGGATCAAGCTTGCCAAACATGCCAACGCAAAATCGGTCGGCTTCATTCACCACGCCCCCTTCCGCACGGATGATGAACTCGACCAGATCGACCAGGATGCGAAGAAGGAATTTGCCGGCGCCTTTGCGGCCTATGACGGGCAGACGATCGAGCTTTAGGTCTTTGTTGTATCGCATGTCGTTGTCGCAAAACCGCTGCACAGTTTTGCGTGAACCATGCTTTGGACCAGCGGCTGCCTCGAATAAGACTAAAAAACATTATCTCCGTGAGGCGCAGGATTCGTCTTGAGCAGGCAACGACAGCCGGTGTATCGGCAGGTCACGACCAAGCGTGCTCCTGCGGACCGCGACAGACGACGATTATTTGAATATCCATTTGTATTGAACGAGATTTGAGGTCGGGATTGGCGCAATACGTGACAGAGACCTCTTTGCGGCGAGCACGATTGCTCTCAGGTCTCGTCATGCTGGCCTTCGTCGCCTGTCACCTCTTCAACCACGCCCTTGCACTGATTTCCATCGATACGGCTGAATATGGCAGAGGCTGGTTCAGTCTCATCTGGCTGAACCCGGTCAGCAGCGTCATTTTCTACGGCTCGGTCGTCGTTCACCTCTTCCTCGTGCTGCGCTCCATCTACCTGCTGCGATCGCTACAGATGCCGTGGCGCGAAGCGCTGCAAATCCTGCTTGGCCTGGCTATCCCCTTCCTCATCATCGACCACGCGGCCGGCATCCGTTTCTCACGCATGCTCTTCGGCATCGATGAGGGTTATGACGTCGTCATTCGCCGGTTCTGGATCATCTCCCCCTATCTCGGCCTTCGCCAGAGCATCGCGCTGGTGCTGATCTGGGCGCATGGCTGTCTCGGCGTCTATTTCTGGCTGCGGTATCGAAGCTGGTACCGGCAGGTGGCGCCGTATCTCCTAATGTTTGCGGTTCTGCTGCCCATCATGGCGCTTCTCGGTTTCAGCGATGCCGGGCGGCAGATGGAGATGGACCTTCCCGCCGATCATCCCCATTCCGAAGCGGGAATGCGCTCGCCCTCAGACCCGCCGCCCGCCCCTTCGCCACGGTCGCCGGAGCGCCAGGCGACGATCTCGCATATCACCTTCGGGATACGTCTTGCCTTTGGCGCGGCCGTCATCCTGACATTTGCCGCGCGTGCCATAAGAGGCTGGCGGCAAAGATCGCGCGGCTTCGAAATCCTGTATGAAGACGGCCATGCGCTGCGCGCGCCCGCGGGCTTCAGCATTCTGGAGGCGAGCCGGCTTGAAGGCATTTCGCACTTCTCCGCCTGCGGCGGCAAGGGGCGGTGTTCCACCTGCCGCGTCAAGATCCTGGAATCGGAGGCTCCCCTGCCGGAGCCGGGCGATATCGAGCGCGCCACCCTGCAGCGTATTCACGCCGATTCCGATGTGAGACTCGGCTGCCAGCTTCGTCCGACCGGTCGCGTCAAGGTGGCGCTACTTCTTGCTGCCCGCCAGCAGGATGACGCACCGGCCAATAACGAGCCGATCCGCCCCGGTCGCGAGGAGGAGATTGCGGTTCTTTTCTGCGATCTCAGAAACTTCACCGCCCTGTCGGAATCACGCCTGCCCTATGACATGGTGTTTCTGCTGAACCGCTATTTCACCGTTGTCAGCCAATCGGTGGAGCAGGCAGGCGGGCGCATCGACAAATTCATCGGCGATGGCGCCATGGCGCTGTTCGGTCTGGACGGCAACCGGGAAACCGCCTCGGCCGACGCGCTGAAGGCCGCCTGCCTGATCCTGCGCAATGTCGAAAAGCTGAATGAAGAACTGGAACAGCAGTTTGCCGTGCGCCTGCGCATCGCCATCGGCATTCACGCAGGCCCATCGATCGTCGGCATCATGGGTTATGGCGCAGCAAAGACGCTGACGGCGATCGGCGATACGGTCAATGTTGCAAGCCGCCTGGAGACGGCCGCAAAGGAATTCGACACCTCCATCGTCGTCTCGGAACCGGTGATGGTCCAGTCCGGGCACAAGCGTGACGGACTTCGAAGCCGCACCATTCCCATTCGTGGGCGCAGCTCGGAGATGAAGGTCTTCCTGATCTCCGAGGAAGAAAGTCGAGTGCTGCTGTCTTGACCTGAACGCGACCCGAGGCCTGCGTCATCTGATGAGCGCATCCCATGAGATAATGCCTTCGATTCCATGCTTCAGACCAAGGGTGCTTTGCTCGGCCGAACGACGTTCGGCCAAGCCCTGCATCACTTACGCTGCAAGAAATCGTTCCGCCAGGCGAGCCCACAGAGCCGCACCCACGGTCAGGCTGCCATCGGCAAAATCATATTTGGGACTGTGGAGAATGGCGGAGTCCATTCCGTTGCCCAAGCGCAGGAAGCTGCCTGGTTTTCGCTCGAGGAAATAGGAAAAGTCCTCGCTGCCAGGGATGAGCGGGCAGGTGGCGACCTTGTCGGAGCCGATCAGCTCTTGTGCCACGAGCCGCGCAAAATCCGTTTCGGCCTCGGAATTGGCAACCACCGGGTAGCCATGCTCGTAATCGACCTCGATTGTAGCATCATAAGCGTCTGCCATGGATCGGGCGAGCTTGGTGATGCGCCGCTCCAGAAGTTCGCGGATCTTGGGCTCGAAGCAGCGCACGCTCACCGCCAGCTTTGCATATTCAGGAATGACGTTCACCGCTTCTCCCGCATAGATGGTACCGACGGTGACCACCGCCGTCTGTGTAGGATCGATGTTGCGGGATACGACCGTCTGAAGCGAGACGACGAGGTTGCAGGCCACCACAATGGGATCGATGGTGAGGTGAGGACGCGAGGCATGACCGCCCTTGCCCTTGATGGTGATGTAGACGGTATCGGAAGATGCCATCATCGGCCCCGAACGCGTCAAGATCGTCCCTTCCGGTGCGCCAGGGTGGTTATGCAGGCCGAAAATCGCGTCGATCGGGAAGCGCTCGAAAAGGCCATCCTCGATCATTTTCTGCGCGCCGGATGGCTTGCCATTTTCTTCCGCCGGTTGGAAGATCAGGGTCACCGTGCCATCGAAACGGCGAGTGCGAGCGAGATATTCCGCTGCACCAAGCAGAACGGTCGTGTGCCCATCATGGCCACAGGCATGCATTTTGCCAGGCGTCTTGCTGGCATAGGGTAGTCCCGTTTCCTCCAGGATTGGAAGCGCATCCATATCGGCGCGAATGCCGATGCTCTTCTTTCCAGTACCGTTCGTCAAGCAAGCCACAACGCCGTGACCACCCACATTCCGGGTGACCTCGTAGCCCCATCCTTCCAGCTTCTCCGCCACATAGCGGGCGGTTTCGGCCTCCTCCAGTGAAAGCTCCGGATTGGCATGCAGATACTGGCGCGTGGCCTTCAGCTCCGCCTCCATCGGCTCGAAATCGGATACGCGGGCATAGTGATTGTCGTTCAGCATTGGGTCCACCAAGATCTTGAAAAAGGACGCCAGCCGTGAGGCTGGCGCCAAGTTGGGGAAAAATCGCGCGCTTACAGGAAGCGCGAGAGAAAGGCCTGCGTGCGCGGATGTTGCGGGTTGCCGATGACGTCTTCCGGCTTGCCCATCTCGACGATGTGGCCGCCATCCATGAAGACCACGCGATCAGCGGCCTCTTTCGCAAAGCCGATTTCGTGCGTGACGACGATCATCGTCAGACCCTGGCTGGCAAGATCCTTCATCGTGGCAAGAACTTCACCGACGAGTTCGGGATCGAGTGCGGATGTCGGCTCATCGAACAGCATGAGTTTCGGCTTGATGGCCAGGGCACGCGCGATTGCGACACGCTGTTGCTGCCCACCGGAAAGCTGTCGCGGATAAGCGGACGCTTTCTCCGACAGGCCGACCCGCTCCAAAAGACGCATGGCGTTTTCGGTCGCGCTCTTGCGGCTCTCGCCGTGAACGCCGACGGGTGCTTCGATGATGTTCTGCAACACCGTCATATGCGGGTAGAGGTTGAACTGCTGGAACACCATGCCGATCTTGCGGCGCTGGCGCGCAATGCCGTTGGCGGAAAGCTTCTCCAGCCGGTTGTTCTTCACCCGGTACCCCATCTGCTCACCGTCCACGGCAATCGCGCCTTGCTGGATGGTTTCCAGATGGTTGATGCAGCGCAGGAAGGTTGATTTTCCCGAGCCTGAGGGCCCCAGAATGACCACCACCTCCCCTGGCATCACATCCAGATCGATGCCCTTCAAAACCTCGAGATGATCGAAGGATTTATGGACGTTGCGCGCCACGACGAGAGGCTTGGTATTTGCAACTGCGGTCAATGGCTTGCCTCCTCGTCTAGAGCAGGCCTGGCAACGCCTGCATTGCGGCGATCACTGCGACCGTAATAGGCCTCGATGTAGCTCTGTCCGATATTGAGGACGGACGTGATGAGCAGGTACCAGATCACTGCGACCAGAAGCATCGGAATGATTTCGAAGGTCCTGTTATAGATGGACTGAACCGAATAGAGCAGGTCGGCCATTGCGATCACGCTGACGAGCGAGGTTGCCTTGATCATGCTGATCAGCTGGTTGCCCGTTGGTGGAACGATCGAGCGCATCGCTTGGGGAATGATGATGCGCCACAGAGCGCGCGCCTTCGTCATGCCGAAGGCTTCTGCCGTTTCTGCCTGGCCGCGATCGACCGAGAGAAGGCCGCCGCGAATGATTTCCGCCATATAGGCCGCCTCGTTGAGAGCCAGGCCGACGATGGCTGCGGTCATCGGCGTGATGACGGAGTTTGTATCCCAGCTCGCAAGGGTCGGCCCGAAGGGGATCGATATGGAGAGCTGCGGAAACAAGGTGGACATGTTGTACCAGAAGATCAACTGGACCAGCAGCGGCGTGCCGCGGAAGAACCAGATGAACAAGGAGGCAAAGGAGCTTGCCAGCCCATCCTGAGACATTTTGGCAATGGCGATGATTAGGCCGAGAAAGACGCCGAGGATCATAGCGATGACGGTCAGCCCAAGGCTGACATACAGGCCGCTGATGACCACAGGATCGAAGAAATACTGAGCAACGACAGGCCAGCCGAAGTTTTCGTTGTTGGCAACGATCCAGGCGAAGTTGACGACGACCAGCGCAATGACCAGCCAAAGGACAAGGCGGCCGGTGCGGAACGGGGTGTGGGCTGACGCCACATCCCGCAGATCGGTGCCACCCAAGGATGGCACTTTCGTTTCAACAGGGCTCGTCATTTTGGCAACTGGCCCCCGAGGTTGATGCCCGGCTGCTTGAGGATGTTATTCTCAAGACCCCACTTCTTCATGATCGTCTCATAGGTTCCGTTGTCCATGAGGACCTTGATGGCATCGAGAAGGACCGGACCGAGTTCCGAACCCTTCGGAACGACGGCACCCTGGTACAGATCGTCGAAGCCGTTCTTCTGTCCAACGCCGGTCAGTTCCAGCTGGCCATTCGCCTGGGACACGAAGTAGGTTAGCGGCGCCTGCGAGGAGAAAAAGGCATCGGCGCGCTTGGAGCGAACCGCAAGAATTGAGCTTGGCTGGTCGGTGTAGGACTGCACCTCGATAGCAGCCTTGCCATCAGCCTTGCACTTTTCCGCTTGGGCCTGGATCACGCGCTCTGCCGAGCCGCCCGCCATGACGGCGATGCGCTGGCCGCAGGATGTTTCGAGCGAAACGATGCCTTTGGGGTTCCCCTTGTGAACGGCAAAGACCACGAATTCCTGCACCCAATCAACGAAATCATTCGATTCTTCACGGCTCTTGAAATCGCCGACAGGCCCGAAGGCGAACTGGTAGCGCCCGGAATTGACGCCTGCCAGAAGCGCTGGCAATCCGCCCACGGTTGCATGCTCGATCTTGATGCCCAGCACTTCGCCCAGCGCGTCGGTCAGGTCGGCGCTGGCGCCTTCCATCTTCGTGCCAGTCACGATTTCATAAGGAGGGAAGGATCCGTTATTGACGGAAATCATCTTCCCTTCGGAGCGGATCTTTTCCGGCAGGCGGGCGCGAAGTTCCTCATTCACGCTCTGTTTGGGAATGGCCGCCGTTTCGGCGAAAGCCGGTGCGGCGAGAATGAGCCCGGCGAGGGCGACGGAAGCAATCAGTTTCGGATGCATTTTGGTATTCCCCTTTTTGTTTGCAGCGATTGGAAGTGCCAAGGCCTGACTATCCTCGTCAGTTGACCTCAGCATGCAGCGGAAACAACTCCGCAGGCGTCAGCAGACGCGGCAGAATGCCCTGAGCGTGAAGCTCATGAGCGAAATCGGCGATCATGACTTTGTTCTCCTTGAAGCCGCTGACATTCCAGTGCGGCGGCAGGTCTGCGGCGCAACGGCGCAGTTCATCGATCATCCATGGCGTCGTGTCGGCGTATTTCTCTCGCTTCTCCAGCCACATGCGCTGCGAAGCGTCGATGAGCGCGCTAAGCTCGTCCATCACCCATGGATTTTCGCGCACGAACTGCGCCTTGAAACCGATCAGATGCATGCCAGGCACGTAGCCGACCTCGTTGAAATAGGCGACTTCGGACGCCCGGTAGTCCGGCAGGACCTGACGCAACGGAGAGTCCTGGTCGAAGAAACCCTTCGGCATGAAGGGAGTGAAGATGGCATCCAGCCCGCCATCCATGAGCAGATCCACCATCGGGCGTTCGCCAGGCGCCGCTTCGATCCGGCCCGGACGACCGAAACCATCCAGACGGTCGGTGATGGGATGCGCTTCCGTCAGTCGGCCAGCGTACCACATGGCGTCCTCGACGCCCACGCCTTCGCGACGGCAGGCCGCGCGGGTCCATGTATTGCCGGAATCACGCCAGCCCGTCACGCCGATCTTCTTGCCGGCAAGATCGGCAAGTGTGCGGATCGGGCTATCCTTGGTGGTGATGATGCAGCGATGGCGAAAACCGCGCATGATGAAGTTCGGCATGCCGATAACGCTCTCATCGCCGTCATGGCGCATCTGCGCATAGCGGCTGAAAGAGGTTTCGGCAGCGTCATGCAGATCGTCCTCGGCGACATTGGAGACGAGCGTGCCGACGCGATCGACCTCGATCTCAAGCTTTGGGGACGAGACGTCTCCCAGAACGAGCGGCGTCATATAGTCCCAGTCGCGAAGGGCAAGACGGAGTTTCAGCGGCATCATTTGGCACTCATTTATTTTCCATTACAGAAAGATTAAATGTACACTCGTAAGTGCACAAATGTTATTACGTTATTGAACATTTAAAGTGAGAGAATGAAGTGAGCGATATTTGCGAGGCCCGGTGGCTCGCCGAGAGAATTACCAACAAGACGATCCGCGGCATTGCACTGGAAACAAGCGCCCTTGTGCGGGCCGGTGTCTTGCCGGTGGGAACGCGGCTTCCTGCCATGCGCGACCTCGCCTACGAACTTGGTGTCAGCCCGGCGACCATCTCCGAAGCCTGGAGCGAGCTGCGCCAGCAGAAGATCATCAGCGGTCGTGGTCGTAACGGGACATGGGTCTGTGCGGAACGCTTCGTTGCCAAGCCGGAGCGTCTGGCAAGCGCCGGTCATTATGGCGCCAATGTTCTCGATCTTTCGATGGCTGTGCCGGATCAGGCATTGCTGCCGCCGCTTGCCAAGGCAATGGTCTATGCGACATCCGTCGGTGATCTCAACAGCTATGCGCGCAGCCGGATCGTTCCCGAGCTTCGAGACGCGATTGCGGGCGATTGGCCCTATGAGCCGGAAGCCTTTCTTGCCATCAATGGTGGCTATAATGGCGTTTACACCACGCTGCGCGCCCTGGTACGCCCCGGATCGGTGGTTGCCGTCGAACATCCCACCGCCATGCGGCTTCTGGATATTCTGGAAGATCTCGGTGTGAAGATCGTGCCGGTCCTGTCGGATACCGAGGGACCACTGCCCGCATCCTTGAGCCAGGCGCTCGCCGAGCGGCCCGCCGCCTTTCTCTTCCAGCCCCGTCTTCACTCCGTCACCGGCCAGACCGTTACCCTTCAACGCATTGAGGCGCTTGGAGATGTTCTGGCCGAAAGCGATACGCTGATCATCGAAGATGACGGCCTGGCAGATATTTCGGCAGAAAGACCGGTCTCTCTCGGCAAGCGCTTCCCGGATCGAACCGTGCGGATCGTATCCTTCTCCAAGACGTTAGGTCCCGATTTACGGTTGGCGGTGCTTTCCGGCTCGGCTTCCATCGTTGAACAGATCCAATCCTACCGCGCGTTTAGCGCGGGATGGACCAGCCGGGTTTTGCAGGCCGCCGTTGCCTGGTTGATCAGGGACGAGGAAACCTCTCAGATTGTGGCAGCTGCGCGCGCCACCTATCAGGAACGACGCGACACATTGGCCCGCGAGCTGCGCGAGCGCGGCGTCCAAACCATGCCGGGAAGCGGCCTCTGTCTATGGGTGCCGGTGCAATCCGAACCTTTCGCCATGGTAACCCTGGCAGCCAGAAACATTGCCGTCGTATCCGGCAACAAGTTCTCCATACTTCCCAGCGCTCATATCCGTGTGGCGACCAGCAAGCTCACCTCCGGCCACGCGCAGGTGGCCGAGGCGATAGCACTCGCCCATGTCATATAGAGCGTTGACGCCTCAAATCTTGCGGTAAAGGAAATACCGATCCGTCGGCACCGTGTCCGGCACCGACAGCGGATCGAGGCTAGGCTCCTTCAGCGGCAGGCCACTGATGGCAATGCCGCCCTTGGCCAGCATGCCCGAAACGATCTGCGGCAGCCATGTCAGTGTCACCGCATCCTTCTCGTCATAGCCGGTGCCGATATCGGCGTGCACGAGGGCTGCACCGATGCCCACCCATTCCTTCGCCGTCTGGTCGATTTCGCCGAGCACCAGATTGCCCTCTTCCGGTACGGAAGAGGCATGTGCGCCCATGGCGCGGTCGAAGGCGACGATGCGGCGATCGGGAAACAGCTCGCGCAGATGGTTGAAGGTGCGCCCATTGCCGAGCCCGATCTCCATGATCGGACCTTCGGCTGGCAGATCGAGATCGCCATGCACATGGTTCAAGATATCGCGCTGGGCGCTAAGGCGGCGGATGAAGCTGTCCAGTCTGCTCATGTGAAGGGTTTCCGATCAGGCCTTGAGGATGTGGCTTGCGCTGATGCCGCGACGGGCAAACGCGTTGCGCGTATCGATGATCAGCGGCGACCAGTCGGCAAGCTGCTGGTAATCGATACTATCATGGTCGGTCGCAACCAGTACCGCGTCGAAGCTGCCAATGCTGTCCCTGGTCCAGGCGACAGACTTCATGCCCATCAGCTCGCTATATTCGCGGGTCTTGGGGATTTCCGCCACATAAGGATCATGGAAGGCGACATTGCCGCCACGCTCGAGAATGAGCTCGATCAGCTTCAAGGACGGGCTTTCGCGAATGTCCGGCACGTTCTTCTTGTAAGCCAGCCCCAGCACCAGCACTTTGGAGCGGCTGAGCGCCTTGCCCTGGTGGACGTCCAGCGCTTCCGCCAACCGCCCGACGACATGGCGTGGCATGGCCGTGTTGATCTGGCCGGCGAGCTCGATGAAGCGGGTCGGGAGTTCGTACTCCTTGGACTTCCAGGTCAGGTAGAAGGGATCGATCGGGATGCAGTGGCCGCCAAGACCGGGGCCGGGATAGAAGGGCATGTAGCCGAAGGGCTTGGTCTTGGCCGCATCCACCACTTCCCAGATATCGATGCCCATCGCCTCATAGACGACCTTCAACTCGTTGACGAGCGCGATATTGACCGCACGAAAGACGTTCTCGGTGATCTTGACCGCTTCGGCCGTGGCCGTGGTGGAGACGGGAATGACGGTCTTGACCACGGAGCCGTAGAAGGCGGTCATCAGTTCGGCGGCATCCGGCCCGTCGCCAGCCACCACCTTCGGAATGGTGGAGGTGTGGAAGTCACGGTTGCCGGGGTCTTCGCGCTCGGGCGAAAATCCGAGGAAAAAGTCGTTTGCCGATTTCAGCCCGGTCTTTTCCAGGATGGTCTTGACGATGCCATCGGTCGTGCCGGGATAGGTGGTCGATTCCAGCACCACGAGCTGGCCGGGGCGAAGCGTTTCGGCAATCTCTCGGCACGTGTTCTCCACATAGGAGAGATCGGGATCGCGATACTTGGTGAGCGGGGTCGGAACGCAGATCGCAATCACGTCGCAGTCGCCAAGCTTGGAGAAATCGCTGGTGGCTTCGAAAGTGCCGTTATCACAGGTGCTTGCCAGAATGTCATCCGGCACCGCCTCGATGTAGCTCTTGCGCGCCTCGACGGCCTTGATCTTGCCCGGATCGATATCGAAACCCGTCACCTTGAAGCCGGATGTGGCGATCGTCATGGCAAGCGGCAGGCCCACATAGCCAAGGCCGATGACACCCGCCCGCGCTTCTTTCGATTGAATGAGGTCGAGAAGTCGCTGTGCGTTGGGAGAAGAGGTCAAAGCGTTTTGCGTCCTGCGCGCGAGGAAAACTTGGCCTTTCAGTTGGGCAAGAAGACCCATGGTGTCAAGGCTGCGACGGTCTAAATTACAGTTGACGAAGCGTCAGCCGAAAACGCATGACTGGAAGCCATGAAGATCGCATTCTACTGCCCGATGAAGTCTCCGAACCACCCGGTCCCCTCCGGCGACAGGTTGATGGCAAGGCTGTTGATGCAGGCCATGCGGCGGGCCGGCCACGAGGTCGAGGTGATCTCGGAACTGCGGTCCTTTGTGCGCGAGCCCGATGGCGAAGAGGCGGATGCGCTGGCGCGCGACGCGGAGCAGGAACGGCAGCGCATCTCGGCGCTCTGGAAGAGCCATGGCACTCCCGATCTCTGGTTTTGCTACCACTCCTATTACAAGGCGCTCGATCGTCTGGGGCCACAACTCAGCCGCTCCTATGCCATCCCCTATGTGACGGCGGAGGCCTCCTACTCTCCCAAGCGCAATGCGTCTGGCTGGGCGCAGGTTCAGGCAACGCTGCTGGAGGACTTAAGCCTTGCTACGGTCAATATCTGCTTCACCCATCGCGACCGCGACGGCCTGCGAAAGGTCAATCCGGCGATGCGCCTGCAGATGCTGCCACCCTTCCTCGACACCTCTCTCTTCGAAGCAAAGACCCCGGCACCGCAAGCCGGGCGAATGGCGACGGTGGCGATGATGCGCGCGGGCGACAAGCTCAGCAGCTATGAGGCGCTATCGGCAGCGTTGGCACGCCTGCCGCCCGATCTCGACTGGACGCTGGATATCATCGGCGACGGGCCAGAACGTCAGGCTGTGCAGCAGCTCTTCCAGGCGATCGCGCCGCATCGCCTCGTTTGGAATGGCGAAAAGACCCCGCAGCAGATCGCCGAAATCCTGTCCTGCGCGTCGCTCTATCTCTGGCCCGGCCATGGCGAGGCCTATGGGCTTGCCTATCTGGAGGCTCAGGCCGCCGGCCTCCCGGTCATTGCCGAGCGCATCGCAGGCGTGCCGGAAGTGATAATCGATGGAAAAACCGGCATTCTGACGGAGCCCGGAGAGACGCAAACCTATGCGGATGCCATAAAAGACCTGCTGACCGATCGGGAAAAGAGACAGGCCATGGCAGAAAATGCGCGGGCATTCGTCATCGAGGAGCGTTCACTGCGCAAGGCCGCATCGACGCTCGACCGGATTCTGCAAGACGCCAGAGGAAACGCACCATGACGGAAAAGAGACTTCTGGACACGCTGGACAGCTTTATGAGCCGCGGCGTTGCCGCCGACCTCTGGCTGCGCGACGACGATGCGACGGAGCCGACGCCAGCACTTGACCGACTGCTGGCGCTCTCCGACCGCTATGCCGTGCCGATGACGCTGGCTGTCATTCCCGAGCCGACCGGTGATGCCTTGGCGCGTCGGCTGGACAGCGCCGACAAAATCGATGTCGCGGTGCATGGCTGGGCGCATCAAAATCATGCCGGACCGGAGGAGAAGAAGCGGGAGCTTGGGCTTCATCGCCCCAAGGACACCGTGCTTGGCGAATTGCGTGCCGGCTTTGAAAAGCTGCAGATCCTCTTTCCGAGCCGCTTCGTGCCGATGCTGGTGCCGCCATGGAACCGGGTCGATCCGGACATCGTCGAAGGCCTGCCTGCCATCGGCTACCGGGCGCTGTCTGTCTATGGGCCGGAAAAGACCGCACCTCTTCCCCTCTTGAACACCCATGTCGATATCATCGACTGGCGGGGAACGAGAGGCGGCAAGGATCACGATCTGCTCTTTGCCGAGACCGCCGAACGCATGGCCGTGGCCGAACAAGGGGCAAGAACCACCGGCATTCTCACCCATCACCTCGATCATGACGAGACGGCATGGGCCTTTCTCGATCGGCTGTTTGCGCTGACGGCCAACCACCCCGGCTGCCGCTGGCGCAGCGCGGGAGAGCTGGTCGAAGAGGCCGGCTCGGCGGCCTGATGCCACGCGACAAAATGTCGAATATCAAGTCGGTCCGCGCAGGCGTAAGCACACGGCCAGAGAGCCACTAAAGCGCCGTGCGCCCTATGGGCGCACAAAGGACGCTTTAATTTTTGAGTCTACGCATCGTGCTTTCCGAAAATCGAATCCGATTTTCGGGCCGATGCTGTAGGCTCTGTTTGGAAAGTGTGACGCACATGGAATGGTTCGAGTATTTCCCGATCGTAATGTTGCCGCTGAAGCTGCTCGTTGTCGGCATCGGCATGTATTATTCGGTCAAATGGCACTACGATCAGGGCAAGCTGCAACGCGCCGAAGACGAGAAGCGCAAGCAGCAGATGGCTGCGGCCGCGAAAGCCGCTGCAGAGCGTGATGCGGAACTGACGGAACTACCCCAGCCCTCACCATGATTTCCAGGCGATCAGCAGCCCATCGCCCTTGGCCCTGGCTTCGGCACGCGCCTCTTCCACCGCACTGAAATCCGCCCGGTCTGCCAGCAACGCGGCCACGAAATCGGCACCCGCCAGCGTCACCGATCCCGCACGCGCCACCACGCTAAAGATCAGCGGGCCTGTGCCCCACCATGCGGGCGCACGCGGCAGTCGCTCGGCAATCGTAGGCAGCGCCTGCAAGATACGTTCGAAGACAGGATGGCCAGGAGGTGTGGCGATGAAGGAATTGGCGAGCAACACGCTTCCCTGCCCCGTCAGCCGCGGCGTCTCCTCGGCAAAGGCGGTGAGACCGACCATGGGAAGGATATCGCCAAAACTCAGGTCGTCGCGCGCTGGATAGAAATCGCAGTCGAGATAGATGCCGCCCACGCGCGACAGGATGAAATAGCGCGCCACATCCACAGCACCCGGATAATCCCCATCCTCCAGCATCCGCCGGAAGATCGGATCGGCATCGATGCCCTCCGCCTCAAGATCGGCCTCCCGCCACAGGCGATAGATGTAGCCATTGGCCTCAGCATGTTGGCGCCAGGCATCGGTTGCGGGCGGCACTTGCCTGTTGCCGATCCAGATCTGGTGGATCAGCCTTGGCACCGCCTCGCGGTTCTTCTTCGCAATCGCTCGTCTTTCATCAGGGGAGAAACGACCATAGGGCGCAAATATCTCGGGCGGCGGCACCAAAAGAAATTGATAGCCGGCTTTGGCAACCGCATCGCCCTTGGCCTTGGCAAGCCGCAGATAGGCCGAATGCAGGCGGCGCGGCAGACCAAGTGCGGTCACCTCACCCATCAGGTGCTGATCGTCCTCTGCCGAAAGACGCGCCAGGCGATCCTGCGCAGACACGAAATCTTTCTGCGCCAGCAACCGGCGGATGTCTGCAAGCGTTTCATCGAAAGTGGCTTTGTCTGGCATGGTCGCTCCGCAGCTTTAATATCCCCGACATATCTTCGGAATAGAGGTTTTCTCGCAACCCCAAGATCAGGCAGAAAGCCGGAAATTTTCATGGTTTCAAGAGCATGGACAGAACCTGGAGTGTGCGATAACGTGAATGTCAAGCGCCGCGTGATAATGCCACAGGCATCCAACAAGACGGCAAGGGAACCTATGGCATGAGTGCAGGCGCAGACTTGCTTCGCATCGAAAATCTGCAAGTCTCTTTTTCCATCATGGGCGGACAGATCGAGGCGGTCCGGGGCGCAAGCCTTCGCATTCTGCCTGGAAAAGTCACCGCACTTGTGGGCGAATCCGGCTCGGGAAAATCCGTCATCGGCCAGACGATCATGGGCATCCAGCCGCGCACCGCAAGGGTCAACGGCCGCGTTCTCTTCTCCGATCCGCTGAAACCCGACGAACGCCCCATCGACCTCCTGCAATTGGAGCCCGACGGCAAGCCCCTGCGCGCCATTCGCGGCAACCGCATCGGCCTGATCTTTCAGGAGCCGATGACCTCCTTTTCGCCGCTCCACACCATCGGCAACCAGATCGACGAGGCGCTGCGCATCCATTCGGTTCTGACACCGAAGGAGCGGCAGGAAAAAATGGAAGAGACGCTCGATCTCGTCGGCTTTTCCAATCCGGCCAAGATCTGCCAGATGTACCCGTTCGAGCTCTCCGGCGGCATGCGCCAGCGCGCGATGATCGCCATGGCGCTGATCTGTCGTCCGGCGCTGCTGATTGCCGACGAGCCGACCACCGCACTCGATGTGACGATCCAGGCGCAGATCCTCAAGCTTTTGCGCGACCTGCAGAGCCGGCTCAATATGAGCATGCTGCTCATCACCCATGATCTCGGCGTCGTCGCCAATATCGCCGATGAAGTCGCCGTCATCTACCAGGGCGAGATCATGGAGGCCGGCACGGTGGATGACATTTTCCGCGCGCCTTCGCATCCCTATCTCAAGGGCCTGATGGCAGCTGTGCCGCATTTCGACATGAAGCCCGGCGAGCGACTTAAGGCGCTGCGTGATGTCACCATCGACAAGGAAAGCCTGATCGGCAAGAAGACGGCGAATGTCGACAAGGCGCCGGGCGTGCTGCTCAGCGTCAAGAACATCTCCAAGACCTATACGACCCGCAAATCCACCTGGTTCACCTCCGGCAGTGCCAATGCCACCAAGGCGGTGGATGGCGTCAGCTTCGATATCATGCGCGGTGAATGTCTGGGCCTTGTGGGCGAAAGCGGCAGCGGCAAGACCACGGTCAGCAAAATCCTGATGCGCGCCGTCAGGCCGGAAGACGGCGAGATCATCTTTCACAGTAAGAACGGCGACATCGATGTGCTGAATGCCAGGGATGACGACCTGCGCGAATTGCGCACCCGCATCCAGATGGTGTTTCAGGACCCCGTCTCCTCGCTGTCGCCACGCATGACGGTCGGCAATATCCTCAGCGAACCGCTGGAAATTCACGGTCGCGGTGACTCGAAATATCGGCAGGAGCGCGTCAAGAACCTGCTGCGCGCCATCGGCCTTGGCGACAATGCGCTGAACCGCTATCCGCACAGCTTCTCCGGCGGCCAGCGCCAGCGCATCGGCATTGCGCGTGCGCTGATGCTGGGACCCGAACTGCTGATCTGCGACGAGCCCGTCTCCGCGCTCGACGTGTCGGTGCAGGCGCAAATCCTCAATCTGCTCAAGGATTTGCAGAAGGATCTGGGGCTCACCTATCTCTTCATTTCCCACAATCTCGCCGTCGTTGACTACATGGCAGACCGCGTGGCGGTGATGTGCGAAGGCAAGATCGTGGAGCTGGCGCCGCGCGAAACGCTGATGCGCAACCCGATCCACCCCTACACGAAATCGCTGCTGGCCGCCGTCCCCTTCCCCGATCTCGACCGGCCTCTGGATTTCAAGACCATCGGCAAGATCAGCGCCACCGGCAAGTTCGACTGGGGCAAGCAGTTCCGCGATGACGATAACGGACAGATGATAACAGCCGATCTCGGCGGCGGACACCTCGTGCTTGCCAATGCCAATGCGGATGTTCGGGAGCTACGGTCTTGATCACGCGCCGCACCACCCTTGCCCTGCTCGCCTCCGTCTTCGCGCCCTGGAAGGCGTCCGCCGCCACCTACATCGATGCCGATTTCTTCAAGGAAAAACGCGACAAAGGCGAGCTGCCGCCACTCGATCAGCGCCTGCCGAAAAATCCGCGCGTCATCAATCTGAAGGCCATGGGCCGCGAGCCCGGCCAGCATGGCGGCAATATCCGCATGCTGATCGGTGGCCAGCGCGACATTCGCCTGATGCCGATCGACTCTTACGCACGGCTCGTGGGTTACGATGAGAAGCTGAACTTCATCCCCGACATCCTGGAATCCTACACGGTGGATGAGGAGCGCATCTTCACGCTGAAACTGCGCGAAGGCCACAAATGGTCGGATGGCAGCGATTTCACCGCTGAAGATTTCCGCTATTTCTGGGAAGACGTGGCGCTGAACCTGGAAATCCACAAGGGCGGCCCCCCCATCGAGCTGCTAGTCTATGGCAAGCCGCCTCTGGTCGAGGCCGTCGACCCGCTGACGGTGCGCTACACCTGGGACGGTCCGAACCCGGATTTCCTGGCGAAGCTTGCCGGTGCGTCACCCGCCCGCGTCTTCCTGCCCGCCGCCTATATGAAGCAGTTCCACGTCAAATATCAGACGCCGGAAATGCTGGCCAAGCTGATGAAGAAGAACAAGGCGGACGACTGGAGCAGCCTGCACATCAAGATGTCGCGCCAGTTGCGCCCGGAAAATCCCGATCTGCCGACGCTCGATGCCTGGCGCGTCATCACCGCACCTCCCGCCGAGCAGTTCATCTTCGAGCGCAACCCCTATTACCACCGCGTCGACGAGAACGGCCGCCAGCTTCCCTATGTCGACCGCTACCTGCTGAACGTCACATCGTCGGAAATCATCGCCGCCAAGACGGCGTCGGGCGATAGCGACCTGCAGTTCATGAACCTCGATTTCAACGACTACACCTTTCTGAAGGATGCCGAGGCCCGCTATCCGCTGAAGGTCAATCTGTGGAAGCGCAGCCAGGGATCGCGCGTCTGCCTGCTGCCGAACCTGAACTGCGCCGACGATACCTGGCGCACGCTGTTTCGCGATGTGCGCATGCGCCGCGCTCTTTCGGTAGCGATCGACCGGCACGAGATCAACATGGTCTGCTTCTACGGCCTTGCCAAGGAAAGCGCCGACACCGTGCTGCCGGAAAGCCCGCTCTTCCGTCCGGAATTTGCGACCGCCTGGGCGCAGTTCGATCCCGAGCTTGCCAACCGGCTTCTGGACGAGATGGGGCTGACGGAGCGCAACGACCGTGGCATTCGCATTCTGCCCGATGGCAGGCCCGCCCATGTGATTGTCGAAACGGCTGGCGAAAGCACGCTGGAAACCGATGTGCTGGAGCTGATCACCGATCACTGGCGCAAGGTCGGCATTTCGCTGTCCAGCCGCCCGACGCAGCGCGACGTCTTTCGCAAGCGTGCCATGGGCGGCGAGGTGCTGATGTCTGTCTGGTTCGGCATGGACAATGCCATTCCCAACGCCGACATGCTGCCCTCCGGGCTTGCACCCACCGGCGACGACCAGCTGCAATGGCCGGTATGGGGCATCCATTATCTCTCCGGCGGGCGCGAAGGCAAACCGCCGGATCTGCCGGAAGCCATTCAGCTGCTTGACCTCTTCAAGAAATGGCGCCGCAGCGTCACCTTTGAGGAGCGCAAGGAGATCTGGCTGGAAATGCTGTCGATCTACACGCAACAGGTCTTCTCCATCGGCACGGTGAACGGCGCGCTTCAGCCGATCGTTCACAGAGCCCGGCTGAAGAACGTGCCGGAAAAGGCGCTTTTCGGCTTCGAGCCGACCGCCTATCTCGGTATCTACATGCCAGACACCTTCTGGTACGACGGGAGCGCCTGACATGCTCAGATATATTATCGGGCGCATCCTCTTCATGATCCCGACGCTGATCCTGATTTCGATGTTGGTCTTCACCATAATCGAATTGCCGCCGGGCGATTACTTCGAAAGCTATGTCGCGGAAATGCGCGCCATGGGCGAGACGGCCAACATGGCCGAAATCGAGGAGTTGCGCAGCCGCTATGGCTTCGACCAACCGGCCCCCATTCGCTACTTCAGATGGGCGACGGGCATGCTGGTTGGCGATTTCGGCTATTCCTTCGAATACCAGTTGCCGGTCAGTGAAGTGGTGGGCGAGCGTCTGTGGCTGACGGTTCTGGTGTCCTTCGTCACCATCATCGTCACCTGGATCGTCGCCTTTCCCATCGGCATCTATTCCGCCACGCATAAATATAGCTGGGGCGATTACGGCCTGACCTTCCTCGGCCTGCTGGGCATTGCCATTCCCAATTTCATGCTGGCGCTGATCCTGATGTATTTCGCCAATATCTGGTTCGGCACATCCATCGGCCATCTGATGGACCGCGAATATCTGAACCAGCCGATGAGCTGGGACAAGTTCAAGTCGATCCTCGAACACCTTTGGATTCCCGTTCTCATCATCAGCACGGCAGGAACGGCAGGCATGATCCGGCGCCTGCGCGCCAACCTTCTGGATGAATTGCAGAAGCAATATGTGGTGACGGCGCGTGCCAAGGGGCTTCACCCCTTCAAGGTGCTGACCAAATATCCGCTGCGCATGGCGCTGAACTTCTTCATCTCCGATATCGGCTCCATCCTGCCAGCCATCATTTCGGGTGCGGAAATCACCGCCGTGGTGCTTTCGCTGGAAACCACCGGCCCGATGCTGATCCGCGCGCTGCAGAGCCAGGACATGTATCTGGCCGGCTCCTTCCTGATGTTCCTCGCCTTCCTCACCGTCATTGGCGTGCTGATCTCCGATATTGCGCTCGCCATTCTCGATCCTCGCATTCGATTGGGAGGTGGGAGCGTCAAATGACTTCATCCATTCCAAAGCCCGGCGAGCCGCTGCCGCATTACATTTCCACCGCCCCCTTCGATCCCTATCTGGTGGAGCCCTCCACAACGGCGCTCGCCATGGTCGGCCGGGCATCGCAATGGAAGCTGATGTGGTGGCAGTTCCGGCAGCATAAGCTGGCGCTTTATTCCGGCGTCTTCCTGCTGCTAGCCTATCTCTCGATCTTCATCTGCGAGTTTCTGGCACCCTATAATCTCCACACGCGCGACGTGGAGAACATCTACGCTCCGCCGCAGAGCATTCACCTCTTCCATGACGGCGAGTTCGTCGGCCCCTTCGTCTATGGCCGCACCATGAGCCTCGACATGGACAATCTGCGCCGCGTCTATTCCGATGTGCCGACAGATGTGCAGAAACTCCGCTTCTTCTGCCGTGGCGACGGCTACACTTTCTGGGGGCTGTTCGATTCCAACATCCACCTCGTCTGCCCGGCAAAGGACGGCCAGATGTTCCTGCTGGGCACCGACAGGCTTGGCCGCGACGTGCTGTCGCGCATCATCTATGGCGCGCGCATATCGCTGACCATCGGCCTTTTCGGCGTAGCCATGAGCTTCGTCCTCGGCATCGTGATCGGGGGCCTGGCAGGCTATCGCGGCGGCGTTTTCGACCTCATCGTCCAGCGCATCATCGAGGTGCTGCAATCGATCCCCAGCATTCCGCTGTGGTTGGCGCTCGCCGCCATCATGCCGGTCACCTGGAGCCCGATCCTCGTCTATCTCGGCATCACCGTCATCCTTGGCCTCCTGGACTGGACGGGGCTTGCACGCGCCGTGCGCTCCAAGCTTCTGGCACTGCGCGAGGAGGATTATGTGCTCTCCGCCCAGTTGATGGGCGCCAGCACCAGCCGCATCATCGGCCGCCATCTGATCCCCGGCTTCATGTCGCACCTGATTGCGTCCGCAACACTCACCATTCCAGGCATGATCCTCGGCGAAACGGCACTGAGCTTCTTGGGGCTCGGCCTTCGTCCGCCGATCACAAGTTGGGGCATTCTGCTCACGGAAGCGCGAAGCGTCAGCGTGATTGCCTTGTATCCCTGGCTCCTAATCCCGATTCTTCCAGTCGTCCTCGTCGTGCTCGCCTTTAATTTCCTTGGCGATGGACTACGTGATGCAGCAGACCCGTTTAAATGATGGGGTTCACTGCAAGCATGCTTGGCGGTTTTGCGACCACGGCATGCGACAAGACAAGGCGCTTCTGCGCCTTCCGCATAAAGACACTCACCGCACGCCCAAGCGGTAAGAAGAGGTTCTGCTCGTGACAGTTCGTTTAAACGATGCACGCATTCTGATGTACAGCCACGATTCCTTCGGGCTTGGACATTTGCGTCGATGCCGCACCATTGCCCATGCGCTGGTGGAGGATTATCGCGGCCTGAATGTCCTGATCATTTCTGGCGCCACCATTGCAGGCGCCTTCGATTATCGCGCGCGCGTCGACTTCGTGAAAATCCCAAGCGTCATCAAGCTTAGAAACGGCGAGTACACTTCGCTCGACCAGCATATCGATCTTCAGGAAACCCTGAAGATGCGCCGCTCGATCATCTACCACACCGCCGAGAGCTTTCAGCCGGATATCTTCATCGTCGATAAGGAGCCGATGGGGCTGCGCGGCGAAGTGGAAGAAACCCTCACCTATCTGAAATCGCGCGGCACCAAGCTGGTCATCGGCCTGCGCGATGTGATGGATGCGCCGCAACTGCTGGAAGCCGAGTGGAAGCGCAACGACGTGCTGAACAAGATCGAGCGCTTCTATGACCATGTCTGGGTCTATGGCCCGCCGGATTTCCATGATCCGCTGTCCGGCCTCGAGGTGCCCCCCGGGGTCCGCGAGAAGACCGAATTCGTCGGTTTCCTGCAACGCTCCAAGACGCGGGGCGATAACCCCAACCGGCATGAGGAGGACTATATTCTGGTGACGACCGGTGGCGGTGGCGATGGCAGCGAGCTGATCGACGACGTGATCCGCGCCTACAAGTTCGATCGAACCCTCACCCAGAAGGCGCTCGTTGTGCTCGGGCCTTATATGCCGACCGAACAGCGGCAGAAATTTGCAGCAAACGTTGCCGATATTCCGCAGATGGAAATCATCGACTTCGACAACCGCATGGAAGATCTGGTTGCCGGGGCGCAGGGCGTGGTGTCGATGGGCGGCTACAACACCGTTTGCGAAATCCTCTCCTTCGACAAGCCGGCACTGGTGGTGCCGCGGATCGTGCCGCGTGAAGAACAGCTGATCCGCGCCAGCCGTGCCTCTGAACTTGGCTTGTTCGACATGCTCTCGCCCGAAGAAGCGGAAAATCCAGAACTGATGGCAAAGGCGCTGAAGGCGCTGTTGAAACGCCCGCCACCCTCTGCCAATGGCCGCAACATGAAGCTCGACGGCTTGGAGAACATCTCGCGGCGCGTTGCAGAATGGCTGCAACCGGACGATACGCCAAACGTCATCTCCGCCACCGCCTGAGGCGGGCAGAAGGATGTCCGCGAAACGTCTGGTGATGTTGCGCCCCTCACATTAGCCGGCATTGCGCAAAGGACGATTGCGCCAAAGAAAAGAAGGCACGACGACGTGACCGCAAAAAAGAAAATCGTGGTGCTGCTGAAAGGCTATCCGCGCCTCTCCGAAACATTCATCGCACAGGAACTGCTGGGACTGGAAAGAGCAGGTCTCGACCTCGACCTCGTCTCCATGCGCCGCCCGACCGACAAGAAGCGCCATCCGGTGCATGACGAAATTCGCGCGCCCGTCACCTACCTGCCGGAATATCTGCATGAGGAACCGCTGCGCGTGCTGAAAGCGCTGTGGGCGTGCCGGAAGAAGCCCGGCTTCGGCAAGGCGCTGCGCCAATTCCTCCACGATCTCCGCCACGACGTTTCGCGCAACCGCTTCCGCCGATTCGGTCAGGCGGCGGTGCTCTCCCATGAATGGCCGCGGGATGCCGGCTGGCTGCACGTCCACTTCATCCACACGCCCGCTTCCGTTGCCGCCTATACGCATCTGATCACCGGCATTCCGTGGACGATCTCGGCCCATGCCAAGGATATCTGGACTTCGACGGATGCCGATCTCGCCTACAAGCTCGGCAGCGCCCGTTGGGCGGTAACCTGCACCGCCAGTGGCTATCGCCATCTGCAGGCCCTGTCGCCCACTCCAGCCACGGTGCACTTAAGCTATCACGGCCTCGACCTCACGCGCTTCCCGCCGATGGAGGGTACCCGCCCGCCACGCGATGGCTCAGACCCCGCCGATCCGGTGCAGATTCTGAGCGTTGGCCGCGCGGTGAAGAAGAAGGGCATCGACATTCTGCTGAAGGCGCTTGCCGCCCTGCCACAGTCTCTGCACTGGCGCTTCACCCATATTGGTGGCGGCGACGAACTGGCGGCGCTGAAAGCGCTCGCCGAGCAACTGGGTATTGCCGACAGGATCATCTGGACAGGCGCGATGGATCAGAAACAGGTGCTGGAGCACTATCGCAAGGCCGATCTCTTTGCGCTCGCCTGCCGCATCACCGCCGATGGCGACCGCGACGGCCTGCCGAATGTTCTCGTGGAAGCCGCGAGCCAGGCGCTGACCTGCGTCTCCACCAATATTTCGGGCATTCCGGAATTCTTCGTGGATGGCGAAAACGGCCTGCTGACAGAGCCCGAAAACGGAGCCGCCGTCTCGAAAGCGCTGGAGCGTGCCATCTCCGATCCGGCACTGAGATCAAGGCTGGGCGCTGCCGCCGAACACCGCGTGCGCACCGCCTTCGATCACCGCACCAGCATCACCGACCTCAAAAATCTCTTCGAACAGGAATGGGAGAAGACCCCGTGACCACTGCCACCGACGCTACACAAGCACCTCGCGTGTTCTTCTATGTCCAGCATCTCCTCGGCATCGGCCATATCGCCCGCGCCAGCCGCGTGGCCCATGCACTGGTCGCCGATGGTTTCGACGTGACGATGGTGACAGGCGGAACGCCGGTTCCGGGCTTTCCGGGAGAAGGCATACGCCATGTCGAACTGCCGCCGGTGGCGGTGGCCGATGGCAATTTTGCAGGCCTCGTCGATGCCAATGGCGCGCCGGTGGACGATGCCTTCAAGGACAATCGTACCAGCATGCTGCTCGGTGCCTATCACGGCGCCATGCCGGACATCGTCATCATCGAGGCCTTTCCCTTTGGCCGCAGACAAGTGCGTTTCGAACTGCTGCCGCTGCTCGCCGCCATCGAGAAAAGCATCAAGCGCCCACTGGTGATGACGTCGCTGCGCGATATCCTGCAGGAGCGTGCCAAGCCCGGCCGCGACGAAGAGACCATCGACCTCGTCAAGAAGCACTTCGACACGGTGCTCGTCCATGGCGATCCGAACTTCGTACGGCTGGAAGAGACCTTTCCGCTTGCCGAACAGATCAGCCAGCGCATTGTCTATACAGGCCTTGTTGCCCCAGCAAAACCACAGCCGCCGCAGGAGCGTTTCGACGTGGCGGTTTCGGCAGGCGGCGGCGCCGTGGGCGGTGCGCTTCTGAAAGCAGCGCTTGCCGCCGCACCCAACATCCCCGAACTGAAAACCTGGTGCCTGATCACCGGCCCCAACATGCCGCAGGCGGATTTCGATGCGATCTCGGCTCAAGCCGGCGAAACGATCTCCGTCTTCCGCTTCCGCAAGGATTTCGCCAGCCTTCTCTCGGGTGCCAAGCTCTCCATCTCGCAGGCCGGCTATAACACCGTCTGCGATATCCTGCAGGCCAAATGCCGTTCGCTGCTCATCCCCTTCGCTGCTGGCGGAGAAACCGAACAGGGCGCCCGCGCCTCGCGTCTGGAAAAGCTTGGCCTTGCCCAGGTGCTGGAGGAAAGCGCCATCTCGCCGCAGACCATGGCAGAGGCGATCAGGGCAGCACTGGCGCTACCGGAGCCCGGCGAGATCAGCCTTGATCTCGATGGCGCCAACGGCACGGCGCGCGTTCTGCGTAGGCTCTATGCTGAGCATCAGATGGACGATGAATAGGGTTTCAGCCCTTACAGCAACGGCCGCGTATCCAGTCACCTGAGGTCAGAAGGCGTCTTCCGCACAAGGTTGTTATGGGGATAAATCCCTCCACCTCGTCATCCTCGGGCTTGACCCGAGGATCCACATTTTCAAGCGTTTACGATCCTACCAGTGGATCCTCGGCTCAAGGCCGAGGATGACGGCGGAGAGGTTTTCGCACTGTGTTGAAGGCCGAATCAGCCGGAAACGTGTGGTGTCTCCAAGGCACCCCCACGCCCGACAGCCCGCTTAATAGTTGATCCTCTCGCGCCTAAACCCAAGCCCGATCAGGCGGCCCGCCAGATGCGCAAGCAGCGGAAAGCGCATTATCGCGCGCACGAAGGCGGGCGGACCTTTGGCCTTGGGGGCCGACTCGTGGTCCTTGCGGTTCTTGCTGCGCATCATCAATTGCAGCTTCTGCGTGGCTTTCGTCGGAAAGGTCCGGCGCTGTTCGATCGCCGCCAGATCGTCATCGGAAACGACGCCCCGATCGCGAAAAGCCGGCACCAGAATATTGGCCGCCGCCACCGCATCCTGAATGGCGAGATTGACGCCCACACCGCCAATCGGCGACATGGCGTGCGCGGCGTCGCCGATGCAGATCAAGCCGGGCTTCCACCATTGCGTCAGCCGGTCGATGCGGACGGTGAGAAGATACACATCGTCGAAGCTCTTGATCTCCTGCAGCCGCTCGGCGGGCAGCGGGCAGACCTCGGCGACACGTGTGCGGAAAGCTTCGATGCCTTTCTCGCTGATCTCGGAATACACGCCGCGGCGTACCACATAGCCGCATTGCCAGTAGTCTCCACGATCGATCAGCACGAAGCCCTGCTGCGGGCCGGCATGGCCCATGGTCTCGTTGGGATCGCCCGGCTGTTTCGAAAGCCGCATCCACAGAACTTCCGTCGGAACGCCGAAGCGCTCGACATGCAGCCCGGCCTTGTCGCGCACCGTGGAATTGCGGCCATCGGCACCAACGACCAGATCGGCCTTCACGGTAAGGACGCCGGAGGGCGTGGAGAGCTTGAGGCCGCTCACCTTCCCCTTGGTCTCGATAAGGTCGCTGACAGCCGCATTGTGCAACAGGCGGAAGCTCTCGAACTGTCCGGCCTTGCCAGCGAGAAAGTTCAAAAAATCCCATTGCGGCATGAAGGCGATGAACTTGTGTTTGACCGGCAGCCAGGAGAAATCCGCGATGGTGCGCTTGTGACCGCCAACATCCGCATGCAGCTTCTCCGCCTTGGTATGCGGCAGCGCCAGAAATTCCTGGGCAAAACCCAGTTGCTCGATGAGTGCAATCGTCGAGGGGTGGATCGTATCGCCGCGAAAATCGCGCAGAAAATCGCCATGCTTTTCGATGACGGTGACATCGATCCCCGCCCGCGCCAGAAGCAGACCGAGCATCATGCCCGCCGGCCCACCGCCGACGATGGCAACCGTGGTCTCTATCGCCTGGGCGTCGTCGTGGTCGTCGCTTGGCATGGCAATGTCCTGTGTCATCATGCCTGATCGGCAGGCGGAAGCGGCGTGTTCTTCGGATAGGGCCAGCCCTTGATCAAACGGAACAACCATTCCTTGCGCGCGAAGATAAAGGCGAAGAGCATGGCCGTCCAGATGCCGAGCAGAAGGCCCGCCGCCACATCGCTTGGATAATGCGCCCCGACGATCACCCGCGAAACGCCGATGACGAGCGCCAGCGCCATGAACACATAGCGAAAGCGCGGGATCAGCATGGCAAAGGCGCCGAAGAAGGCACCCGCCGCCGTGGAATGGCCGGAGGGAAAGCTCTCATAGAGATTGTCGCCGGTAAATGGCGTCAGGCTGTAGGCGCCGATCTCGGCATAGAGTTCGGGACGTCCACGTCCGATCAGGAATTTCAAAAGATGCACGAAGATGCTGGCGCTGCCGATCGTCAGGAAGAAATAGGCAAAGAGCCGCCATGCGGTGCGCAGCCTCCCCGAATAGGGGCTCGCCAGCAGAAAGCGCGCGGCAATATAGGCAAGGATGGCAAAGAGCCCGGTGCTGTAGAGCATCCAGCGAAAGGTGCCAAAATCGGTGATCGCTTTGTTGAAGCCGACGATTGAGCCGGGAAGCGCCTGCGCCCGCTCCGAGATGCGCGGATCGAAGGGAATGAAAACAAGCACCAGCAACAGGGTGATGACGAAAATCCAGCCGCTGGAGATCAAAAATCGCTTCATGAAAATCCTCTATTTATCAATGCCGTATCCAATGCGTCAGGGCGCGTCGCATCAAGCCACACAACCTGCATGCTCACACCATTATTGGCAAGCGACGCACGCAGATGTCATCGGTGAGGAAGAGGACGCAATAGTGGCGAAAAATCGCTGACAGGCTTTGACCTTGTTCTGCCCCGGTTTCGCTTGTAGAGCCATGAGGTAACAGTTTCCACCAAAGTCGGATTTCACATGACACGCCAAAAGGGCAGCACCCCGCCTGAAAAACTGACCGTCCTCGGCGCCACCGGCTCAATTGGAACGAACACGCTGGATGTCATCCGCCAGCTTGGCGGACGCGATCGCTTCGAGATCTTGGGGCTGACAGGGGCAGGCAATGTGGCGTTGCTGGCTGAACAGGCGCGCGAACTTGGCGTGAAGCTCGCCGTCACCGCCGATGACGAAAAATATGCCGAACTGAAAGACGCACTGGCCGGAAGCGGCATTGCCGTCGCATCGGGCAAAAGCGGCTTGCAGGAAGCCGCAAGCCTGGAGGCCGATTGGGTCATGGCGGCGATTGCCGGCACGCCCGGGCTTGAACCGACGCTCACAGCCGCGCGTCGCGGTGCCAATATCGCACTCGCCAACAAGGAGTGCCTCGTCACCGGCGGCGATGTCTTCATCTCCACCATGCGCGAGGGCAGCGGCACGCTGATCCCGGTCGATAGCGAACACAGCGCCATCTTCCAGTGCCTGGAGCCTCAGAACCGCGACAAGGTGGAGCGCATCGTCCTCACCGCATCCGGCGGCCCGTTCCGCACCTGGAGCCGCGAGCAGATGGATGACGTCACCGCCGAGATCGCGCGCGCCCATCCCAACTGGTCCATGGGCTTGAAAGTCTCGATTGGCAGTGCCTCCATGTTCAACAAGGCGCTGGAAATGATCGAGGCGAAATATCTTTTCGACCTTGAGCCCTCGCAGATCGAAGTGATCGTCCATCCGCAATCCATCATTCATTCCATGGTGGCCTATACCGACGGTTCGGTCATCGCCCAGCTCGGCTGCCCGGATATGCGCACGGCGATCGCCTATGCCCTGACCTATCCCGGCCGCGGCACGCTCGATGTCGAGCGATTGGATTTTGCCAAGCTGGCACGGCTGGATTTCGAGGCACCGGACGAGGACCGTTTCCCCTCGATCAGGCTCGCGCGTCTGGCGCTGCAACGCGGCGGCGTGCAGGGTGCAGTATTGAATGCCGCGGAGGAAACCGCCTTCCACGCCTTCGTCGATGGCAAGATCGGCTTCCTGCATATGGCCGATACGGTTGAATCCGTTATGGAGCGGATGAATGATGGCAGGCCAGCCGATACGATCGATGCCATTCTGGCCGCCGACACGCAAGCCCGCGCCTATGCCGAGGATGTGATCCGGCAGAAGCAGAAGGCCGCTTAGGGCCTCTCCTCACAGGTGATCGACAGGACGACGACCCGGTGGACGCCATCGGGCGCGTAGCTGTGCGTAAAATGTCGATCCCGACTTGCCACGCCCCAGCTTTCTCGTTATGTCGCGTCTTGTTACGTTATTACATCACAAATGAGGAAACACGATGAAACTCACGCAAGCCCTCGCCCTCTCCGTCAGCGCGTTGCTGCTTCTGTCCACTGCCGCGGCGGCACAGGAGAAATCAGCGCCGGCAAAGTCCGAAAGCCACAACCACGCCCATAACCATTCCCATGGGCACTCGCACGGCTCCAGCGACGTCTATAAGGGCTACTTCGAGGACAGCGCCGTGAAGGAGCGCCCGCTCTCCGATTGGGAAGGCGATTGGCAGTCGGTCTATCCCTATCTGGTGGATGGCACGCTCGATCCGGTGATGCAGCACAAGGCCGAGCACGGCAAGAAGAGCGCCAAGGCGTTTCGTGAGGAATATGATGTCGGCTACAAGACCGACGTCAACCGCATCACCATCAAGGGCGACGACGTGACCTTCTATCGGGGCGGCAAGGCCACCGAAGGCAAGTATGCCAGCGACGGTTACGAAATCCTGACCTACAAGAAGGGAAATCGCGGCGTTCGCTACATCTTCAAGAAGACCGGCGGCGATGCATCCGCACCGCAATATATCCAGTTCAGCGACCACACCATCGCGCCGCAAAAGGCTGGCCACTACCACCTCTATTGGGGTGATGACCGCGCCACGGTGCTGAAGGAGCTGACCAATTGGCCGACCTACTACCCGTCATCCCTGTCGGGCAAGGAGATCGTCCAGGAAATGCTTGAGCATTAAAACGTAAAAAGGGGCGCAGCCGGCAAGCTGCGCCCCTTTTCAGAAAGACGAGGTGACGATCAGGCGACAGCCCGCGCCAGCGCGCAACGCGACCACAGCTGATGAAGCGCACCGACCAGACCTTCCAGATCCGCATTGGTGTGAAGCGGGGTCGGCGTGATGCGCAGACGCTCCGTCTTGCGCGGCACGGTCGGATAATTGATCGGCTGCACATAGACCCCATGGTCATCGAGCAGGATATCGGAAATCCATTTGCACTTGGCGGCATCGCCCACCATCACCGGAACGATGTGGCTGGGGTTTGCCATATGCGGAATGCCGCTCGCGTCCAGCATGGAACGCAGCGTGCGCACGCGCTCCTGATGACGGGCACGCTCGAAGGGGCTGGCCTTCAGGTGCTGGATCGAAGCCACGGCACCGGCTGCCAAAGACGGCGGAAGTGCTGTCGTAAAGATGAAGCCGGAGGCAAAGGAACGGATGAAGTCGCAGAGCGCTTCCGACGCTGCAATATAGCCGCCCATCACACCGAAAGCTTTGCCGAGCGTTCCTTCGATGATCGTCAGGCGGTCCATCAGGCCTTCGCGTTCGGCGATGCCGCCACCGCGCGGGCCATACATGCCGACCGCATGCACTTCATCGAGATAGGTCATGGCGCCGTACTTGTCGGCGAGATCGCAGATCTCCTTGATCGGCGAAATATCGCCATCCATGGAGTAGACCGATTCGAAGGCGATCAGCTTGGGTGCTGCCGGATCGGCGGCCTTCAGCTTGGCTTCCAGATCTTCCAGATCGTTGTGCTTCCAGATGACCTTCTCGCAGCGGCCGTAACGAATGCCCTCGATCATCGAGGCATGGTTCAGCGCATCCGAGAAGATGATCAGGCCAGGGATCTTCTGACCAAGCGTACCAAGCGTCGCCCAGTTAGAGATGTAACCGGAAGTGAAGATCAGCGCCGATTCCTTGCCGTGCAGATCGGCAAGTTCGCGCTCGAGTTTGACGTGATAATGGCTGGTGCCAGAGATATTCCGGGTGCCTCCCGCACCCGCGCCACAGTGATCGATCGCGGCTTTCATCGCCTCGATCACCTTGGGGTTCTGACCCATGCCGAGATAGTCGTTGGAGCACCAGACCGTGACGTCGCGCTTTTCACCATCGGCGGTGTAACGGGTTGCCTTCGGAAAATGTCCCTGTTGCCGCTCGAGGTCGGCAAAAACGCGGTAGCGGCCTTCCGAATGCAAGCCATCCAGTTCGGTCTTGAAATATGCCTCGAAGTCCATTCCATGCTCCAGAATACGTGCAAGCGTTTTCGGTCCACCTCCTTGAACCGTCAACCCCCTTGACGCCGATATTGCATCGCTGCGTCAATTCGCCTCCACTTTTGAACCGTTCCAATATTCTTATAAGACTCTAAAGGAATGACAAACTTGATTCATGTCAAACTGCTAAAAAATTTGGAACCTTTTAATCAACGCGCCGTTGAGTAGGGCACAATCGATTGACCAGGGGAGCGCAGCCTTAAATGGGGGCTTCCACAGTAACACTCGACTTGTTAGATATCTGCAGCGGTCGGAGGTAGCAGTCGCCGCAGATGTATTGGGACGCCTACCGAGAGCCATCGAGCTCAAATGTAACGTGGAGAGAGTTCATGAAGAAGGCTGTTGTTTTTGCTGTTATGGGTCTGGCGCTCGCAAGCTGCACGCAGACCGAAAAGACCACTGGTGGCGGCGCAGTGATCGGTGCGCTGGCTGGTGGCGCGATTACCGGTAACGTGCGCGGCGCGGCAGTCGGCGGTCTGATTGGTGGCGCGACGGGCTACCTTATCGGTCGCGCGTCCGAGCCGGGCTATTGCTACTATCGCGACCAGTACGGTCAGCGCTACACGGCACGTTGCCGCTAAGGCGTGGCACAATTGCATCAGAAGCCCCGGCAAAAACCGGGGCTTTTTTGTTTCCACACGCATGTGACCGTTTTTGGGGTGCCCCCTGTGTCGGATTTATGATTAAATTTGAGGGTAACAGCAGCCAGCGCAAAACGGCAAAGCCGTTGTCTGCGCCGCAGGTTTGCGACGGACGGGAGGCGGAGCGCGCGATTTGTTTTGGATCGCCACGCGCTTTAACGAAGGATAAACGGGCGGGAGCAATAATAAATGCTCAACCATAAAGCAGCGTATGCCAAACAAGCGGACTGACCAACGGAAGAGTATTGCGTACTGGAGGGCAGGCACTGCATTGGCGGTGGCGGCAGCCGTTACCTGTTCTCCGGGTTTCGTGCGCGAGGCCTTCGCGCTGAAGATCTTCGGCATCCAGCTGTGGGGCTCCGACGACGACAAAGAGAATGAAGTTCTCAATCCCGTCAAATTTACCGTGACCCTCAACACACCGGGTGCGGATAGCAAGCTGCGCGACAGTCTGGAAAAGAGTTCTCTTCTGGTAGCAGAGCCGGACAAGCCGGCATCGGGCGATCTTGGGCTTTTGATCCGCGCCAAGGACGATCGCGATAGGCTGGTTGCGGCCCTTTATGAGAACGCGCGCTATGGCGGCATCGTCAAGATCACCATTGCCGGGCAGGATATCGATTCCATCCCGCCCGTTCCGACCTTCAACACCTCTGGGCCTGTGCCGATCGTTATCGATGTGACGCCGGGACCGGTCTTCACGCTCGGCACCGTACGATTTGAGGGTGAAGTGGGCGGGCACACACCCGCTGAATATGGTCTCGTGACCGGCGGGGACGCAGGCTCCCTCGCCATCATTCGCGCCGGCAACAAGCTGATCGAAGACCTGAAGTCCGAAAGCCGGCCCTTCGCCAAGCTGACCAAGCGCGAGGCCGTCGCCAACCACGCTAACAACACAGTCGATCTGACCATGGTGGCAGAAGCCGGCCCTATCGCCGCAACGGGGGATGTGACGGTCAAGGGCGACCGGGCCGTTGATGCCGACTTCATCCGCCGATACTCGCGCTTGAACAGCGGCGAGCCCTACTCGCCGGAAAGACTGCGCAAGGCCTCTGACAGATTGCGCAAGCTCGGCGTCTTTTCGAGCATCTCCATCAAGGAAGCCAACACGCTGGCGCCGAACGGAACATTGCCGCTGACCATCGAAGTGTCGGAGGGCAAGTTCCGCTATTTCGGTGTCGGCGCGCAATATTCGACCACCGAAGGCGCTGGATTGCAGGGCTATTGGGGCCACCGGAACCTCTTTGGAAAAGCCGAGTCGCTCCGCATCGAAGGTGCCGTCACGCGCCTTGGGGAAGCGTCCACCGTTCAGGACATGGATTATTCCGCCGGCATCACCTTCGTGAAGCCCGGGATCTTTACGCCTGAGACCACCTTCACCGCGAGCCTGAAAGCCAAGACCGAGCATCCGGATAGCTACGACGCCCAGACGGTGACGGCCTATGCTGGCTTTGCCTATGATTTCAACGACTACGACACCGCATCTGCCGGTCTCGAAGTCGAGTGGGAAAACACCGAGGATGCGTTCGGTGAAAACCAGTATCTGACGACCTCGGTCCCCCTGGAATTTGTCCGCGACAAGCGCAATGACAAGCTCAACCCGACGCAGGGCTTCCGCGCCTCGATTGCGGCCACGCCAAGCTATGAAGCCTTGAACGGCACGATCTTCAGTTCGCTCGAGGGCTCGACCACAGGCTATCTCGGCCTCGGCTCGGATGATCAGGTGGTGCTGGCGGGCAAGCTCGCAGGCGGCGTGCTGGTTGGCGGCGGCTCTCTGGAAGATATTCCCACCACACGCCGCTTCTTTGCGGGCGGTGGCGGCTCGGTGCGCGGTTACAGTTACCAGGAAATCTCGCCCTATGCGGCCAATGGCGAAGCGACCGGCGGGCGCTCCTATATCGTCACCTCGCTGGAAGCACGCATCAAGGTGACCGAGACCATCGGCATCGTGCCCTTCGTCGACGCGGGGATCGTCTCCTCCGAGATCACCCCGGATTTTTCCGATATCCGTGCCGGCGCTGGCATTGGCCTTCGCTATCAGACACCTTTCGGACCTTTGCGTCTTGATGTCGCCATGCCGCTGGAGAAATATCCGAACGGCAGCAGCTTCGGCATCTACGCCGGTATCGGACAAGCCTTCTGACGCTGAAGAAGGTATAGCCAACCACGCCGGGCTTGGCCTCTCAAAGGCACAATGTCCACACCTGTCACGACGACGAAGCGAAGTGTAGATTATCCTTCATGACAATGCTGATTCGATTGCTGAAGTGGTTCGCCTATATCGCACTCGGGGCTATCGCCCTTGTTGCGGTGGTGGTTCTTTTCCTGGGCTTGAGCCCCTTCGGCGCACGTTTCGTAGCAGACGAAGTCTCACGGCTTGCCTCCAGCAAGGATCGGACGATCACCATTTCGCCGCCGGAAGGCCTGTTGAGCGGCAGGCTGCGGCTGGACGCGGTGACGATTGCCGATCGGGATGGCCCCTATGCCAAGCTCAACGGCGTCGAGCTCGACTGGTCGCCGCTCGATCTCCTGACCGGTAAATTCCATGCCGAGAAGCTGACAGCCGCCACTATCACCGTCGATCGTCTCCCTCTTCCATCGACGGAACCGGCCGATCAGAGTTCCGGCAGCTTCACCCTGCCTGTCGAAGTGGCCATTGACGATCTCTCCCTGCCGAATATCGAACTTGGCCAGAAGCTTGCCGGCCGTCCGTTCTCGCTCAGCGCATCCGGCCATGGCTATGCCGCATCCGACACGATCACAGCCTCCCTCTCCGTCACCCGCAAGGACGAACAGCGCGCCTCGATCGACGCCGACTTCGCCTATGTTCCGGGCGAGAACGTGCTGAAACTCAAGGCGCTGTTGAACGAGCCGGAAGGCGGTCTGCTCGCCAATCTGTTGCGTCTTCCCGGCGCTCCCGCCGTCTCGATCGACCTCAATGGCGATGGACCGCTATCGGACTGGACGGGCAAGCTCGTCGGCTCCGTTGGCGGAAATCAGGTCCTGACGCTTGATGGCCGTCATAGCCTCGCATCCGATGGAACGCGCCGGATCACGCTGCAGGGCGGCGGGGAGCCGGATCGGCTGCTGCCACCACTGATGCGCCAGCTCTTTACCGGAGAGACCAAGATCGACCTTGCCACATCCATTTCGCCGGAAGGGCGCATCAGCGTCGAAAGCGGCAATCTGGAAACCGGCGCTCTGATCCTGACGGCCTCCGGCAGCATCGATCCCCAAGGCCAGAACGATCTTACCGCCAATCTGATCGGCACCAACGGCCCCGTCGATGTGCGCCTGCCGCTTGGGCAGGACGAGGTTGAGGCGCTGGTCGATGGCATCGATCTCAGCCTGCGCGGCAATGCCGATGCGGCCAGATTGAACACCGTCGTGTCGCTGCGCTCGCTCACCGCGCCGCAAGGCACGCTTCAGGGTGTGAAGCTGACCGCAACCAGCGACGATCTGAATGTTGCCAGCCGCACCGGCACGATCCGCACGCTGCTTGCCGTCGATCAGTCGGCGCTGACCGCGCCCGATCTGGAGCGCGCCGTCAAGGCACCGTTGAAGCTCAGCGCGCCCTTGCGCGTCTCGCCGCAATCCATCGCCTTTGAAGGCGCCACACTGGAAAGCGCCAGCATCGGCGGCACGGCAAGTGGCTCCTACGATCTCACCGAGGGCCGCGTCTCATCCAACTTGCGCCTCTTCGTGCTGCCCTCCGTACTGCCGGCTGGTCTGTCTGAGAAATTCGACGGGACGATTGCGATTGACGGCTATGTCAACAGCCTCATCGGCGGCGCAACCAGCCTTGAAAACCTTGTGGTGAAATCGAGCACGCTTGAAGCCAATGGCGATGTGACCCTCGACAATGGCACGATCGGCGCAAAACTCTCCGGCCGCCTGCCCTCGCTGCAGAAGCTGTCACCGCGGGCGCAAGGTTCGCTCGACTTTTCGCTGGAGGCAAACGGCCCGATCAATGCGGCGGATTTCACCGCCAATCTCTCGGCGGCCCGTGCAACATTGGCGGGACGCTCGCTGCAATCGCTCAAGGTTTCCGCCAGCGGCAAGGCGGATGTCGCAGCCCCGCAAGCCAAGTTCCAGGCGACCGGTACGCTCGACAACCAGCCGATCGATGCCTCTGCCGCGCTCGTGCAGACGGGTGAAGGCACGGCCATTCCGGAGCTGAACGTCAAGGTCGGCCCGAATGTCTTGACCGGCAAGCTGCAACTGACGCCGCAATTCCTGCCATCCGGCGACCTCTCCTTCGATTTCCCCGATATTTCGCTCTTGGCAGCGCTTGCCGCCCAGCAGGCAAGCGGCGACCTGAAGGGCGATGTCGCCATTAGCAATACCAATGGCAAGATTGCCGCCACCATCCGCGCCAGCGGCAACACCCTCCGGCAGGGCACCACGACGATTGCCGGACTGGTGGCCGATCTGAAGGTGGACGATCTTCTGGCGCTCGCCATCAACGGCAATGTAAAGGCGGACAAGATCGATGCGGGTGCCGCGGCCCTCTCCGGCATCACGCTTGACATCGATCACGCCGCCAACGCCACCACATTTGATCTCAACGGTCGTTATGACAATGCGCCGCTGGTGCTCAAAGGTCGGGCAAACACCGGTGCCTCGCCGATGACCGTCTCCGTGGACGCCTTCTCGGCAACGCCGCGCGGCATTCCGGTGCGGCTTGCCGCCCCCACTGTGATCGCCATCGAAAACGGCGCTGCCCGTATCGCAGGCCTCACCATCCAGACAGGCAACGGGCGGGTCGATGTCAACGGGACGGCTGGGTCCACGCTTGATCTTAACGTCGCCATCCGCGCGCTGCCCGCCAATCTTGCCAATGCTTTCTCGCCGGGGCTCGATGCCGCAGGCACCATTTCCGGCACGGTCGTGGCAAAAGGGGCAGCGACCGATCCGGCTGTCGATTACGATTTGACCTGGTCGGATGCAGCGGTGGCCCAGACACGCGCCGCAGGCCTTGGCCCCTTGGGCATCAAGGCGAATGGCCGTTATGCCGGGCAGACGTTGCGGCTTGATACGACGCTATCCGCAGGTGGCGGCCTGGCGCTTTCCGGCGGCGGTACGCTCGGCCTTGCTGGTGACCGACCGCTTGCCATGAGCTTCAAGGGCAATATTCCCTTTGCCGCGCTCGCAGCCCAGACATCCGCCCAGGGCTTCGTCGTCAACGGCTCCGCTGCTGTCGATATTCGCATCGAAGGCACGGCAACCGCGCCATCGGTGACGGGCACGATCACCACGGACGGCGCCCGCGTGACTGATGTTCGCCGCAATCTGACCATCAACAATATAGCCGCGACGATCAGCTTTAACCGCGATGTCGCCACCATTTCGCGGCTGACGGGCGCCATGTCAGGCGGCGGCACGCTCTCGGGCTCCGGCACCATCGGCATCAATCCCGGCGCGGGTTTCCCGGCTGATCTCAGCCTCACGCTGAACCGCGCCACATACGTGGACGGTACGCTGTTCTCCACTCAGGCCAGCGGTACAGTGACGTTGAAGGGGCCGGTACTGACCTCGCCCATGCTGGCCGGAACGATCACGCTGGATAAGAGCGCCATCACCATTCCTGAGCGCCTGCCGGCCTCGCTGACGGAAATCGACATCAAGCACAAGAACGCACCTCCTGCGGTCCGGCGTCAGGACGCTGAACTGCGGTCCGACCAGGGTGGCGACGGCACCTCGTCCTCCATTGGTCTCGATCTTCAGATCAATGCGCCAAGTGGCATTTTCGTGCGCGGTCGTGGTGTCGACGCCGAGCTGAACGGCAATCTGACGGTTCGCGGCACGGCGGCGAACCCACAGGTCTCTGGCGGTTTCACCATGCGCCGCGGCCGGTTGGAAATTCTGACCCGTCGACTTGATTTCACCAATGGCGACATCACGTTCGGCGGCGGCCTGATCCCCGTTCTCAATATGTCTGCCGACTCCACCGTAGGCTCCAACACCGTGACGGTCACCGTCAGCGGCAATGCAAACGATCCGTCCTTCGCCTTCAGCTCCTCTCCCGCGCTGCCACAGGACGAGATCATGGCGCAGCTGATCTTCGGCCAGTCCATGTCGAAACTCTCGCCCTTGCAGATTGCACGGCTGGCAGATGCGGCAAGCCAACTCGCCGGCGGCCGCTCCACTTCTCTTTTCGACAGCCTGCGCAGCAATCTGGGCATTGACGATCTCGATATCTCCACCGACGCCGAGGGACGCGCGCGTGTCTCCGCCGGCAAATATATCAACGACAGAACCTATCTCGAGCTTGAGCAGAGCGGTGATTCCGGCGCCAAGGCGATCATCAATCTCGATGTCGGCCGTGGCGTGAAGCTGCGCGGCTCCGCCGGTGGAGATGGAGAAGGCGCCGCCGGCGTCTTCTATGAGAAGGAATATTGAGCAACTTTTGCGTGAACCTTAGGAGTTCGGCAGGTAGCATCGCGAGAATAGTCAAACCCTTCAAAATTCAGAGATTTTTAAATTTGATGGGCTAAAACAATTGTTGTTGCCCTGAACCATCCGCGCCGGTTGCGCTTAAGGCTCTTGTCTGCACGCAACGCAATAGTGGTGTGACCTTGCGGTTGAACCGTGAGTGATGGAGTTCACTGAATGCTTTCTCTTCCTGGAACCCATGCCAAGGCGGTTCTAGCCGCTCTTGGTCGTTCTCTGGCGATTATCGAATTTGACACTTCTGGAAAAATCCTGTCTGCGAATGAGAATTTCTGCGCCGCGATGGGTTACACAGCCGATGAGTTGATCGGCAAGCACCACAGCATGTTTTGCGAACCGTCCTACGCAAACAGCGATGATTACCGGCAGTTCTGGAAAAATCTCGCGGCTGGCCGTTTCGACAAGCGTCAGTATAAGCGGATCGCCAATGGCGGACAGGAAGTCTGGATCGAGGCCTCCTACAATCCGGTCATGGCCGGCGGCAGCGTCAAGAGCGTCGTCAAGCTTGCAACCGTCATCACCGAAACGAAGCGGAAAGCGTCCGAAGATGCCGGGAAGCTGGAGGCGATTTCGCGTGTGCAGGCCATCATCGAATTCACCCCGACCGGCGACATCATCACGGCGAACCAGAATTTCCTCGATGCCGTCGGCTACAAACTTGAAGAAATTCAGGGAAAGCATCACCGCATTTTCTGCGAAGACAGCGTCCGCAACGATCCGTCCTACAATGAATTCTGGAAGACTCTGGCTGGCGGCACATTTACCGCAGCCGAGTACAAGCGCTTGAGTAAAAGCGGCAAGCCGATCTGGATCCAAGCATCCTACAATCCGATCTTCGATGAGAACGGCAAGGTGTTCAAGATCGTCAAATACGCGACCGACGTGACCGATCGCGTTGTGGCTGTGGACGATCTTGCCGCCAGCCTGACGGCATTGTCGAATGGTGACCTGACAGGCACGATCTCCGTACCCTTTACCCCGACGCTGGAAAAAGTTCGCCACGATCTAAACGCCTCGCTGGAAAAGCTTCAAGGCGCAATGCGCGATGTGGCGAAAAGCACCAGCAGCATTACCATGGGTGCGCGTGAAATCAGCGACGCCACCGACAACCTCGCGCGGCGTACCGAACAGCAGGCGGCGGCACTTGAACAAACCTCGGCGGCATTGCACGAGATCACTCGCACCGTGGCGCAAAACGCCGAGCGTGCCGAAGAATCAGGCCGCCTCGTTGCCAATACGAAGGCTGATGCGGAACAGTCGGGCCTCATCGTCGGCAAGGCAATCGATGCCATGGGCCGCATCTCGCAATCCTCCAACGAGATCGGCAACATCATCGGCGTCATCGATGACATTGCCTTCCAGACCAACCTGCTTGCACTGAACGCCGGTGTCGAAGCGGCACGCGCCGGAGAAGCCGGCAAGGGCTTTGCGGTCGTGGCGCAGGAAGTGCGTGAATTGGCGCAACGCTCGGCCAATGCGGCAAAAGAAATCAAGACGCTGATCAACACCTCCGCCTCGCAGGTAAAGGAAGGCGTCGATCTCGTCGGCGAGACCGGCAACGCGCTGAGCAAGATCGTCGGCCAGGTGGCGGAGATCGACACCAATGTCGCGGCGATCGTCGAGACGGCGCATGACCAGGCCAACGGCATCAAGGAAATCAACCACGCCGTTGAAGCCATGGACACCAACACTCAGCAAAATGCCGCGATGGTGGAGCAGACGACCGGCTCCAGCCACGGCCTCGCGCATGAAGCGCATGTCCTGCACGAACTTCTCGCGCAATTTAGATTTGAGAAACATTCTTCTGTTACGAATCAACCAGTGAAGCTGGAACAAAGAACGCCCGTTGCGCGCGCTCCGGAGAGGAAGCCGAAACCCGCGGTCTACGCGACATCCGGTTCTCTTGCTCTGGCTCCGACACAAAAGGATTGGGAAGAATTCTGATGGCAATGATCAACTCGACAAACTTCGGCGGCGAAACCCTCGAAATCATAGCGTTTCGTCTTCACGATCAGGAATTCTGCGTCAAGACGACCACGATCCGCGAAATCCGCGGCTGGGCACCGTCCACGCCCATCCCGCATGCTCCACCGGATGTGATCGGCGTCATGAACCTGCGCGGCTCGGTCATTCCGATCATCGATCTGGCTTACAAGCTTGGCATGACGAGCACGGTTGCCAATGAGCGCAGCGCCATCGTCGTTGCCGAAGTGCACAACATGGTCATCGGCATGCTGGTCGACCGCGTCTCCGACATTCTGACCATCCCGGCGAGCCAGGTTCAACCGGTTCCGGAAGTTTCCGCCTCCTTCGACAAGTCCTTCTCCGAAGGCATCATTGCCAACGAGCATGGCATGATCTGCTTCCTGAACCTCGCCAAGATGTTCAAGGGAACCGATATGGATGAACTGGCCGCCTGATCGGCACCTCATCTTCAAGACCAATCATCAAAGCCGTGCGGACAGCTCCGCGCGGCTTTTTGCTTTTCCCTGGAGGCCTTGCGGAGCGAGACACCGGATTGATCCCGCTGACCTCCGAAGCCATCACCGCACCACACAAGAGTATTTTCTACACGTCATTATTGCGCTCGCGCTAAGAAAGAAACTTTTAATATTAATTTGCTCTAATACACTTAGACGAGCGCATAATCGATCCGGCCGATGCGCAAGTAACGGGCGTTCTTGTGCTCAGTTAACCAGGAGCACGACCTCAACATTTCGGCTGTCCTGGAGAAGAAAATGTTTTGGCTGGTAAAGAGCGCAGACAAGACCAATGTTTTAAAGGCATTCTCCGCATCGCAAGCCGTGATCGAATTCGATCTGCACGGCAATGTGCTGGATGCAAACGCGAATTTCTGTGCTGCACTGGGCTATGAACTGTCCGACATCGTGGGAAAGCACCACCGGATCTTTTGTGATCAGGACTTTGTCACCTCCCCAGACTACCGTGACTTCTGGAGCGCGCTTGCGTCAGGTTCCTTCAAGACCGGCGAGTTCAAGCGGCTGCGCAAAGACGGGCGAGAAATCTGGATCGAGGCGTCCTACAATCCCGTCTTTCGCGGCAACAAGCCCTACAAGGTGGTGAAGATCGCCAGCGACATCACGCAGAAGAAGCTGAAGGCAAAAGAGGATAACAGCAAGCTGGAGGCGATCTCCCGCTCCCAGGCGGTCATCGAGTTCACACCAGCAGGCGACATCATCACCGCCAACGAAAATTTCTGTCGTACTCTGGGCTATGGCTTAAACGATATCCAGGGCCGTCATCACCGCATGTTCTGCGAGCAAGCCTATGCCACCTCGGAGGCCTATCGCGATTTCTGGCGACGGCTGGCCTCCGGTGAATTCATCTCCGACGAGTTCGTCCGATTTGGCAAGGATGGCAAAGAGGTCTGGATCCAGGCAGCCTACAATCCTATCCTTGACGACAGGGGCGCGGTGGTGAAGGTGGTGAAATTTGCCACCGACGTGACACCACGCATGAGCGCGATCTCGACTCTCGGCCTGGCACTGCGCGCACTCGCTGAAGGCAATCTGCGCCAGAGGCTCGACACCCCATTCGTGCCCAGCATGGAGAAGCTCAGAAGCGACTTCAACGAGGTCATCGAGAAGCTGCGCATTACGATGCAGACCGTGGCGCAGAACTCGGAGATCATCGCCTCCGGCTCGGCAGAGATCCGTGTCGCCGCAGACCAGCTTGCGCAGCGCACGGAGCAGCAGGCCGCCTCTCTGGAGGAGAGCGCCGCAGCGCTCGAGGAAATCACCACCACGGGCGCGGACGCCAGCCAGCGGGCCGATGAGGCGGGCCGCCTCGTCAGCGCGACGAAGGCGAACGCCGAGCGCTCCGGTGAGATCGTTCAACGTGCCATCGCCGCCATGGACGCCATCTCCCATTCCGCCGGTGAAATCACCAACATCATCACCGTCATCGACAGTATCGCCTTTCAGACAAACCTTCTGGCGCTGAATGCTGGCGTTGAGGCGGCGCGCGCGGGCGAGTCCGGCAAGGGTTTTGCTGTCGTGGCGCAGGAGGTGCGCGATCTTGCCCAACGCTCCGCCGCAGCGGCCAAGGAGATCAGGCAACTGATCAATGCATCAGGCGCGCATGTGGCGCGCGGTGTGGGGCTGGTGGGCGAAACGGGCGAGGCCCTGAAGGATATCGCATCCCAGGTCGAGTTGATCGACACCAACGTGGCGGCCATTGTCGAAGCGGCACGCGAACAGGCGTCAGGCCTCAGCGAAATCAACAACGCCGTCAACCTCATGGACCAGGCCACGCAGAAGAACGCCGCCATGGTGGAAGAGACGACGGCAGCCAGCCATGGGCTTGCACGTGAGGCGGAGACGCTCCGCCAACTCCTGACACAGTTTGATGTGGGATTCGCGACCGGAGCCCCGGCTGCTGCGCCTGCTCCTGCCCGAGAGGTCTTCACAGCTGTGAGACCCGCGCCGGCTCGACGCCATGGTTCAGCGGCACCGGCCGTCGTTGCCGCGGAATGGACGGAGTTCTGAAGGCCGACAGCATCTGGGCGAAAATCGCATCCGATTTGCGGAAAGCTCAACGCGCCGATCAACGAAGATAGAGCATCCTTTGTGCGTCCAATAGCACGCGCGGCGCTCTGATTGTCCCTGAGATAGGATGTGACATAAGCCGGGTGACGTCATCGGCCTGAAAGCCGTCGGGAACGTCGACAGTCGCATTCGACGCCCTGTAGCTATTTATGCTGCGCTGGATATTTCCACCGTTGAGAGCGGCGCGCCAACATAAAAAAAAGCGGTCACCAGGACCGCTTTTTTCTCATTTCCTATGTGGACGGGTGCTCGCGCGACCCCGCCCGGTCCTTTCAAGCGGCGACGAGAACCTCGTGCAGGTTCGTCAGCTCGTAAAGGTGCTTTTCCAGCTTCGTCAGGTGATCGTGATGGTGGTTGCCTTCCTCGATCTCCGAACGGGCCGTCGCGATGCGCTTCTGCAGATCATCGGGGCTCATGTCGTCAGCCGAGACGGCCGACTCTGCAAGCAGCGTGCAGCCGGTTGGCAGGATGTCGGCAAAACCGCCGAACACCACATATTTGTGGGTTTCGCCGGACGCCGTCTTTACCCGCACGATGCCGGGCTTGATCGTGGTCATGACCGGCGCATGGTTTACCAGAACCGTCATTTCGCCTTCCGTCGCCGGAATCACGACCTCGCTGACCGTCTCGGAAACTAAGAGACGCTCAGGAGAAACAAGTTCGAATTTGAAAGTGTCGGCCATGGCTATTCACTTCTTCTGATTGCGCGACAGACGATGTCGCGGGGGGCAACGGCGCGCGGCGAAAAACCGCGCACCAGTTCAATCACATCAAGCGGCTTCGCCAGCCAGCTTCTTTGCCTTCTCGATGGCTTCGTCCATGGAGCCGACCATGTAGAATGCCGCTTCCGGCAGGTGGTCGTACTCGCCGTTGACGAGACCCTTGAAGCCCTTGATCGTGTCTTCGAGAGCCACGAGCTTGCCCGGAGAACCGGTGAAGACTTCGGCAACGAAGAACGGCTGGGACAGGAAGCGCTCGATCTTACGGGCGCGGGCAACCGACAGCTTGTCTTCTTCCGACAGTTCATCCATGCCGAGGATGGCGATGATGTCCTGAAGAGCCTTGTAGCGCTGCAGGGTCGACTGAACCTTACGAGCCACTTCGTAGTGCTCTTCGCCAACGATCAGCGGGTCGAGCATGCGCGAGGTGGAGTCGAGCGGGTCAACAGCCGGGTAGATACCCTTTTCGGCGATCGAGCGCGACAGAACCGTCGTTGCGTCCAGGTGGGCGAACGAGGTTGCAGGTGCCGGGTCGGTCAAGTCGTCGGCGGGAACGTAAATGGCCTGAACCGAGGTGATCGAACCCTTGGTCGTGGTGGTAATGCGTTCCTGCATCTGGCCCATGTCCGTGGCAAGCGTCGGCTGATAACCAACTGCAGACGGGATACGGCCGAGCAGAGCGGACACTTCCGAGCCAGCCTGCGTGAAGCGGAAGATGTTGTCCACGAAGAACAGAACGTCCTGGCCTTCGTCACGGAAGTTTTCAGCGATCGTCAGACCGGTCAGAGCAACGCGGGCACGTGCGCCTGGCGGCTCGTTCATCTGGCCGTAAACGAGAGCAGCCTTTGAGCCTTCGCCACCGCCGTGCTTGTTCACGCCGGACTCGATCATTTCGTGGTAAAGGTCGTTACCTTCACGGGTACGCTCACCCACACCTGCGAAGACGGAGTAACCGCCATGCGCCTTGGCGACGTTGTTGATGAGTTCCATGATCAGAACCGTCTTGCCGACGCCAGCGCCGCCGAACAGGCCGATCTTGCCGCCCTTTGCGTAAGGTGCCAGCAGGTCGACGACCTTGATGCCGGTGACGAGGATTTCCGATTCCGTCGACTGGTCGACGTAGGCAGGGGCTTCCTGGTGGATAGAGCGCTTGGTTGCCGTGTTCAGCGGACCAGCTTCGTCAACCGGCTCGCCGATGACGTTCATGATACGGCCGAGCGTCTCAAGACCAACCGGAACCGAAATCGGCGAACCGGTGTTAGCCACCGGCTGGCCACGAACCAGACCTTCGGTCGAGTCCATCGCGATCGTACGAACGACGTTTTCGCCAAGGTGCTGCGCAACTTCGAGAACAAGGCGGTTGCCGTTGTTGTCGGTTTCGAGCGCGTTCAGGATCGCCGGCAGTTCGCCTTCGAACGCAACGTCCACGACAGCGCCGATAACCTGCGTAACCTTGCCGGTAGCGCCCTGGGTCGCTGCGGTCTTAATGGGGGTAGCTGCCTGAGCCATTATCCTTACCCTCTTTCCTTACCTCAGAGCGCTTCCGCGCCCGAAATGATTTCGATGAGTTCCTTGGTGATCTGAGCCTGACGCTGACGGTTGTAGGAGAGCGTCAACTTGTGGATCATTTCACCGGCATTGCGGGTTGCGTTGTCCATCGCGCTCATCTTTGCACCCATTTCGCCAGCCACGTTTTCCAGCAGTGCGCGGAAAACCTGAACGGAAATGTTGCGCGGAATGAGGTCTTCCAGAATGGAGGCCGCATCCGGCTCGTATTCGTAGATCGCCGTGTTGCTGGTCGCTGCCTGTTCGACCGTCGGAACAGCAGCCGGGATCAGCTGGAGGCCGGTCGGGATCTGGCTGATCACGGACTTGAACTCCGAATAGATCAGCGTGCAGACATCGAACTCGCCAGCGTTGAAACGGGCAATGATGTTCTTGGCGATCGTATCGGCATTGGCAAAGCCCACCCGCTTCACGTCACGCAGTTCAATGCGCTCGATGATGTTGGACGAGAATTCGCGACGCAGGCTGTCATAGCCCTTCTTGCCGACCGTGATGATCTTGACCGTCTTACCCTGCGCCATCAGCTTGCGGGCTTGATCGCGGGCAAAGCGGGAAATCTGTGAGTTGAAACCGCCGCAAAGACCGCGCTCGGCCGTGCAGACGACGAGCAGATGCACATCGTCCTTGCCGGTTCCGGTCATCAGCGCCGGAGCGACATCGGCTTCCACCGCCTGAGCGATGTTGGCCAGCACGGCGCTCATGCGCTGCGAGTAAGGGCGGGCGGCCTCCGCAGCTTCCTGGGCGCGCCGAAGCTTCGCCGCGGCGACCATTTTCATCGCCTTGGTTATCTTCTGCGTCGCCTTTACGGAGGCAATGCGGTTTTTCAGATCCTTTAGTGAAGGCATCCGTTATCCGTCCCAGTCAGAGCCTAATCAGGAGAAAGACTTGGCGAAGTTATCGAGAGCAGCCTTGAGCTTGCCCTTGGTATCGTCGCTGATAGCCTTTTCCGTGCGGATGGTGTCGAGGATCGCCTTGCCTTCGGAATGAAGGTAGGAGAGCAGACCCTGTTCGAACTTGCCGATCTGGTTGACCGCGACCTTATCGAGGTAGCCATTGACGCCAGCGAAGATCACCGCAACCTGCTCTTCCGTCTTGAGCGGAGAGAACTGCGGCTGCTTCAGAAGCTCGGTCAGACGCGCACCACGGTTCAGCAGGCGCTGGGTGGAGGCATCGAGATCCGAACCGAACTGGGCGAATGCTGCCATTTCACGATACTGGGCAAGTTCACCCTTGATCGAGCCGGCAACCTGCTTCATGGCCTTGATCTGAGCGGCAGAACCAACGCGCGAAACCGACAGACCGACGTTAACAGCCGGACGGATACCCTGATAGAACAGGTCGGTTTCGAGGAAGATCTGGCCGTCGGTGATCGAGATCACGTTGGTCGGAATGAAGGCGGAAACGTCGTTGCCCTGGGTTTCGATGACCGGCAGAGCCGTCAGCGAACCGGAACCCATTTCGTCGCTCATCTTGGCAGCGCGCTCGAGAAGACGCGAGTGCAGATAGAAAACGTCGCCAGGGTAAGCTTCGCGGCCCGGAGGACGACGCAGAAGAAGCGACATCTGACGGTAGGCGACAGCCTGCTTGGAAAGATCGTCATAGGCGATCAGGGCATGCTTGCCGTTGTCACGGAAGTATTCGCCCATGGCGCAACCGGCAAACGGAGCCAGGAACTGCATCGGAGCAGCGTCGGATGCGGTTGCCGCGATGATGATGGAGTATTGCAGAGCGCCACGCTCTTCCAGAACCTTGACGAACTGGGCAACGGTCGAACGCTTCTGGCCGACGGCGACGTAGACGCAGTACAGCTTGTCGTTGTCCGGGCCGTTGTCGTGGATCGGCTTCTGGTTCAGGAACGTGTCGAGAATGATGGCGGTCTTGCCGGTCTGGCGGTCGCCGATGACGAGCTCGCGCTGGCCACGACCAACCGGGATCAGAGCGTCAATAGCCTTGAGGCCGGTCGACATCGGCTCATGAACCGACTTGCGCGGAATGATGCCAGGAGCCTTGACGTCGACGCGGCGGCGTTCAGTCGCATTGATCGGGCCCTTGCCGTCGATCGGGTTGCCGAGAGCGTCAACGACGCGGCCGAGCAGCTCAGGACCGACAGGAACGTCAACGATCGCGCCGGTGCGCTTGACGATGTCGCCTTCCTTGATGTCACGGTCGGAACCGAAAATAACAACACCGACATTGTCGGCTTCAAGGTTCAGCGCCATGCCGCGAATGCCGCCGGGGAACTCGACCATTTCACCAGCCTGGACATTGTCGAGGCCGTAAACGCGAGCAATACCGTCACCAACGGACAGAACCTGGCCGACTTCGGAGACTTCCGCCTCGTTGCCGAAATTTTTGATTTGATCTTTCAGAATTGCGGAAATTTCCGCGGCGCGGATATCCATCAGCCAACCTCTTTCAGTGCAAGCTTAAGGGTGGAAAGTTTGGTGCGAAGAGACGTATCGATCTGGCGTGAACCGACCTTAACGATGAGACCGCCAAGCAGGGAGGGATCAACCGTAAGATCGATCGTCACATCCTTGCCGGTCACACTCTTGAGCGCCGCTTTCAGTTCAGTTTCCTGCGCTTCATCGAGCGCATGCGCCGAAGTAACTTCGGCAACAATTTCGCCGCGGTGAGCAGCAGCAGTGGTACGGTAGGAGGCAATCATGCCGGGAACGGCAAACAGGCGGCGGTTATTGGCCACGACCTTAAGGAAATTGGCAGCAAGACCGGAAATGCCAGCCTTTTCAGCGATGGCCGAGATGGCCTTCGACTGATCTTCCGCAGAGAAGACCGGGCTCACAACCAGACGCTTCAAGTCGTCACTTTCATCGAGCAAGGCCTGAAACCTGTCGAGATCGGCACCGACTGCCTCAACAACACCCGCTTCCAAGGCAAGCTCGAAAAGCGAAGACGCATACCTTTCCGCTACACCGGATGTTCCATGGGAGGTATCTGCCACGGGCAATTTTTCCCTGCTATTCATCCAAGAAAACGCAGCCGAGCGATCGGCTTCGTCAAATTCTTGAATTCGTTTCAATTTCCCCGAAAAAGGCTGGAATTCCCCCCTGCCTTATCTCGATTTCGCGGTCCGTCTAGCATAGGACGCCGGGACTCGCAACACGCGTAATAGCGGAAACCTTCTTTTGGGCAAGGGGGAATGCCGTTTAATTTTCCCAATGACGCGCTTGTGACGCTGATACCGGAAAGAAATGCTTCAAATCGTACATTAGACCAGTCCGAAGACATACATCAGCGGAAGAGCAGCGAGCGCGGCATGCACAACCAGAAGTAAAGAATTGCGGATCGTTGCGCCTCCATCGGAGAGGATGGAGAGCAGCGCGCCGAAAGAGGCAAGCGCGAATGCGCCACCAAAGGCAAGGTAGACCATCGGCTGGGCGAGAAGCAGTGCCGACGCGCCAAGACCGAGATAGAAACCGGCAAGGCAAGAGCGGATCAGCACCAGCCCGTCACGACGTTCGCCCGCCACCTGCAGGCCGAAGAGGCGAAAGGTGATCATCGGCGCAAACATCACCACCAGGCCGATCAGCGACGACACAACCGCTGCAAAAAAAGCTAGCTGCTCACCGAGTTCTGTCGGAAAGTAAAACTCCATTATTGCGCCCCCAAATTGCGAATCCCTTGGCCGCCTTATGCCATGACAGGAACGATGCCGAAAGATGGTTGCGTCCGACCCCGTCACAGGAAGCTTTGCGGATCGATATCGGTCTGTACATGGATGGAGCCGCGCTCCTTCGGGCCATTGGTGATCATCGCCCGCAGGAAGGACTGCATGTCGGAATTGCGCTTGCCATGCACCAGAAGCCGGAAACGGTGCCGCCCGCGGATGAGTGCCAGCGGCGCTTCCGCCGGACCAAGCAGCATGATGCCCGGCGCTTGCGGCGCGGAGGCGCGAAGCGCACGCGCATGGGTTTCTGCTTCCGCCCTGCTATCAGCCGACACGATGATGGAGGCAAGGCGTCCAAAGGGCGGCAGCATCGCCTTTTCCCGCTCGATGATCTCGCGGTCGTAGAAGGCCTCAGCATCGCCCGACACGATCGCCTGCATCACCGGATGCTGCGGCTGATAGGTCTGCAGCAGGCCATGGCTCTTGCGCCCGGTGCGCCCGGCGCGGCCCGTCACCTGCGACAGAAGTTGGAAGGTGCGCTCTGCCGCCCGCGGATCGCCATTTGCCAGCCCGAGATCGGCATCGACAATGCCGACCAGCGTCATCAGCGGGAAATTGTGGCCCTTGGCGACGAGCTGCGTACCGATGACGATATCCGCCTCACCCTTTACGATCGCTTCCAATTCCAGCCGCAGGCGCTTCACGCCCATCAGGTCGGAGGACAGCACGATGGTGCGGGCTTCAGGGAAATGCTTCTCGACCTCTTCGGCGATGCGCTCGACGCCCGGACCACAGGCCGCGAGATGATCGAAGGTCCCGCATTCCGGGCAATGATCCGGGGTCGGTTCGCTATAGCCGCATTGATGGCACTGGAGTTGGCTGCGGAAGCGATGCTCCACCAGCCAGCTTGAGCACTGCGGGCACTGGAAGCGATGGCCGCACACCCGGCAAAGCGTCAGGGGTGCGTAGCCACGTCGATTGAGGAAAAGCAGAGCCTGCTCGCCCTTCTCGATCGTCTTGGCAATGCCGCGCAGCAGGACAGGAGAGAGGAAGCCGCCACGTTCGGGCGGGTGGCGGCGCATATCGACCAGATGCAGATCCGGCATCGCCGCATCGCCAAAGCGTGTATGAAGATGAATGGTATTGTAACGACCGGAATTGCCGTTGACCTGGCTTTCCACCGATGGCGTGGCCGAAACCAGCACGATGGGAAAATCGCCAATCCGAGCCCGCACCACTGCCATGTCGCGCGCATTATAGAAGACACGATCTTCCTGCTTGTAGGCTGGATCATGCTCTTCATCGACGATGATGAGGCCGAGATTGTCGAAAGGCAGGAAGAGTGCCGAACGCGCACCCGCAACCACTCTCACCTCACCCGTCACCGCTTGCCGCCAGACCCGTTCGCGCATGCGCGGCGAGACATCCGAATGCCACTCTGCCGGGCGCGAGCCGAATCGATCCTGAAACCGGTCGAGAAAGGCGGCGGTCAGAGCGATTTCCGGCAAAAGGATCAACACCTGCTTGCCTTGGCGCAAAGTCTCGGCAACCGCTTCGAAGTAGACTTCCGTCTTGCCAGACCCCGTCACGCCATCGATCAGCGAAACGGCAAAGCCACCCTTGCGCACATCCTCCAGAATTTCGGAGGCCGCTTGCCTTTGCGGCCCTTCCAGTCGCGCTGGCGAATATTCGGGGTCAGGCTCCGCCACCACCGGCGGCGCTGGCAGGAAGACGGTCTCGAACACACCCTGCTTGGCAAGACCCTCGACCACGCTGGTGGAAACACCCGCCGCATGGGCAAGGCCGCTCCGCGTCCAGCCATGGCCTTCGCCGGCAAGCTCGATCACCCGTTCGCGTGCAGGGGTCAGCCGTTCCGGCCGGGCTTCGGTCAGCCGCAATCCTTCGACCATCGGCTCGGGATCGAAGGCGGCGGGCGCCCGCAATGCCATCTTCGCCACCAGTCCGGGCGGAGAGAGCGTATAGGAGGCCACCCAATCGATGAAGCGACGCATTTCTTCGCGAAGCGGCGGGCAGTCGAATGTCTTTGTGATCGGACGAAGCTTCTTGGGATCGACGGGCGGCCCGTCATTCTTGTCCCACACCACGCCGATGACCTGTCTGGGACCAAGCGGTACCTGCACGATGGAGCCAGGCTCCACCACCATATCCTCCGGCACGCCATAGCTATAGGGCCCGGGCGCCGGCATCGGCACCAGAACGGGAACGGCGATGGTTGGCCCGCCACTACCGGGCTTCACGCCGCCGGAGGTCGGGCCAAACAGAGCCCCGAAAAGATCGGTCGAATCGTCTGCCATGGTTGCGGCGACATTGTCCTTTAGGAAACGAAAAGGGAACCTCTATAGCATCGTTGCGGAAATCGGAACGGTTTTCACACATATCATGATCGGAGCTTCCCACCGCGTTATCGCGCCTTTAACCAAATACTGACCGCGTGAGCCTATGATGAATGCCCAAAGACAAAGGGATGCATGACGTGGACGAAATTCTCACCTTTGCCGATCCGGACCTTCTAGAAAAGCGCCGGGAATGGCTGGCTGCTCTGGAAGACGAGCGGCGTCTGTCAGAGCACACGCTGGATGCCTATGAGCGCGACACGCGCCAGTTCCTGATCTTCATGACCGGCTATAACGGCCATCCGGCCCGCATCAAGGATATCGAAAATCTCCGCGCCACCGATCTGCGCGCCTTTCTAGCCGCCCGCCGCAAGGAGGGAACCGGCGCGCGATCGCTTGGCCGAAACCTCGCGGGCCTGCGCTCGCTCCTGCGCTTTCTGGAAAAGACCGGGCTCGTCAATGCCGCAGGGGCCACTGCCATGCGCGCACCCAAACAGCCAAAGTCCCTGCCCAAACCCTTGACCGATGGTCAGGCGCTCAGGATCACCACGCAGGAAGGGCAACTGGCTGAAGAACCGTGGATCGCAGCGCGCAACGCCGCGGTGCTGGCGCTGCTCTATGGCTGCGGTCTACGCATTTCCGAAGCGCTCGATCTGAAGCCCGGCGATTTTCCAGCAGGTACCAGAAGTCTGCGCGTCATCGGTAAAGGCAAGAAGATGCGCCTCGTGCCGCTGCTGCCCGTCGTGCTGGAGGCGGTGGAAACCTATCGCAAGCTCTGCCCCTATGCGCTCGCCAGCGACGAACCGCTTTTCCTCGGCGCACGCGGCGGCAAGCTCCAGCCGGCGATCATCCAGCGCGAAATGCAGAAGCTTCGCGGCGCCTTCAACCTGCCGGACAATGCCACGCCGCATGCGCTGCGCCATTCCTTCGCCACTCACCTTCTGGCGGGCGGCGGCGATCTTCGCACCATCCAGGAACTCTTGGGCCATGCCAGCCTGTCGACGACGCAGATCTATACCGGTGTCGATACGGCACGGCTCCTCGACATCTACGACAAGGCCCATCCAAGGGCATAATTCTTGTTAACGCTTTGTAAACCATGAGCATTAACCGTCCGTGCAAAGGCGCGCTCCTATAAGCCATAAGGTGCAGACGGAGGTGATTCGATGACCGTTCTCTTGCGGCCGCAAGGCCTGACAGCGCTACTGATGGGCCGGTTCGGCAACGCACTTTTGTGGCTCTTGGCCGCACTGCATCTGGCTGCACTCTCCATTCTGCTGATGACGCTTCTGACCCTCTCGGATGCCAATGCCGCCGAACAACAGGCCGATGCCTGCGGCGGCAGCGACATCCTGGTGGCGATGCAGAAGACCGACCCACAAGCTTACGCAGCCATCGTCGCCGAGGCTTCGAAAATCCCAAATGGCGAAGGCACGCTCTGGAAGATCGAGAAGGATGGCAAGGACCCCTCCTGGCTTCTCGGCACCATGCACCTTGCCGATCCCCGCGTGGTCGATATGCCAAAGGGCGCGAAAGAAGCCTTTGCCAAGGCCAAAACCGTCATCGTCGAGTCCGACGAGATCACCAGCGAGAAGAAGGCAGGCGCCTCGCTTCTTGCCCGCCCTGACTTGACCATGTTTGTCGATGGCAAGTCCATCACCGACATGCTGTCTGCGGACGATGTGGCAAAGCTCGAAACCGGCCTGAAGGCGCGCGGCATTCCGCTGAATGCGGTGATCAAGATGAAGCCCTGGATCCTCTCAAGCTTCGTGGCCCTGCCCGCCTGCGAACTGGCGCGCAAGGCCAAGGGCGCGGAGTTCCTCGACATGAAGCTTGCCAATGATGCGCTGAAAGAGGGCAAGCAACTCGTCGGGCTGGAAACGCTGGTGGAACAGATGAGCGCCCTGTCCGATCTGCCGATGACCTTCCACGTGCAGTCGCTGATCGAGATGCTGCGCATGGGCGACCGGATGCAGGACATCATGGCCACCATGATCGATCTTTATCTGAAGGGCGAGATCGGCATGGTCACGCCGATGATGAAGAGCATTGATCCGGACGAGAACAACAAGGGCGACGATGGTTACGCCGCCTTCGAACAACGGCTGATCACCGACCGCAACCACGTGATGGCAGACCGGGCCGAAAGCCATCTCGATCAGGGCGGCGTCTTCATGGCCGTCGGCGCACTTCATTTGCCCGGCAATGAAGGCGTGATCGAACTTTTGCGGAAGAAGGGCTTTACGCTGACCCGCGTGAACTAAAGCATGTCGCGCAAAAGTGTGCAGCGGTTTTGCGATCACGACATGCGACAAAACAAGGACTTAAAGCGTATGGAGCGAATCTGAAAGATCGCGACGCGCTTTAAACGCGCTCCTAGACCAGAGCGGGACGAACATCCCGGCAAAAGGGCCGCATCGTTGCCGGCACGATGCGCCGGTGAAACGGCCCGACGGCGAGAAGGTACATCCGCCCGAACAGGTTCTTGCGCCGAACCAGAGTGGTCACGCGGACCAAAGTGCCGCCTGTCCTTTCTTCTAGATCCACCACGATCCTGAAATCCAGATGGCGGTCGTCGAAGCCGAGAACCGTGCGCTCCGGTGAAGACGAGATGACAGGAAACCCGCCGGCTGACTCGCCTGCCGCCAGCGCCACCATTTTCAAATCGAAGACTGCGACGATACTGTTGCGAAGCGCCATCAACCCGTTGATCCAAGCCGGCGGATGATCGAGGAGACGCCGAGCGACATCGAGCGAATGCGGCCGGTGGTCGTCCACCTTCCCCTCAAAGCAATCGCGCCAATCCGCGCCCGGCAATATGTCGCTCAAATCTTTCGTCACCAACGCTTCGCCTTCCACCTCGGTGTCCCCAAGAGGGACTATGGTCCTTTTCCCGACGCGCGGATACGCGACAATCCGACGCTGCTGCGACCTCGGCTGGCTCGGCTTCCGCGTGTATTAGCAAGCCGTGTCCGAAAACAGACAGACACACGCAACTATTTGGCGCGCAATACATTTGCGGCATGGGCGCGGTTCGCGTGGGGCATCCGCGCCTGCCTGACAGGCACATATTCAAGTTGTAGATTGAGAGGGAAAACACATGGGCGAAGAACAAGCTTCAGAAGACACAAAGCCTGTGGGGTTGATGGAAGGTGTCAACAAACCCGTATTTTTCTGGTCGGTCGGTCTGACCGCCATCTTCGTTCTGGCCGGCGTCATCTGGCCGCAAGGTTCCGCCAGCGTCTTCAGCGGAGTGCAGTCCTGGATCGTCACCGAACTCGGCTGGATCTACCTGCTGTCAGTGGCAATCTTTCTGATCTTCATGCTCTATCTCGGCTGCTCAAGCTATGGCCGCATCAAGCTTGGCCCGAACCATGCGGACCCGGATTTCAGCTATGGCGCATGGTTCTCCATGCTCTTTGCCGCGGGCATGGGCATCGGGCTCGTCTTCTTCGGTGTCGCCGAACCCATCAAGCACTTTACCGCACCGCCAACCGGGGATCCCGCAACGATCGAGGCGGCGAGAACCGCCATGGAAATCAGCTATTTCCATTGGGGTCTGCATGCCTGGGCCGTTTATGCGGTGATCGGCCTGTCGCTGGCTTACTTCTCCTTCCGCCACGGCCTGCCGCTTACCATGCGGTCCGCTCTCTACCCGCTGATCGGTGACCGCATCTATGGCCCGATCGGCAATGCCGTCGATGTCTTTGCTGTCATCGGCACGCTTTTCGGTGTCGCGACATCGCTTGGGCTCGGCGTGTTGCAGGTCAATGCCGGTTTCAACCATGTTCTCGGCTGGCCGATCAACTTCTGGGTTCAACTGCCGCTCATCGCCATCATCACCGCCATGGCGACCATTTCGGTGGCGACCGGTCTCGACAAGGGCATCAAGTTCCTGTCGAACCTCAACATGCTGATGGCCGTGGCGCTGATGCTCTTCGTCTTCGTCATGGGGCCGACGACCTTCCTGATGCGCGCCTTCGTCCAGAACCTCGGCGCCTATCTCGATCATTTCGTCATGCGCACCTTCTACATGTATGCCTATTCGCCGGACGAAGGTCCGAGCAAATGGCTGGGAAGCTGGACGCTGTTCTATTGGGGCTGGTGGATCGCCTGGTCGCCCTTCGTCGGCATGTTCATTGCCCGCATTTCGCGCGGCCGCACCATCCGCGAATTCATCGCCGGCGTTCTGCTGGTGCCGGCAGGCTTCAGTTTCGCCTGGATGACGGTCTTTGGCGATACCGCGATCGCGTTTCACCTGACAGGCGCCACGACGGCTGTGTCGGACGCCGTTTCGAAGGACGTGACACTGGCGCTCTTCGTGTTCCTCGAGCAGTTCCCCTTGGGTCTCTATGTGTCCTGGTTCGCCATGGCGCTGATCGTCTTCTTCTTCGTCACCGGCGCAGATTCCTCTGCCCTCGTCATCGATACGCTTACATCGGGTGGACGCGAAGATGGACCGGTGGCGCGTCGCGTCTTCTGGGCGATCACGTCGGGCATCATTGGCGCGATCCTTCTTTACGCAGGCGGCCTCGATGCCCTGCAAACCGCCTCGATTGCTGGTGCGCTTCCCTTCACCTTCGTGATGCTCTTGATGTGCTGGGGTCTGTGGAAAGGCTTGCGGCGCGAGGGTGTGCGCCAGGATGCCCTTATCCAGAACTTAAGACCACGCAACGCCATCTCCTGGCAGCGCCAGTTGCAGGGTATTCTCCACCATCCCTCGAAGGCCGAGGGAGAGCGCTTCATGCGTGAGACGGCCACCGATGCACTGCGCGCCGTCGCAACGGAACTTGAAAAGCGCTCGCTGGTCACCACGCTTGCGGAAGAACCCGGCAAGCTGAAGCTGACGGTCGCGCCGGGCCAGCCGGAAGAATTCGTCTATGGTGTGCGCATGCGCCGCTACGAAACCCCGGGCTACAGCTTCTTCGAAAGCCAGAGCAACCGCAAACGCGCCGATTATTACTACCGGGCGGAGATCTACCTTCTCGATGGCGGCCAGAATTATGACGTCATGGAGTTCTCGAAGGACGAACTCATTCAGGATGTGCTCGAGCAATATGAACGGCACTTCCAGTATCTTCACGCCATCAGGGCGTAGCGCGATCTGATCGACGTTCTAAGAGGGGCAAGCCGACGCCGAGCGGCTTGCCCCTTTATAGTTGAGAAGTCCTCAAGCCATGCGCCGCAACAGGTTGGTGCGCCAGAAGAACTGATGGACCAGCACGCCAAGAATGTGGAGCACGATAAGCGCCCAAAGCAGGAGCTTGATCGGCCCGCCATGCAGCTCACCCGCAATATCATTGCCGAAGTAATATTTGCCGATGCCGCTCATCGGCATGAGGATGAAGATCGCGTAAAAGGCCCAGTGCGTGACCTTGGCCACAAGCTTGGCGATCGGCGGCTCGTCCGCAGGTGCCTCCGGCACGCCCTGCACCAGCCGAAGACAGAGCCTCACAAGACAGAGAACCAGAACGGCGATGCCGACATAGGCATGGATATTGGCCGACGAAATATCATCCGGCGTGATCGGCTCACCACGGCGCATCAGCCGGTTCCAATGCTCCATGCCATCGGAAAAAATCAGGTTGAAGAGGATCAGCAGCGCCATCGTCCAATGGAGCGCCTTCTGCGGTATGCTGTAGCCGGTGACCGTCGTTGAACCCATGAGGTTGCTCCATTGTGAGGTTTATGGAGCTCACAATAAAAGCCGCATCAAGAAGGACAAGATGCGGCTTTTGAGCTTACAAAAATGTAATGTTCGGCCCCTGAAAAAACCGAGGGACCGAGTCCGGCGATTACATGTGGATCGGCTTGAAGAAGGTTGCGAGTGCCGCTTCCTTCACCGCTTCCGACATGGTCGGGTGAGCGTGGCAGGTACGACCCAGATCTTCCGACGAGCCGCTGAATTCCATCAGCACGGAGATTTCCTGAATCAGTTCGCCAGCGCCGAAGCCGAGAATGTGGCCACCGAGAACGCGGTCGGTTTCCTTGTCGGCGAGGATCTTGACGAAGCCGTCCGTCACCTGCATGGCGCGCGCGCGGCCATTGGCGGTGAAGGGGAACTTGCCGACCTTGTAGGCAATGCCCGCGGCCTTCAGTTCCTCTTCGGTCTTGCCGACGGAGGCGACTTCCGGCTGGGTGTAGACCACGCCCGGAATGACGTCGTAATTGACGTGACCGTGCTGACCGGCGAGAATTTCGGCAAGCGCCACGCCTTCATCTTCTGCCTTGTGCGCCAGCATCGGGCCCTTGACCACGTCGCCGATGGCATAGATGCCGGCAACATTGGTCTTGTAGTGACCGTCGATTTCGACGCGGCCGCGGCTGTCGAGCGCGACGCCAGACTCAGCAAGACCGAGACCGTCGGTGTAAGGCTTGCGGCCGGTGGAGATCAGAACAACATCGGCTTCCAGCGTTTCGGCTGCGCCGCCCTTGACCGGCTCGAACGTGACCTTGGCGCCAGTGCCGGTCTTTTCGACCGCCGTCACCTTGGCGCCGAGCTTGAAGTCGATGCCCTGCTTGGCAAACAGGCGCTGCGCCTGCTTGGACAGTTCGCCATCCATGCTGCCGAGAATGTTGTCGAGATATTCGACGACGGTGACCTTGGCGCCGAGGCGCTGCCAGACGGAACCGAGTTCGAGACCGATGACACCGCCGCCGACGACGATGAGCTTTTCCGGAACCTTTGGAAGCGCGATTGCGCCGGTCGAGGAGACGATGACCTGCTCGTCGAGATCGACCTGAACGCCTGGAATGCCGGCGACATCCGAACCGGTGGCAATCACGATGTTCTTGGTTTCGAGTTCCTGCACGGAGCCATCTTCAGCGGTGACGGAGACCTTACCGGCGGACACGACCTTGCCGGTGCCCTGGAAGGCATCGATCTTGTTCTTCTTGAACAGGAAGGCCACGCCATCGACATTGGCCTTCACCACGCCGTCCTTGTGCCCCATCATCTTGTTGAGGTTGAGCGTCGGTGCCGCCACTTCGATGCCGAGGCTGTCTATGCCATGGGCAACATGAGCGAACATCTCAGACGCATGCAGCAGAGCCTTGGAAGGAATGCAGCCAACGTTCAGGCAGGTGCCGCCATAGGTGGCGCGCTTCTCGACCACAGCGACCTTGAGACCGAGCTGTGCAGCCTTGACGGCGCAAACATAACCGCCGGGGCCGGTACCGATAACAACTACATCATAAGCCATTTGATTTCCTTCATTGTTGGGCAGCTATCTGCCGCCGCTCACATTTAATAGAGCGCCCGTCACATAGGACGCCTCGGGCGAAAGGAGGTAGAGGACCGCGTCTGCGATCTCCTGAGCAGTACCGGGTCTTTGCATGGGCACGATGGGCGCCAGATCCGTGGCGCGGTTCGGCAGCCCACCCGATGCATGGATGTCGGTATCGATGATGCCGGGACGGATCGCGTTGACGCGAATGCCCTCAGTTGCGACTTCCCGCGAAAGGCCGATGGTGAACGTGTCCACAGCACCCTTGGACGCGGCATAGTCCACATATTGGCCGCCACTTCCCAGCACCGCTGCCATCGATGAAATATTGACGATCGATCCGCCCCGCCCACCATGCTTGGTGGACATGCGCTTGACCGCCTCGGACGCGCAGCGGATCTTGCCGATAACGTTGATCGCAAACATCCGGTCGAGCCGCTCGCGCGAAAATTCCTCGACGCGGGCCGTCTGATCGACCACGCCGGCATTGTTGACCAGCCCGTCGATGCAACCGAAACGGCTATCCAGTGCGGCAAAGATCGAGGCGATGCCGTCTTCCGTTCCCGTGTCGCCCTGCACGATATGGGCAGTGCCGCCATCGCGGGCAATATCATCGGCCACGCTTTGTGCCGCCGCTTCGTTGGTGGCGTAATTGACGAGCACACGCCAGCCGCGTTTGGCAGCAAGACGCGCGGTGGCCGCACCAATACCACGGCTGCCACCCGTCACGAGAAGAACCGGACCTTCAGTCATCAGCGCCTACCCTGCCGTGTCGCAACTGCATGTCAGGCTGCTTTTTCGGTTGCGAGCTTGATGCCAAGCGCAATGAAGACCACGCCGCTGGTGCGGTCGATCCACTGGCTGGCGCGCGCAAAGGCCGCACGCATGCGCGGCGTCGTCATGAACAGGCTGACGCCGACGAACCATGCAATTAGGCAGCTTGCCATGACGATGCCGTAGCCGAACTTGATCATGACCGGCGTGTGGGCATGAACCACCGTCGAGAAGATCGACAGGAAGAAGAAGACCGGCTTCGGGTTCAAGGCATTGGCGGCAAAGCCGAGCGTGAAGGATTTAAGGCCGGATTGGCGCTTATGCGCCACCGCATTGTCCGAAACCTCTGGAAGCTCCATCTTGCCGGCGCGCAGGGCCTTGATGCCGATATAGATCAGGTAGGCGACGCCGAGCCACTTGACGATATTGAAGAGGTAGATCGACTGCGAGATGATCAGGCCAAGACCGAGGATCGTGTAGGTGACGTGGAACATCAAGGACGTGCCGATGCCGAAGCTGGTGATGATGGCTTCGCGACGTCCATGCACCATGGCTTGGCGCATCACCATGGCCAGGTCCGCACCGGGAGAGACGATGGCGAAGGCAAAGATTGCCATCAGGGATGCAAGTTCAATGACATACTGGTGCATGATTTATCCGCCCTCAGAACATCAACACGAAGAACATCAGCAGCAAGCCGCTCATTGATCCTACCCAGACGAGCGACCGCACGTAAGGGATGCCCATCAGATAAAGCGGAATGTAGATGATGCGGCACACCAGCCAGATCCAGGCACCGATCAGTGCAATGCCGGACGGATCGCCCGCCATGATCACGCCGAAGGCCAAAGCGATGAAAGCCGGATAGGTCTCGCGGAAATTGGCCGAAGCCCGTTCGGCGCGGCCTGCAAGCTTGCCCGTAGGCTTGCGATCATCGTCGCGAGCACTGGCATTCCACTCGCGCCCAAGCTCCTTGGTCGCGATCAGCGCCTGCAGCGTCACATGCACCACGAGAATCAGAACGCTCAAGCCAATGAGCGGCAGAAAGGGCGACGCGGCGAGAAATGTCGGTTCCAAGAAGGGCGCTCCTGACGAGAATTCAGCGGGATTTCACTTGAAACCCCGCTGAAACGAAAAGCAAGTCGATTAGAGATCGAGAACCAGACGTTCCGGATCTTCCAGGCTTTCCTTGACGCGAACGAGGAAGGTCACGGCTTCCTTGCCGTCAACGATGCGGTGATCGTAGGAGAGCGCCAGATACATCATCGGACGGATGACGACCTGACCGCCGATGGCGACCGGACGCTCCTGGATCTTGTGCATGCCGAGAATACCGGACTGCGGTGCGTTGAGGATCGGCGAGGACATCAGCGAGCCATAGACGCCACCATTGGTGATGGTGAAGGTACCGCCCTGCATGTCGGCCATGCCGAGCGAGCCATCGCGGGCTGCCTTGGCAAGACGACCGAGTTCCTTTTCGACGCCGGCGATGGAGAGCTGATCTGCATCGCGGATGACCGGAACGACAAGACCCTTGTCCGTGCCGACAGCCATGCCGACGTGACAATAATTCTTGTAGATGATGTCGTTGCCGTCGATCTCAGCGTTGACCGCAGGCAGTTCCTTCAGCGCGTGGGTCACGGCCTTGGTGAAGAAGCCCATGAAGCCAAGCTTCACGCCATGCTTCTTCTCGAACACGTCCTTGTAGCGGTTGCGCAGATCCATGACCGCCTTCATGTCCACCTCGTTATAGGTGGTCAGCATGGCAGCGGTGTTCTGCGCGTCCTTGAGGCGACGGGCGATCGTCTGGCGCAGGCGCGTCATCTTCACGCGCTCTTCGCGAACGGCATCCTGCTCGGCAGAGACCGGACGCGGTGCAGCGACCGGTGCCGGAGCAGCGGCCGGAGCGGAAACGCCCTTGGCGACAGCCGCCAGAACGTCACCCTTCAGAACCTGGCCGCGCTTGCCCGAACCATCGACATGATCGGCAGACAGATTGTTTTCGGACAGGAGCTTGCCGGCAGCAGGCGCTGGCGGAACCGAGCCGGATGCAGCAGGCGCCGGTGCTGAAGCAGCAGGCGCTGCGGCAGGAGCCGTAGCGGCAGCAGGAGCAGGAGCGGCAGCAGCCGGAGCCGGTGCAGAGGTTGCGGCACCAGCAGCACCTTCGGCGATCTGGCCGAGGAGTGCGTCGAGGCCGACGGTTTCACCATTCTGGGCGACGATTTCAGTCAGAACGCCGGAAGCAGGGGCTGGGACTTCGACGGTAACCTTGTCGGTTTCCAGTTCGACCAGCGGCTCGTCAGCCTTGATGGTGTCGCCGACTTTCTTGAACCAGGTGCCGACAGTTGCTTCGCTGACGGACTCACCCAGTGTTGGTACGCGGATTTCAGTGGCCATGTTATCGTTCCGTTATTCAGGTGTCTTTGTTGCGAGGGTCGAAGCGGGAGAGCGGTTACTCTCCCAATGCGTCTTCGAGGAACGCAGCAAGCTGCGCCAGATGCTTGGACATCAGGCCGGTCGCCGGAGAGGCGGCAGCCGGACGGCCCGTGTAACGGACCTTCTGGTACTTGGCGTCGATATGCGCCAGAACCCATTCGAGATACGGGTCGATGAAGGACCACGCGCCCATGTTCTTCGGCTCTTCCTGGCACCAGACCATCTCCGCATTGCGGAAGCGGGACAGCTCGTTGATGAGCGCCTTGGCCGGGAACGGATAGAGCTGTTCGATACGCAGCAGGTAGACATCGTCCACACCGCGCTTCTCACGCTCTTCCAGAAGGTCGTAATAGACCTTGCCGGTGCAGAGCACGACGCGACGGATCTTGGAATCCTTCTGCAGCTTGATCGGACCGTCCTTGATGACTTCCGCATCGTCCCACAGCAGACGGTGGAAGGAGGATTCGCCCGCCATTTCCGTCAGAGACGAGGTCGCACGCTTGTGGCGCAGTAGGGACTTCGGCGTCATCATGATCAGCGGCTTGCGGAAGTCGCGCTTCACCTGACGGCGCAGAATGTGGAAGTAGTTGGCAGGCGTGGTGCAGTTGGCAACCTGCATGTTGTCTTCGGCGCAAAGCTGGAGGAAACGCTCCAGACGGGCGGAAGAGTGCTCCGGACCCTGACCTTCATAGCCATGCGGCAGAAGGCAGACGAGGCCGGACATGCGAAGCCACTTGCGTTCACCAGACGAAATGAACTGGTCGAACACCACCTGCGCACCGTTGGCGAAGTCGCCGAACTGGGCTTCCCAGAGGGTCAGCGCATTCGGACGGGCCAGCGAGTAACCATATTCGAAACCGAGAACGGCTTCTTCCGACAGCATCGAGTTGATGACTTCGTAACGAGCCTGGGTCGGCGACAGGTTCGCCAGCGGAATGTAACGCTCTTCGGTTTCCTGATCGTAGAGAACCGAGTGACGCTGCGAGAAGGTGCCGCGTTCGCAATCCTGACCGGAAAGCCGGATCTTGTGGCCATCGACGGCAAGCGAACCGAAGGCAAAGGCTTCGGCCATCGCCCAATCGATCCCTTCGCCGGTCTCGACCATCTGCGCGCGGTTTTCCATGAAGCGCTGGATCGTGCGGTGCGCGGTGAAGCCTTCCGGAATGGTCGACAGCTTCTTGCCGATTTCCTTCAGCTGCTTCATCGGCACGCCGGTCTTGCCACGACGCTGCTCATCGGCATTGTCGGCAGCGCGCAGACCCGACCACTGACCGTCCAGCCAGTCGGCCTTGTTCGGCTTGTAGCTCTGGCCGGCTTCGAATTCCTGCTCCAGATGGCCGCGCCAGTCTGCCTTCATCTTTTCGAATTCGCCTTCGTTCATCAGCCCTTCGGCGATGAGGCGGTCGGCATAGATGCGGGCAACGGTCTTGTGGCCACGAATGACCTTGTACATCTTCGGCTGCGTGAACGCTGGCTCATCGCCTTCGTTATGGCCGAAGCGGCGGTAGCAGAACATGTCGATGACGACAGGCTTGTGGAACTTCATGCGATATTCGGTCGCGATCTTGGCCGCATAGACCACCGCTTCCGGATCGTCGCCATTGACGTGGAAGATCGGCGCTTCGATCATCTTGGCAACGTCGGACGGATAGGGCGACGAGCGCGAGAAGGCCGGGTTCGTCGTAAAGCCGATCTGGTTGTTGATGATGAAGTGCATGGTACCGGCAACGCGGTGACCGCGAAGACCGGACAGTCCGAGAATTTCGGCAACGACGCCCTGGCCTGCAAAGGCGGCATCACCATGCAGCAGCAGCGGCAGAACCTTGGCGCGCTCGGACAGCGGAATGGTGTCGCCATCCCAGATCTTGGCAAGCTGGTCCTGCTTGGCGCGGGCCTTGCCCATGACGACCGGGTTGACGATTTCAAGGTGCGACGGGTTTGCTGTCAGCGACAGGTGAACCTTGTTGCCGTCGAACTCGCGGTCGGACGAGGCACCGAGGTGGTACTTCACGTCACCCGAACCTTCCACGTCGTCAGGCTTGAAGGAGCCGCCCTTGAACTCGTGGAACACGGCGCGATGCGGCTTGCCCATGACGTTGGTCAGAACGTTCAGACGGCCACGGTGAGCCATGCCGAGAACGACTTCTTCCAGACCGTCCTGGCCGCCGCGCTTGATGATCTGTTCCAGCGCCGGGATCAGCGATTCACCGCCATCCAGACCGAAACGCTTGGTGCCCTTGAAACGCACGTCGAGGAACTGTTCGTAGCCTTCGGCTTCGACGAGCTTCGACAGGATCGCCTTCTTGCCTTCGGCGGTGAAGGCAACGCCCTTGTCGGCACCTTCGATACGTTCCTGGATCCAGCCCTTCTCATCCGGGTTGGACATGTGCATGAACTCGACGCCCATGGTGGAGCAGTAGGTGCGCTCCAGAATATCGATCATTTCGCGAACGGTCGCGTATTCGAGGCCGAGCACGTTATCGATGAAAATCTTGCGGTCGTAATCGCTCTCTTCGAAGCCGTAGGACTTCGGCGACAACTCGTTGTAATCCTCGACAGCGCTGGCAATGCCGAGCGGATCGAGCTTGGCATGCAGGTGGCCGCGCATGCGGTAGGCGCGGATCATCATGATGGCGCGAACGCTATCACGGGTCGCCTGCAGCACTTCGGCTTCGCTGACGGGCTTGCCGGTTTCGGCGCCCTTGGCTTCGGCCTTGGCCTGAACCTTCTTTTCGATGGCCTTTTCGACCGTCGCCCAGTTGCCGTCGAGTGCGGAAATCAGATCGCCGCCAGCCGGGATCGGCCAGTTGGCGCGCTTCCAGGAGGCGCCCTTGGCGGCCTTCTTCACATCGTCAGGATTGTCGGACAGACCCTTGAAGAAACTCTGCCACTCAGGCGATACCGAGGAAGGGTCCTCTTCGTACCGGGCATAGAGCTGCTCGATATAGGCCGCATTCGCGCCGTCGAGAAACGACGTGATCTGAAACTGCTCGTTGGCTTCTTGCCTTGCCATTGTTTTTTCGCGGACGTGATGGTCCGCCTCCTCAATCCCGTTGATGGCCATTCGCGACCGGTCGCTTGCATTCTTGCCGCTTGAGCATCGCCGCATGTCTCAGAGGAAATGCCGAAATGCTCGAAAGTCTTTGGTCTTGCATACCGGACGCGAAAACCGGTCGAACCATGGTGATCAGGCTCTTGCGTCCGTCTTCATGCGGCTTCGGGCAGGCCGCCGTTTCCAGCCCCTGCCCGCTGCCAGATTGTGTCAGTCTCAGCCCTTGAGGACTTCGACCAGCGTCTTGCCAAGGCGTGCCGGAGAGGGCGAAACCTTGATGCCCGCTGCTTCCATGGCAGCGATCTTCGATTCTGCGTCGCCCTTGCCGCCGGAAACGACAGCACCGGCGTGGCCCATGGTACGGCCCTTTGGCGCGGTACGACCGGCAATGAAGCCAGCCATCGGCTTCTTGCGGCCCTTCTTGGCTTCGTCGATCAGGAACTGGGCTGCATCTTCTTCAGCCGAGCCGCCGATTTCGCCGATCATGATGATCGAGGTCGTGGCTTCGTCTGCGAGGAACATTTCCAGCACGTCGATGAATTCGGTGCCCTTGACCGGGTCGCCGCCGATACCGACAGCCGTCGTCTGGCCGAGGCCTTCGTTGGATGTCTGGAACACCGCTTCATAGGTCAGCGTGCCGGAGCGCGAGACGATACCGACCGAACCCTTGCGGAAGATCGAGCCCGGCATGATGCCGATCTTGCATTCTTCCGGCGTCAGGATACCTGGGCAGTTCGGGCCGAGCAGGCGCGAGCTAGAACGGTCGAGGCGAGCCTTGACGCGAACCATGTCTGCAACCGGAATACCTTCGGTGATGCAGGTGATGAACGGGATCTCGGCGTCGATCGCTTCGATGATCGCGTCGGCAGCGCCTGCCGGCGGAACGTAGATCACGGACGCGTCTGCACCGGTCTTTTCCTTGGCTTCGGCAACGGTTGCGAAGATCGGCAGGGTTTCGCCCTTGGAGCCGGTCCAGTTGGTGCCGCCCTTGGAGGGGTGGATACCGCCGACCATCTGCGTGCCGTAATAGGCGAGAGCCTGTTCGGTGTGGAACGTACCGGTCTTGCCGGTTAGGCCCTGCACGAGGATCTTTGTGTCTTTATTGACGAGAATGGACATTAATCAGGATCCTTAAAAATTAGCCGTTGACCGCGGCGACGATCTTCTTGGCAGCATCGTCCAGATCGTCGGCAGCCGTGATGGCGAGGCCGGATTCGTTCAGGATCTTCTTGCCAAGTTCGACATTCGTGCCTTCCAGGCGCACGACGAGCGGAACCTTCAGACCGACTTCCTTCACGGCGGCGATAACGCCTTCAGCGATGACGTCGCACTTCATGATGCCGCCGAAGATGTTGACGAGGATGCCCTCGACCTTCGGGTCTGCGGTGATGATCTTGAAGGCTGCAGCGACCTTCTCCTTGCCAGCGCCACCGCCGACGTCGCAGAAGTTTGCAGGCTCTTTGCCGTAAAGCTTGATGATGTCCATCGTCGCCATGGCAAGACCGGCGCCATTGACCATGCAGCCGATGTTGCCGTCGAGCGCCACGTAAGCGAGGTCCCACTTGGAGGCTTCGATTTCCTTGGCGTCTTCTTCGGTCTCGTCGCGCAGCGCCTTGATGTCGTCATGGCGGAACAGCGCGTTGCCGTCGAAGGAAACCTTGGCGTCGAGAACGCGCAGATGGCCATTTTCCATGACGATCAGCGGGTTGATCTCAAGCAGCGCCATGTCCTTGTCGACGAAGGCCTTGTAGAGGACCGGGAAGAGCGACTTGGCGTCTTCGGCAGCAACGCCGTCGAGCTCGAGCGCGCTGGAAATCTTGGCAACGTCTTCAGCCGTCACGCCGGCTTCCGGATCGATGGCAATCGTGTGGATCTTCTCAGGCGTGTCATGCGCGACAGCTTCGATGTCCATGCCGCCTTCGGTCGAAACGACGAAGGCAACCTTGCCGACGGAGCGATCAACGAGCAGCGAGCAATAGAGTTCGCGAGCGATGTCTGCGCCGTCTTCGATGTAGAGACGGTTGACCTGCTTGCCAGCGTCGCCCGTCTGGGCGGTGACCAGCGTGTTGCCGAGCATGTCCTTGGCGTGGGAAACGACTTCCTCGATGGACTTTGCCAGGCGAACGCCGCCCTTGGCATCGGGACCGAGTTCCTTGAACTTGCCCTTGCCGCGGCCACCAGCGTGGATCTGGCTCTTGACCACGTAGAGCGGGCCGGGAAGCTGCTTGGCGGCAGCTTCGGCTTCTTCGACCTTGAGGATGGCAACCCCTTCGGCAACCGGCGCACCATAGCCCTTCAGAAGAGCCTTGGCCTGATATTCATGAATATTCATGGGTTATTCCCTGTTTACAGCCTGAGAGGCAATTACTTCAGCGACGGAGCGATGTTGACGCAGGCTTCGCAAAGACCGGCAACGGCACCGACGGACTTCTGGAAGGCTGCTTCCTCGTCCTTGTTGAGTTCGATCTCGATGATGCGCTCGATACCGCCCGCACCAATCACCGTCGGCACGCCGACATACATGTCGTTGACGCCGTACTGGCCGGACAGATAGGCGGCAGCAGGCAGAACGCGCTTCTTGTCCTTGAGGTAGGATTCGGCCATCTCGATGGCGGAAGCGGCAGGTGCGTAGTAGGCAGAACCGGTCTTCAAGAGGCCAACGATTTCGGCGCCGCCGTCACGGGTGCGCTGAATGATCTGCTCGAGGCGTTCTGCAGAAACCCAGCCAAGCTTGACGAGGTCGGTCAGCGGAATGCCGGCAACGGTGGAGTAACGGGCAAGCGGCACCATCGTGTCGCCGTGGCCGCCGAGAACGAAGGCGGTGACGTCTTCAACCGAAACGTTGAACTCTTCGGAGAGGAAGAGGCGGAAACGGGCGCTGTCGAGAACGCCGGCCATGCCGACGACCTTGTTCTTCGGCAGGCCGGAGAACTTCTGCAGAGCCCAGACCATGGCGTCGAGCGGGTTAGTGATGCAGATCACGAAAGCATTGGGGGCATACTTCTTGATGCCCGCGCCAACCTGTTCCATAACCTTGAGGTTGATGCCGAGAAGATCGTCGCGGCTCATGCCGGGCTTGCGGGCAACGCCTGCGGTGACGATGCAGACGTCTGCACCTTCGATGGCAGCGTAGTCGGACGCGCCGGTGAGCTTTGCGTTGAAGCCTTCGACCGGGCCGGACTGGGCAATATCCAGACCCTTGCCCTGCGGAATACCGTCAGCAATATCGAAGAGGACGATATCGCCCAATTCCTTCAGGCTGGCGAGATGCGCCAGCGTGCCGCCGATCATGCCAGAACCAATAAGTGCAATCTTTTTGCGAGACATCGAATGCTTCCTCTTAAGCTTCAACTCAATTTTCCGCAGACGGACTGCGGCTGAAATTGTCGCACTCGGCTTAGACGCATTGGCCAAAAATGGCAACCAATTCTTTCAGAGCAAGGTTTTTCAATCGTTTAGATGATAAAATTCTTACGTAAACGTAATATATTATGTCATTAAAGCGTCACGCTGCATTACGCTTTTCGTTGTGCAGTGCGAGATAGTCGGCGCTGCGCATCTCAAACAGACGCGATGCCGTGCGATCGAACTCGAAACCTTCCGTGCCCTTTCTGGTGCCTAAAAGGTCCTCCGGCATGGCAGCGGCAGAGGCAAACAGCCGAACGGTGTGATCGTAAAGCGCGTCGATCAGGATGATGAAACGCTTGGTCTCATTGCGGCGGTCCGCGCTCAGCAGCGGAATATGATCGATAAAGACGGTATCGAACCGATCGGCAATGGCCAGAAAGTCGGACGCGCCGAGCGGCTTCTCGCAAAGATCGCGGAAGGTGAAGCGCGCCACCCGTCCCGCCGCGCGCGGCACCAGAACCGAACGACCCTTCATCTCGATCTCCACTGGCGCAACGACTTGGCCCGCAGTCAGATGATGCCAGGCCATGTCCATCGCCTGATCGGCAGCGCCATCGAGCGGCGTCACATAGACGGGCAGGCTTTTGACCTTCTCCATGCGGTAATCGATCGGGCTATCGAGCGAAACGACGTCGACATTCTGCTTGAGGAGATCGATGAAGGGCAGGAAGAGACCGCGATTGAGGCCGTCCTTGTAGAGATTGTCCGGCACGACATTGGAGGTGGTGACCAGCGTACAGCCGTTGGCGAAGAGTTCGGTGAAGAGCCGCGCAAGGATCATCGCGTCGGCGATATCCGTGACGGTGAATTCGTCGAAGCAGAGCAGTTCGGCTTCGGCAAGCAATTGCGCGGCGACCGGCGGAATGGGATCGGCCTGTTTGGTCTCGCCGTTCTTCAGCTTCTGCCGGTGGGCGTGGACGCGATTATGCACATCGGCCATGAATTCATGGAAATGGCAGCGGCGCTTCTTCTCCACCGGCGCCATCTGAAAGAACATGTCCATCAGCATCGTCTTGCCGCGCCCGACGCTGCCGTGGACATAGAGCCCCTTGACGGACGGCGAGGCGGCGGCCTTGCGGGCAAACATCCAGCCAAGCGCGCTCTTCTTCTTCGCGGGCTTGCGCAGCTTCAGGTCGGAGAGGATTCTGTCGAGATGGGCCGCAACGCCGAGTTGGGCGGCATCGGCCTTCAACTCGCCGGACGCCGTCAATGCGTTGAGTTGCTCAACGACACTATGGTTGTAGTCCGGCACTCGCTGCATGGAGAAAGACCCCGCGCGCGAAGCGCACGTCGCCTACAGCAGACGCGCGCTCCCCGTCGATCTGTTATCGGCTGAGGCTCAGAGGCTGGCCGTTATTGGTCGTACCGTCGTAACGGGCATCGGAGGTCTTGTAGACGCGACCGATCGTATCGCCTTGACGGTTCTTGAACTGGACCATCTTGCCCGAGACTTCCCAGGAGCCCATGGCTGTCAGGTCGCCGGTGCAACCGCGCGTACCGCCACGCGAGCCGCTGCCGAGATTGGTGAGCGTCAGGAACATGTCGCAATTGGCGCCGCCATTGGACACACGCCAGTTGCCGACCATCGATTCCTTGGTCACATCCAGAGCCGTCGTCGGCGCACCCGCTGCGACATTGGCGCTGCCGGGCGGCGTTGCCGTCGGAGCCGTCGGGAACTGGGAAGAACCACCGGGAGGAGGCAGCGCGCCGGACTGGACGGATGGAACAGGCTGCGCCTGAAGCGGCGGCGTGTAGCCGGGACCCGCATTCGAATTGCTGCTATAATCGTAAGAGGTACGCTGGCAACCGGCGAGGCCGATAACGACCGCAAGGCCCGTCACCACATATCTAACTTGCATCTCAAGCTCCCGATTCTCGTCGCTTCGGAAAATTCATGGTTACACAAAGCGGCTGAATTATTACCAAAGCCTTAGCTAAGGCAAGACGCGGCAACGATAATTGCCATTTCGACGGCATTTTAGGAAAATTCTTCGCCGCTTCGCAACAAAGAAGCCGCGACCTGTGGCCGCGGCTTGTCAATCTTGTGAGCGCTCAAGCAATCATCAAACGCGACGCTCGACCATCATCTTCTTGATCTCGGCAATCGCCTTTGCAGGGTTCAGACCCTTGGGGCAGGCCTGCGCGCAGTTCATGATGGTGTGGCAGCGATACAGACGGAAAGGGTCTTCGAGGTTGTCGAGACGCTCGCCCGTTGCTTCGTCGCGGCTGTCGATCAGCCAGCGATAGGCCTGCAGCAGAACGGCTGGACCAAGATAACGGTCGCCATTCCACCAGTAGCTGGGACAGGAGGTGGAGCAGCAAGCGCACAGAATGCACTCGTAAAGACCATCCAGCTTCTGGCGGTCTTCGTGGCTCTGCTTCCATTCCTTCGCAGGCGGTGGAGACACCGTCTTCAGCCAGGGCTCGATCGAACGGTGCTGGGCGTAGAAGTTCGACAGATCCGGCACCAGGTCCTTGACCACCGGCATGTGCGGCAGAGGATAGACCTTTACCGTGCCGTTGATCTCTTCCATGCCCTTGGTGCAGGCGAGCGTATTCGTGCCGTCGATGTTCATCGCGCAGGAACCGCAAATGCCTTCACGACAGGAACGGCGAAGTGTGAGCGTCGGATCGATCTTGTTCTTGATGTACAAGAGCGCATCGAGAACCATCGGGCCGCAATCATCGATATCGATGTAATAGGTATCGATGCGCGGGTTCTGGCCGTCGTCAGGGTTCCAGCGATAGATCCGGTATTCGCGAATATTCTTCGCGCCTGCCGGCTTCGGCCAGACCTTGCCTTCGGTCATCTGAGAGTTTTTGGGGAGAGCAAGTTCAACCATGTCCAATACCTCTCAAATCAATAGACGCGTGCTTTTGGCTCGATCTTTTTGGGATCGATGCCATCGGCGATGAGTTCGGTGTGAACCGGACGGTAGTCGAGCTTCACGTCGCCCGCTTCGCTGACCCAGGCCAGCGTGTGCTTGCGCCAGTTGACGTCGTCTCGGCCGGCGAACGGACCATCGGTGTAGTCCTCACGCGCATGCGAGCCGCGGCTTTCCTTGCGGGCTTCCGCGCCGTAGACCGTGGTGATGGCGTTGGCCATCAGGTTTTCCAGTTCCAGCGTTTCCACCAGATCGGAATTCCACACCATCGAGCGGTCGGTCACCTTCACATCGGGAAGTTCCTTCCAGATGGCGGACAGACGCTCGCAGCCCTTGGCAAGCGATTCCTGCGTGCGGAACACGGCGGCGTCTTCCTGCATGGCGCGCTGCATCTTGTCGCGAAGCACGGCCGTCGGCGTGCTGCCGCTGGCGTTGCGCAGGCGATCGAAGCGATCCATGATCTTGTCGCAGGCAGCAATGTTGAGCGCCGGTACCGGCTCCTCGCGGTTGATGACCTGGGCGGCGCGAATGGCGGCCGCACGACCGAAGACCACGAGGTCGATCAGCGAGTTGGAGCCGAGACGGTTTGCACCGTGAACCGAGGCGCAGCCCGCTTCGCCAACAGCCATCAGGCCGGGTGCGATGCGACCTGGGTTTTCGCTGTCGGCGTTCAGCACTTCACCCCAATAGTTGGTCGGAATGCCGCCCATATTGTAGTGAACGGTCGGCAGAACCGGGATCGGTTCGCGCGTCACGTCCACGCCTGCGAAGATCTTGGCGCTTTCGGAAATGCCCGGAAGACGCTCATGCAGAACCGCCGGATCAAGGTGATCGAGGTGGAGGAAGATGTGGTCCTTGTTCTTGCCAACGCCTCGGCCTTCGCGGATTTCCATGGTCATGCAGCGCGACACGACGTCACGCGATGCCAGATCCTTGGCCGACGGGGCATAACGCTCCATGAAGCGCTCGCCTTCGGAGTTGACGAGATAGCCGCCTTCGCCGCGCGCGCCTTCGGTAATCAGGCAACCGGCGCCGTAAATGCCGGTCGGGTGGAACTGAACGAATTCCATATCCTGAAGCGGAAGGCCGGCGCGCGCGATCATGCCGCCGCCATCGCCCGTGCAGGTATGCGCGGAGGTGGCGGAGAAATAGGCGCGACCGTAACCGCCGGTCGCCAGAACGACCATCTTGGCGGAGAAACGGTGAATGGTGCCGTCGTCGAGGTTCCAGGCCACGACGCCCGTGCAGCGGCCGTCATCCGACATGATCAGGTCGAGCGCGAAATACTCGATGAAGAATTCCGCATTGTTGCGCAGCGACTGGCCATAGAGCGTGTGCAGAATGGCATGGCCGGTACGGTCGGCGGCAGCGCAGGTGCGCTGTACCGGCGGGCCTTCGCCGTAATTCTGCATGTGACCGCCGAACGGGCGCTGGTAGATCTTGCCTTCGGCGTTACGCGAGAAGGGCACGCCGTAATGCTCGAGCTCATAGACCGCCTTTGGCGCTTCCATGGCGAGATACTGCATGGCGTCCACGTCGCCGAGCCAGTCGGAACCCTTGACGGTGTCGTAAAGGTGCCACTGCCAACAGTCGGGCGTCATGTTGACGAGCGAGGCGGCAATACCGCCCTGGGCGGCAACGGTGTGCGAACGGGTCGGGAAAACCTTGGTGATGCAGGCGGTCTTGAAGCCCTGCTCGGCCATGCCAAGCGTGGCGCGCAGACCAGCGCCGCCGGCACCCACGACGATGACGTCATAGGAGTGATCGACGTAAGTATAGGCCTTGCCGTTCTGGGAGGGTGAACTGTTCGGTGCCATGACGGATTATCCTGCGAATGCGATTTTCAGAACGGCGAAGAGACAGAGACCGCCGACGGCCACCGCGAAGAAGGTGTTCAGCATCAGAAGAACCAGCTTCGGAACTTCCGCATGCACATAGTCCTCGATGATGACCTGCATGCCGAGCTTCATGTGGATGAGGCCGGAAATGACGACGAGGCCCATGGTCACCGCAACGAGCGGGTTCGACAGAGCCGAAACGACGACCTCATAGGGTGCGCCGCCATACATGACCAGGAAACCGACGAAGAAGATCAAAAGCGGCACGTTGGCAACGGCCGTCACGCGCTGGCGCCAGAAATGCTCGGTGCCTTCCTTGGCCGAACCGAGACCGCGAACCTTGCCGAGAGGGGTGCGCATATCCATGATGTTATCTCCTCAGCGCACGATCAGGGCGACAACCCAGATCAGCGCGGTCAGACAGATCGACGCGACGAAGGACGCCTTGGCGAGCTTGGTGGTGAAATGCTTGTCGAAGCCATGGCCCAGGTCCCACATGAAGTGGCGAAGACCGCCCAGCATGTGGTGAACCAGCGCCCAGGTATAGCCGATGAGGACAAGCTTGCCGATCAGCGAACTCATGGCCCATTGTACCCAGGCATAAGCGTCGACGCCGGAGGCGGTCGCAATCAGCCACCAGGCAACGAGAAGCGTGCCGAAATAGAGTGCGCCACCGGTGATACGGTGTACAATCGACGCAACCATTGTCGGAATTGGCTTGTAGATTTGAAGATGCGGCGACAAAGGCCGATTGTTTGTCGTGTTCGCCATATGAACCTCACGGCGTTTCCTGGCGCCGATGATAGCCGGGCGCCCCCAAACAACGCACATGACGAAAGAATGTGCATTGCACCAAGCGCGACCTTTAATCGCAGGAGAGCATCACGACAAGTACAATCGGCAACCGTTTTGAATTTAATCGATTGTGGTCTAAAAAATTCTGCGTGATTCTCGGGATCGAAAATAAAATATCGAGCGTTTCCAAACGTCAGCATTCGATTTAATTTACGTAAACGTAAAATAAAAGCAGCCTTTCCGATCGAACGGAGAGCTTAAAAACTGGATGGAGAAGATCATGTTCAAGCAGGCATCCTGGATCATTCCAACCCTTCTGATCGCCATTGGTTCCCCCTCCTTGGCGACGGCGAACGACGATCATCGCGACCACCGCTCCTATCAGAGATACAGCGATTCACAGCCCTCCGTGGTCGGTGGCTATGGTCTGCCGTCCTATGTCAGAGGCATCGGCACCTATGCGGGCGGACTGACGGCGGCGCGGTTTCCCGGCAACGGCAACTACTTCTACGCCCAAAGCGGCGGCGCCTATCTGCCGGATGATTATCGTCGAAGCACAGTAGAGCCGCGCATCATCCACGTGAACCAGCGCACCTTCAATGACAGCTGCCATTATGAAGCAGGTGTCTGCGTCATCCGTCCGTAAGGGCATTTTGGCAGTCAGGACAGACGCCAGACGGTCGTCTGCTTGACTTCGCTATCCTCCAGCGCTCGCGTCACCGGCACCTGATAGGTGGCGCAGGCAACAAGCTTCGTCTTGGGCAGATAGGCGCGGCCCGGATCACCGACCAGCACGACGACGCCCTTGGACGTGAGGGTGGAAAACCATGGGATCAGCGCGTCGGCAAATCCCTTGTCGTAAAACACATCACCAGCAAGCAGCACGTCGGCGTCGAAATCCTTGCCGATGACGTCCTCTGAGATCACGTCGATCGTGACGCCATTCACCGCAGCATTCAGCATCACCGCACTCTTCGCCCAGGGATCGATATCGACCGCCAGTACGTGTGCGGTACCGGCAAGGGCCGCGGCGATTGCCACCATGCCGGAACCGCTGGCGAAATCGACGACCCGCTTGCCACGCACGATATCGGGATTATCGAGAATATAGCGCGCCAGCCCCTGCCCGCCGGCCCAGGCAAAGGCCCAGAAGGGCGGCGGCAGGCCGATCTCCTCCAGCTCTTCTTCGGTCTTCAACCACAGATCATGCGCTTCACTCGCCAGATGGAGGCGAAGCTCTGGAACATGCGGCGGTGCCATGATGCTGGTATTGGCGCGGATGAAGGCGTCTGGCGCGGTCTTCAAAGTCTGGATCAGTCTGGCGAGCGCGGTGGCTTGTCGACACCTGCCATGTGGCAGACTTCCAGATATTCCTCTTCCGTCACCGGCTGGACGGAAAGCCGCATGGAGGTGACGAGCGACATGTCGGCAAGCTTCGGATTGGCCTTCACCGCCTTCAAGGTCACGGGCTTCGGCACGTCGCGGACCGCCTTGATGTGCACGCAGTCCCAGCGCGCATCCCCCTCGGCAGAGGAATCCGGCTTCGACAACTCGCAGACCTCGACGATGCCGACGACTTCCAGCCCCTCATTGGAGTGATAGAAGAAGCCCTTGTCGCCAAGCTTCATGGCCCGCATGTTGTTGCGCGCCTGATAGTTGCGCACGCCGGTCCATTCCTCGCCAGCCTCGCCCTTGGCCTTCTGCTGTTCCCAGGACCAGGTGTCGGGTTCGGATTTGAATAGCCAGTAATTCGCCATGTCGTATTTTGCCCTTACGCCGCCGGGTTGTTGAAGACCCAATTATAGGGCTTCACATCGACGCTTTCGAAGAGACCCGCCTTGGCGTAAGGGTCGGCATCGGCAAGCGCACGCGCGGCATCGATATCGGCGGCTTCGACGATCACCAGGCTGCCATTCGGCTTGCCATCCGCATCCAGAAACGGACCGGCGATCTTCAGCGTGCCTTCGGCATTCAGCTTGTTCAGATGCTCCAGATGCGCAGGACGGGTGTCCATGCGCACATTCAGATGGCCGGGCTTGTCCTTGCAGATAAAGGCAAACAGCATTGTCTTCTCCTCTTTTGCCCAGTCCCTATTCGGTGGTGATGGGCCGTGTCATCAATTGTCGCATGGCAGTGCGAATGTCCAGCCGCCCGTCGATGATCGCCGCAACGGCATCGGTAACGGGCATGTCGATCTTGTGGTCGGCGGCAAGCCGGGACGCGACGGAGGCTGCGTAGGCGCCCTCCACAAGCCCGCCATGAAAGGCCGAGGGTGCATCCCCATGCCCCAGCGATATGCCGAAACGCAGATTGCGCGACTGGTGGCTGGTGGCGGTCAGGACAAGATCGCCGAGACCGGAAAGCCCGCGCACCGTATCCGCCTGTCCGCCGACGGCAACGACAAGCCGCGACATTTCCGCAAGCCCGCGGGCAATCAAGGCCGCACGCGCCGATTCACCCAGCCCCGCGCCTTCGACGATGCCGGCGGCAATCGCCAGCACATTCTTCAACGCGCCACCAAGCTGCACGCCAATACGATCGGTCGAGGCATAAAGCCGAAAGGTCTGTCCGGAGATGGTTTGCGCCAAATGCTCGGCAAGTGCCGCATCGCTGGCTGCAACCGCCATGGCTGTCGGCAGCCCCTTGGCAATATCTGCAGCAAAGCCCGGCCCTGAGAGCACGGCCACAGGATGCGACGGCAATTCCTCTTCTAGCACTTGCGTGAGAAGCAAGCCGGACGAGCGGTCGATCCCCTTCGCCAGGGTCATCACCACGGCATCCTTAGCCAGGTAAGGACCATATTGGCGCGCGGCATCCGCTTGGGCCTGCGAGGGCATGGCGAACAGCACGATGCCGGCATTGCGCAGCACGTCGGGTTCGGCGGAATATTTCAGCGCATAGGGAAGCGCGATTCCTGGCAGCGCCGCATTATGCACGCCATCGGCCTGCAGGTCGGCCATCAAGGACGGATCGCGGCCAAGCAGTGTCACGTCATGGCGATTCTCAAGCGCAATCACCACCGCAATCGCGGTGCCGAAGGCGCCGGACCCGATGACGACGATGGTTTCGCGCTTGCTCATGCCTTGGCTCCGCGCTTGCCAAAGCCGACCAGCGTCTTGGCATCTGCATCGAGCGGCCAGCGCGAGCGCGGCTGCGTGTCGAGACTGTCCGGCTCCATGCCTTCCGCCATGCGCTCAAGGCCTGCCCAGGCGATCATCGCGGCATTGTCGGTGCAAAGCGCAAGCGGCGGCGCGATGAAGCGGAAGCGGTGCTTGTCGCAGAGCGCCTGCAAGGTGCCGCGCAGCTCCTGATTGGCGGCGACACCACCGGCGACGACGAGGGCCGGTCCATCCTCGACGGAGGGGAAGGTTTCGGTGAAACGCTGAAGCCCGCGCCCGATCCGGTCCTGCAATGTGCGCGATACCGCCTTCTGGAAGGAGGCGCAGATATCGGCAATGTCCTGATCTGTGAGCGGGGCGATAGCGGTCGCAGCCTGCCGCACGGCCGTCTTCAGACCGGAAAAGGAGAAATCAAGCCTTGCTTCACCCACCATCGGGCGCGGCAGGGGGAAGCGATCGGGATTGCCATTCTTCGCCGCTTTCTCGACCGCCGGTCCACCAGGATAGGGCAGGCCAAGCAGCTTGGCCGTCTTGTCGAAAGCTTCGCCGAGCGCATCGTCGATGGTCGTTCCCCAGCGCTCATACTGGCCGACACCGCGCACCAGGATCAGCTGGGTATGACCACCGGACACGAGCAGCATCAGATAGGGGAAGGATAGCCCGTCCGTCAGCCGCGCCGTCAGTGCATGACCTTCCAGATGGTTGACGGCATAAAGCGGCTTGCCCGCAGCCTTCGCAATTGCCTTGCCGGTCATCAGCCCGACGATCAGGCCGCCGATGAGACCAGGCCCAGAGGTGGCGGCAATCGCATCCACTTGCCCCAGCCTCACGCCCGCCTTGGCGAGCGCTTCCTCGATCAGCGTATCGAGGGCTTCCACATGGGCGCGGGCGGCAATTTCCGGTACCACGCCACCATAGGCACTGTGTTCTTCCAGCTGCGACAAAACGACGTCAGAGACGATCTCACCACGGCCATCAGCATGCCGAACCACCACAGATGCAGCGGTTTCGTCACAACTGGTCTCTATGCCGAGGATACGAAGAAAGGGGGTCATCAGCCGGTTCGTTGATTGCGGTGCTTTTGAAACTTAGGTACGAACACCTCCGGTAACAACGGATAGATGCCGATGCAAACAAAACCTTTCCGAATAGGCACGCGCGGTAGCCCGCTGGCACTGGCACAGGCGTTCGAAACACGCGACCGGCTGGCGGCGGCCCATGACCTGGCCCCGGAGATGTTCGAAATCGTGCCGCTCGCGACCAAGGGCGACCGCATGACCGACCGCCCCCTGTCCGAAATCGGCGGCAAGGGCCTGTTCACCGAAGAGCTGGAAGCGCAATTGCTGTCCGGCGATCTCGACTTTGCCGTTCACTCGTCCAAGGACATGGCAACCAAGCTGCCCGACGGGCTGGAGCTGCGCGCCTTTCTGCCGCGCGAAGATGTGCGCGATGCCTTTATCGGCAGAACGGCACCTCGCCTTCTGGAGCTGCCGCACGGCGCCATCGTAGGCTCTGCCTCGCTTCGCCGTCAGGCGCTCATCCGTCGCCTGCGCCCGGACCTTGAGGTCATCATCTTCCGTGGTCTGGTCGATACGAGACTGCGCAAGCTGGCGGAAGGCCAGGCGGATGCCACCCTGCTTGCCTTTGCCGGGCTGAAACGGCTGAACAAGGACGACGTTCCGACCGAACTGCTGGACCCGAGGGCATTCCCCCCTGCCCCCGCGCAAGGCGCCATCGGCATCGAATGTCGCATTGGCGATAGCCGGATTCAGGATCTGCTCTCCGCCATCAATGACGGGCCGACCTATGATGCGGTGATGTGCGAACGCGCCTTCCTAGCCGCGCTCGACGGCTCCTGTCGCACGCCGATTGCGGGGCTTGCCACCTGTCATGGGGAGGATCTGCACTTTCATGGCGTCATCCTCACACCGGATGGGCAGACCGAACATGCCGTCGAGATTTCCGGCAAGCTCGCCGATGCCGAAACGCTCGGCCGCCAGGCCGGCGAAAAGGTGCGGCACGCCGCCGGTCCCGGCTTCTTCGAAAGCTGGACCTGAGCCATGCGCGTCGTCGTGACCCGTCCGATGCGTTCGGGGCAGAAGACGGCGACGCTGTTGCGCGAGCGCGGCCACGAACCCATCCTGATGCCGCTGACCGAGGCGGTCCACAAGGCGCAAGCCGCAAGGGAGGCGCTGACGCGCCAACCTGACGCTCTCGCCGTCACCAGCGCAGAAGCCCTTCGCGCCCTGGACACATCCGGCATCGATCTGTCCGGCCATCTCGGCCGCCCGCTTTTCGCCGTTGGCGCGGCAACTGCTCAGGCCGCACGCGAGTGCGGCTTTAAGACCGTCATTACCGGTGAGGGAGATGGCGCGGCACTCGCCCGTCTGGTGAAGACGACACTGGCGCCCGACACGCAAGCATCATCGGCGAAAAGCCTTGCTGCACACGTGCTCTATCTTGCCGGACGGCCCCGTGAGGGCGGTTTCGAAAACATGCTCGCAGAAAGCGCGATCACGCTGGATATCGCCGAGATTTACGAAATGCAGCCGGTCTTGTGGGAAGGGCCAGCCTTGCGCGCCCTCATCGACATCCCGCCGGATGCGGTTCTCCTCTATTCCCGCGAGACCGCGCGGATCTTCTTTGACCTTGTCCAGGCCCATGATCTGGCGCCCCTTCTGCACACCAGCCGCTTCATCTGCATCAGCGAAAAGGTTCTGGACGTCGTTCCGACACCGCATCGCAGTCGCGCATGTGCAAGCGCCACGCCAAGCGAACACGCAATGTTGCAGCTTCTGGACAGGGGCGCTGGAACCTAATTCCCTTTCGCCTCTTTCCTTTGCCACCATCACTGACTAGGTTTGGGGCGTGGCGACATGCGATCCCGTCTTCCCGAAAGGTGGTACGTCGCCACCGCGACCGAGGAATAGACACGACTAGAATGAGGTTGTCATGGTATCCGGAAAGCCGCCACGCCACTCCAAATCCAAGACCGAGCCGGTCACGATCGATCTGGACGCCAAGGACGTGACGGATGTCAGCGCCACCAAGCCATCCACGCCTGCGGATACGACGGCGACAAGCGCGCCAAGTGACGCGAAGCCGGTGACGGAACCGAGCACCACCGAACCTGTCAAGCCAGCGACCGGCGTGGCGGACGGCGCAAAAGCCGAAAACCCGAAGCCGATCTGGGATCAGCCAACCAAATCGCCGATCGAGCCGGAGCCGAATGTCGGAAAACCGCAGGACGCATCCGGCAAAGACGAAGGCCCAGCGAAGACGGACGCGACGGTGAAGCAGGAGCCACCGAAAGCCGCAGCGGCATCCGCCTCCACCGGCACCACATCGTCTGCTGCATCGAGCAGCGCTGCCGATAGCGCCAAAACAACATCAAGCACCTTCGGGAAGGACGCCCCAAAGAGCGAACCCTTCAAGCCGCAGACGACGGCATCCACATCCTCCAGCGCATCGTCGGCCAGCAAGCCTTCGGCCGCCACCACGTCGACATCGCGGGATGCGAAGCCGCAAGGCAATTCCGGCCTGATTGCCGCCGGCATTGTCGGCGGCCTGATCGCGCTTCTGGCCGCAGGCAGCATGCAATATGCCGGCGTCCTGCCGTCTAGTTCAGCCGATAGCGGTTCGTCGACGGAACTGGCCGCGTTGAAATCTCAGGTCGCCAGCCTGCAGCAGCAGATCGCAGAAGTACCAAAAGGACAGACCGCCGACACGTCTGCGCTAGAGCAGCGCCTTGCCGCACTGGAAAGCTCCACCGCATCCGGCGGCGACGCCAGCGCGAAGATCTCGCAGCTTGAGACCACGGTTTCGACCTTGCAGTCCGAGCGCGCCGCAGAAGACCAGAAGATCGCGTCGCTGACACAGCGGCTTGACGCGGCAGAAACCAAGATCAACGAGCCTCGGGACGATGTCGAAGTGGCGCGCGCCATTGCCTCGGCAGCCCTCAAGGCGGCGATCGATCGCGGCGGTCCTTTCCTCACCGAACTCGACACGCTCTCCAAGGTCACGCCCGACGATCCGGCGATCCAGTCGCTGCGCCCCTTTGCCAATACCGGCGTGCCGACGCGCGCGGAACTGGTGCGTCGTTTCCCTGATGTGGCCAATGCCATGCTGACGGCCCTTCGCCCGACCGACCCGAATGAAGGCATTTTCGACAGGCTGGCCAACAGCGCCATGTCGCTGGTCAAGGTGCGCCCTGTCGGCAATGTCGAGGGCGAAGGCGACGATGCCAAGATCGCCCGCATGGAAGACAAGCTGCAGAATGGCGACCTGAAGGGTGCGGCCCTTGAATGGGATGCTCTTCCCGAAGCCGCCAAGACGGCATCGGCCGATTACAAGAAGTCGCTGGACGCACGCATTCAGGTAGAGGATCTCGTCAACAGCACATTGAACCGCGCCGTCAGCAGCACAGGCCAGCAGGGGTAAGACATGACCAGAATCGTTAGCTTCGTCGTCATCGTCCTTCTCATCGCCGTCGGCTTCGCCTGGCTGGCGGATCGTCCGGGCGTTCTGTCGCTGGAATGGCAGGGGCAGCTGATACAGATGAGCATGATGGTGGCGGCCTCCATGGTTGCCGCCCTCATCGCAGCCATTATGATCTTGTGGTGGATGATCAGCACGCTGTGGAACTCCCCACATGCCGCACGCCGCTACTTCCGCGCCCGTAAGCGCGACCGCGGCTATCAGGCACTGTCGACCGGCCTGATCGCTGCCGGTGCTGGCAATGCCCTGCTGGCCCGCAAGATGACCGCGAGAACACAGGGTCTGCTCAGCGCCGATCAGGAGCCCTTGATCCATCTGCTGGAAGCCCAGGCCGATCTCATCGAAGGCAAGTATGACGCCGCGCGCCGCAAATTCGAGGCAATGGCAAATGACCCGGAGACGCGTGAACTTGGTCTTCGCGGCCTCTATATCGAGGCTCGCCGCCAGGGCGCGCATGAAGCTGCTCTGCAGTATGCCGAGGATGCGGCGAAAAACGCACCCTATCTGCCTTGGGCCGCGCAAGCGACGCTGGAAAGCAAATGCCGCAGTGGCGAGTGGGACGATGCGATCCGCCTGCTCGACCAGCAGAAGGCCGCCCATGTCATTGAGCGTGGCGAAGCCGAGCGCCTGAAGGCCGTGCTTCTGACCGCGAAGGCGGAAGAGAAGTTCGAGATCGACCCGAAGGGTGCGCGCGACGACGCAAAAGCTGCGCTGAAACTGTCGAAGGCGCTCGTTCCGGCAGCGCTCGTCGCCGCCAAGTCCTATCTCCGCGAAGACAATCTGCGCAAGGCGGCCGCCATTCTGGAACCCGTCTGGAAGGCTGAGCCGCACCCACAGATCGCCGAGCTTTATGTTCGCGCCCGCAGCGGCGATACGGCGATCGACCGGCTGAAGCGCGCCGAGCGTCTGGAGAGCCTGAAGCCAAACAACATCGAATCGCTCTTTGCCGTGGCGCAGGCAGCATTGGCCGCGCAGGATTTCGCCAAGGCGAGAGCCAAGGCGCAGGCCGCCGCCCGTATCGCCCCCCGCGAAAGCGTCTTCCTGCTGCTGGCTGATATCGAGGAGGCCGAGACCGGCGACCAGGGCCGTGTGCGTCACTGGATGGCGCAGGCGCTGCGCGCGCCGCGCGACCCGGCCTGGGTGGCAGACGGCATCGTTTCGGAAAAATGGCATCCGGTCTCGCCGGTCTCCGGCCGTCTGGATGCCTTTGAATGGAAGGCGCCCTTCGGCCAGCTGGAGGGCCCGGTGGAAGATGTGAGCGTCGATAGCGCGCTCGCCTCTCTTCCAGACGTCGCGCAGCCGGAAATTCGTGAGCGCATCATCGAAATCCCGGTTCCAGTAAAGGCAGAGCCGGTGAAAACCGAGTCGAAGCCACACGTCGATACGAAAGTTGAGCCCAAAGCCGAGACGAGGACCACGGTTCATCCCGTTGTCGAAACGCGAAAGCCCAAGGTCCAATCGGGTGAACCAGCAAAGGTCACGCCCTCGGCGAAAGCGGAGGAAGTCGTTCCCTTCTTCGGCGGCGCGCCGGACGACCCCGGCGTGAAGAAAGCAGAGGGCGCCCCTCTTGCCGAACCCGCAAAGCCCGTGGCCCCGGCGAGCCAGACATCCAAGGCCGCTGCGCCAAAAACCACAGTGATCGAAAAAAGCGGCGAAGCCGTTCCTTTCTTCGGCGGTTTGCCGGATGATCCGGGTGTGAAGAAACCCTCTGCCCCCGCGGACGAAAAAAATCGCCTCAATCTGTTTTAAGGCAGCCTTTAACGCTCAAGGAGAGCCATGCTCGACCGTATCCAGACCTTCTTCCAAAGCCTGACGAGTGGCGACACGTCTCGCGATTTTCCGCCCGACGACCTGCGCGTCGCCATCGCCGCCCTTTGCTTTCAGGTGATGGAAGCGGACGGAACGGTGTCCAAGGTGGAGCGTGAGCGCCTGCGCGAATTGCTGCAGGAGCATTATGACCTCAGTTCCGGCAAGCTGGATGCGCTGATGGATGCGGGGCAGGAAGCCGGCAAGGAGGCGGTGGATTACTACCGCTTCACCACCGACATTCGCCGCCACCTGAACGAACAGGAACGCGTCGAACTCATCGGCATTCTCTGGGACATCGTCTACGCAGACGGTGAGCGCAACGAGATGGAAGACAACGTCATCTGGCGAATCGCCGAGCTTCTTGGCGTCTCCGTGCGCGACCGCGTGCTGCAGCGCCAGCAGGTGGCAAGCCACAAGCACCTTGAAGGTCATGATGAGGCCGACGCAGACGCGATCTAAGCCGCGTCGAGCGACGGTGTAGAGCAGTTTTGCGACGAAGACGCGCGGCAGGCTGGAGTGGCAAAGCGGAGGAAGCTGGCATGAGAGATCCAGTCACGCTTTCGGTGCAGCAAAAGCCGAGATTGGTCTTCGGCTTTTTACCCACCTTGGAAAGAGGCCGCTAAGACAACACACTTTCTAAACGCGCACTTCCGTGTGACGGTACTTGTCGGCTCATGTGGTAATGTCTAAATGTCTGCCAACAACATAGGAGACATTGATGGTAGGCATTATCGACGCGGTGATTACAATCATATTATTGGCGTTGCAAATCTACTGGTGGATCTTGATCGCCAGCGCCATTTTCTCATGGCTCTACGCATTCAATGTCATCAACTCCTCCAATCAGTTCGTAAACGCGATCGGCAACTTCCTGTATCAGGCTACCGAGCCGGTTCTGCGCCCCATCCGCCGGATTCTTCCGAACATGGGTGGCATCGATCTTTCGCCGCTCGTGGTGCTGCTTGGCATTGTCTTCCTTCAGATGATCATCGCGAATCCGATCAGACCTTTCCTGATCTCGCTCTTCATTTGACGCTCCAGCCCTGGAAGATCGCCGGTCGGCAGATTGAGCTGAGATTGAGGCTCACGCCCTCAGGTGGGCGTGATGCCATCGATGGGGTGGAGAAGGATGCCGAAGGGCTGCCCTATCTCAAAGCCCGCGTCACCGCCGTGCCGGAAGACGGCAAGGCAAACAAGGCGCTGATTGCGCTTCTGTCTAAGACGCTGAAGATCCCAAAGTCATCGATCAGTTTCGTGTCCGGGGAAACATCGCGCAAAAAAATCCTCCGGCTCGATGGCGAACCGGAGGATCTTTTAGGTAAGCTTGAAAAGGTGATTGGCTGAGATCAGCCCTGCGCCTTGTAGCGTTCGACGGCTTCGAGGATCAGCTTCTTGGCAACGTCGACATCCTGCCAGCCGCCCATCTTCACCCACTTGCCGGGTTCCAGATCCTTGTAGTGCTCAAAGAAGTGCTCGATCTGCTTCAGCGTGATGTCCGGCAGGTCGGTGTAGTTTTTGACCTTGTCGTAACGCTGCGTCAGTTTGGGAGCCGGAACTGCGAGGATCTTTTCGTCCTTGCCGCCATCGTCTTCCATGATCATCACGCCGATCGGGCGCACATTGATGACGCAGCCAGGCACCAGCGGGCGGGTATTGCAGATCAACACATCGATCGGGTCGCCATCTTCCGACAGCGTGTGCGGCACGAAGCCGTAATTGCCCGGATAGGTCATCGGCGTGTAGAGGAAGCGATCGACGATCAGTGCGCCAGCATCCTTGTCCATCTCGTACTTGATAGGATGGCCGCCGACCGGCACTTCAACGATCACATTGACGTCTTCAGGCGGGTTCTTGCCGACGGAGATTGCATCAATACGCATACTCTTTCCTTATTTCGGTGAGTTGAGATTGATCCTCGATACTGGGAAAGGCAGCGCTTTGCAACATCGCCCGCCGCAACCTTTGCGCTTTTGTCGAACCAAGAATGGGCTGAGCTTAAAGGTTTGAGAGCGCTACAAGAAACGACGGGCGAGAAGTTTTAACAGGTGCCCTGGCGGCATCACGGGATCGGGCCAATCGTGATACTTGCGTCAATGCGCACATGACGCGGCTTGAAGAACAGTCAGCGCCAGGCAAAACCGATCTTGCGCAGCTGCTTGTCGGCGAAGTCTTCCATGCCTTCGGCAATATCCTTGCCGCCATGCGAGCGGAAGAAGCGGCTGGCGACATCGCTGTCCTCGAGGCACCATGCCACAACGCCGTTGCAGCCGAGCGACTTCAACAGGCGGCGTCCTTCCTTGAAAAGAACGGTCCCAAGGCCGATGCCCTGATATTCCGGACGCAGATAAAGCTCGTAGATCTCGCCATCATAGGGAAGACCGCGAGCACGGTTGAGGCCAAGCGTCGTGTAGCCTGCCACCACACCCGCCACTTCGACCACCAACAGCGTGGCGGAACCACGGGCAGCACGGCGCCACCAGTCCTCGTCGCGACGATCCAGCATCTGCCAGAGCGGCTTGTGGGGAATAAGTCCTGCATAGGCCTGCTCCCAGGACAGCCGATGCGTCTCTGCAATAGCGGCAGCGTCTTCCGGTTCAGCCCGGCGCACATCGATGGATAACGTTTTCATAACGCGATTCTGGCCCCGGCCATGAAAACTTACCAGCCATAAAGGTTAACGGCGGGAAGCTTACCCACAGCCTAATCATGTGGACGATGGAGAAAAGATTAACGCTTTTTTTACCATTGAGACAAGCGGGCTTGATTCGCGCGGGCAAAGAAAAACCCGGCCTGAGGCGCGCTCAAGCCGGGTTCTTGGAAACATGATTAATGGCAGGGCGATCAGCCGGCCATCTTGGCCTTTTCGAAGCGCTTGCGATCGTTCGGATCGAGGTAGAGCTTGCGCAGACGAAGCGACTTCGGCGTCACTTCCATCAGCTCGTCGTCCTGGATCCAGGAAAGCGCGCGGTCGAGCGTCATGCGGATCGGCGGCGTCAGCTTCACGGCTTCATCCTTGCCGGCGGCGCGGATGTTGGTGAGCTGCTTGCCCTTCAGCACGTTGACTTCGAGATCGTTGTCGCGGGTGTGAATGCCGATGATCATACCAGCATAAACCTTTTCGCCCGGCTCGATGATCATCGGGCCACGGTCTTCCAGGTTGAACATGGCGTAGGCGACAGCTTCGCCCGAACCGTTCGACAGCAGAACGCCGTTGACGCGGCCCGCGATCTGACCCTTGAAGGGCTGATAATCGTGGAACAGGCGGTTCATGATGGCCGTACCGCGCGTGTCGGTCAGCAGTTCCGACTGGTAGCCGATCAGGCCACGGGTCGGCGCATAGAACTTCAGACGAACGCGGTTGCCACCGGAAGGACGAAGCTCGGCCATTTCAGCCTTGCGCTCGGACATCTTCTGAACGACGACACCGGAATGCTCTTCATCGACGTCGATGACGACTTCTTCGATCGGCTCCAGCAGGGTGCCGTTCTCATCCTTGTGCATCACGACGCGCGGACGCGACACGGCAAGCTCGAAGCCTTCGCGACGCATGGTTTCGATCAGAACCGCAAGCTGCAATTCGCCACGGCCGGACACGAAGAACGAGTCCTTGCCTTCGGCTTCTTCGATCTTCAGCGCAACGTTGCCTTCGGCTTCCTTGAGCAGACGGTCGCGAATGACGCGGCTCGTGACCTTGTCGCCTTCGGTGCCAGCCAGCGGGCTGTCATTGACGATGAAGGACATGGTGACGGTCGGCGGATCGATCGGCTGTGCGGTCATGGCTTCAGTGACCGAAGGATCGCAGAACGTGTCGGCGACGGTGCCCTTGGAAAGGCCAGCGATAGCGACGATGTCGCCTGCATGGGCTTCTTCGATCGCGGTGCGCTCGATACCACGGAAAGCGAGGATCTTCGAAATACGGCCGGTTTCGATGGTCTTGCCATCCTGGCCCAGAACCTTGACGGCCTGGTTCGGCTTGATCGAGCCGGACGCGATACGGCCAGTGATGATACGGCCGAGGAAGTTGTTGGCCTCAAGGATCGTGCCGATCATGCGGAACGGACCTTCTTCGACCGTAGGCTCAGGCACGTGCTCGAGAACCAGATCGAGCAGCGGTGCAAGACCCTGGTCCTTCGGACCTTCCGGGTTGACGTTCATCCAGCCATCACGACCGGAGCCGTACAGGATCGGGAAGTCCAGCTGCTCGTCGGTCGCGTCGAGATTGGCGAAAAGGTCGAAGACTTCGTTGATGACTTCTTCGTGGCGGCCATCCGGGCGGTCGATCTTGTTGATCGCGACGATCGGGCGAAGACCAACCTTCAGCGCCTTGGAGACGACGAACTTCGTCTGCGGCATTGGGCCTTCGGAGCTGTCGACCAGAACGATCGCACCGTCCACCATGGAGAGGATACGCTCGACTTCACCACCGAAGTCGGCGTGGCCGGGGGTGTCGACGATGTTGATACGAACACCCTTCCACTCAACCGAGGTCGCCTTGGCGAGAATGGTGATGCCGCGTTCCTTTTCCAGATCGTTGCTATCCATAACACGCTCGGCAACGCGCTGGTTGTCGCGGAACGAACCAGACTGCTTCAGAAGCTCGTCAACAAGTGTCGTTTTTCCATGGTCAACGTGCGCGATGATCGCGATGTTGCGAAGGGCCATATGATTAAATCTCTGAGGTTGGGGCGCTGATCGTATGGGATGCGCCAATTTAGTTTGGCGGGCTCATAACCTTTTTTTTGCAAATGCGAAAGGGGGGCCTGTGACATAAGGCCCTTGCGAAAACGCCGTATCAGAGATGTGTGACAGGTTTTTGCGCGCTTTTAAGGTTGAAGCGGGTGCGATCGTTCAGATTCGCTCTTCCCGCCCTCACCCTTTCTTTGACAGCATATCAGCGTCGCAGGACGGCTTCACGCTTCTGCGCGGCATGCGTTACGCAGCGACCAGTCCGCGCTTCTTCAGCATGGCCTCCGGGCTCGGCATCTTGCCGCGGAAGGCCTTGTAGGTCACTTCCGGATCGACCGCGCCGCCAACGGAATAGACATTATCGAGAAGCTTGCGCGCCGTTTCCGGATCGAAAGGATTGCCCGTCTCCTCGAAAGCCTCGAAGGCGTCGGCATCCAGCACTTCCGACCACATGTAGGAATAGTAGCCGGCAGAATAGCCGTCACCGGAAAATACGTGCTGAAAGTGCGGCGTGGCGTGGCGCATGGTGATCGACTTCGGCATGTTGAGCGAAGTCAGCACCTCTGCCTGCACCGCCATCGGATCCTCCACCGTGCCACGGGTGTGGAACGCCATATCGACCAGCGCCGAGGAGGTGAACTCTACCGTGTTGAAGCCGGCATTGAAGGTCTGGGCCGCAAGCACCTTGTCCAGCAGCGCCTTCGGCATGGGCTCGCCGGTCTCGTAATGCAGCGCATAGGTCTCGAGAATTTCCGGCACGGTCAGCCAGTGTTCGTAAAGCTGCGAGGGCAGTTCAACGAAGTCGCGCGAAACGCCGGTACCGGAAACGGACGGATAGGTGACGTTCGACATCATGCCATGCAGCGCGTGGCCGAACTCGTGGAACAGCGTGCGCGCATCATCGAGCGACAGGAGTGCTGGCTTGCCGGCTGATGGCTTTGCGAAGTTGCAGACATTGTAGATGATCGGCAGTTCACCGACCGTGCCGTTCTTCAGCGGCAGCTTGTGCTGCGACTGGAAGGAGCTCATCCAAGCGCCCGAGCGCTTGGAGGGCCGGGCGAAATAGTCGCCGAGGAACATAGCCTTCAGCTCGCCATTGGCGTCACGGATTTCGAAGGTACGGACATCGGGGTGGTAGGCCTTGACGTCTTTCAGTTCGACGGCATGGATGCCGAAGAGGCGTGTCGCCACGTCGAAGCAGGCCTCGATGATCTTTTCCAGCTGCAGATAGGGCTTCAGCTCGGTTTCGGAGAAATTGAAGCGCTTTGCTCTGAGCTTCTCCGCATAATGGCGCCAGTCCCAGGGCATGACCTCGTGGTTTTTGCCTTCGTCGGTAATGATCGTGGCAAGCTCGGCTTCCTCTTCGCCAGCGCGCGCGACGGCCTTTTCCCAGACCTGGGTCAAGAGACCGTTCACTGCATCCGGCGTCTTCGCCATCGTGTCGTCCAGCTTGTAGGCCGCGAAGCTCTCATAGCCCAAGAGCCTTGCCTTTTCTTCGCGCAGCGCCAGCGTCTTCCTGACGATCTCGCGATTGTCGGTCTCGCCACCATTTTCACCGCGAGCCACCCAGGCCTTGAAGGCCTGTTCGCGCAGATCGCGGCGCTCGGAAAAGGTGAGGAAGGGCTCGATGATCGAGCGCGACAGCGTCACTGCAAACTTGTCCTCCTCGCCATGCTCCTTGGCGGCACCCGCCATGGCATCGCGCAGGAAGCCCGGAATGCCGGCAAGTTCCTCATCAGAAGACAGCAGCAGCTTCCAGTTCTTTTCATCCGCAAGTACGTTCTGGCCGAAGTTTGCGCCAAGACCTGCCAGCTCCTCGTTGATGGCGGCAAGACGCTCCTGCTCGGGTTTGGGCAGTTTCGCGCCGGCGCGCACGAAGCCCTTCCAGTGGCGCTCCAGGACCCGCAGTTCCTCATGGGTCAGTCCCAGCGTCTCGCGCTTGTCCCACAGCGTATCGATGCGCTTGAACAGCGCCTCATTCATGCCGATGCGCGAATAGTGGCGCGACATTTTTGGCGCGATCTCGCGTTCCAGCGCCTGGATTTGCGGGTTTGTATGGGCGCCCGCCTTGTTCCAGAACAGCGCCGAGACGCGCGACAACTCGTCGCCAGCGATTTCGAGCGCAATCACCGTATTGGCGAAGCTCGGCGCTTCGCTGTTGCCGGCAATGGCATCGATCTCTGCATCATGGGCGGCAAGGGCCGCATCGAACGCACCGGCAAAATCCTCATCCTTGACGGCATCGAAACGCGGCAGTCCGTTTTTCCCGTTCCAGTCGGTTAGAGCGGAATAATACGCGATCGTCGATGTCATGGTGATGTCCTCATGCAGATGTGATTGTCAGCCATATGGGCATGCTGACGGCAAGCTTTCAATATCAGACCGCAAGAAGGGCAACGGCAACGGCCCTAAAAATCGGCGTCGATTCCGCAAAAGCACGATGCGTGGATGTCAAAGACATGGAGCGTGCGGAACACTTTCTTCTTCCATCCGATTGCATGGAAAGACAGAAGTTGTCACAACGTAGAATAGTTCTAGTGAAAAGCACCCATTTGATGACATCCAATCCCGAACGAGAACCGCTGGCCTTTCTGCTCAATAGCAGCGCCCGTTTTCTCAACAGCGTGTTCGAACGGCGTATTGCCAATGCAGGCCTTGGGCTGACGCCCGGCGAGGCCCGCGCGCTGCTGACCGTTGCTGCCATCGACGGTGCCAAGCAGGCGGACATTGCCGCTCGCATCGGTCTCGAACCGATGACGGTCTGCACCTATCTCGACAAGCTGGAATCGCTTGCCCTCGTGGAGCGCCGCCCCAACCCGGACGACCGCCGGTCGAAGTGCATCTACTTGACGGAAAGCTCGACGCAGATGCTGAAATCGGTGCGCGAGGAGGTGGATGGCCTGATGGCGCAGGCGACCGAAGGTTTGGGCAGGGAAGACATCGAGCGCTTCCATGCGCTGCTCTCCGTCTTGCAGAAGAACCTCCACACCGCGGCGATGGATAAGAACCGGACAGAAGGCTGAGCCGGGAGCAATAAAAAGCCCCGCGCAAAACGGGGCTTCCATGCGTGAGGTGATCTCGTCCTCCGCCTCTGGTCGTCCTCGGGCTTGACCCGAGGATCCAAGTTTTCCAATGGCGTCAACGGTTTATGGATCCTCGGCTCAAAGCCGAGGATGACGGCCGAGAGGCTTTACGCCCTCTAAGCCAAGTTGGTTGAGAGACCTGAGCCCCGGCAAAAGCGGAGGCTCAGGACGGCCCTTGCGGACCTCTTACTTGCCGAGGTTACGCTTTGCGAGCGTACGCAGACGCAGCGCGTTCAGCTTGATGAAGCCGGCGGCATCCTTCTGGTCGTAGGCGCCCTGGTCGTCTTCGAAGGTGACGAGCTTGTCGGAATAGAGCGACTTCGCGCTCTCGCGACCGGTGACCATGACATTGCCCTTGTAGAGCTTCAGGGTCACTTCGCCTTCCACATGCTCCTGGCTCTTGTCGATCAGGGCCTGCAGCATTTCGCGCTCCGGCGAGAACCAGAAGCCGTAATAGATCAGCTCGGCGTAACGCGGCATCAGCTCATCCTTAAGGTGTGCTGCACCGCGGTCGAGCGTGATGGATTCGATGGCGCGGTGCGCTGCAAGCAGGATCGTGCCGCCGGGGGTTTCGTAGACGCCACGGCTCTTCATGCCGACGAAGCGGTTTTCCACGAGGTCGAGACGGCCAATGCCATTGTCGCGGCCATAATCGTTGAGCGTCTGCAGAAGGGTTGCAGGCGACATTTCAACACCGTTGATCGAGCAGGCATCGCCCTTGCGGAAACCGACCTTGATGACGGTTGCCTTGTCGGGTGCAGCTTCCGGGGAAATGGTGCGCATATGCACATATTCCGGGGCTTCCTGCGCCGGGTCTTCCAGAACCTTGCCCTCGGACGAGGAGTGCAGCAGGTTGGCGTCGACGGAGAACGGCGCTTCGCCCTTCTTGTCCTTGGCAACCGGGATCTGGTGCTGTTCGGCGAAGTTCAGGAGATCCGTACGGCTCTTGAAGGTCCAGTCGCGCCACGGTGCGATGATCTTGATATCCGGATTCAAGGCGTAAGCGGAAAGCTCGAAACGCACTTGGTCGTTGCCCTTGCCGGTCGCACCATGGGCAATGGCGTCAGCACCGGTTTTCTTGGCAATCTCGATCAGGTGCTTGGAAATCAGCGGGCGGGCAATCGACGTGCCGAGCAGATAGACGCCTTCATAGACGGCGTTGGCGCGGAACATCGGGAATACGAAATCACGAACGAATTCCTCGCGGACATCCTCGATGAAGATTTCCTTGATGCCGAGCATCTCGGCCTTCTTGCGCGCCGGCTCCAGCTCCTCGCCCTGGCCGAGATCGGCGGTGAAGGTGACGACTTCCGCGCCGAGTTCGGTCTGCAGCCACTTCAGGATGATCGAGGTATCGAGACCGCCGGAATAGGCGAGAACGACTTTCTTAACGTCTTTCGGGAGTGCCATTCGTGAAATCCATTTGCATAACCGGCGATCGCTTCAAGCCTCGCCTTTCCTTGGGATTGCGGCACTTTTAGCGAGTTTATCGGTCGGCGCAAGAGATAATGAAAACGGATCGGACCTGGGAACGCTTTGCTTGCCGGATGACTTGTCACGTGACTGAGACGAGAAAAGCGATAGATTTCAAAAGGCGCGCCAAAAGGCGTCTGGTTGCATGGGATGCCACTGCCGTTTGATGAGGACGGCCCTGGAGAAGGAGAAACCAATGTCGACATTTCACCCCGCATTCCAACAGGATAATGTTGCCGTCATCACCGGAGCCGCCTCCGGCATAGGTCTTGCAGCGGCAAAACAATGTGCCGGTTTCGGCATGAGCGTCGTGCTGGTCGATCTGGACGGTGAGAAATTGCGAGCGGCAGAACGTGACATTGCCGCCACGGTTGAGGATGGCGCGGCGAAGATCGTCGCCATCCCGACGGATGTCTCCAAGCTCGATGAACTCGAGGCACTCGAACGAGCGGTGATTCAGCGCTTTGGCCGCGTCCATCTGCTGATGAACAATGCCGGCATCCAGCCGGGCAGCGTCCTTTTCGGCCCCCAAGTCAACTGGGACAGGGTGATCGGCGTCAACCTTATGGGCGTCATCAACGGCGCCCGCGTATTCGGTGGGGGCATGGTCGCCCATGGAGAGCCGGGCCTCATCATCAACACCGGCTCGAAACAGGGCATCACCACGCCACCCGGGGATCCGGCCTATAACGTATCGAAAGCGGGCGTGAAGGCGTTCACCGAAGCGCTTCAACATGAGCTGCGCACTTCAAACACCGGCGCGATTTCAGCGCATCTCCTGATTCCCGGCTTCGTCTTCACCGGTCTTACCGCGGGCGAGCGCACGGAAAAGCCGGATGGCGCATGGACGCCGGAGCAGACGGTGGACTTCATGCTGGAGAGCATTGGGCGCGGCGATTTCTACATTCTCTGCCCCGACAACGAGGTGGATAGAAAGACCGACGAGAAGCGCATTCTCTGGGCTGCCAACGACATTGTCCAGAACAGACCACCGCTGTCGCGCTGGCATGGCGATTATGCCGAGCACTTCAAGACGTTTTTGAATAGCTGACGCAATACGAAGAGGAATTGGCAGGCTCACGAAACGGCGTTATGAGTATGCAGCAACCCCGTTTTGGATGGTATCACCGTGGACTTCATTCCGAGCCTGCCAACCCTGATTGCCTTCACCGTCGCCATCCTGGTTCTGGCGGTGACGCCCGGTCCGGACATGACGCTCTGGATCAGCCGCTCCCTGCGCGAGGGCCGCAAGGCAGGCTTCATGACGCTCGTGGGCACCAATCTCGGTATCACCGTCCATACGCTGCTGGTCGCCTTTGGCGTGGCAGCGCTGATCGTCGCTTCGCCGACAGCCTTCATGATCTTGAAGACGGGCGGTGCTGCCTATCTCGTCTGGCTCGCCATCCAGGCCATCCGCCACGGCTCAAACTTCGTGATGGAGCGCCCGAAGGAACAGAAGGCCGGCGCGTCGATGACGTCTGCTCTGGTCAACGGGCTGTGGGTTAACCTGCTCAATCCAAAGGTCATCATCTTCTTCATGACCTTCCTGCCTCAATTCGTCACAGCCTCCGATCCGCACGTGACAGGCAAGCTGATCTTCCTCGGTCTCTGGTCGATCATCGTCGCCCTGCCGATCGGCATCGGAATCGTGGTGGCTGCAGACTCGCTCTCCGACTGGCTGCAGCGCAATCGCAAGGTTCTTCGCGGCCTGGATTACACCATCGCTGGCGTCTTCTCGCTCTTCGCCGTCAAGATTTTCCTGACGCAGGCAAAGTAAGGCGAGAGCTGTCCAAAGCGTTTCGCGATCTTTCAGATCTGCTCACAAGCTCTGGATCCTTGTTTTATCGCATGTCGTTATCGCAACCGTTGCACATTTTTGCGTGGACCATACTGCCGCCTTGCCAGACGGAGCCGCAACGTCGTGGGGTCTGGCTTTTCAATACCGTTTGTAAGTCATCGTAGTACATTGATCTCAGCCTCGAGGGCGAGGATGAGGGTGAGCTTACAAGTCAGCGCCCATCAGCACCTGTTGCCGTTAAATGAACTGATCAGCCAGCTATAGTTCATGTTCAACTGACGGCCATCCGTGTAAACGGGATCTTGGATGGTGTTGACGTAGCGAGGATCAATTTCAACACTGTAATCGCCCTTTTCCGCTCTTTGCACGGCTGTGCGTGCGCCAGCAATGAAGGTGTTGATAGCGCTCATCGTGGCGGGACATCCCTTCGCATCGCTGGACCGAAGTTTCTTGTCCCATGCCACCGACACATCACTCAGGCGGTTAAGGCTGGCTTTCGTATCATCGCGGAGATTGGCGTCACCAGGTGCTGCGAACATGGCAGTCAGTTTGGAGACTGTGTCCTTTGAAAACAAAATGATCCCTGCTCGATCACGCTCCACACTATCCGGCGCAGCCTCGTCATAGGCTTTGCGCGCCAAATCGTAATCGTGCTTCTGCATACTATTGAAGAAGGCCTCCTCTGCCGCCGCTACCTTCTTCAGGGCATCCACAAAGGCTGGGTCCTTCTCACGTGCGGTCTTGCCGCCATCTGCGAGATACCCTTTGGATTGCGCATAATTCGCAAGGTCAGTGTTGATCGGCTCGAAACCGGCCAGAGCATCGGCATAAGACTTCGCTGCAGGATCGATATCTGCAAACGTCGCCTCCTTGACGAACGCCTCATTCAGCGCAGACTTAACCTTGGTAACGTCTATGGGGCTTGCGACGGAGTAATTCTGGAGCGGTTTGTCGCCAGCCAAGGCACGAGCATATGTCTGAACGTGGCTTTGCAGAACTTGGTTAAAGCTCACCGCCAGCGAATTGGCTGCCTTGACATAAGCGTTGTATTTGGAAACCGCCGCCTGGTCTGCCGCTGGGGCGACAACACCCTTATTTTCATTATCCTTGTCGTTGCAACCGGTCAGAAGAATTGCAAAAGCGGCGGCGAGTGCGGCGAAAAGACTTTTTCTGAAAAACATCATTTCTCCATGACTGTGACATTCGACCTGAAACGAACATGACAGGACATCCAGTCCCTCGTGAGGGATTGGATGCGGTAGAAATGGTGCAGCGGTCGTGAAGTTCCAGCGTGGTCTTGTTGCCCGCATTTTAACGGTGACAGGAGCATAGCCCGTCCTGTGCATCACCCGATGAGCAATTCATCATCATCGAGAGTCTGACCACGGATCTTGCGGAACATCTCGATCAGATCTTCCACCTGGAGACCCTTGCGGCTTTCGCCGGAGACATCGAGCACGATTTCACCGGCATGCAGCATGATGGTGCGGTCGCCATAATCCAGCGCCTGGCGCATGGAGTGCGTCACCATGAGCGTGGTGAGCTTGCGCTCCTCCACCACCTTGCGGGTCAGTTCCATGACGAATTCGGCCATGCCCGGATCGAGCGCTGCGGTATGTTCATCCAGCAGCAGAACATCGGATCCGGCAAGCGTTGCCATGACCAGCGAGACCGCCTGGCGCTGGCCACCGGAGAGAAGATCCATGCGGTCCTTCAACCGGTTTTCCAGCCCAAGGCCAAGCGAGGCGATGCGGTCCTGGAAGAAGGCACGACGGCCGCCGCCAAGCGCCGGAAGCAGACCGCGCACCTTGCCGCGTGCAGCCGCGAGCGCCAGATTTTCCTCAATGGTCAGCGCACCGCAGCTTCCGGCCAACGGATCCTGAAACACACGCGCCACCTGGCCCGCACGGCTGGCGGTCGGCTTGCGTGTGACGTCCACGCCGCTGATCGTCACCTTGCCAGCACTCGGCAGCACGTCGCCCGCCAGAACGCCGAGAAGCGTCGACTTGCCAGCACCGTTCGAGCCGATCACGGTGACGAAGGAGCCGTTTTCGATGGTGAGATTGAGCTTGGAGAGCGCCTGCTTTTGCAGGGGCGTTCCCTTGCCGAAGATGACCTGAATATCCGACAGCGAAATCATGATGCGGCTCCTCCACGGCGCAGGCGCGGCAGGATGAGGGCGACGGCAACCAGAACGGCGGTAACGAAATTAAGGTCGGAGGCCTTGAGGCCCAGCGCATCGCTGGAGAGCGCCAGCTGGATGGCCAGCCGATAGGCAATAGAGCCGAAGACGCAGCCGATCAACGCGATCAGAATGCCGCGAGAGCCGAACAGCGTTTCGCCGATGATGACGGCGGCAAGCCCGACAACGATGGTGCCGACACCCGATGTCACATCGGCAAAGCCGTTGGTCTGGGCAAACAGCGCCCCGCCCAGCGCAACGAGCGCATTGGAAAGCGCCATGCCGAGATAGATCTGGTTGCCGGTCTTTACCCCTTGAGCGCGGGCCATGCGGGCATTCGCGCCAGTGGCGCGCATGGCAAGACCTGCATCGCTTTCCAGAAAGCGCCACACGAGGATGACAGCAACGATAACCAGCAGGCCGACGAAGAGCGGCCGCACCAGATAATCGGATATGCCAAGACCATAGAAGGGCTCGATGACCGTTTCCTGATTGAGAAGCGCGACATTCGGCTTGCCCATGACGCGCAGATTGACTGAGAACAGCGCAATCATCGTCAGGATCGAGGCCAGAAGATTGAGGATCTTGAAGCGGACATTCAAAAGTGCTGTGACCATACCAGCGCCAGCACCGGCGATCATCGCAACGCCTGTTGCAAGCCATGGATTGAGACCGGCAATGATCAGCACCGCCGCCACGGCAGCGCCGAGCGGAAAAGAACCATCAACGGTCAGATCGGGAAAATCGAGCACGCGAAAGGCGAGATAAACACCGATCGCGACAAAGGCGAAGACCAGCCCCAGTTCGACGGCACCCCAGAAGGCGATTTGGCTCACGACAGAAGTCCTTGGGTTTTTCGACCGGGCGTTTCGCCGGGCCGATAGAGCAAGAGTGCCGCTGAAGCGCGGCACTCTCGATTGGAAGTGATGTATCTCGGTGATCCGGCCTTGTGTGGACGAAACGACATAAACAATGTCAATCGCGCGAGGCGGACGACGAGACCTTACTCGATCACCTTCGTAGCGCGCTTCACGACGCTCTCAGGGAAGGTCACGCCAATCTTTTCAGCGGCTTTCTTGTTGAGAACGAGGTCGGTGCCGACAGCTGTGGTTGCCGCAATATCACCAGGCTTCTCACCCTTCAGGATACGCACGACGACAGCACCCGTCTGCTTGCCCACATCGAAATAGTTGAAGCCGAGCGCTGCGATAGCGCCACGTGCCACGGAATCCGTATCGGCAGCAAAGAGCGGGATCTTCGCCTCAGCCGCGACACCGGCAGCCGCCTCGAAGGCGGAAACGATAGTGTTGTCGGTCGGAACGTAGATTACATCCGTCTTGCCGACCAATGCGCGGGTCGCGCCCTGAACTTCGGAGGACTTGGTGGCGACGGATTCGACAACCGTCAGACCGGCCTTTGCAGCGGCTTCCTTCAACAGAGCGAGCGTCGAGACAGAGTTGGCCTCGGCCGAGTTGTAGATGTAGCCTATCGTCTTTGCCGACGGTGCAATTTCCTTGACCAGAGCCAGATGCTCGTTGACGGGAAGCGCGTCCGAAAGACCGGTGACGTTGCGACCGGGCTTTTCCATCGACTTGATCAGTTGCGCGCCGACGGGGTCGGAAACGGCGGTGAAGACGACTGGAATATCGCGCGTTGCGGCAACGACGGCCTGAGCCGAAGGCGTGGATATCGGCACGATGACATTCGGAGCGTCGCCAACGAACTGACGGGCGATCTGTGCGGCGGTACCTGGGTTACCCTGCGCGGACTGGTAGACGAACTTCAGGTTTTCGCCTTCCTTATAGCCAGCTTCGGCAAGCGCGGCCTTCACACCATCACGTGCGGCATCGAGGGCCGGATGTTCGACGATGGCAGTCACGGCAACGGTCACGTCTTCCGCTTTGGCAGGTAGGACGAGAGCCGTGGCGGCGGCGAGCGCCAGAATAAGTGCGCGCATAGGGTATTCCTCCGATTATTTTGCTTTTCCCGCTCTCTTTAAGAAAGGGTTAAGCCGAAATCAATCGCGCGGGAGAGATCGGAGCGATCAAATATTTGATTGGGTGGAGGGGTAAGGTTCAATCAAAAGCTGCTGAGGTCTGTAAGTCCGTCGAAAAATGGAACGAAACTGCCGATCCTCTACTCGCAAATGCGGTCCATACCGCGCAAGCCTGATACTCTGAAGCCGGAAGCGCACGACCGCTTGACGTAAAACAAGTTTTCCGCGGTCGCGATGGAGGTTTGTTCTCGCAATAAGCACTCAAACCTGCCGCAAACAGGACGCCTTACGCCTTTGTCGGCATGCACTATCCTGGATAGATCACCAAAGTCACAGGAATGAGGGTCTTGAGACGGTGGATGGGAAATGTCATCGGAATGTTCAGGAAACCATCCTGCGCGATTGGTGGCGTCAGCCTTTGAGTGAGACTTGATTTGGCAAAGATTATTCTGGCTGCCGGTCGCCGTTTCGGGCGATTTACCTTACTGTTTCTGATCGCGCTGCTGGCGCTCATCATGAGTCTGTTGTTCTTTTTGCTGGATCAGCACTTCATTTGGCTTTTTGCTCTGATCGGCTTTGCCTTGTGGACGGTAGACATCACGATCGCTCTGTTGAAGGGCATATTCTTTACAAATCTATCGCGTGAAAAGGTCAATGGGATCAGTCGAGCCCAAGCCCCTGGACTATGGTCCATGTGGGAAGCTGTCGCCGGAAAGGCCACAGCCAGGAAAACCGCGATTACATTGAGTGACGCGATGAATGCGGGCGTCAGGATGCATCGTACTCTGCTCGGATTGCGCCGCCATTACGAGTTGATAGTCGGCATTCCTTTGCTGGCAGTCACAGATAAAGAAGCGATGTTCGCCATTCTGATGCATGAGAATGGTCACGTGCTGAACGAGGATGTGAACGGAAAGCTCCGTCTGGCAGAACTCGAAGAAAGCCTCAACATCGTCTTCGACTTCGCTTCACCGGAGAAATCAATCACCGGACACCTGCTCTACTCCTTATGGAAAACACTCTCACCATCATTTGAGCTTGAGAAGATGCGCCTATCTCGAGACGCCGAGATTAAGGCCGATCTTGAAGCGGCGAATGGTGGTCACGGCGAAGAGGCCGCTCGCGCCCTGCTTCTGGTCGATGCGTCCGCCATATTTCTGGAGCAAACATTTTACGAGTCGTTGCGGAAAGAACGCACGGATACAATGCCAACTGTCATTTCGCCCACGAAACGCCTTTTGAACGCGGTGTCTATGCTCAATATGAGTGAGCTGTTAAACATCTATGCGCGCCACGCATGGTCGATGGAGGTTGACGAACTGTCCTCTCATCCCTCCTGTGCTCAACGCCTTTCAGCGCTGGGCTATGCCGAACGGTTTACCATAGAACCAGTGGCAATCTCAGCACTTGCCCTCTTGGAAGACGATTTTGCCAAGCAAATGTTTGCTAAGCTGGATGAGTTATGGACGAACCCCGTGCCGAGCAAGCTGCAATCGTCAGCGGAACATACCGGATAAGGTAAAAGCTGCCGGAGGCAGCGGGAGATGATCTGGCTTCAGGCGTGACGTCGGAAAGAGCGTCGCCACAGACCCGTACCGGAGAAGCTCAAGACTGAAGCTGCTCTCGGAGCGACGACACCGTAGAATCAGTCGTCAGCCCCGTGATTGGCAATCATCATCGCTTCAAACGCCAGGCGCTCGGTCTTGCGCATGCGTTCGGATTCCGACTTCAGCTGGCCGCAGGCTGCCAAAATATCGCGGCCACGCGGGGTGCGGATCGGTGAGGCGTAGCCGGCCTGATTGATGAAGTCGGCGAACTTCTCGATTTGCGCCCAGTCCGAGCACTGATAATTGGTGCCGGGCCATGGGTTGAAGGGGATGAGATTGATCTTGGCCGGAACGCCCTTGAGAAGCTGGGTCAGCATCTTGGCATCTTCCAGGCTGTCATTGACGTCCTTCAGCATCACATATTCGAAGGTGATGCGGCGCGCATTCGAGAGACCCGGATAGTTGCGGCAGGCGTCGATCAGCTCCTTCAGCGGATACTTCTTGTTGATCGGCACCAGCATGTCGCGCAGCTCGTCGCGCACGGCATGCAGGGAGATCGCCAGCATCACGCCGATTTCGTCGCCGGTGCGGAAGATTTCCGGCACGACGCCGGAGGTGGAGAGCGTGACGCGGCGCTTGGAGAGTGACAGACCGTCACCGTCGGTTGCGATCAGGAGTGCGGTCTTCACATGCTCGAAATTATAGAGCGGCTCGCCCATACCCATCATCACGATGTTGGACACCTTGCGGCCTTCGCTCGGCACATAGGCCCCGACCGGCGTCGAGCCATCCGGGAAATCACCCAGACGATCGCGGGCGAGCAGAAGCTGCGAGAGAATTTCTTCCGCCGTCAGGTTGCGCACCAGCCGCTGTGTGCCGGTGTGGCAGAAGGAACAGGTGAGCGAACAGCCGACCTGGCTGGAGATGCAAAGTGTCCCGCGGCCTTCTTCAGGAATATAAACGGTCTCGATTTCCACCGGGCGACCGGCGCCACGCGGGGGAAAGCGCATCAGCCACTTGCGCGTGCCGTCATTGGAGATCTGCTCTTCGACGATTTCCGGCCGCGCGATGGTGAACTTCGCCTTCAGCGTCTCGCGAAGCTCCTTGGCGACATTGGTCATGTTGTCGAAATCGGAGACGCCGCGCACATAGAGCCAGTTCCACAACTGGCTGACGCGCATCTTGACCTGCTTTTGCGGCACGCCGATCTCCATCAGCGCATCCGCCATCTCGTCGCGCGTCATGCCGATCAGCGACGGCTTGTCCGACATGAGGTCGCTGTTGGCGACCAGAGGCGCCTTGACTGCAAGACCGGGTGTAGCTTCCAAAGTGGACATCGTCCTATCCCATCATCCAATGCACGAGCGAAACCGACCAGTCGAAACGGCGGAACGTCATCTGCATGTCGAGAAAATCCAAAAGCGCGGCGATCACCTGGTGTCGCCAGCATTCGTGTTGGCGCGCATCTAGCATCAAACCGGCAAAAACGCAAATGGCCGGTCAGGGACCGGCCATCAGACTCTAATTTTTTTAGAACTGCTTACTTGCAGCTTTCGATCTGCTTGAGAGCAGCCGAGATGCCAGACAGCGAATAGGAATAGGAGGTTGCCGTCCCGCGACCGGAGGTCGCCTTGACGGTCATGCTCTTGCCAACCTTCATGGCCGCAACGAGTGCCGGTTCTTCAGCGGCATTTTCGACCCAGGCCGCCTTGTCCTTGGTGAACATCACGAAGTTCTTGGCATCGATCGTCACATTGACCTTGGAGCCTTCCTTCAAAGGATAGCCAACCATGGCCTGCGGCTCATAGGAAATGTTCTGGCCGGGACGCTGCGACACGATGAAAAAGATATCGCCATGGTCGACGCTTGCCGGCTCCTTGGCGGTTGGAACGGAAAGAACATAGCAAACGGTGCTTTTACCCGATTTGTACGAATAGGCACCCCAAGCGTTGAACTGCTGGATGCGCGTGGGCGACTGTGCAGAGGCAATGCTGACGCTGGTCAGCAAAATGGCGGCTGCGGTTGCTACACTTCTTACAAACATTGAAATTCCTGCCGGGTTTATTGTCTTCCAGTTGCCCGAACGGCTAGGCCGGGCCGGTGCGAGGTGAAGGCCGTCATCTTCATTTTGGCTAAGGAACGGTTACCAAACCGTCAACGCCATCATTAAAAGGTGAGAATTGTATCGCGGTGTTACAGTTCGGATACTCCCCGCGCCCCAAGATCCATGCTGCGCCAAGGCTGAAAACGCCTTGACAGAAATGCATGCGTCAGAGGTCCTCAACGCATGTAAAACACGCTTCGAGCGACGCGAGTCAGCGCCACGCAAAAGGTATGACACGGCAATTCAGGCAAGAATTTGTCGGGATTTGGAACCGCGTCTAACGGCACATCACAGAGCCGTTATTCCTCGCGCATCTTTTCCAGCGCAAGATCGGCGGCGTCGTAATGCTCCATCTTGATATGGGCACGGATCATCGCAAGGGCTGCGGTCAAAACCGCAATATCGTCGGTAAAGCCGATGACCGCCAGAACATCCGGCACCACATCGATCGGCATGATGAAATACCCAAGTGCTGCAAGCAGAATACCCTTGGCTCGAAGCGGCGTGGAGGGATCGACAGCGCAATAATAGGCCGCAGCCGCGTCTCTGGCAAAAGGTACCTTGCTGACGACCCGCTTCATCTTCGGCCAGAACTTGGATCGAACAGTCTCCTCGCGTTCCTTCTGCGTGTCGGGATCGCCGGGAAGCAGGATTTCACCGATCTTGACGTCATCCATGGTCGTAGTTCCTTTGGTCATGACGGATAATATAGGCGATGAAGACCGCTGTTCAATTGCCGCGCCCGGCAGCCGCCTTCTCCATCGCCTTTGCCAGCAGGATATCGCGCTCGGTAATCCCTTGGGAATCATGCGTGGTCAGACAGATCTTCACCCGCGAATAGACATTGGACCATTCCGGATGGTGATTGAGCTTTTCTGCCGCCAGCGCGCACTCAGCCATGAAACCGAAGGCTTCGGCAAAACTGGCAAACTTGTAGGCCTTGACGATTGCCAGACCGTCTTCGCGCAAAGACCAGCCGTCCAGCGTCTCAAGCGCCGTGCGCACTGCGTCCGCTTCAAGTTTCGCATAGGTCATGATGGTCCCTTCCCCTGATAGACTGTTCTATGCAACTGAACGGACGGACATGCGCTTTGGTTCACCTTTGACCGTCAGATCAACCGCGCAAATGGATGCTCGGCCGGGGCGCTCGCCCAGCCGATGCTATGATCAGGTATCATGGAGTTAGAACAGGCTCTTCTCCGGAAGCAGTCCAGCGTCGGCATAGACGCCAGTCGAACGGCTCTCATAGAGCGGGAAGGCCTCTTCGACGATGTAAGGCCCGCCGCCGACCGATTCCTTCGAGGACATCAGCACGAAGCGCCCGACGGTGAAGGGCGAGGTTCGGAAATCCCCGCGGCCTGAAAGATAATGGACCACATCGTCGAGCCTGGAATTGCGAAGCCGCGCCAGCGTCACATGCGGCGTGAACTTTCGCGGATCCGGCGGCAACCCGAGACGCTGGCAGATGCGCTCGATTTCTGCCTGGAGAGCGACCATTTCCGGAGAGGGAGAAACCCCGGCCCAGAGGGAATGCGGCTTCTTCGATCCGAAGGAGCCCATGCCCGTCAGGTTGATCTGAAACTCCTCGCGATCGATACGATCCAGCCGATCGACCACTTCGTCAGCGGTGCGTCCGTCTATATCGCCGATAAAGCGCAAGGTGATGTGATAATTCTCCACGTCAATCCACCGGGCTCCCGGTAGACCACCGCGCAACAATGAAAGGCTCATCGCCGCATTGCGCGGAATTTCGAGGGCGGTAAACAGTCTCGGCATGGCGAGCTCCCCGAATCTCTTGGCAGAACAAGGACAGCGAATCATGCAAAGCTTCGCTGCGCAAGTGCTTATTTTTTTTGCTCACGGATAGTCTTAACAAAGGCCTCGACGGCGGGCAGAGACTTCTCCACCATCACTGCAACGCCCTTGGCATTGGGATGCATTCTGTCTTCCAGCTGCAGGCTTTGATCGAGCACGACACCGTCCAGAAAGAACGGGTAGAGCGGGATCTGATACTTCTGCGCCAGCCGTTCATAGATAGGGTTGAACGCCTTGCCGTAGTCGCCGCCCATGTTTGGCGGCACGATGATGCCCATCATGAGAACCGGGATATTGCGCTTCTGAAACCCTTCGATGATGGCCGCCAAGTTCTTCTCGGTATCGGCAGGCGGAATGCCCCGCAGCGCATCGTTGGCGCCAAGCTCCAGGATCACGCCATCGGTCCCATCCGGCACCGACCATTCGGCGCGCGCAAGGCCGGCAGAACTCGTGTCACCCGAAACGCCCGCATTGGTCACGACCGCATTGACGCCCTTGGCTTTCAGCGCGGCTTCGAGCTGGGCGGCGTAGCTTTCGTTCGGCGCAAGCTGATAGCCGGCCATCAGGCTGTCGCCAAAGCCGACGATCTGCAAAGGTTTATCTTGAGCGCCAGCGGATGAAGAAGAAAGAAACGCCCCAAGGATGACGACGAAGTGAGCGGCAACGGCTTTAAAATTCATTCCAGCCTTCCTAATTGGTGAAGCCAGCAAGGCTTCTGCACTCTTGATCATATAGGAACGCAAAAACGTGGCGAAAAGCACCATCGAGCTGAAGAAAGCGGATCTCACCCTTGGCAGCGCCGCCGCCTCCGTCCACGTTTTGAAGAGCATCGATCTCACCATTGAAGAGGGCGAAGCCGTCGGAATTGTCGGGCCTTCCGGCTCCGGCAAGTCCACGCTGCTGATGGTTCTGGCAGGCCTTGAAAGGCTCGATAGCGGCGAGATCACAATTGCGGGAACGCATCTCCATACGCTTGGCGAAGATGCGCTGGCGGATTTTCGCGGCAAGAATATCGGGATCGTCTTCCAGTCCTTTCACCTGATCGCCAACATGACCGCGCTCGAGAATGTCGCCGTTCCGCTTGAACTTGCCAATGTGCCGAATGCTTTCGACATTGCGACGCGAGAACTGACCGCGGTCGGCCTCGGCCAGCGCCTTAACCACTATCCCGGCCAATTGTCCGGCGGCGAGCAGCAGCGTGTGGCGATTGCTAGAGCGCTTGCCCCCTCGCCTGCCGTGCTGATCGCCGACGAACCGACGGGCAATCTCGATACCGATACCGGCAAGCAGATCGCGGATCTGCTGTTTTCGAAGCAGGCCGAGCGCGGCATGACGATGATCCTCGTGACCCACGATCCGTCGCTTGCCGCCCGCTGCACCCGCCAGATCAAGGTTCGCTCCGGCCAGATCGAAGGCGAAAGTGCCGGCTCCACAGCCGCCAGACAGGCGGCAAGCGCATGATCCCGTCTGCCGCCAACATTCGAAATGCGCTGAGATTGGCACGCCGGGAAATCCGCGGCGGGTTCGGTGGCTTCTACATCTTCCTCGCCTGTATCGCGCTTGGCACCGGTGCTATCGCAGCCGTCAACTCGGTCTCGCGCGCAGTCACCAGCGCTATCGCCGACGAAGGCCAGTCGATCCTGGCTGGCGACGTGCGCTTCGAACTCAGAAACCGCGAGGCGAGTGCTGAAGAGCGCGCTTATATCGACAGCCTCGGTGATGTCGCCGTCTCGGACGGGCTGCGCTCCATGGCGCGACTGGAAGACGGCTCACAGCAGAGCCTGGCCGAGGTCAAGGCCGTCGATGGCGCCTATCCGCTCTATGGCGATTTCGTCGCCGAGCCGGCGCAACCCCTTCCCGCGCTTTTGGCCAAACAAGGCGAGAGCTTCGGCGCGGTCGCGGCCCCCCTGCTGCTTGAGCGTCTCGGCATCAAGGTCGGCGACGAACTGCTTCTTGGCAATGCCAGGCTGAAACTGACGGGTACCATCGTCACCGAGCCGGACACGCTGTCTGACGGTTTCGGCTTCGCGCCCCGTCTGCTCATCAGCCGCGATGCGCTGATCGCCTCCGGCCTGATCCAGACGGGAAGCCTTGTCGAGCATGCCTACAAGGTGCGTCTGACCGACCCGTCGCAACGCGCGACAATCATCGAAACGACCAACAAGCAGTTTCCGAACGCCGGCTGGTCCATTCGCACCAGCGATCGCGCCGCGCCGCAACTCACCGAAAACGTCAATCGCTTCTCCCAATTCCTGACGCTCGTTGGCCTCACTGCGTTAATCGTCGGCGGCGTTGGTGTTGCCAATGCCGTGCGCGCCTTTCTCGATTCCAAGCGCACCACGATTGCCTCGCTGAAATGCCTTGGCGCGCCGGCAAGCGTGGTGACGATGACCTATCTGTTCCAGATTGGTTTCATTGCCTGCGTCGGCATTGTGATCGGGTTGTTGTTCGGCGCCATAGCACCACTCATCGCCATGCGCTTTCTCGACGGCGTGCTGCCGGTGCCGAAGGAGCTTGCCTTCTATCCTTCGGCATTGTGGCTTGCCGCCGTCTTCGGCATGTTGACCACACTTGCCTTCGCCATCGTGCCGCTCGGTCAGGCACGCGAAGTGCCGGCAACCGCACTCTTCCGCGAGCAAGGCTTCGATGAAGGGAAGCTTCCCTCCTGGCCGTATCTCGCTGCAACGGCAATCCTTCTTGCAGTGCTTGCGAGCCTTGCGATTTTCACGGCGGATGATCGCTTCATCGCCTCGGTCTTTCTCGGTGCGATCGCCTTCGCCTTCGTCGTGCTGAGGCTTGTCGCCTGGGGCATCCGCGCCCTGGCGAGACGCAGTCCACGCGTTCACTCCGCAGCCCTCCGGCTCGCTATCGGCAATATCCACCGCCCCGGCGCGCTGACGCCCTCCGTGGTGCTATCGCTAGGTCTTGGCCTTACGCTTCTGGTGACGCTGACACTGATCGACGGCAATCTGCGGCGGGAATTGACGTCGACACTGCCGGAGAAAGCGCCGAACTTCTTCTTCGTCGACATTCAGGGAAGCGAGCGCGATGGCTTCCGCGACCTCGTCAAGCGCGAGGCGCCGGAAGGCACGCTGACGGAAGTTCCGATGCTGCGCGGCCGTATTCTGGCGCTGAACGGCCAAGACGTCACCAAGATCGAAGTACCGCCATCCGGCCGCTGGGTTCTGCGCGGCGATCGCGGCATTACCTATTCAGAAGATCTGCCGGAAAATGCCAAGCTCACGCAAGGCACGTGGTGGGGCAAGGATTATAGCGGCGAGCCGCTGGTTTCCTTTGCTGCCGAAGAGGCGGGCGAACTCGGCCTCAAGATCGGTGATACGGTCACCGTCAATGTCCTCGGCCGCAGCATCACCGCCAAGATCGCCAATCTGCGCGATGTGCAGTGGCAGTCCATGTCGATCAATTTCGTCATGGTGTTTTCACCCAACACTTTCCGGGGCGCACCGCACGCATGGCTGGCAACGCTGGCAGACCCGTCGGCGACACCCGCCAAGGAAGGCGAAATCCTGCGCAGCGTCACCAACGCCTATCCGACGATCACCACGGTGCGCGTCAAGGATGCGCTCGATATCGTCGACCGGCTGGTCGGTCAGCTCGCAACCGCGATCCGTGCGGCAGCTGCCGTTGCGCTGATCGCCTCCGTGCTGGTGCTGGCAGGCGCCCTGGCGGCGGGCAACCGTGCGCGCACCCGCGATGCCGTGATCCTGAAAACGCTCGGCGGCACACGATCCATGCTGATCCGCGCCTTCTCCTATGAATACATGATCCTCGGCGTAGCGACCGCCACCTTCGCCCTTCTGGCGGGCGGCGTCTCCGCATGGTTCGTGATTGCCCGCATCATGAAGCTGCCCTCCAGCTTCCTGCCCGATGTGGCAATCGGCACGCTTGTCGTTTCGCTGGTGATGACGGTGGGCATCGGGCTGATCGGCACATGGCGCATCCTCGGCCAGAAGGCTGCACCGGTGCTGCGCCAGGCGGGCGAGTAAGCCGTTGGATGCAAGTGAAAATCTAAAAAACGGAAAAGTTGTGCGCGATTTAACTTTTACGATTAATTCTTGGTAATGATGTCAAAAACGTTATCGCTTTTCGCGCATACGGTGTTTTTTCGTTATTTTTGGCACTTGTAACGGCTGCGCCATCGCCTCATATTCTCTGGTAGGCTTGCTGTAGCTCCGCAGCGGCGCCTGGGATAGTATCCACATAACGGTCTTATCCCGACACCGTAGCAACTTCGGAGCTAAAAGAGGAAACAATGGCTGACTTTAACAACTACCAGAACCGTATGGCCCAAGGCCGTGCTCAGTCTGGTGCGATGATCGACCAAGGTCTTCGCTCCTACATGGTGAAGGTCTACAACCTTATGGCGCTCGCGCTGGTGATTACCGGTGTTGCTGCCTTCGGTTTTGCTAGCCTTGCTGTAACAACCGATCCTGCGGCGGCCGTCGCGACGCTTAGCAACGGTACAATGCTCACGCAGCTCGGCGCTGCGGTCTACGCATCGCCTCTTCGCTGGGTCGTCATGCTGGCACCGCTGGCCCTCGTCTTCTTTCTGAGCTTCCGCGTTCATAAGATGAGCGTTTCTGCTGCTCAAGCGACGTTCTGGGTCTACGCGGCCCTGGTTGGACTATCGATTTCGTCGATTTTCGTGGCCTACACCGCAGCTAGCGTCGTCCAAACGTTCTTCATCACCGCTGCTTCTTTCGGCGCGCTGTCGCTCTACGGCTACACGACCAAGAAGGACCTGTCCGCCATGGGCTCGTTCCTGATCATGGGTCTGTTCGGCCTGATCATCGCGTCGGTCGTTAACATTTGGTTGGAGTCCAGCGCTGTTAGCTTTGCAGCTTCTGCAATCGGCGTTCTGATCTTTGCAGGTCTGACCGCCTACGACACGCAGAAGATCAAGGAAATGTACTTCGAAGGTGACGACGTTCTCGTGGCCGGTCGCAAGGCGATCATGGGTGCGCTGACGCTCTACCTCGACTTCCTGAATCTGTTTATGTTCCTGCTTCAGTTCCTGGGCAACCGGAACAACTAAGGATCGCAATAGCGCTCAAACAGAAAGGCGGCCACTGGCCGCCTTTTTCATGCCCGCCTATGAGGCCGAGGAAGCGTCGCTCCCCTGCCGCCTGACAACATCGGCCCGAAGATCGGACTCGATGTCCGGAAAGCACCATGCGTCGATTCAAAAAGGTAATGCGTCCCTTTTGCGTCCCATCGGACGCACAACTCTAGTCGATCAGCTTCAAGGCCTTGTCGAACACCTTCAGCACCTGAGGCAATTCATGCCCGCGCTTGAGAATGCGACCATCGGTGTTGATGACGCTGTAGGCTCCCTGCTTGGCAGCAAGCTTCGGGTTCTTCTCGATCCTGAAGAGCGGCATTTCGCCGGAGCGCTTGAAGACGGAGAAGACTGCCTTTTCCTTCATGTGGTCGATGGCGTAGTCGCGCCACTCACCTTCGCCCACCATGCGGCCGTAGACGCGCAAAATGGCGTCCAGTTCCCGGCGGTGGAAGGTCACGGGCAAGGGGTCCTTGGCTCGCTTGTATTCCCGAAGATCAACGACGGTAGAGCCTTCCCGGGTCTGGGAAGTCGCGTATTGCAAATCCGGCTGATCGGCCATCCGGCACCTCGCTCGACTGCTTATGACATCTCTGCGACAGTCTGTCCTCGCCTTGGCGAAATTGCAAGCCCGCAAAGTCGTCCGGCAAGGAGCGGCTTTTCCGGTAACCAATGAGGCAGAACAAGCGGGCGCAAATGCCCAATTTCGAACAAATCATGGCCCGAATTCAATGGAATAGTGCGATTGTCAATTGATGCCTAGGCACCAAGATGACCCGGTCCGGTGCATTGACCCTTTACCCCCAGCCCCCAATGCCCGGGCCGGATCTCCCCCCCAGCGGGGATCCCCAAAAATCTCGTCTTATCCCTCTGACTGCATCAGCACATTCGCGCCGACGATGGCCGATGGATTGCCAGCCGCATCCATCTTTTGCAGCAGTACGGCACAGCCGCCGGATTTCGCCTTGCTCATGACGCTTGCCGGCAGCTTTACGGTCATCGCCTTGCCATCCCACATGCCGACCGTCTGCACATCATAGACGCTGTGCCAGTAGGAGATCGTCTTGCCCTGGTTCTCACCCTTCTGCACGTCGACAACCTGCTCGCGGTTGAAATAGGCAACCACGACCTCCGCCTTGCCCTGCCCGGCACCGATATCGATCTCGATCTCATCGCCGACCCGCTCGGTGCTGATAGGCACGTTCAAGCCCTCGCCCGCCTTGTTGAAATCGTCCAGGCGGCGGTAGATCGTCTGGATATCCGCGCCCTTTACATGGTCACGCCCATTGACCACCGCCTGCGGTGTGTAGACGTTGTTGCGCCCAAGCGCGCGGGCATAGCCGTACTGCCGCTCGGTATTTTCCTTCGACGCCAGCGAATCCGTCCAGCCAAGATAATTCCAGTAGTCCACATGGTAGGACAGGCCGATCACATCGCCATTCTGGATGAGCTTGCGCAGATTGGCATCTGCCGGCGGGCAGGAGGCGCAGCCCTGCGAGGTGAAGAGTTCGACCACGCCTTTCAGCTGATCCTGAGCATAGGCCGCACCCGCAGAAAGCCCGCCGAACAGGCATAGCGAAACGCCAACGCTGCGAAGCCCGTTTCTGAAAATGCCGCTTCGCTGCGGGCCAATTGTATTCGGCATAGCGTGAACCCTTGTCTGAAGGCCGGTCCGAACCATTGATGCAATCAATTCGGGTATGGTGGCAAGGCGGAAAATAGCCTCGAACTCCGTTCAAGAGGAAGTCACGATGGGGTGAGCTTCGCAGCCTTCGCATGACGGCGAAAAGGCAGGGGCTAAGACCCGTTCCTTCGCACCGATCAGACCCTCGGAAGATGCTGCCCCGCAGGTCACAAAAAAACGCCGGGATCGCTCCCGGCGTTCGATGTATTTGGACTATCGGATCAGGCTGCCAGATCGCGAAGAACGGTCTGCAGAATGCCGCCATTGTCCATGTAGGTCACTTCGTCCAGCGTATCGATGCGGCAAAGCAGCGGGATTTCCTTCACTGTGCCGTCCGAGTAGGTGATCTTGGCGATCTTGGTTTCGCGTGGCTTGATCTCGCCTTCGAGGCCTTCGATCGTAACCGTCTCGTCACCCTTCAGGCCAAGGCTTGCCCATGTCGTGCCTTCCTGGAAGGTGAAGGGCACGACGCCCATGCCGACCAGGTTGGAGCGGTGGATACGCTCGAAGGACTGCGCGATCACGGCCTTGACGCCGAGCAGGTTGGTGCCCTTTGCAGCCCAGTCACGCGAAGAACCGTTGCCGTATTCGACGCCAGCGAAGATGACGAGCGGAACGCCCTCATCCTTGTACTTCATCGCTGCGTCGTAAATCGACATCTCTTCCTTGGACGGATAGTGGATGGTGTAGCCACCTTCCTTACCGTTCGGCCCGAGCATGTGGTTGCGAATGCGGATGTTGGCGAAGGTGCCGCGCATCATCACTTCGTGGTTGCCACGGCGCGTGCCGTACTGGTTGAAGTCGGCAACCGCCACACCGTTTTCGGTGAGGTATGCACCGGCTGGAGACGCTGCCTTGATCGAACCGGCCGGAGAAATATGGTCGGTGGTGATCTTGTCGCCGAAGAGACCGAGAACGCGAGCGCCCTTGATGTCCTTGAGGCCAGTGCCCTTCTTGCCCATGCCGACGAAGTAAGGCGGGTTCTGGACGTAAGTCGAGTTGTCGTCCCAGGCATAGGTCTGGCCATCGGGAACCTGCACGGCCTGCCAGTTTTCGTCGCCCTTGAACACGTCCGCATACTTGGTTTCGAACAGCTCGCGCGTAACGTATTTCTGGATGAACTCCTGGACTTCCGCAGAGGTCGGCCAGATGTCCTTCAGGTATACCGGGTTGCCATCCTGGTCTTCGCCGAGCGGCTCCGTGGTAAGGTCCTTCTGCACCGTGCCGGCCAGCGCATAGGCGACGACGAGCGGCGGGGAAGCTAGGTAGTTCGCCTGAACGTCGGGCGAGATACGGCCTTCGAAGTTACGGTTACCGGAGAGAACGCCAGCGGTGATCAGACCCTTGTCGTTGATGGTCTTGGAGATCGGCGCAGGCAGCGGGCCGGAGTTGCCGATGCAGGTCGTGCAGCCGAAGCCGACGAGGTTGAAGCCGAGCGCGTCGAGCTCCTTCTGCAGGCCAGCCTTCTCCAGATATTCCGCCACGACCTGGCTTCCAGGTGCAAGCGAGGTCTTGACCCAAGGCTTGGACTTCAGACCCTTGGCAACCGCGTTGCGGGCCAGAAGGCCGGCAGCGATCAGCACCGATGGGTTGGAGGTGTTGGTGCAAGACGTAATGGCGGCAATGGCTACATCGCCATGGCCGAGATCGTAGCTTTCGCCCTCGACCGCGTAACGGGTGTTGAGCTGGCCTGGCTTCTTGTAGTCGTTTTCGAGAGCCGTTGCGAAGTTGGGTGCAATGGTTTCGAGCGGCAGGCGGCCTTCAGGACGCTTGGGGCCGGCCATGGATGGCACGACGTCGCCGAGTTCGAGTTCGAGCGTGTCGGTGAAGACGAGCTGCGAGCCGTCATTGTCGCGCCACATGCCCTGCGCCTTGGAGTAGGCTTCGACGAGTGCGATACGATCCTTCGCACGGCCGGACATGTCGAGATAGCCGACGGTTGCGGTATCGACCGGGAAGAAGCCGCAGGTCGCGCCATATTCCGGGCCCATGTTGCCGATGGTCGCACGGTCTGCAACCGGCAGCGTATCGAGGCCAGGTCCGAAGAATTCGACGAACTTGGAAACGACGCCCTTCTTACGCAGCATCTGCACGACGGTCAGAACGAGGTCGGTTGCGGTGACGCCTTCTCTCAGCGTGCCCGTCAGCTTGAAGCCGATGACTTCCGGCAGAAGCATGGAAACCGGCTGGCCGAGCATGGCCGCTTCGGCTTCGATACCGCCAACGCCCCAGCCCAGAACGCCAAGACCGTTGATCATGGTCGTGTGGCTGTCGGTGCCGACGCAGGTATCCGGATAAGCGATCGTCTCGCCATCCTCATCCTTCGTCCAGACGGTCTGGCCGAGATATTCGAAGTTCACCTGGTGACAGATGCCGGTGCCAGGAGGAACGACGCGGAAGTTCTTAAACGCCTGCTGGCCCCACTTGAGGAAGCGGTAACGCTCGCCGTTGCGCTCATATTCCAGTTCGACGTTGCGGGCAAAGGCGTTGGCATTGCCGAATTCGTCGACGATGACAGAGTGGTCGATGACGAGGTCGACGGGCACGAGCGGGTTGATCTTTTCAGGATCGCCACCGAGCGCCTTGATGCCATCACGCATGGCTGCAAGGTCAACGACGGCAGGAACGCCGGTGAAGTCCTGCATCAGAACGCGGGCAGGACGGTAAGCGATTTCCGCTTCCTTCAGACCCTTGTTGTTCAGCCACTCGGCAACAGCCTCGATATCGGACTTGCGAACCGAACGGCCGTCTTCGTTGCGCAGCAGGTTCTCCAGCAGAACCTTCATCGAATAGGGGAGATTGGCGACGCCCTTAAGGCCGTTCGCTTCCGCTTTCGGCAGGCTGTAATAGACATAATCCTTACCGTCGACGGTAAGAACGGAACGACAATTGAAACTGTCGAGAGATTTTGCCACGGTTATAAACCCCGTTCATTCTGATAGCCAACACGCGCGTGCGGACACCTATGCACTATCATGCACATCAGGATGCGGGTACGACCATTTCCGCTGTCCGCACGAGAAAATTGCTTCCGCAACATTCAGGTCCGGCGCTAGGTGATGTTCACGCCGGCCGCTGGCGTGGTTGAGACCCATATAGATAATTTCGCTAAAACGTGCCAGACCAACCAACGGCTAATTTCGATTTTTTTTGATCGAGATGATGAAATTCTTAAACGAGGCGCAGCAGTGCATCTGACAGCGGAAAATCTTGGCGTCAGACGGGGCGAAGATTTCATATTCATGAACGTTTCTCTCCAGTTAACGGATGGCGACGCTCTCCTTCTCACGGGCCCCAACGGATCGGGCAAATCCACGCTTCTGCGCGTCCTTGCGGGGCTTCTGCCTGCCGAGGCGGGCACCATAAAGATAGCCGGCGAAGGAATAGAAAAGGGCACACGCCCCGCTGAAGTCAGCCACTATCTTGGCCACCGCAACGCCATGAAGCAGGAGCTGACGGTCTACGAGAACCTGTCCTTCTGGAAACGCTTTCTCGGTGATTTCAACGGCACGCCGTCTGTATCGATCGAAGAGGCAGCCGACATCGTCGGGCTTGCCGGCATCACCCACCTGCCCTTCGGTTATCTCTCCGCGGGGCAGCAGCGGCGATTCGCCATGGCGAAGCTGCTGGTGGCGTGGAAGCCGATCTGGATTCTGGATGAGCCGACGGCGGCGCTGGATGCGGAAGCGGATCGGATGTTTACCGGATTGGTGAAGGCGCATCTTGTCAAGGGCGGAATGGTGATTGCCGCAACCCATCAGCCGCTGGGGTTGGAGGAGGCTAAGGAATTGCGGATGACGGGGTTTGCTGGGGTGGAGGAGGTATATTGATGGGCTCTTTCGTTACCACCTTCGTCGCAGACAGTACCCCCCTCTGCCCTGCCGGGCATCTCCCCCTCAAGGGGGGAGATCGAACCATGGCACGGTCTCGCCAATCTCATCTCTTGAAGATGGAGTGGAGAGCCCGCCTCTTGCCGATCTCCCCCCTTGAGGGGGAGATGCCCGGCAGGGCAGAGCGGGATGAGCAACCAAACCCTCCGTGCGGAACTCCAGTACGCGGGAGCACGCCACGATGACCGCTCTCTTCCTCCGCGATCTCAAACTCTCCATCCGCGCCGGCGGCGGCGCGCTGATCGGCGTTCTCTTCTTCATGACCGTCGTCGCCGTCATTCCCTTCGGTGTCGGACCGGACCTCAACCTCCTCTCCCGCATTGGACCTGCCATCGTCTGGATCGGCGCGCTGCTCGCAGCCCTTCTCGGCCTCGACCGCCTGTTTCAGGCAGAGCGAGACGACGGTTCTCTCGATCTGATCCTGATGCATGAAAATCCGCTGGTGCTGACGGTTTTGGTCAAATGCCTGGCGCACTGGACCGCGACCGGTCTGCCGTTGGTCGTCGCATCGCCACTTCTCGGCCTGTTCATGAATATGGGCGAAGTCGCCATCGGCGCCGTCATGCTGACACTGCTTGTCGGGACGCCGGCCCTCACCTTCATCGGCGCAGTGGGCGCGGCGGTTGCCGTAGCACTGCCACGCGGTGGTCTGCTGGTGTCGATCCTCGTTCTGCCGCTTGCCATTCCCGTACTGATCTTCGGCGTCAGCGCGTCTTATGCCGCGGTGGAAGATCCGGCCCCCTTCATGCCGCCCTTCCTGATCCTGATTGCCATCACGCTCTTTTCATCGGTGGTCGGTCCGTTCTTCGCAGCTTTGGCATTGCGCAATTCCGCCGATTGACAAGGATCAATTGCCGCGGCTTCGTCTGCATTGTAAAAGGGCCTTGCCCGCGGCCAGAAAGATGCCATGACCAATACGAGCCTAGCCATCACCAAATTCAGCGATCTCGCCAATCCCACACGGTTTCTGGCGCTGTCGTCACGCCTCTTGCCGTGGCTTGCGGGGCTATCCGCCCTTTGTCTGGTGGCTGGCCTCTATCTCGCCTTCTCGACGGACGGCGATTACCAGCAGGGCAATACGGTGCGCATCATGTATGTGCATGTGCCCGCCGCCTGGCTTTCGATGATGTGCTACACCGTCATGGCGCTCTCTGCCATCGGCACGCTGGTCTGGCGCCATCCGCTGGCCGATGTCAGCCATAAATCTGCAGCGCCGATTGGTGCTGCCTTTACGTTGATTGCGCTGATCACCGGCTCGCTCTGGGGCAAGCCCATGTGGGGCACATGGTGGGTGTGGGATGCGCGCCTGACCTCCGTCTTCATTCTGTTTCTGATGTATCTCGGCCTGATTGCCTTCAACAAGGCGATGGACGACCCGTCAAAGGCGGCGCGCGTCAGTGCGGTTCTGATCCTCGTCGGCTTCGTCAACATCCCGATCATCAAGTTTTCCGTCGAATGGTGGAATACGCTGCACCAGCCGGCAAGCGTGATGCGCATGGATGGCCCGGCCATCGATCCGGAATTCCTCTGGCCGCTGCTGACCATGGCTGTCGGCTTCACCCTGCTGTTCTTCACGCTTCATCTTGCCGCCATGCGCAACGAGATCATGCGCCGGCGCATCGCCGCGCAACGACGCCTTGCCGCGCGTGCTGCCGGAAGAGGAGCCTGACACCATGACTCACGCCTTTTACATCGGCATGTCCTACGCGCTGACCGGGCTGATCGTCTTTGGATTGATCGCCTGGGTGTGGCTCGACGGACGCGCCCGCAAGCGCGAGCTGAAGGAGCTGGAAGCGCTCGGCATCCGCCGCCGTTCCCGTCCGGCCAAAACCGAGGCATCCTCGACATGAGCGACACGAAAGCGCCTCCTCCTCCCACATCGCGCGGGCGCTCGCGCTACGTGCTCGCACTCCTGCCGCTGCTGGTCTTTGGTGGCTTCGCCGCGATTTCGGCCAAGATGCTCTATGAGCAGGACGTCAACGGCCTCGATGTCAGCGCCATTCCCTCGGCACTGATCGGCACGAAGGCGCCTGCGCTGGCGCTGCCGCCACTGGAGGGCTCCAATCTACCGGCGCTCACCGATGCGGCCATTACCGGCAAGCTGACGCTGGTCAACGTCTTTGCCTCCTGGTGCGTGCCCTGCAGGCAGGAGCACCCGATGCTGAAGGAGTTGTCGAAGGACAGGCGCCTCAACATTGTCGGCATCAATTACAAGGACAAGGCCGACAACGCCGTGCGCTTTCTTGGCGAACTCGGCAATCCCTATGCCGCCATCGGCATCGATCCAAATGGCAGGGCGGCGATCGACTGGGGTGTCTATGGCATTCCGGAAACCTATCTCGTCGGTCCGGATGGCACGATCCTCTACAAGAAGGTCGGCCCGATCGACGTGACGACCTATGAGCGTGAACTGATCCCGGCAATCGAAAGTGCTGCTGCCGGAGATTGATGGCAGCGGTGATAGTCGTCAGCTGGCAACCACTTTGAGGCTTGCCGCAGGCGTGACACCCAGAAGCGCAATTCCTTCCTGGACCACCTGATTTCGACCCGCTTCCTTCGCCCTGTAAAGGAAGCCATCGGCGCGCGAAATCGCATCATGGATGGAGTGGTCGCCAAGCGCGATGGCGGATACACCGAAGCTGCTGGTGATGTGAACCGGAAACGGCCCTTCGGACCAGTTGCGGGCGGCAAAGGCACTGCGCGCCATATTGGCCAGTATCGCAAGCTGCGAGGCCGACATGTCTGGAACATAGGCGACGAATTCCTCTCCGCCAAAACGCGCAACCTTGGCACTGGCGGGAAGCATCTCCTTCAAGAGCGACGCGAGCGCGATGATCACCCGATCGCCGGTGGCATGACCGAAGCGGTCATTGACCGACTTGAAGTGGTCGATATCGCAAATCAGAACTGCGCCTGAAGGCAGTGGCGTCAACCGGAAGTCCGGAGCGGAAAGATCGAAACCCCTCCGATTAAGAAGCCCGGTGAGCGGATCGTGGTCTGCTTCCAGCCGGTGCTGTTCGATAACATCGGCTATCGCACTACCAAGCACCGAAAGCGCCATGAGGAAGCCGCAGATGCTGGCGGTGAACTGCGCCAGATAGGAATAATCCGAGGTAAAATAGGCACCTACGCTTTCCGGCGAGGCGCCGGTCGTAAACCACAGGAATATGCCGACCCTTGCCAGCGTCTCTGCGACCACCAGCGAGGCAGCGGCCAGCAGAACCTTGTCCATCAGGTTTCGCGTCTTGCGACGAACGAGAAAAATGGACGGGGCAAGAATGAGCGCAAGCGTCAGATCCGATGTCGCAAGCTCGTTTCGCAGGTTTGGCTGAACCAGGATGAAGAAGCAGACGGCAAGATAGGCCACGGCGGCAGCACCGAGCCGCATCGTCACATAGGTCGGCGCTCCAAACTGGATGAGAAGAGCGTGACCATAAAGGACAAAGGCGGCAAGGAAGACGAAATTGGCCAGTAGTGCCCCGACAAGATCAAAACTCTCCGGCAGAACCATAGGCAGGGCAAAGCCGACAGCACCCAGAATGTAGCCGAGACCCCAGTAGCGACCGGCGCGAAAGCCCATGACCTGCAAGCCGAGGAAGACCGACCCGAATGTAACCATAATGAAAGGCAGCAGATAGGCAAAATTATCCTGCAAGACGTCGGCCTTCGCGCATGGAAAGAGAGAGGTCCGCAGTTCTAATGGACCTTTCTTAACAAAGCCTCCGCCTCAATACAGAATGACGTCAGATCAGGCGCCGGGAAGCGCATTTTGCCATTCCTTGATGGCGTCCACCGGCCAGACCAGCATCAGCACATTCAAGGTGAGGTTGTCGCGGATCAACCAGCCGGTGAAAATTTCAAAGAAGATCGCGATCAGAACGGTCAGCCACACCGGCACGCGTGCGGCAAAGAAGAAGCCCACGACCATGAAGACCGTGTCCATCGCGGAATTCAGAATGCTGTCGCCGCTATAGCCGAGCGCCATGGTGGCGGTGCGGTAGCGATCGATGATGATCGGGGAGTTTTCCAGAAGCTCCCACGCAGCCTCCACCAGAACGGCAAGAGACAGCCGAAACGACAAGGGCTTGCTGCGGAAGAGAAGCCAGGCAAACCCGTAGAACAGGAAGCCGTGGATGATATGGGACGGCGTGTACCAGTCGGCGATGTGCTGTGAGTTACCGGGCGTGTTCACCCCCGGCTCGAACAGCTTCACATAGCCACATTCGCAGATTGGAACGCGGCCCATCATGTAGAGAATGACGATCTGCGCTAGCAACAGCCCCACAGCCACCCAATACCACTTGACCGGAGACAAGCGGTCGGCAGGCACAACCGTCGTGGTCATTTGTCGTCCTTGTTCAGCGATTCGACCGAGTGGCGCATGACGAGCGGCATCTGCGCCATGGTGAAGATGATGGTGATCGGCATGGTGCCCCATACCTTGAAGGCAACCCAGGTATCGGTGGAGAAGTTGCGCCAGACGACTTCGTTCAGCACTGCAAGAAAAAGGAAGAAGATGCCCCAGCGGAGCGTCAGCTTGCGCCAGCCCTCATCCGTCAGCTTGAAGGCGGAGTTGAACACGTAGCCAAGCAAGGACTGGCCGAAGAACAACCCACCCAGCAGAATGACGCCGAAGAGCGTGTTGACGATGGTCGGCTTCATCTTGATGAAGGTATCGTTCTGCAAATAGAGCGTCAGCGCACCGAAGACGAGAACCACAAGGCCGGAGATCAGCGGCATCATCGGCAGAGTTCTGGTAAGAATCCAGGAGACGGTGAGCGCGAGTGCGGTGGCGATCATGAAGAGGCCGGTGGCGATGAAGATCGGACCGCCGAATTCATGCAACACGGGAAGCTTTTCCGCCAGCCAGTCGCCCTTGGAGTTGGCAAAGAAGAAGACGACGAGCGGTCCGAGTTCTAAAGCGAACTTCAGGAGCGGGCTGATTTCCCGCACCATCTTTTCGCTTTCGCGCTGATTGCTCTCCACATCCATACTCAAACTCCCGCAATCGCCTTGGCGAAATCTTCTGCTTCGAACGGCTCCAGATCATCCACGCCTTCGCCCACGCCGATGAAATAGACCGGCAACTTATGCTTGGCAGCGATCGCAACGAGGATACCGCCGCGCGCCGTGCCATCCAACTTTGTCATAATCAGGCCCGAGACGCCCGCAACATTGCGGAAAATCTCGACTTGGTTCATGGCGTTCTGACCCGTCGTCGCATCCAGCGTCTGAAGAACGGTATGCGGCGCCTCCGGATCGAGCTTGGCCAGCACGCGTACGATCTTTTCCAGCTCGGCCATGAGCTCGGTCTTGTTCTGCAGACGGCCCGCCGTATCGATAATCAGCACGTCGCTCTTTTTCGCCCGCGCCTGTTCATAGGCATCATAGGCAAGCCCTGCGGCATCGGCGCCAAGCTTGGTGCCGAGGAAGTCGGATCCGGTGCGATCCGCCCAGATCTTCAACTGCTCGATGGCAGCCGCGCGGAATGTATCGCCAGCCGCCAGCATCACCTTCAGGCCGGAGCCGGAGAGTTTTGCCGCAAGCTTGCCGATGGTGGTGGTCTTGCCGGTACCATTGACGCCAACCACCAGAATGACATGCGGCTTGTGCGACAGATCGAGTTCCAGCGGCTTGGCGACAGGCAAAAGAACCTTGGTGATCTCGCTTGCCATGATCTTGGCGACATCCTCGCCGCTGACATCCTTGCCGTAGCGCTCCGATGATAGCGCGCCGGTAATGCGCATGGCGGTCTCGACGCCGAGGTCGGACTGGATCAGCAGATCTTCCAGCTCATCCAGTGTGTCTTCATCGAGCTTGCGCTTGGTGAAGAGTGCCGAAATCTGGTTTGTCAGTTGTGAGGATGTGCGCGCAAGACCAGCACGCAGGCGCTGAAACCAGGTAAGCTTCAGTTCAGGTGCGGCCTCGACCGGCTCGACGCGATCGGCAGCCGACGCAAAGCCCTTTGGAAGGCTAGCCGGAACGGCAGGAGACAGTGCAGCAGGCGGAATGCCGCTGGCGGCCTCCGCTTCGTCCAGAATATCATCCAGCGCATGCTCGTCGAGAGGCGCATCGGCAAGCGACGTGTCCCGCGCATCACCATTGACGCTGTCTTCAGCGGCCGCTTCGGCCTCCAGCAGGGAGAGCGGCACCATGCCGATATCGCCAACCAGTTCAGGCCCTGGCAGAAGCGGCGCATCCTCCTCATCCTGATCGTCGCCGAGATCGGCATCGGCAACGTCAGCCACCTGCTCGACCTCGTCGGAAGCAGGTCCTGCAGCGGTTTTCATTTCCACATCGGGAACAGGGTCTTCGGCGGGCAGCGTGTGAGCTTCCGCCTCGTTCAGCGCCTCTTCGAAGGCGCTGCGCTCCTCCTGGCGAGAAACGGCCTCTTCGCTTTCCAGCTTATCCGTCTCGGCCTTGTCCTTGCCGAACGAAAAGACTTTTTTGATGAAGCCGAGGGCCATGACTGTTCCGTCTCTAGATTCTTCAGGCCGCTTGCGCTGCCAGATATTGCATATTCAAGTGCTTACCGTTGTGACCGGTAATGGCAACCCGCGCAAGAGTGCGGGGCGCAAGATCGGGTGCCGCCACCAGAGTAAAGTTGTCGGTATGGGCAAAACCGTTATTTTCGACGAGGATCGTCTGTTCGCTGCCCACCATGTTTTCGAGGTGGGCGATGCGCAGCGTTTCCCCACGCGCGCGCAGCTTTGCCGCCCGTTCCTTCACCAAAGCGCGGTCGAGCTGCGGCATTCTTGCGGCAGGCGTGCCGGGGCGCGGGCTATAGGGAAAGACATGCAGGCTGGAAATGCCGCACTCTTCCGCAAGGGTGGCGGCATTCTCCGCCATCTCATCGGTCTCTGTCGGAAAGCCGGCGATCATGTCCGCACCGAAAGCGATATCAGGGCGTAGCGCGCGCACTTCGCGACAGAAGCGGATGGCATCGTCACGCAGATGTCGGCGCTTCATCCGCTTCAGGATCATGTCGTCGCCATGCTGCAGCGACAGATGCAGATGCGGCATGAAGCGTGGCTCGTCGGCAATCAGGTCCATCAGGTGACGATCCGCCTCGATGCTGTCGATGGAGGAAAGCCTGAGCCGCAGAATATCCGGCACCTGCTTCAATAGCGTTTTCGCCAGATAACCGAGCGATGGTTCGCCCGGCAGATCCGCGCCGTAGCTCGTGGCATCCACGCCGGTCAGGACGATTTCGCGATAACCGCCTTCGGTCAGTTTGCGGGCCTGGTCCACCACCGCACCCATCGGCACGGAGCGGGAATTGCCGCGTCCATAGGGGATGATGCAGAAGGTGCAGCGGTGATCGCAGCCATTCTGCACCTGAATGAAGGCGCGCACATGCCCATCGATGTGCTTGACCATCTGCGGCGCGGTGGCCTTGACGCTCATGATGTCGTTGACGCGCAGCTTCTCTTCCGCCGAGACGCCGAAATCCGGCAGTGCACGATAGGAGGTGCTTTTCAGCTTCTCCTCATTGCCTAGAACGGCATCGACTTCCGGCATGTCGGCAAAGGTCTGCTTCTCGGTCTGGGCAGCGCAACCGGTGACGATGATGCGCGCATGCGGATTGTCGCGCCGCGCTCGGCGGATCGCCTGACGCGCCTGGCGTACGGCTTCACCCGTAACCGCGCAGGTATTGACCAGGACGGCATTGTTGAGCCCCGCCTTTTCGGCCTCAGCCCGCATCACTTCCGATTCATAGGTATTGAGGCGGCAGCCGAAGGTTATGACCTCGACACCGCTCATAAGACGCCCTGCTTCTCGCCCGCCTCTCGCGTCCCCACCTCTTGGTTCGCCAAGTCCCGCGTCCATGCGCCGGTGACGGGATCGACATGCCCGGCCCATTCCCACTCGGCAGGACCGGTCATGATGACGTGGTTGTCCTCGCGCCATTCGATGATGAGCGGAATGCGAACGGGGCTGGATGCCACGTCGATCTCCACACGACGACCGGTGCGTCCGGTCCGAGCGCCCGAGACGGCGGCAGCGCAAGCGGCCGATCCGCAGGCAAGTGTAAGGCCCGCGCCGCGTTCGAAAGTACGGGTGCGAAGCCGGCTGTCGGAGATGACCTGCGCCAGCGTGATATTGGCCTTTTCCGGAAACATCGGATGGTTCTCGAGCAGTGGCCCGATCCGCTCCAGATCGAAGTCCATCGGATCGCGATCCACCCAGAAGACAGCATGCGGGTTGCCCATGGACATGACCGATGGCGAATGCAGCACGGGATCGTCGATGGGTCCGATCTGCAATTCGATGCGGCTGGTATCGTGAAACTCTTCCGACAGCGGAATATCGCTCCAGCGGAAACGCGGCAGACCCATATCGACGGAAATCATCCCATCCTCATGCTCGCTGGCGTTCAGGATGCCGGCGACCGTCTGAAAGGTGAAGGCCTTCTTCCCGGTCTCGGCGGCAAGTGCCTGCACAACGCAGCGCGTGCCGTTGCCGCAGGCCTGCGCCTTGGTGCCATCGCAGTTGAGAATGTCGATATAGGCATCGGTGCCCGCAAGACGCGGATCATGAATCGCCATGATCTGGTCGAAAGCGGTGTCCGGATCGGCATTGAGCGCGATGGCCGCTTGCGGCGAGACCATGTCTTTGCGGCCGCGCATGTCGACAACCAGGATCTTGTTGCCAAGCCCGTTCATCTTTGCGAATTCGACCGTCTGCGTCATGTCCCTACACCCATTGGAGATGCGCGCCTCGTGCGGGCGCATTCGCCCTTATATGGCGGAATTGCAGGGCAATTACCAGTCTGGCTACGGCAAAAGCCTTTGCGCCTGTAAGCTGAAAACAAAACACCCCCGGAGCGATCCAGGGGTGCGGAACTCTTCATAGCAAGCAATACTTACTGCCACTCACGCACATCGACGAAATGGCCGGCAACCGCGGCGGCTGCCGCCATGGCGGGCGAGACCAGATGCGTGCGGCTCTTGTAACCCTGACGGCCTTCGAAGTTGCGGTTGGAGGTAGACGCGCAACGCTCGCCCGGCGCCAGACGGTCGTCATTCATCGCCAGGCACATGGAGCAGCCAGGCTCGCGCCATTCGAAACCAGCCTCGAGGAAGATCTTGTCCAGCCCTTCCTTCTCCGCCTGTTCCTTGACGAGACCCGAGCCCGGAACGATCATCGCCGAAACGGTCGGTGCGACCTTGCGACCTTCGACGATCTTGGCGGCAGCGCGCAGATCCTCGATGCGGCCATTGGTGCAGGAGCCGATGAAGACGCGGTCGATGGCGATATCGGTCATCTTGGTGCCGGGCTTCAGGCCCATATAGTCGAGCGCACGCCACTTGGAATTGCGCTTGTTCTCATCGGCAATGTCGTCAGGGTTCGGCACGATGCCCTGAACCGAAACGACATCTTCCGGAGACGAGCCCCAAGAGACGATCGGCGGCAGGCTGGCGGCGTCCAGAATGACGACCTTGTCGTAATGGGCACCCTCATCCGATTTCAGCGTCTTCCAATAGGCAATCGCCTGCTCCAGCGTCTCGCCCTGCGGCGCACGCGGCTTGTCCTTGATGTAGTCGAAGGTCGTCTCGTCCGGTGCGATCAAGCCAGCGCGTGCGCCACCCTCGATCGTCATGTTGCAGACGGTCATGCGGCCTTCAATCGACAGCGAGCGGATCGCCTCGCCGGCAAACTCGATGACATGGCCCGTGCCGCCGGCGGTACCGATCTCGCCGATGATGGCAAGGATGATGTCCTTGGCGGTCACACCGTCCGGGATCTTGCCGTCCACACGCACCAGCATGTTCTTGGCCTTCTTCTGGATCAGCGTCTGGGTTGCCAGCACGTGCTCGACTTCGGACGTGCCGATACCATGCGCCAAGGCACCGAAAGCGCCATGGGTGGAGGTGTGGCTATCCCCGCAAACGATCGTCATGCCCGGCAGGGTGAAGCCCTGCTCCGGTCCAACAATGTGAACGATGCCCTGGCGCTTGTCGCGCTCGGAATAATATTCGAGGCCGAATTCCTTGGCGTTCTGCGCCAGCGCTTCCACCTGGATGCGGCTTTCTTCATTCTTGATGCCTTCCAGACGGTCGGCGGTGGTCGGAACGTTATGGTCGACGACGGCCAGCGTGCGGGTGGGCGAATGAACCGGGCGACCGGCCAGACGCAGACCCTCGAAAGCCTGCGGTGACGTCACCTCGTGGACCAGGTGACGGTCGATATAGAGAAGACAGGTTCCATCGGGATCGCGGTTGACGACGTGATCATCCCAGATTTTATCATACAGAGTACGCGGAGCGCTCATGGCTTTATCCATTCGAATATCAAAAAGGAAAGTGGGGACGTCGAGTAAAGGCCGACAGCCTTTTCAGGCCATCAGGCGGACGTAAGTCGACCATTGAACGCGCCGGAAATACGCGCGAAAAATCGTGCCGGCAGACGCTTGTGATCCTGCAGCACGAAAATGTTTGGCGCGAGACATCCGAATTTCGATCCCATGCCTCTCTCATAGCAGATCGGCTTTTCAACAGCAACATGGCGCTTTGTGATTGAAAACGACCCGACCGGTATTTAAGGATTCTCTTTTTGTGCAATGCAAAAAGAAACGCCGGGCGTTGTGTGCGGGATAGAATTCTCGCGTTAAGCGTTAGCACGGCAATGGGACCGCTTTTTCACGATGCCGTGAAAGCCGCGTGAGAACCGGTCTCGTCAAATCGGGCAGCACCTCGGCGTGCCGCCGACAGGGAGGGATACATCTTGGTATCTGAAAAAGCACTTATTTCAAAAATCACCTGGCGACTGATGCCCTTTCTCGGGCTTCTCTATCTCATCGCCTATATCGACCGCCAGAATGTCAGCTTCGCCAAACTGCAGATGGTCGGCGATCTGGGCCTCAGCGAATATGCCTACGGCCTTGGCGCGTCACTGTTCTTCATCGGTTACTTCATCTTCGAAGTGCCAAGCAATCTGCTGCTCAATCGCTTCGGCGCAAGGCTCTGGTTTGCCCGCATCATCATTTCCTGGGGGCTTGTGACGATTGCGCTCGCCTACACTTCCAGCCCGACGATGTTCTACATCCTGCGCTTCCTTCTCGGTGTCTGCGAGGCCGGCTTCTTCCCCGGTGTCCTCTATCTCCTGACGCTGTGGTTCCCGCGCGATTATCGCGGCCGTATGGTCGGCCTCTTCATGATTTTCTCGGCACTTGCCAATGCCATCGGCGCACCGCTTGGCGGCATGCTGCTCGATCTGGACGGTCTCTGGGGCTATGCAGGCTGGGAGTGGGTTTTCCTCGCAACCGGCATTCCGGCCGTGATTGCTGGTATCGTCACCATCTTCTATCTCGACGACAAGCCGGAAACGGCTGCGTTTCTGTCGCAGGACGAGAAGGACTGGCTGAACAAGCGCATCGCTTCGGAGAATTCCGGCATGGACGAACATGCAGAGGACGGTTTCCGCGCGCTGATCAATCCGCGCGTCCTTTTCATGTCGCTCTGCTATGTCGGATTTCCGCTCGCCGCCTATGGTCTTAGCTACTGGCTGCCGACCATCGTCAAAAGCTTCGGCGTGTCGAACACCGCGAATGGCTTCATCAACATCATCCCGTGGCTGATCGTTGCCGTTGCCCTCTATCTGGTGCCGTCGGCTGCCGATCGCTCCGAGAAGAAGATCACCTATATCGTGGTGCCTGCCTTCGTTGGCGCCTTCTGCCTACTGATGTCTGCTCTGATGACATCGCCGGTCGCGCAGTTCGCATTCCTCTGCATCGCCGCAGCGGGCATCTTTGCCGGACAGCCGGTGTTCTGGAGCCTTCCCGGTCGCTTCCTGAAGGGTGCGGGCGCTGCAGCCGGTCTGGCCGCCATCAACTCGGTCGGCAATCTCGGCGGCTTCGTTGCCCAGAATGTCGTTCCCTGGATCAGGGATGAAACGGGAAGCACGATTGCCCCGATGTTCTTCCTCTCGGCCTGCCTCGCGATTGCCGGTGTGCTCGTGATCATCGCCGGACGAATGATCGCCAGGCAGATCACCTCACAGCCGAATGTGAAGGCCTGAGGCTCTCAACGCCCCTGCTTGCGGCGCATCCCTTTTTCGATGCGCCGCAGGATCAGCGACAGTCCGAGCGTCAGGATCAGATAGACGTAAGCGACAATGGAATAGGTCTCGAAGAAGCGGAAAGAGCCTGCCGCATAGACCTTGCCGAGCTGCGTGATATCCGCGACACCCAGCACCGACACCAGCGAGCTATCCTTCACCATCGAAACGAAATCATTGGAGAGCGGCGGAAAGATCGTCCGCACCGCCTGCGGAAAGACGACCAGGCGAAAGCGCTGGTAGCGGCTGAGCCCCAACGCCTTGGCAGCCTCGATCTGACCTTGATCGACAGCCTCGATGCCCGCCCGAAAGATTTCGGCGAGGAATGCTCCGTAGCAGAGCGTCAGCGCCAGAATCGCGCGCCACATCAGTGAAAAGTCGCGCACGATGACGGGCTCGATCCAACCCGCAGCAATCAGCGGCGTCATCAGCCAATTGACGAAATCGACCAGCAGCGGCGCGCCGGCAAAGGCGATGTAGAACAGCACCACCAGGATCGGAATGCCGCGCATCGTCTCGATGTAGAAACGCGCAATCTGCCGCAGGACAATATGATCGGCCATGCCGAGAAGGGCGATCAACAGACCCCAGAGGCAGGCGAGAAAGAAGGCCACCAGCGTGACGAAGATCGTCATGCCCATGCCATTGATGACGGTGGTGAAGACCTGGGCATAGACGCCATTGACGGCAATCACCACGGCAAGAATGGCGCCGATACCGATGAGCGACACCAGCCACCAGGGAAAGTCATCCGTCGCATGCTTCGAATGCGGACGGTTCACGCCGGAATGCCCCGCGTCAGGGAGATGGACATTCGCTTATTCGCCAAGCTTGTAGTCCAGGAACCACTTCTTATCGAGCGCGGCAAAGGTGCCATCGGCTTTCAAGGCAGCAATTGCGGCGTTGACGGGTGCAACGAGATCGGAGCCCTTCTTGAAGATGAAGCCGAAATCGTCGCCGCCGAGCGGTCCACCGATCAGCTTCAGCGTGCCGTTCGACGAATCGACATAGCCCTTGCCGGCAACGCCATCGGTCAGCACCAGGTCGACATCGCCGGTGCGCAGCGCCTGCACGGTGACACCGAAGGTTTCCATCAGCTTGACGCGCGGATTCTGCTCATTGCCATCGAGAATATCGTAAACGGCCGTGTAGAAAGGCGTTGTGCCAGCCTGCGCGCCGATCAGCCCCTTCTCAAAAGCCGCAAAGCTCTTGGGATCGGTGAAGCGGGTCTCGTCTGCACGCACCAGCATGAACATTTCCGAGCGCATGTAAGGATCGGAGAAATCCACCTTTTCCTTGCGCTCTTCCTTGATGCTGATGCCGGTCATGCCGATGTCGTACTGCCCGGCGGAGACAGCCGGGATCATCGCGTCCCAGGATGCATTCTGATACTCGACCTTGGCATTCAGCCGTTTGGCGATCTCGTTCATCGCATCATATTCCCAACCGATCGGCTTGCCCGTCTTCGGATCGACGAATTGCAGCGGCGGATAGGCATTCTCCGTCACCACGACGATTTCGCGACCCTTCAGATCCGGCAGATCAGCGGCCGATGCGAGAACCGGCGATAGCAGTGTGGCGGCGATGGCGATGAAAAACGAGCGTCTGAACAATGGCGGTCTCCTGAAAACAATGGCGGAAATTGACACGCTTTAAACCCGCCGCGCAAGAGATATGCGTTTCAAGAAAGCGGTGGTCGTTAGAATGCCACCCGTCTTTCAAACCACCTCGCAATAGCACGCCCGTTGCGCGGCACACAGCAAAGCCAGATAACAAAAAAGGCGGCCCAAAGACCGCCTTTTCAAAAATCCCAAAAGGGAAAGCTTATTCAGCTGCACCTTCAGCAGCCTTTGCTGCTGCAGCCTCTTCAGCTGCCTTGGCTTCAGCGGCTTCTGCTGCTGCCTTTTCGGCGGCCAGAGCCTGTGCTGCTGCAACCTTTTCAGCTTCGATACGTGCCTTTTCCTCGGCAGCAGCCTGACGCTCGGCGTCGTTGAGCTTGCGAGCGCGAACGCCGGTGTCTTCAACGATACGAGCGGACTTGCCGCGACGGTCGCGCAGGTAGTAGAGCTTCGCGCGGCGAACCTTACCACGGCGAACGATCTCAACGCCTTCAACCAGCGGAGAGTAAACCGGGAATACGCGCTCTACGCCTTCGCCGTAGGAGATCTTGCGAACAGTGAAGTTCTCGTTGAGACCGCCGCCGGAGCGAGCGATAACGACGCCTTCGTAAGCCTGTACGCGGGTACGGTTACCTTCGGTAACGCGTACGTTGACGCGAACGGTGTCACCAGGAGAAAATTCAGGAAGCTTGCGCTTTGCTTCGATCTTGGCGGCCTGTTCGGCTTCCAGCTGTGCGATAATGTTGGTCATGTTAACCTCTGAGTTCTTCTGAAACAGCCAGAGCGCTCAACGAGATCATTCCTTGGATCCTGTCCTTGGAATTATGCCTTGCGGCAGGAGCGGGTTCGCCATTCTTTGCTTGCGGTTAATGGGCATAAGCCCAGTTCCACGCGGGCCAATACAGGAAGATCACCGCTTTGTCATCCCTTTCGTGACAATATTTTGTCGGCCGCCACCTGATTGTCGGAAAGCACATCTGCTTATATGGGAGATGGAACGCCGGGAGGGGCCATGTCCATTGCAATCATTCTACTCTTGTTCGCCAGCGGCTTTCTGTCCGGCGCCGTCAATGCCATTGCTGGCGGCGGCACCTTCCTGACCTTCGGCGCCATGACGGTAGCGGGTATCGCACCGATCTCGGCCAATGCCACCTCCTCCATCGTTCAGTTTCCGGGCTACGTCACCTCGGTGATCGCCTACTGGCCGGAAATCCGTGCCCACTGGAAGGGTGCCGTCCTGCTCGCGGTCCTCTCCATCCTCGGTTCAACCGGCGGCGCACTGCTGTTGCTGTCGCTCGACAACCCGTCCTTCCGCCAACTGGTGCCGTGGCTGCTGCTTGCCGCAACGGCGCTCTTTGCCGCCGGTCCCTGGCTTCGTCCGCGCTCGAGTGAAGAGCATCCTAAAAGCAATGTCGCGAGCCTGATCGGCCAGTTCTTCACCTCGATCTATGGCGGGTTCTTCGGTGCCGGCATGGGCATCATGATGCTGGCGGTACTGGGGCTGACGGCAGGCGGCACCTATCATCATCTGAACGCGCTAAAGAACCTGCTGGCTGTCGTCATCGCTGCCGTTGCCATTATCGTCTTCGTCGGCGGTGGTGTCGTCGCCTGGCACGCGGCGCTGATCATGATCCCGGCGTCTGCGCTTGGCGGCTACTGCGGCGTCTATCTTGCCCGCCGCGTTCCGCAGTGGATCATCCGCGCATTGGTGATCACGGTCGGGCTCTTGCTGACGGGCTATTATTTCTTCACGGCCTGAGTGCCGGCAAGAAGGTCGGGTCGGCGCTCCTTCGTCAGGGAAAGCGCCTGCTCGTGCCGCCATGTGTCGATCAGCTTGTGATTGCCGGAGGTGAGGACCGCGGGGATATCGCGCCCTTCCCATACCTGTGGCCTCGTGTAATGCGGATGCTCCAAAAGCCCGCCTTCGAAACTTTCATGCACGCCGGACAGATCGTTGCCCATGACACCAGGGAGAATGCGCACCACCGCATCGAGCAGCGTTAGTGCCGCAGGCTCGCCGCCCGAAAGAATATAGTCGCCGATACAAACCTCTTCGAGGCCACGCGCGTCAATCACCCGCTGGTCCACGCCTTCGAAGCGACCGCAGACAATGATGACGCCTTCTCCGGCGGCCAATTCGCGGACACGCTCCTGCGTCAGCGGTTTGCCGCGCGGGCTCATCAACAGCCGCGGACGGGCGTCACCCTCCGACACCGCATCGATGGCCGCTGCCAGCACATCGGGTTTCAGCACCATGCCGGCACCGCCACCTGCCGGGGTGTCATCGACACTGCGATGCTTGTCGGTGGCAAAGTCGCGGATCTGCACCGGCTCCATCTGCCACTGGCCGCGCTCCAGCGCCTTGCCAGCCAAAGAATAGGACAGATGCCCCGGAAACATTTCCGGGTAGAGCGTCAGCACGGTCGCCTTGAAGCTCATCGACTTACTTCTTGCCCTTGCCGAAAATCGGATGCTCGGGATCGTCCTTGCCGTCTTCCGGATTGTCGATCAGTCCGGCGGCAAAGGGATCGATCAGGATCTTTCCACCTTCCAGATCGATTTCGAGAACGGCAGCCTCGGTAAAGGGGATAAGCGCCGGGCGACGTCCCGCACCCTTCAACTCAAGCAGATCGCCTGCGCCGAAATCATAGACGGCACTGACCGAACCATAGCTCTTGCCTTCGGCATCGACCACGTCGAGACCTTCGAGGTCGGTGTAGAAGAACTCGTCCTCGTCCAGATCCTCGTCAGGCAAATTGTCGCGATCGACAAACAGCTCAAGCCCGTTCAGCGCTTCAGCGGCATTGCGGTCATTGATGCCACGGAAGCGCACGATGACGACATTCTTGCCTTGGCGCACTTCGAGAATTTCAAACACGCGCCCATCGGCGGCAACGAGATTGCCGTAATCGCCAAGCGCCATGGGATCGTCGGTATAGGAGCTGACCCGCACCTCGCCGCGCAAGCCTTGAGCTGCGCCAATCTTGGCCATGAGAATGGGGTTTTCCAGCTTTGCCATTGAACCGTCCGTTATCGCGTTTTGCGCGTATCTTTTAGTGCCTGGCTGATCTCTCGCCAAGCCCATGGGGATTAAACATGAAAACGGGCGGCGCGGAAACCGCACCACCCGTCGTCAATCGGGATAAACCGAACTTATTCTGCAGCAGCAGCTTCAGCGGCAGCAGCAGCGGCGTCTTCAGCCTTCTGCTTCTTCTCGGCAACGCGCTCAAGAGCCTTCTTGCCTGGCTTCGCCTTTTCAGGGTTGCTGCGCGCGTCGCGCGTCGCAATGCCGGCTTCTGCGAGGAAGCGCAGAACGCGGTCGGTCGGCTGTGCACCCTTTGCGATCCATTCCTTGACGAGGTCGCCATTGATCTGGATGCGGTCGGCGTTGTCCTTCGGAAGCATCGGGTTCCAGGAACCGACCTTCTCGAGGAAGCGGCCGTCGCGCGGGCTGCGGGCGTCAGCAACAACGATCTGGTAGTACGGGCGCTTCTTGGAACCACCGCGTGCGAGACGAATTTTCAGTGCCATGTGAGTTCTCCTTATAATGGCTTGCCCGCCGGTCAGGCGGTCTTTTCTGTGCCGTTGTGTTCAGCGGCAATTGCTTCATGATGCCGGATGACTTCCTTGATGATGAAGTTCAAGAACTTCTCGGCGAAATCCGGATCCAGATTGGCATCCTTGGCCAGGCGGCGCAGGCGTTCGATCTGGTATTCTTCGCGCGCCGGGTCTGCCGGCGGCAAATCGTAGGTGGCCTTCAATACGCCCACCGCCTTGGTACAGCGGAAGCGTTCAGCCAGCATGTGCACCAGTGCGGCATCGACATTGTCGATGGACTGGCGGTATTCAGCGAGTTTTTCTTTGACGTCTGTCGTGGTCACCGATGGCCTCACTTCTTCTTGCCAAAACCGGGAAGGCCCGGAAGACCGCCGAGACCCGGCAGCTTGCTGCCACCGAGACCAGGCAATCCGCCTGGAAGGCCGCCAAGACCCGGAGGCAGAGCGCCCGGCTTGCCAAGACCTGCGGCTTCCGCCTGCTTCTGCAGCGCTTCAAGCTGCTTGGGGTCCATATTGGCGAGATCAGGCATGCCGCCCATGCCGCCGAGACCCATCTTGCCGGCCAGACCGCCCATCATCTGCTTCATGATGCCGCCCTTGCCCTTGCCGCCCATGGCTTTCATCATGTCGGCCATGCCGCGATGCATCTTGAGCAACTTGTTGATTTCGGCAGCATCCGTGCCGGAACCGGCAGCAATGCGCTTCTTGCGGCTGTGTTTGAGAATATCAGGATTGGCGCGCTCGGCCTTGGTCATCGAGGAGATGATCGCCAGCTGACGGTCGAACATCTTGTCGTTCAAACCGGCAGACGCCATCTTGTCCTTCATGCCCGCCATGCCGGGCATCAGACCCATGATGCCGCCCATGCCGCCCATCTTCTGCATTTGGCGCAGCTGGTCGGCCAGATCGTTGAGGTCGAACTTGCCCTTGGCCATCTTCTCGGCCATGGCGCGGGCTTTTTCCGCATCGATATTCTCTGCAGCCTTTTCGACCAGCGAAACGATATCGCCCATGCCGAGAATGCGGTCTGCGATACGGCGTGGATGAAACTCATCCAGTTCGTTCATCCGCTCGCCGGTACCGATGAGCTTGATCGGCTTGCCGGTGACGGCACGCATGGAAAGCGCTGCACCGCCGCGGCCATCGCCGTCCATACGGGTCAGAACGAGGCCGGTAATGCCGACACGTTCATCGAAATTGCGCGCCAGATTGACGGCGTCCTGACCGGTCAGGCTGTCGGCAACCAGCAGGATTTCGTGCGGATTGGCCTTCTTCTTGATGTCAGCCATTTCCAGCATCAACGGCTCGTCGATGTGGGTACGGCCGGCGGTATCGAGAATCACGACATCATGGCCGCCAAGCTTGGCCGCCTGGACCGCGCGCGAGGCGATATCGGTCGGCGACTGGCCGGCAACGATCGGCAGCGTGTCGATGCCGGTCTGCACGCCGAGCTGGCGCAGCTGTTCCTGGGCGGCGGGGCGGCGCGTGTCGAGAGATGCCATCAGCACCTTCTTCTTCTCGCGATCCGTCAGACGCTTGGCAATCTTGCCGGTGGTGGTGGTCTTACCCGAACCCTGCAGACCCACCATCATGATGACGACGGGTGCCGGCGCATGCAGATCGACCGAAACACCTTCCGAACCCAGCATTTCGACTAGCTCGTCATGGACGATCTTGACGACCATCTGGCCGGGCTTGATGGATTTCAGAACCGAGGCGCCAACCGCCTTTTCACGCACCTTTTCGGTGAAGGTACGAACGACTTCCAGCGCCACGTCCGCTTCCAGAAGCGCACGGCGAACCTCACGCAGCGCTGCGGAAACATCGGCTTCCGAAAGCGAGCCACGGCCGGTCAGTCCATTCAAAATGGAGCCAAGGCGGTCCTGGAGGTTTTCAAACATCGTTTCATCCTTCTTCGTTTCGGTTTCCCGAAACGTCGGTGCTTTTGCTGGCAAAAACAAGACGCCCGGAAATGGGCAAAGCCAAAAAGCACCCGAGGGCGCGTCGCGCTGTCGGGTGTTGACCTCCGGGATCTCTTTATACCTTGACGGGTCCCGGTCGGCGGCTTGGAGTCTTGAAACTGCCAGCTGATGCGGCGGGATAAACAGGAAATGCGCGCCAAAGTCAAGGCAAGTCCGCAGTTTTGGCCGAAGCGCCGTCAATTTGTCGCCTTCAAGGCGCTTCTTCTACGGGTCAGACGCTTGTTGTTTATCGGTGCGCTTCCTATAGCTAATATTATGAACCGTCGAAACTTCTTTCGCCTCTCCGCCATTGGTGGCCTGCTGCTTGCAAGCGGCGGCATTTTTGCCAGCCGTTCCTATGCCAGCGCTTATTACAAGGGCCCTGCCTCCGATCATTTCGACGGCACGCGGTTCTTCAATCCCAATGGGGAGCAGCCGAATGGTTTTAGCGACCTGATGAAATGGCGCTTCAACGGCCAGAGAGCTCAGTGGCCGGAGAACTATCCAAGCCCCTATCCGACCGCGAAACCAGATGCCCGCGTCGAAGGAAAAGATCTGCGCGTCACCTTTGTTGGCCACGCTTCGTTCCTCATTCAGACGGCGGGGCTGAATATTCTGGTCGATCCGGTATGGTCGGAGCGCACAAGTCCGTTCAGCTTTGTAGGACCAAAGCGCGTCAACCCGCCCGGCATCCGCTTCGAGGACCTGCCGCCGATCGATCTCGTTCTCGTCACCCATAATCATTATGACCATCTCGATCTCGACACGCTGCATAGGCTGCATGTCGAGCACAAGCCGCTTTTCGTCACGCCGCTCGGTAACGACGCGATCATCCACACCAAGGTGCAGGCAGCGAAGATTTCGGTGGGAGACTGGGGCGATGCGATTGCCGTCAGCCCCGACGTCAAAGTCCATTTCGAGCCCTGCCACCACTGGTCCGCACGCGGGTTGAACGACAGGCGCATGGCGCTCTGGGCCGCCTTCGTCATCGAGACGCCCGGCGGCAAGATCTACCATATCGGCGATACCGGCTTTCACAGCGGGCTGAACTACCACGCTGCCGCCAAGAAGCATGGCAGCTTCCGCCTCGCCAACCTGCCCTTCGGTGCCTATGAGCCGCGCTGGTTCATGAAGGGCCAGCACCAAAATCCGGCGGAGGCTGTGGAAGGCATGAAGATCTGCAACGCCACTTATGCCTGCGGCCACCATTGGGGCACGGTGCAACTGACCGATGAAGCGATCGATGCACCGATCATCGCGCTCGAAGCGGCCATGAAGGATAAAAACGTCGCGCGTGAAAACTTCCGCCCGATGCGCCCGGGCGAAGTGTTCGACGTTCCGATGGTTTGAACGGAAGTGGGTAAATGAGGGCGTTGCCGGACAGCGCCCTGCTTATTCCGAAATGATCTTGACCCGCTGCCCCGGCTCTATCGCGGCGGTGGTGCTCAGCGCATTTAAGACGCGGAAGAGTTCCAGCTTGCGATCCGTGCCCATCATCCGTGCGGCAAGCGAGGCGACCGTTTCGCCCGGCTTGACGGTAACGACACGCACGCGAAGCGGCTTCAGTGCAGAGATTTCCGCAGGCGTCATCTTGCGGAAGCTGGAGCGCAGGAGGTTCGCCACCGTCTCCAGCTGCGCGCTGCCCTTCGGCACGGCAGTCAGGAAACGGAAAATCTGGTCGCCGACACGAATGACGGTGACATCGAAATCCCACTTGTCGGCGCTGGCGCGCGCTGTTGCAGCGGGCAGACCGTTGACCTGTATTTCCCGCACCGTGTCCGGCAACAGGCCGGCCACCCAGCCGCTCGTCAGGTAATTGGGCAGGCTGGTCTGCTTCGGATCGGCAACGCCATCGAAGCGGATTGCCATATCACCCGGGCCAGTTGCCAAAACCGCCTCGACCTTGTTGTCGATCTGGAAGCCTTCCGGCACATCGAAACGAATGCCGAGATTGCCATGCAGGAAGGTGTTGCCGCGGACATAACCCTCCTGCGGGCTGTCGCCGTAGAGCAATCCATCGATGCCGGTGAGGAACCAGTCGCGGCCCTTGTCGCCGACCTGGCCTTCCTGACCGAAGGCGCGCGCATGGCGCTTGGCCAGTTCGATACGCTGCGGCGTATTCGGGTGGCTCGAGAGGAAGTCGAGACTCTGATCGCTATCGGGATCGGCCGAGGTAAAGCGCGCATAGGCCGCCATGGAATCAAGGAAGCGTGGCGAGGCGTAAGGATCGTAGCCCGCCTCACCCAGCATCCGCACGCCGATCACGTCCGCCTGCAATTCCTGCTGGCGCGAGAATGCCGCAAGACGAAGCTTGCCGCGTGCAAGCGCCTGCTTGCCGGCGAGATCGCTGGACAGAACCTCCGCCACGACGCGGCTGGCAATCACTTCCGCTTCTTCGCGGCGTTGACGCTCGATGCCGTGATTGGCTGTGACGTGGCCCATTTCATGCGACAGCACCGCCGCCACTTCCGAGGCGTCATTGGCAAGCGCCAGAAGACCGCGCGTGACGTAAAGATAGCCGCCCGGCAGCGCGAAAGCATTGATGGCCGGCGAATTCAAAATGGTGATGCGATAGGACTGCTGAGGATTTTCCGACACTGCCGTCAACGCGCCGGTGATGCGGGCGACCAGACGCTCGGTCTTCTCGTCGTGATATTCGCCGCCATAGCTTGCGACGATGCGCGGATGCTCACGCGCACCCATCTGTGCACGCGGATCGTTCTTCTGCACCTCTTCGACTGTCTGCGGATTGTCGGAAGGCTTCAGCGAGGACTGATAGGCAGGGCTGAACAGCGACTGGCATGAGGACAGCATCAATGCCGCAGCCCCGAGGCTTATGATGCCTCGCCGCGATATCGACCGCTTTTCCATATCGTGACCGGAGCGGCCATTTACGGCCTTCACACGCGTCATCATCCTGCCAGTCCGCTCCAAACGTTCCTGATCATCCGTTATATGCAGACCAGAATATCAGCTTAAACCCCACAGGCACCAGAATGCCTGAACATCCAAAACGATCCCAAAAACGATCTATGCTGCGGAAAGACCCTGACAAAAGACGTTCTCTATATATGTCTCAAATAGTTGAGCCTGATTGGCAAGTGCAAAAAATACGCACCTTCACTGTCTATTTGCAGGATTGACATTGCGCCGCGTCCAAATTGTGGCACGTCCCCGCACTACTTCTGGAGGAAGGCTCCGACCTCGGGAATGTCTGTGGCGGAAAAGAAGGCCTCCGTCGCGCCCTGAAACAGGATCTTGCCATCCGACAGAAAAACCACCGCGTCAGCAAGACGGCGAATATCGTCCGGGTGATGGGTGACGAGGAGAACCGTGTTGCCGTTCTCCGATTGCAGCTCTTTCAACAGCCCCGCCATTCCGGCGCGCAAGCCGGGATCCAGCGCTGCAAAGGGTTCGTCCAGCAGCATGACCGCGCGCTGACGAACCAGTGCACGCGCAAGTGCTGCACGCTGGCGTTCACCACCGGACATGCTGGAGGGCAGCCGCTTTTCGAAACCCGCAAGCCCCACCCGTTCAAGAGCTGACGCAATCCTTGCCTTGTCTTCCTGTGTAAGGCGAAGCGATGGGTTGATCCCGAGGCCGATATTGGTGGCGATGTCGAGATGGGCGAAGAGGTTGTTGTCCTGGAAGATCAGCGAGATCGGCCTTTCCGCCGGATCGCGTCCACCCATGTCTTCGGCCCCGATCAGCACGCGACCACCTGTCGGCTTTTCAAAACCTGCGACGAGGTTGAGAAGCGTCGACTTGCCCGAACCGGAAGGACCGACGACCGCGGTCACCTTCGCTTCCTCGAAGGACGTGTCGAAGCAGAAGTGCTGCTGTCCAAGCTGCAGCGAGACCTGTTCCAGCGTAACCTTTGCCTGATCACTCTTCATGTCGCTGCTTTCGCTCTCTCGGATTGGCGCGACACGCCACCTGCTGCGAGGATGAGGCAAATGACGCCTAGGATGAAGGCATAGCCCGCCGCATCATTGGTCCGGTAGCTGCCCATATTGCTGTAGACGAGCCACGGCAAGGTCACGAAGCGTTCCGAGCCGAAAAGGGCCACGGCTCCGAGATCGCCAAGCGACAGTGCCATGGCAAAGGAAAAGGCCATGGCGAAGGCGCGCCACAGGACCGGAAGATCGACAAGGCGAAAACGGGAAAAGCCTGTGAGACCTAGGCTTGAGACCAGTTTTTCGGTTCTTGCCTGATGGGTCGTGAAGGCGGGTTCGAGAACGCGCATGGCAAAGGGCAAGGCCATCAGCATGTTGATGAGCGCCACGAGGAATGGCGCGAAGAGGGACACATCGCCAAAGGGGCGCAACAGCAGAAACCAGCCACTGCCCAGCACGACGGGTGGCACCAGAAGCACCATCGAAGCGCCGCCACCAAAAGTCGCCGCGATAAGCCTTGCACCCCACGACGGTGCATTGTCGTCCGCAACCACCTGGCGCGCCCGGATGAGCGCCACGGAGACCAGAACCGAGAGCGTTGCCGAGAAAAGTGCGATCGACAGGCTGGTGATGGCTGCGCGCCGAAATATCTCGGCGCTCAAAAGACGCCACAGATCCGCAGTCAATCCGGAGGCCGCGACGGCGACGAGCGGCGACCCGACCAGCAGCATCGCAAGAACAATGACAAGCCCATCCCAAAGACGCGCCAACGGGCGAGCGGCATCGAAACGACGAACCGTCTGGCCGTGCGTCTGACCCTCCGCTTCCGCACCCGGCAGAAACGAGAGCAAGATGAGAAGCAGGCCGGTCATCGCAATCTGCATGAGCGAGAGTGCTATGGCGCGTGGCGGATCGAAATCGAAGCGGAGCGCCTGATAGATCGCCACCTCAACGGTCGTCGCAGCCGGACCGCCGCCGAGCAGCAGGACAAGCGTGAAGCTCGTGGCGCAGAGCATGAAGATCAGGCCCGCTACACCCGGTACGAGCCGCCGTACCACCGGCCATTCGATGAAGCAGAACGTGGAGAGAGAATTCATGCCGAGCACGGCACTCATGCGCCAATATTCGCCGGGCATTCTTTCCAGCCCCGCCAGGAAGAAGCGCACGGCAAGCGGCAGGTTGAAGAAGACATGGGCAATGAGAATGCCGGAAAGGCCGTAGATGCTGAAAGGCTGCTCTGCGCCCGCAGAGAGAAGTGCTGCGTTGAGCAGCCCCTGCCTGCCCCAGATGGCAATCAGCCCAAGCGCGCCGACGATCACGGGCAGACCCATCGGCACCGCCATCAGCCGGATGATCCAGATACGGCCGGGAAAATCCCTCTGGCGTGCCAGCGCCAGTGCGACCGGTGGACCGAGCGCCACCGAAAGAACGGTGGAGAGCGTCGCCTGCCAGAGCGTGAAGCGGAGAATGCGCAGTGTATAAGTATCGAAGAGGGCGTTCGACGCCGCCTGTGTATCGAAGGAAAGAAGCGCTACGACCGCAAGGCCGATGAAGAGCAACACGGCGGAAAAAGCCGCCATGCCACTGATCAGGAACCGTCTTCTGTCGCTGCGCGCAATCACGGGCGGGGTCGCGTGAGATTACTTCACGCTCATCGCGGTCAGCCACTCATCGATCCAGGCCTTGCGGTTCTTCGCCACCTCTTCCGGCGACATCAGGAAGGTCTTGGTCGGCTGGACCAGCTTGTTGAAGGCATCCGGCAGCGGCTGCGACGTGGCGGTGACCGGCATCATCCAGTTGTTTTCCGGAATGGCATCCTGGAAGCCTGGCGTCAGGATGAAGGAAAGGAACGTCTTGCCAAGCTCCTTCTCCGGCGCGTTCTTCAACAAACCGGCGACTTCGATCTGAATGTAATGGCCTTCCTCGAAGCTTGCAGCCTGATAGCGCTCGCTGTGCTCGGCCACCATGTGATAGGCGGGCGATGTGGTATAGGAAAGCACCATCGGCACTTCGCCCTTGGTAAAGAGTCCGTAGGACTCCGACCAGCCCGGCGTCACCGTCAGCACGCGATCCTTGAGCTTCGCCCAGGCTTCCGGCGCCTTGTCGCCATAGACCGACTTGACCCAGAGCAGCAAGCCGAGACCCGGCGTCGATGTCCGCGGATCCTGAATGGCGATCTTCTGCGACGGGTCGCCCTCGACCAGTTCCTTCAGGCTTTTTGGCGGGTTCTTCAGCGTCTGGGTGTCGTAGACGACGGCAAAGTGGCCGTAATCATAGGGAACGAAGACATCGTCCTTGAAGCCGCCCGGCACCTTTGCTGCGGAGGCGTCGATGCCCGATGCTTCGAAGAGCCCGGTGTCCTTGGCTTCGGCAATGAGGTTGGTATCGAGACCGACCACGACATCCGCGTTGGAGCTTGTACCTTCCAGCTTCAGGCGATTGAGCAGCGCCACACCATCGGCGACGCCGACGAAACTGACGGTGCAATCGCAGGTCTTCTCGAACGCCGCCTTCACCTTGGGACCGGGACCCCATTCGGAGACGAAGCTTTCATAGGTGTAGACGGTGAGAACCTTTTTATCCTGCGCAGCGCCAAGGCTTGGCAGGAGGAAGGATACGGCGACGAGGCCGGACAGCAGAAAACGACGATACATCAGACACCTTCTCGAATGGGTTACGGGAATAGGCGTCTGGATGGAAGCCGTCTAATCCCTCCGCCGGTGTTAACCGGATCAGGTTCTTCGGGTTGGCGAACGCCTCTCAGCCTTGTCTTTTCGACAAAGCACCCCGTTAGAGCGAGAAAAGATGTAATGACACAATCGGTTATTGGCAAGACGTGACGCCGCGCGCCTATGCCTGCTCCGTCATGTAAACCAGTTCCCAGACATGGCCATCGGGATCCTGAAAGCTTGCGGCATACATGAAGCCGTGATCCTGCACCGGTTTCCACTCGCGCCCACCGGAAGACAGCGCTGTTTTCAGCATGCTGTCGATCTCCTCGCGACTGGACGCCGAAAGGCAGGTCAGCACCTCCGTGCCGCGATTGGCATCGGCGATCTCGCCATTGATGAAATCGCGGAAGCGTTCTTCCTGAAGCAGCATGACGAAGATGTTCTTTTCGACGATCATGCACAGCGTTCGCTCATCGGAATATTCCGGATTGAAGCTGAAGCCGAGCGCGGTGAAGAAGGCTTTCGATGTCTCGATATTCTTCACCGGCAGATTGACGAAGATCATGCGCATGGTGGGGCTCCTCCGTTTTGGATAGAGAACCGCATATTTGATGAGCTGTCAAAGATGGTGTGGGCTAGCCTTCCATCTCTTCGCGCAGCATCTCAAGCTCAAGCCATTCCTCCTCCATGGCGTCCAGCTTTTCGCGAAGCTTCGCCATCTCGTCCGCCAGCTTGTTGAAAGCAGCCGGGTCCTTGGCAAAGAGCTGCGGATCGGCCATGCGCTCTTCGCGCTTGGCGATCTCGCCCTGCAGCTTTTCCATTTCCTTCGGCAGGTTTTCCAGCGCGAACTTCTGCTTGAAGGAGAGCTTGCCCTTGGCCTTGGAAGGCTCGGCACTGGTCGCTGTACTTGCAGAGGCCTTCGCCTTTTCCTGCTTTTCCGAACGCTTCTTGTCTTCGGCCGCGCCCTTGCGCTGCGCCATCATGTCCGAATAGCCGCCGGCATATTCGATCCAGCGGCCGTCCGGCGCATCCGGGTTGGCAGGCGCGATCGTTGAGGTCACCGTGCGGTCGAGGAAGTCACGGTCGTGGCTGACGAGAATGACGGTGCCGGAAAAGCCAGCGACGATTTCCTGAAGCAGATCGAGGGTCTCGATATCGAGATCGTTCGTCGGCTCATCAAGGATCAGTAGGTTTGTCGGTCTTGCCAGGATCCGCGCCAGAATGAGACGCGCGCGCTCACCACCAGACAGATTGCGGATTGGCGTGCGGGCCTGTTCCGGCTGGAACAGAAAGTCCTTCATATAGCCGGTCACATGCTTCTGCTCGCCATTGACCAGCAGGCTCTCGCCGCGACCATCGGTCAGGTAATGCGCCAGCGTATCGTTGGGATTGAGGTCCTCACGCTTCTGGTCGAGTGTGGCGATTTCCAGATTGGTGCCGAGTTTCACCGTGCCGCTGTCAGGCGCCAACTCACCGGTCAGCATCTTGAGAAGCGTGGTCTTGCCCGCGCCATTCGGCCCGACGAGACCGATGCAATCGCCGCGATGCACGCGCAGCGAAAAGGGCGCGATGATGGTGCGATCGCCATAGGACTTGGTGATGGCCTCGGCCTCGATCACCAGCTTGCCGGATTCGCGCGCTTCCACGGCCGTTGCCTGCACGGAGCCCTGCGGACCCTTGTGGCCGCGATAGGCCGCACGCATGTCACGCAGTTCTCCCACGCGGCGCATGTTGCGCTTGCGGCGTGCCGTCACGCCGTAGCGCATCCAGTGCTCTTCGCGCTCGATCGCCTTGCCGAGCTTGTGCTGCTCCAGCTCTTCCTCTTCCAGCACCTTGTCGCGCCATTCCTCGAAGTAGCCAAAGCCACGGCTGAGACGACGCGACTGGCCGCGATCAAGCCAGACGGTGGCGGTCGACACCTTCTCGAGGAAGCGGCGGTCGTGCGAGATGAGGACGAGCGCGCTTCGCGTCTGCTGCAATTCGCTTTCCAGCCATTCGATGGTCGGAAGATCCAGATGGTTGGTCGGCTCGTCCAGCATCAGGATGTCGGGCTCCGGCGCCATGACACGGGCAAGTGCGGCACGACGCGCTTCGCCACCGGAAAGGCTCGACGGATTTTCCTGGCCGGTCAGACCCAAATGTTCCAGCAGATAGCTGACCCGATAGGGATCGTCGCCCGGTCCAAGGCCGGATTCGGCATAGGCCTGTACGGTGTCGTAGGCGCCGAAATCCGGCGCCTGCTCCAGATAGCGGATCGTCGCGGACGGATGACGAAAGACCTCGCCCGACTGCGCTTCGACGAGACCGGCGGCGATCTTCATCAGCGTCGACTTGCCCGACCCGTTTCGACCGACGAGGCAGATACGATCGCCCGGCTCCACCTGCAGGTTGGCGCCATCCAGAAGTGGCGTCACGCCAAAGGTCAGCTTGATATCGTCGAGTTTCAGAATGGGGGGTGCCAAGGCATCAGGCTCCGGTCAGATCGTAGGGACGGGCAAGCACGATCGCCTTGCCGCTTTTGAGGCGAAGGCGAATTTCGCCCTCAGCCACGTTGGACATAGTGCGCGACGAGCCGAAGGCAAGCGCAAAATCGTTGAGGGGATAACGGGCGTTCTCGATATCGAGACCCGAAAGGGCTGTAAAACCGGCAACCGAAAACAGCGAGCCCCGAGGCAGATCGAGCGCCAAATCGCCGGCAAGCAGCGGAAAAGCTTCTTCCTCACCAGACGTCAGCACCACCTCGAAGCCGCGTTCCGCCAGAGCCACAGCATAGAGCAGATGAAACTGCGCATGGTCGGATCGTTCGCCCGCCAGCGCGCCGACCAGCGTGAGACGCTTCGCGCCCCGCGCCAAAGCCTCGGAAACGGCAATCTCGCCATCCGTCTCGCCCTTGGCAGCTGGAAATGGCTGTTGCGGCACATCCGGCCATTCGTCGACAAGCGCCGCATCGGCGGAATCGAAATCGCCCACCCACAGCTCAGGGGTGAGAGCGAGCGGCCTGGCATGTTTCATACCGCTATCGGCGGCAATCACGCGCGATCCGGCAACCGCCTTTTGCAGGCGATCCGTTACCGCGATATCGCCGCCCAGCAGAATGGTGAAGTGATCCGATCTCATGCCCTGCCTTATCGCGAAACCTTGTCCCAAGGAAAGGCGGAAACGCTGCAGAGGGCGGCGATATTGATTTTTCGGCCGGACGGGATTATGACAGCCCCCAGTGGTGATTTGCCGACCGGCTTGCAGCCACTTTAAAGAAGTCGCTAAAGGGTCGAGGAAACAGGCAATTTCCGAGGACCGGTTGCGATTTCGCTGCCGGTTTTTTGTTTTGGACGTGAGAGTTCGCGATGCCCATCAAGATTCCCGATACGCTGCCCGCCTTCGAAACCCTCGTGAATGAGGGCGTGCGGGTGATGACCGAGACCATGGCGATCCGTCAGGATATCCGCCCGCTCCAGATCGGGCTCCTGAACCTCATGCCGAACAAGATCAAGACCGAAATCCAGATGGCCCGCCTTGTCGGCGCCTCGCCACTGCAGGTGGAACTGTCGCTGGTGCGCATCGGCGGACACCGCGCCAAGAACACGCCGGAAGAACACCTGCTCTCCTTCTACGAGACGTGGGAAGAGGTGCGTCACCGCAAGTTCGACGGCTTCATCATCACCGGTGCTCCAGTCGAGACGCTTGCTTATGAGGACGTGACCTACTGGGAAGAGATGAAGAAGATCTTCGACTGGACGGAGACCAATGTGCATTCGACGCTGAATGTCTGCTGGGGTGCGATGGCGGCGATCTACCATTTTCATGGCGTGCCGAAGCACGAATTGAAGGAGAAGGCCTTCGGCGTTTATCGTCACCGCAACCTCTGCCCGGCCTCCATCTACCTCAACGGCTTCTCCGACGACTTCCAGGTGCCGGTGTCCCGCTGGACGGAGGTGCGCCGCGCCGATATCGAGAAGCATCCCGACCTCGAAATCCTGATGGAGTCCGAGGAGATGGGCGTGTGCCTGGTGCATGAGAAGCGCGGCAAGCGTCTCTATATGTTCAACCACGTGGAATATGACTCCACCTCGCTGGGAGACGAATATTTCCGCGACGTGAATTCCGGCGTGCCGATCAAGCTGCCGCATGACTACTTCCCGCATAACGACCCGGCGCTAACCCCGCTCAACCGTTGGCGCAGCCACGCCCATCTGTTCTTCGGCAACTGGATCAACGAGATCTACCAGACCACACCTTACGAACTGGCCGAGATCGGCACGACGACCCGTTGATCAGGAGCCTCCAAGAATTTGACATGCCGGCGTTGCGCCAGACGCCAAAATGACGCAACGTCCGGCGCAAATCGCAAGCGACAGGGAGAATTCGGGATGAGCGAAGCAGGCGCACGGGAGAATTTCGGCATTACGGCCACTGGCGAAAAGGTCGAGCGGGTGACGATTTCCGCCGACGGCCTGACCGCCAAGGTGATGACCTGGGGTGCGGTCATCCAGGATCTGCGCCTTGACGGTCATCAGCCGCCGCTGGTGCTCGGCTTCGACGCCTTTGACGACTACCCAAAATACTCCTCCTACTTTGGTGCGACGCCTGGCCGAAATGCCAACCGCATCGGTGGCGGCACATTCTCGATCGACGGCAAGGACTATCAGCTGGAGCTCAACGAAAAGGGCGTCAGCCATCTTCATGGCGGCAGCGACGGCACGGGCAAGCGCAACTGGCTGATCATGGAGCACGGGCCAAGCCATGTCATTCTGCAGATCATCGATCCGAATGGTCGCGCCGGCTATCCCGGCAACTGCACGATGACGGCAACCTACACCATCCGCGAAGGCGGCGTTCTTTCGGTTCTCTATGAAACGACGACCGATCTGCCGACCATCGCCAACGTCTGCCAGCATTCCTATTTCAATCTCGACGGCGCCGAAACCGCGCTCGACCACGAGATCGAAATAGCCGCCGATCACTATCTGCCGACCGATGAGCGCCAGATCCCGACCGGCGAAATTCGCCCTGTCTCTGGAACGGTGTTCGATCTGCGCCAGCCGACGCCGATGAGCCTGAAGGACGACAAGGGCGAACAGGTGCTTTACGACCACAATTTCTGCCTGTCCGCAGAGCGTGTCGCCAAGCGCAAGGTGGCGCATGTTCGCGCTCCGGCCTCCGGCATTTCGCTGGAAGTCCACACCACGGAACCCGGCGTGCAGTTCTATTCCGGCTTCAAGCTGAACACCGCCGTTCCGGGCCACGATGGCCGCCACTACGGCCCCTTTGCCGGCTTCTGCCTGGAAACCCAGATCTGGCCGGACGCCGTCAATCACGAGGGCTTCCCCAAGGCGATCCTTCGCCCCGGCGAAACGCTGCGGCAGGAAACGGATTACATCTTCACGAAGGGCTGAAGCAGGTCAGTCCAGCACGCAGCCCACATAAGCGCCGGAGCCTCTGGCCCGGCGCTCGATCAACCCCGCAAGACGCTGCATGCCGCGACCGGGCTTGCTGGCATTGCGATCGATCGGGTTTGGCAAGGACACGGCCAGAAGTGCAGCCTGGCGAGAGGTGAGCTTGGAGGCTGGCACCTTGAAATGGTATTGCGCTGCAGCCTCGATGCCGTAAATGCCCGGGCCCCATTCTGCGATATTGAGATAGATCTCCATCATCCGCTTTTTCGACCAGACGAAGTCGGAAACGAGCGCAAGCGGAAGCTCCATACCCTTGCGGATCAGGGATCGCCCGTTCCACAGAAATAGGTTCTTGGCCGTCTGCATCGGAATGGTGCTGGCGCCACGTGTCGCCTCGCCTTCCAGCGCGTCGTTGACGACATCCTGCATCTGGTTCCAGTCCACGCCATGGTGAAAACAGAACTGGCCGTCTTCCGACATCATTACCGACTGGATGAGGCGGGGAGAAATATCTTCAAGCGGCACCCATTGCCGATCGTAGCCCTGGAAGGTCACCAGATCGGCAAGCATCAGCGTCGAGACGGGACGAATGAAGGGAAGCGCATAGAGAGGGATCAGCAGATAGGGCAGGATCAACAGCGCCAGCACGAACATGCCGACGCGTTTGGCGAGGTTCTTGATATCCAACTTCGGCCTGCTCTCCTCGTCGGGAAGCGCCTCGTACTCCCTTTCGCTTTCCGGCGTACTGCTCACATCCCGTCCCCGCTGGTTCAGATCAAGCCTTTCATATTCCGCTCGCACCATCAAGGCTACTCACGATGGTGAAGTTCCGCACCCCTTCAACAAAACATTTGCCAGCCCTTTTCCCCCATGCGAAACAGCCGCGAGATGGAAGGAAGCAGCGCAATGACATTCGAAAACAGGCTGCGCGATAACGCGGCGAGCACGGAAAAACTGCTGGCAGAGCTTCTGACAGGCGCAGTCGGTGACGACGAAATCGCACGGCCCGCAAACCTGCTGGACGCCATGCGCCACGGCGTGCTGAACGGCGGCAAGCGCCTGCGGCCCTTCCTCGTCATTGAGACGGCACAGCTGCTCGGCGGCAATGAGGCTGCGGCCCAGCGTGTGGGCGCCGCACTGGAATGCCTCCACTGCTATTCGCTGGTGCATGATGATCTTCCCGCCATGGATGACGACGACCTGCGTCGCGGCCAGCCGACAGTGCACAAAAAGTTCGACGAGGCGACCGCGATCCTTGCGGGCGATAGCCTGCTCACCCTTGCCTTCGACATCATCGCAAGCCCGGAAACGCCGCTGACAGGCGATCAAAAGACAGCCCTCGTGCTCGCACTGGCACGCGCCGCAGGCATTGGCGGCATGGCAGGCGGTCAGGCGCTCGATCTGGCGGCAGAAAAACAGGCACCGGACGAACAGGGCATCGTGACTTTGCAGGCGATGAAGACCGGTGCGCTGCTGCGCTTTGCCTGTGAGGCCGGTGCGATCATTGCCGGAAACGATGCCTCTCACCGCCAGACGCTGCGCCGCTTCGGCGAAAAGATCGGCCTCGCCTTCCAGCTTGCTGACGATCTCCTCGATCTCACCTCCGACGCCGCCACGATGGGCAAGGCCACCGGTAAGGACGCCGCGCGCGGCAAAGGCACGCTGGTGGCACTGCGTGGCGAAGACTGGGCACGCGAAAAACTTCAGGAGCAGGTACACGATGCCGCAAACCTGCTCGCGCCCTATGGCGACAAGGCGGAGATCCTGGTGGAAGCGGCACGCTTTATAGCTGAGCGAAAGAGCTGAGAGCGTAAGCGTCTCTCACACTTGCCCACTATCTCCACAGCCACAACAAAAAGGGCCGCCAAAGCAGCCCTTTTCTAAATCCGACAGGCGTGATTGCGTCTTAGCCGTTCTGCGTCAGCGGCGAGATCAACACTTCCACGCGGCGGTTCTGGGCGCGGCCATCCGGCGTGGCGTTGGATGCCACCGGCTGCGACGGGCCGAAGCCCATGGTGGACATGCGGCGCTGATCGACACCCTGGCTTGCGAGATAATTGGCAACCGAGGCGGCGCGGCGCTGCGACAGGAGCTGGTTGTGGTTCAGGCTGCCGGTGGAGTCGGTGAAGCCGTTGACGTCGATATAGGTCTTGTTGAACTTGTTCAGAACGATCGCGACCGAATTCAGCGTCGGGTAGAATGGCGGGATCACCTGATCCTGGTCCGTTGCGAAGGTGATGTTGGACGGCATGTTGAGCACGATGCTGTCGCCGCGGCGTGTGACGGAGACGCCGGTACCCTGCAACTGCTGGCGAAGCTCGGCTTCCTGATTGTCCATATAGCCGCCGATTGCGCCGCCGGCGAGCGCGCCGATACCGGCACCGATCAGCGCGTTGCGGCCCTTGTTGCCGCCGCCGATCGCCAGACCGCCAACCGCACCGGCCAGCGCGCCAAGCCCCGCGCCGCCCGCCATGTTGGAGACCTTCTGCTCACCCGTGTAGGGGTCGGTCGTGGTGCAGGCGGAAAGGTAAGTTGCGGCAAGCGCAAGAACAGCAAACTTCTTGATCATTGGAAATCATTGCTCCGTGAGTTTCGGGAGGTAAGACACAGCGATTCGGGCATTTTCACGGTCGAGACTCACTCCGCCGCGTCCTTTTGGCCAAAACGTTTTTCGATATAGTCGATGACCAGCGCCTCGAAGTCCGAGGCGATGTTCGGACCGCGCAAGGTCAACGCCTTTTCACCATCGATAAAGACGGGTGCGGAAGGGCTCTCGCCGGTTCCCGGCAGCGAAATGCCGATATCGGCATGCTTGCTTTCGCCCGGACCATTGACGATGCAGCCCATGACGGCAACGTTCAGCGCTTCGACGCCTGGATATTTCTCACGCCAGACCGGCATGTTCTTGCGAATATCGTTCTGGATGTTCTGCGCCAGTTCCTGGAAGACGGTCGACGTCGTGCGCCCGCATCCCGGACAGGCCGCGACCACGGGAATGAACTGACGAAAGCCCATGACCTGCAACAGTTCCTGCGCCACCTGCACTTCGCGGGTGCGATCGCCATTCGGCTCCGGTGTGAGCGACACGCGGATCGTATCGCCAATGCCCTGCTGCAGCACATAACCCATGGCAGCCGACGAGGCGACGATGCCCTTGGAACCCATGCCGGCTTCGGTGAGGCCGAGATGCAGCGCGTGGTCGGAGCGCTCCGACAGCATGGAATAGACCGCAATCAGATCCTGAACCTGGCTGACCTTGGCGGAGAGAATGATCCGGTTGCGCGGCAGGCCGATCTCTTCGGCAAGCTCGGCGGAAATCAGCGCCGACTGGACGATGGCTTCGCGCGTGACCTGCCGGGCGGACAGCGGAAAGCCGGCATCCTTGTTCTTGTCCATAAGGCTCGTCAGCAGTTCCTGATCGAGCGAACCCCAGTTGACGCCGATGCGCACCGGCTTGTCATAGCGGATCGCCATCTCGATGATGTCGCCGAACTGCTTGTCCTTCTTGTCCTTGAAGCCGACATTGCCGGGATTGATGCGGTATTTCGCCAGAGCCTCGGCACAGGCCGGATGATCGGCGAGCAGCTTGTGGCCGATATAGTGAAAGTCACCGACGAGCGGCACGTCCATGCCAAGCCGCAACAGGCGGTCGCGGATTTTCGGAACGGCGGCAGCGCTCTCATCCCGGTCCACGGTGATGCGGACGATCTCCGAGCCCGCGCGATGAAGGGCTGCAACCTGCTGGACCGTCGCATCGATATCGGCCGTGTCCGTATTGGTCATGGATTGCACCACGACCGGCGCACCGCCACCGACGATCACGCCACCGACATCGACGGCAACGGAGGCGCGGCGGGGCTTCGGATCGTAATCGGCGTGTGCGTTCATCATGGTCTCTGCAACTGCGGTGAGGGTCTTCATTCAGGTGGATCAAGGCGGGCGCCTTGTCAACATCGAAGCAGTCAACTGTTAAAGCGTGTCGCTTCGCTCTCACACTGTACGGTCTTCTTGTTCGCATGGCGTTATCGCAAAACCGCTTCACACTTTTGCGCGCCGTGCTTTATTTTACCGCAATCATGGCAAAATTCGAGCCCGTCTTACGCCCGACCCAAAACGAGAGCGCTTCCTTAGAGATTGGAAGCGCTCCAGACGCACGGAACGATTGGCGTGGCTCAGTGACCGCTAGCCCCGTCGGCATGACGAGCGAGCCTGGAGAGCAGCAGCACGACCACGTGCAGAAGCGGAATGAACAGGAACACGGTCGCAAGCCCGGTATGTTCGGCAATGAAGCCAATGGCCGAGGGCGCGACCAGAATGCCGGAATAGCCCATGGTGGTGACGACAGACAGACCGATGCCAGGCGCCAGCCCCGGCATGTTGCCGGCAGCGGAAAAAGCGATCGGCACCATGTTGGAGATGCCGATACCGGCAATGGCAAAGCCGATAATGGCAATGAAAGCGTCTCCGGCAGCACCCGCAATCAGAAGACCGATGATGGATAGGGCCGAGCAGACTTGCAACGTGCGCACGGCACCGAGTCGCTCGCGCACCAGGTCGCCCGCAAAGCGCATGACCGCCATGGTCAGCGAGAAGGCGGCGAAAGCAAAGCCCGACACGGCAACCGATGCGCCAAGCTCGTTGCGCAGATAGAGCGCACCCCAATCGAGGACCGCACCCTCCGGCACCATGGAAAACAGCGCCATGAGGCCGATGATCCAGGGCAGCGGTGTAAGCGGCAAGCCACCCTTCGGCCGTTCTTCTTCAGGGTGCGGACGATCCATCATGACGCGCGGCCAGGCAATTGCAAGAAGGGCTGCAGCGATGATGGTGAGCGCAACGGCATGACCATAAATGCCGATCTTGGTGATGAGCAGACCGCCAAGACCCGCACCGATCAGGCCGCCAAGGCTCCAGAAGGCGTGGCATGACGACATGATGGCGCGCCGCATACCGCGTTCCACCGCAACGGCATTGGCATTCATTGCCACATCCATGGCGCCCGTCAGACCGCCGAAGAGAAAGACGGTGATGACGCCCGCCCAGACGGTATTGGAGAGCGTGATGAGAAGTAGTGTCGGCACAAAGATGGCGGCGCAGAAGAGCGTCACCGAGCGCGACCCGATACGGGCGATCTGCGAACCGGCAACCGGCATGCAGGACAGCGAGCCGAGACCGAAGACGAGAATGACGAGCCCGAGCTCAGCTTCGCTCAGCGAAAGGCGCTTGGCAAATTCGGGAATCATCGGCGCCCAGGAGCCCATCATGAAGCCGTTCATCAGGAACAGCAAAGAGACGCCAAAGCGGTTTTTCGTCATATAGGGGGTGCGGGCGGTGGAGACGGACATGGGGGAGCCGGTCATGCGGGCTGGTCCTTCGGTGAATGCGGATGGGATGACGCACGGGCGTCACGCCCGGCAAGATGAATGTCGAGATTTTGTCTCCTGAGATCGCGAACGAAAGCCTCATCCGCATCGCTCTCCAGGACAAGGGTGAGATCGGGGGTGAGCGCCGCCACATGGAAGGCTGCGCCCATACCAAGCTTCTCGGTGGTGAGCGCCGCCAAGGTTCTGGCACTCGCCTTGCAGGCCAGCCGCTTGAAGGTCGCGTCCTGATAGATGTCGGCGGAGAGCCCGCCATCAGCCGTCATGCCGCAGACACCGAGGATGCAGAGGTCGGGCCGCATATCCTCCAGCTGAGAGATCGCCATTGTATCGATGGCGGCACCGACGGCGGGATCAATCCGCCCGCCGACCACGATCAGTTCCAGATCGGCGCGGCCGGACAGTTCTGCCGCAATCACTGGCGTATTGGTGATGACGGTCAGCCCCGCGCCCTTCGGCAAGTGACGGGCAACGGCAAGATTGGTGGAGCCGGCGTCGAGAAAGATCGTCATTTTCGGTGCGATGCACGCCGCCGCCGCTTGGCCGAGCGCATCCTTGCGGTCCTGCATATCCGTGACACGGTGGCTGAGCGGCACCGTCTTGCCACCGTATATCAGCGCCCCGCCATAGACGCGCTCGCAAAGTCCACGCCCTGCCATATCGCGAAGATCGCGCCGGATCGTGTCTTCCGAAACATCGAAAGCCTGGGCGAGATCCTGCGCAAGAACGCGGCCCTTGCTCTGCAGCTCGGCGAAGATGAGCGTCTGACGCTCGCTGACGAAGTGGTCGATTTTGGACATTCGGCACCAACATGTGGAATCGTGCACAAACACGCATACATGCAGGAAGGCTTATCCACAAGCGGAAATGCCCGCACGGTGGCGGGCATTGTCGTCACTCTTGATGTCGCTTCGTTACTCGGCGTAGACGACCAGCAGATCCTTGGCGTCGATCTGGTCACTTGGCCGTACCAGGACTTCGGCGATTTTGCCGTCTCGCTCGGCATGCAGGGCCGTTTCCATCTTCATCGCTTCGATGGAAACCAGAACGTCGCCCGCCTTCACCTCCTGGCCGGCATTGGCAAAGACGCGGGAGATAACGCCCGGCATCGGCGCGCCGACATGGGCGGCATTCCCCGGCTCTGCCTTGCGGCGCGCAGCCGAGCCACTGGCACCATGGGCACGGTTCGGCACCTTGATGCGGCGCGGCTGGCCGTTGATCTCGAAGAAGATGGTAACCATGCCCTTGTCGTCGACGCCCGAAGACGCCTGGTTGACGATGACGAGGGTCTTGCCGCGTTCGATATCGGCAAACAGCTCCTCGCCGTCTTCCATGCCGTAGAAGTAAGCATGGGTCGGCAGCACCGAGACAGGACCGTAGGTTTCCGAAGCAAGCGCGAAATCGGTAAAGACCTTCGGATACATCAGATAGGAGGCAAACTCGAAATCATCGACCGGACGCTCCAGCTTGGTTTCGATCGCCTTGCGCTCCGCATCGAGGTCGGCATCTTCCAGAAGCGAGCCGGGACGAACCGTATACGGCTTCTCGCCCTTCAAGGCCTTCTTCTGCAGCGCTTCAGGCCAGCCGCCCGGCGATTGGCCGAGATCGCCCTTGAGCATGGAGACGACCGAGTCCGGGAAGGAAACTTCCCTTTCCGGGTTTTCGACATCGGCCACCGTCAGATCCTGGCTGACCATCATCAGTGCCATGTCGCCGACCACCTTGGAGGATGGCGTGACCTTGACGATATCGCCGAACATCTTGTTGGCATCGGCATAGGCCTGCGCCACCTCATGCCAACGGCTTTCCAGGCCGAGCGACCGCGCCTGTTCCTTGAGGTTGGTGAACTGGCCGCCTGGCATTTCGTGCAGATAGACTTCGGATGCCGGTCCCTTGAGATCGCTTTCGAAGGCCACATACTGGTTGCGCACCGCTTCCCAATAGAAGGAGATGCGGCGGATCCACTCCGCATCGAGACCCGTGTCGCGTTCCGAACCGGACAATGCCTCGACGATGGAACCGAGGCAGGGCTGCGAGGTGGTGCCGGAGAAGGCATCCATCGCCGCATCCACGGCATCCACGCCCGCGTCGACTGCGGCGAGCACGGTGGCGGCAGCAATGCCCGACGTATCATGCGTATGGAAATGGATCGGAAGGCCGGTTGCTTCGCGCAGGGCCTTGAACAGAACCTTCGCGGCGGCAGGCTTCAGAAGACCCGCCATATCCTTGACGGCGATGATATGCGCGCCGGCCTTTTCAAGCTCAGCGGCAAGATTGGTGTAATATTTGAGATCGTATTTCGGCCGCGCCGAATTCAGCAGGTCGCCCGTGTAGCAGATGGTAGCCTCGCAGAGCTTGTTCTCTTCGGCAATCGCATCCATCGAGACGCGCATGTTTTCGACCCAGTTCAGGCAATCGAAGACGCGGAAGAGATCGACCCCACCCTTTGCCGCCTGACGGACGAAATATTTGACGACGTTGTCGGGATAGTTCTTGTAGCCGACGCCATTGGCGCCGCGCAGAAGCATCTGCAGAAGCAGGTTTGGCGCGCCTTCGCGGATCAGCGCCAGACGCTCCCATGGGTCTTCGGTCAGGAAGCGCATGGAGACGTCGAAGGTCGCACCGCCCCAGCACTCCAGCGACAGAAGCTGCGGAAGTGCTTTGGCATAGACGCTCGCCACGCGGGCAATGTCATGGGTGCGAACGCGCGTTGCCAGAAGCGACTGGTGACCATCGCGCATGGTGGTGTCGGTGACGAGGACGCGCTTTTCGTTGCGCATCCAGTCGGCAAAGCCTTTCGGCCCCAAACTGTCCAGCAACTGCTTCGTACCGTCCGGCGTCGGCGCTTCGATGTAGGGCACGACAGGCTTGACGGCCTTGTCGGACGGCGTGGCGCGACCCTTGGTTTCCGGGTGACCGTTGACGGTGACGTCGGCCAGATAGGTCAGAAGCTTGGTGGCGCGGTCCTGACGCTTCACCTGGGCGAAAAGCTCAGGCGTCGAGTCGATGAAGCGAGTCGTGTAGGTGTTGGTGCGGAAGCTCTCGTGACCGATGATTGCTTCCAGGAAGGTGAGATTGGTCGCCACGCCGCGGATACGGAATTCGCGCAGCGCGCGGTCCATACGGCTGATCGCCTCATCCGGTTTTGGCGCCCATGCGGTGACCTTGACGAGCAGCGGATCGTAATAGCGGGTGATGACGGCGCCGCTATAGGACGTGCCGCCATCCAGGCGAATGCCGAAGCCTGAGGCCGAACGATAGGCCGTGATGCGACCGTAATCGGGAATGAAATTGTGCTCGGGATCTTCCGTGGTGATGCGGCACTGAAGCGCGTGGCCGTTGAGACGGATATCCTTCTGCTCAGGCACGCCGGATTCGGGCGTGCCTATGGCAGCACCCTCGAGAATGTGGATCTGCGCCTTGACGATATCGATGCCGGTGACGACTTCGGTCACCGTGTGCTCCACCTGGATGCGCGGATTGACCTCGATGAAGTAGAACTTGCCGGTATCGGCATCCATCAGATACTCGACCGTGCCGGCGCCGATGTAATTCGTCGCCGCTGCGATCTTCAGCGAGTAATTGGCAAGCTCCTGGCGCTGCGATTCCGACAGATAGGGCGCTGGCGCGCGCTCGACCACCTTCTGGTTACGCCGCTGGATGGAGCAGTCACGCTCGAAGAGATGGACGACATTGCCATGCGTATCGCCAAGGATCTGGCTTTCCACGTGGCGGGCGCGTTCCACCAGCTTTTCCAGATAGACTTCGTCCTTGCCGAAGGCCGCCTTGGCTTCGCGCTTGGCTTCTGTGACTTCGCGCGCCAGATCTTCCTTTTTGCGAATGGCGCGCATGCCGCGACCGCCGCCGCCCCAGGAGGCTTTCAGCATCACCGGGTAGCCGATCTCCTCGGCCATACGTTCCACCTGCGCAAGATCATCCGGCAGAGGCTCGGTCGCCGGAACAACCGGCACGCCAACCGAAATCGCCAGATTGCGGGCGGCCACCTTGTTGCCGAGCTGACGCATGGTTGCCGGGCGCGGGCCGATGAAGGTGATGCCGGCGGCATCGCAGGCGTCGACGAATTCGGGGCTTTCCGAAAGAAGGCCGTAGCCTGGATGGATGGCGTCAGCGCCCGAGAGCTTGGCGACGCGGATCACTTCCTCGATCGACAGATAGCTCTCGATCGGACCCATATCCTTGGCAAGATGCGGGCCACGTCCGACCTGATAGCTTTCATCCGCCTTGAAGCGGTGCAGGGACAACTTGTCCTCTTCGGCCCAGATGGCGACCGTTTTTATACCGAGCTCGTTGGCGGCGCGAAATACGCGGATTGCGATCTCCGAACGATTGGCAACGAGAATTTTCGATATCTTCAAAACGGCCTCCCAAGAACCTTATGAGCACTCCAACATGCTGCACCGCGGAATTAAGCAGCAAAACCGCATGTTGGAAAGGACGATTTTCATCATCCCGGTTCTGGTCCGCGCGTCTGAATGCGTCAACCAATCAAGCCGCAGCGAAACGCAAGCGCCACGACGTGCTGGCGGTTTCGCGCACCGAGCTTGCGCTGGATACCGCTGAGGTACCAATCCACCGTATGACTGGTGATCGAAAGCGCCTTGCCGATCTCCGGCGACGTGTTGCCGAGCGCCAGTAGCGTCAGTACATCGCGCTCCCGGCGCGTCAGCTGCGCCACCGAAAGATCCGGAGAGGACAGCAGATCTTCCGAGTGTCCGGTCAAATCCGCAACACGCCAGAACGTGACACGCATGACCGCATCGAAGATCGCCAATTCACGTTCCGTCAGATGGCAGCCAAGGCCGCTGATGACAACGCCACCCAGCATGCCGTTGCGTCCGTGAATTGGAAAAGCATAGCCTTCCCGCAATCCATGCCGAGCCGCATCCTGAAAAAGTTTCGCCGCACGTTTGCGATGCGTCGCCTGCGGAAGAAGGCACACTGCATCCCGCCACCTCACCGGCTTTTGCAACAGACAGAGCGATCGCTCGATGGGATCGACCTCCCTATACTTCTTCGCGTCGTAAATCGCGGGCCACCCCTCGGGCTGCTGCTGCGCCAGCACCACATCCTTGACCGCGGCCCGCCGGACGGCGCGTCGGAAAATACGATAATAGTCAAACCCATACTGGCTTATAACCTGCTGGAAAGAAGAGAGAAATTCATCCAGACCCATTGGCTCTGCATGGGTATCCAGGAACGTAAATAGGGTCTGCATCTCAAAATAGATCCTGGCAATAAAAAAGACCACGAACCTTGCAGGGGGTATGTCTTTCGCACCCCTTAGCAGCCAGGTTCGAACGCGGCAAATTTGTAATCAAGCAACGTGTCATGCACTAAAACTTTTCCGCGAAATAGACCGATTTGACAATCCAAAATATTCAGATCGTGCAGAACGCGATTTTTTTCGAGTCTCGCTTCAAAAGCCCCGGCGTTAAGCGCCCATTCATGTAGAAAGAGCGATAAAACAACTGCTTGCATAGCCCGCAATCGCCCTTGTCGTTGAAGGTAAGGGTTTCGCCCCAAAGGGCAGGACTGACATGAAGACGGGATTTGGAAATTGACACTGTTTCAAGTTTACACGCGCGCCCTGCGCTACCTTGCAACCAACAAATGGCGGGTCACGATCGTCGTTGTTGCAAACGTTATTCTTGCGGCAATCACCATCGCTGAGCCTGTTTTGTTCGGCAAGATCATCGATGCGCTGTCGACAGGGTCCGTTCCAACCAACATCCTCATTCTTTGGGGTGCGTTCGGCCTCTTCAATACAGTGGCTTACGTTGCCGTGGCGCGTGAGGCGGACCGGCTTGCCCATGGGCGCCGCGCCTCGCTTCTGACCGAAGCCTTCGGCCGTATCATTTCCATGCCGCTGTCGTGGCATCATCAGCGCGGCACCTCCAACGCGCTGCATACGCTGTTGCGCGCCAGCGAGACGCTATTCGGCCTCTGGCTCGAATTCATGCGCACGCATCTGGCAACCTTCGTTGCCGTAGCGCTCTTGATCCCGACTGCCTTCTCGATGGACGTTCGCCTGAGCTTCGTGCTGGTGGGCCTTGGTATTTTCTACTGGTTTATCGGCAAGTGGGTGATGAACCGCACGAAGGAAGGCCAGGCCTCCGTCGAGGAGCACTATCACACCGTTTTTGCCCATGTGAGCGACTCGATCAGCAACGTCTCGGTGCTGCACAGCTACAACCGCATCGAAGCGGAAACCAAGGCTCTGAAGTCCTTCACCGAGCGCCTGCTGAGCGCCCAGTACCCGGTTCTCGACTGGTGGGCTTTCGCCAGCGCGCTGAACCGCACGGCCTCGACGCTGTCGATGATGATCATCCTCGTCATCGGTACGATCCTGGTGAAGAATGGCGAGCTTCGCGTTGGTGACGTCATTGCCTTTATCGGCTTCGCCAACCTGCTGATCGGCCGCCTCGACCAGATGCGTGCCTTCGTCAGCCAGATTTTCGAGGCCCGCGCCAAGCTCGAGGACTTCTTCAAGCTGGAAGATTCCGTCCAGGAGCGTGAAGAACCGAATTCGGCTCGCGAACTCGGTCACGTCGAAGGCACGGTCGAATTCCGCAACGTCAATTTCGGCTTTGCCAACACCAAGCAGGGCGTGCACGACGTCTCCTTCGTCGCCAATGCCGGCGAGACGGTCGCCATCGTCGGTCCGACGGGTGCAGGCAAGACCACGCTCATCAACCTGTTGCAGCGTGTTTATGACCCAAGCTCCGGCCAGATCCTTGTGGACGGCATCGACATCTCGACGGTGACGCGCCAGTCGCTCAGAAGCTCGATTGCAACCGTGTTCCAGGATGCCGGCCTTCTGAACCGCTCGATCCGTGACAACATCCGTCTGGGTCGCGATTCGGCGACCGACGATGAAATCGTCCAGGCCGCAACTGCGGCGGCCGCGACCGACTTCATCGACAGCAGGCTAAATGGCTACATGACGCAGGTGGGTGAGCGCGGCAACCGTCTCTCCGGTGGTGAGCGTCAGCGTATCGCCATTGCCCGTGCGGTTTTGAAGAATGCGCCAATCCTGGTTCTGGATGAAGCGACGAGTGCGCTCGACGTGGAAACCGAAGCGCGCGTCAAGGACGCCGTCGATGCGCTGCGCAAGGATCGCACCACCTTCATCATCGCGCACCGTCTGTCGACTGTCCGCGACGCCGATCTGGTGCTGTTCATGGACAATGGCCGGATCATCGAGAAGGGTACCTTCGATGAACTCAGCCTGCGCGGTGGCCGCTTCACCTCGCTGCTCAGAGCAAGTGGCCTTGTCAATGACGACGAAAAGACCGGTGTGCCATCTATCAACATGCCGCAGCGACAGATGAACCACGCATAAGACAAAAAAGACGTGATGATTTCAGATTGACCTCCGCAGCCCTGCGCTGCGGAGGTTTTTCTTTGTGCGGTTTGCTGAAACGGCAGAAAGCAAAAAGCCCCGGCGCAAACCGGGGCTTCAATAGGTGCATTCTGGATGCGGGCAGTATCAGGACCGACCAAACGCCTTACAGTTTGTTCTAGAATTGCTGTTGGTCTGACGAAAATGGTGATTTCGAGAACCGGAGCGCAGCGTACTTAAAGTACGTGAGCACCGGAAGCACAGAAATTGCCATTTGCAGGCGGCCAACGGCGATTATTGGATAGACTGTTAGTAGTTGTCGTCCTCGTCTTCATCCTTGCGGGTAGACTTGAGCGAGGAGAGCTTGGCGAAAACGGCGTTGGCGTCGATTTCTTTTTCTTCTTCGCGATCATAGTTGAAGCCGAGCTTTTCAGTGGTGCTTGCAGGCTGCAAGGTCGCATCCAGTTCTTCCTGGGTGGGAAGCGGGCGACCGCGCGATGCACGTTCGACTTCGAGGTCGAGATCGATCTGGCTACAGAGGCCAAGCGTGACCGGGTCCATCGGTGTCAGGTTTGCGGCGTTCCAGTGGGTGCGATCACGGATCTGCTCGATGGTCGACTTCGTGGTGCCGACGAGACGCGAAATCTGCGCGTCCTTCAGCTCCGGGTGGTTGCGCACCAGCCAGAGAATGGCATTCGGACGGTCCTGACGCTTGGACACCGGCGTGTAACGCGGGCCACGGCGCTTGGATTCTGGAACACGAACCTTCGGCTCGGAAAGCTTCAGCTTGTGGTTCGGGTTGCCTTCGGCGCGTTGGATTTCGTCGCGGGAAAGCTGACCTGTTGCGATCGGATCGAGACCTTTGATGCCCTGCGCTGCTTCACCATCGGCGATTGCCTTGACCTCAAGCGGATGAAGCTTGCAGAACGTGGCAATCTGATCGAACGACAGCGCCGTGTTGTCAACGAGCCAGACGGCCGTCGCTTTCGGCATGAGCAGTGTTTGAGCCATAGATACAATCCTTCTGAGCGTCCGCGCCGGTGTCGCGGGCGTGGAATGAAACCACTGATTTCCGGGAATATGACCGCTCTATAACCGGATTGCATCAGAATTGCAATTGTTCGAGAAACAAATGACCTTTGTCTAATTGCCGGATGTCACCAACCTGTTATGAATTGGACACATGACTGGAGGACAGGAGTCTCCAGACTTAAAAAGACAATCTGCATGAGGAGGAGTTCATGTCTGCGAAGATCTACCCGGTTCTCAAATCGGCCAAAACCGGCACTCTGATCGACAATGACCGCTATCTGAAATGGTATCAGGACAGCGTGGAAGACCCGGAGAAATTCTGGGGCAAGCACGGCAAGCGGATCGACTGGTTCAAGCCATATACCAAGGTCAAGAACACCTCCTTCAAGGGCAAGGTGCCGATCAAATGGTTCGAGGACGGCCTCACCAACGTCTCCTACAACTGTATCGACCGCCATCTGAAGACGCATGGCGAACGCACCGCGATCATCTGGGAAGGTGACAATCCCTATATCGACAAGAAGATCACCTACAACCAGCTCTATGACGCCGTCTGCCGCCTCGCCAATGTGCTGAAAAAGCACGGCGTCAAGAAGGGCGACCGCGTCACCATCTATATGCCCATGATCCCGGAAGCGGCCTATGCGATGCTTGCCTGCGCCCGCATCGGTGCCATCCATTCCGTCGTCTTTGGCGGTTTCTCTCCCGAAGCGCTGGCCGGCCGCATCGTCGACTGCCAGTCCACCTTCGTCATCACCTGCGATGAAGGCGTTCGTGGCGGCAAGCCCATTCCGCTGAAGGAAAACACCGACAAGGCGATCCATATCGCCGCGCGCCAGCACGTCATCGTCAACAAGGTCCTGGTCGTGCGCCGCACGGGCGGCAAGACCAACTGGGCGCCCGGTCGCGACCTCTGGTACCACCAGGAAACCGCAAACGTAAAACCCCATTGCGAGCCGGTGAAGATGAAAGCGGAGGACCCGCTCTTCATTCTCTATACATCGGGCTCCACCGGCAAGCCGAAGGGTGTGCTGCACACGACTGGCGGCTATCTCGTCTATGTGTCGATGACGCACGAATATGTCTTCGACTACAAGGATGGCGACATCTACTGGTGTACGGCCGATGTCGGCTGGGTGACCGGCCACTCCTATATCGTCTACGGACCGCTTGCCAACTGTGCCACGACGTTGATGTTCGAAGGTGTACCAAACTTCCCCGACCAGGGACGCTTCTGGGAAGTTATCGACAAGCACAAGGTCAATATCTTCTACACCGCACCCACCGCGCTTCGGTCGTTGATGGGCGCTGGCGACGAGTTCGTCAAACGCTCGCAGCGCTCTAGCATCCGCCTCCTCGGCACGGTCGGCGAGCCGATCAACCCGGAAGCCTGGGAGTGGTATTATCATGTCGTCGGCGAGGACAAGAGCCCGATCGTCGATACATGGTGGCAGACGGAAACCGGCGGCATCCTGATTTCGCCGCTGCCGGGTGCCACCGATCTGAAGCCCGGTTCGGCCACCCGCCCCTTCTTCGGCGTCAAGCCGGAACTGGTCGATGCTGAGGGCAAGGTGCTGGAAGGTCCGGCCGACGGCAATCTTTGCATCACCGACAGCTGGCCGGGCCAGGCGCGTACCGTCTATGGAGACCATCAGCGCTTCATCGAGACCTACTTCTCCACCTATAAGGGGAAGTACTTCACCGGTGATGGCTGCCGCCGTGACGAGGATGGCTATTACTGGATCACCGGCCGCGTCGATGACGTGCTGAACGTCTCTGGCCACCGTCTTGGAACCGCAGAGGTGGAATCGGCGCTCGTCTCGCATAGCGCGGTTTCGGAGGCAGCCGTGGTCGGCTATCCGCACCATATCAAGGGACAGGGCATCTATTGCTATGTGACGTTGATGGCGGGCAAGACCGGCGACGAAGCGCTGCGCGCCGAACTCGTCAAGCATGTGCGCGATGAGATCGGCCCGGTGGCAACGCCGGACAAGATCCAGTTCGCACCCGGCCTGCCGAAAACCCGCTCCGGCAAGATCATGCGCCGCATCCTGCGCAAGATCGCCGAAGACGATTTCGGCGCGCTCGGCGACACCTCGACGCTCGCCGATCCCGCCGTCGTCGACGACCTGATCGAACACCGCCAGAACAAGCCTGCAGCGGCTTGAGGCCTTTACGGGCGCCTGACATGTCCTGAGAAACAAAAACGCCCGGCGACGATCTGTCACCGGGCGTTTCGGTATTTAAACCTTAGCGCAAATTACTGAGCGCGAACTTCCTTGAGCTTGGCCTGAATGCCGTCAACGATATCTGCACCAATTTCAGCTTTGTGCTTTTCGTAGACGACCGCGGACTTTTCGCGGATACGCGCCTGCTCTTCCGCAGACAGAACGTTCACCTTGAGACCGGCTTCCTTGATCTTGTCGAGCGACTTCTGGTTCAGCGCACGAATGACCTTGCGCTCTTCGTCGCGGCCGACAATCGCGCATTCACGAAGGGCGGTCTGCTCTTCGGGCGTGTAGCTGTCGAAGATCGGCTTGGAGAAGAGGAATAGGAACGGCGTGTAAGCGTGGTTCGTCTCGGTGACGAATTTCTGCACTTCGTAGAACTTCGAGGTGTCGATCGTCACATAGGGGTTTTCCTGTGCGTCGATCGCATTGGTCTCAAGTGCGGAGAACACTTCGCCAAACGCCATCGGCGTGGCATTGGCGCCAAGGTTCTGGAAGGTGTCGAGGAAGATGTTGTTCTGCATCACGCGCACCTTCAAGCCGGAGAAGTCTTCCCACTTGTCGACCGCGCGCTTGGAGTTGGAGAGATTGCGGAAGCCGTTTTCCCAATAGGCCAGATTGACGAGGCCCTGCTCTTCCAGCTTCTTATTCATCATGTCGCCGAACTCGCCGTCCAGAACGGCATCGACTTCCTTCGTGTTGGAGAAAAGGAAAGGCAGGTCGAACACGCCAAGCGCCGGAATCAGGCCGACGAGTGGTGAGGACGATGTGACGACCGCTTCCTGAACGCCAGAACGCAGAGCCTGGGTGGCCTGCAAGTCACCACCGAGAGCGCCGCCCCAGAATGCGGTCATCTTCAGCTTGCCGCCGGTCTTCTCGTCGAGGCAGGCCTGCATGGCCTTGATGCCGTTGCCGACCGGGTGATCCTGGTTGATGCCGTTCGACACGCGGATCATCCGGCTGTTGTATTCGGCAAAAGCGGGTGCGGCGGCACCGGCGGTGAAGGCGATGGCTGTCGTGAGTAGAAGTAGCTTTCTCATGTTTTCCTCCCTTGGAAACAAACCGAGTCGTTCGGTCAACGCAGATATTGCAGCGGCACCATGACGATCTGCGGAAAGATCACCAGAAGGGCCAGAACGATGGTTTCGGCGACCAGGAACGGCCAGACGCCGACCGTCACCTTGCCGAGCGGAATGCGCCCGACACCCGAAACCACATTGAGGACAACACCGACCGGCGGCGTGATGAGGCCGATGGCATTGTTGATGATGAAGAGCACGCCGAAATAGACCGGATCGATGCCCGCCTGCTTGACGATCGGCATCAGGACAGGCGTCAGGATCAGGATGGTGGGTGTCAGGTCGAGCGCAGTGCCGACGATGAAGACCAGCACCATGATCACGGCCATCAAGAGCATTGGACGGTCGATCAGCGGTTCGATGAAGCCGGCAACCTCCGCTGGGATATTGGCAGCGGTGATCAGCCAGGCAGAAACCAGTGCTGCGGCAACCAGGAACATGATGATCGATGTGCTCTTGGCAGCGCGAAGCAGCACATGCCACAGATCGGCAGGCTTCAATTCGCGGTAGATGACCATGCCGACGAAGAGTGCGTAGGCCGCAGCAATGACGGCGGCTTCCGTCGGCGTCATGATACCGGCCTTGATGCCGCCGAGAATGATGACCGGCATGCCGAGCGCCCAGCCCGCACGGCCCGTTGCGACCAGGCGTTCCTTTGCCGTCGTCTTCGGCAGCGGCTGGACGTTGTCCTTGCGCACGACAATCAGCCAGGCGATGATCAAGGATGCGCCCATCAGGATGCCGGGCACGATACCAGCGAGGAAGAGCTGGGTGATCGACACGTTTGCCGCAACGCCAAAGACGATGAAGGCCATCGACGGCGGAATGACGGGGGCGATGATGCCGCCGGCAGCGATCAGACCGCCGGAACGCGGAATGTCGTAACCGGCCTTCGCCATCATCGGGATGAGGATCGCCGCGAGTGCGGCGGTATCCGCCGCCGCCGAACCGGAGATCGACGCCATGATGATGGCGGCAACGATGGCAACGATGCCGAGACCGCCGCGAATATGGCCGACCAGCGCAATCGCAAAGTCGATGATGCGGCGCGACAGACCGCCGGAATTCATCAATTCACCGGCCAGGATGAAGAAGGGAATGGCGAGCAGCGTGAAGGTATCGGCGCCGGAGATCATGTTCTGGGCGATGATCGCCGTATTGAACATGCCCATGTACCACATCAGCACGACGCCGCAGAACATCAGCGAGAAGGCAACGGGAACGCCGATTGCCATGGCGCCGAGGAGCGAGCCGACAAAAACCAGAAGTGTCATGTGTCAGCGCTCCGAAAGCTGTTCGATGGTGAGATTTTCACCGGCAAAGGCGGCAATCTCGTCTTCGCGGACCTTGCCGGTCAGAAAGCGGTACAGGCGCTCGAGCGCGATGATGAACATGATTCCGCCGGTGAACATGCCAACACCATAGACCCAGATCATCGACAGGCCGGTGACCGGCGCATGCATGCTGGCATTGATGGCGGACTGCTTCCACGTTCCCCAGAAGAAGATCGCCGAGCATAGAAGAATGATGATGTTGGACAGGATCATGCAGAAAATGCGCCAGCGCCGCGACAGGAACATCACCAGCGTTTCGATGCCCATATGGCTGTTTTCACGGAAGGTGACGACCGCACCGATGAAGGTGATCCAGACGAAGAAATAGCGCGCCAGTTCTTCCGAGACGTTGATGCCGGAATTCATGGTGTAGCGCATGACCACATTGACGAAGACCATGATTGCCATGCCTGCAAGAAGCGCGACGAGAATGGTCTCGAGGATGCGGTAAAAAAGATTGATGACTTTCTGCATCTTTCCCCTCCCGAGAATGATCCGAAGCGGCGCGAACACAAAGAGGCGCGCGCGCAACGTTTTAAGCCTGTGGATATGCGTGTCGCGTCAGCGAGATCGCTCGCCCGCGACGGACGTTATAGAAGCCCGCGCTTTGCGAGATTGCGCATCAATGCCGTCGTGCCGAAGGTCCATTCCGGACAATCGGATGTGCTGGCCACCCAGTTGATCAGCTTGCCCAATCGCGGGCTTGATATCTCGACGCGGTCACCCTTGGCATGGGTGAAGCCGAGACCTGGACCATGACGATCCTTGACCGGAGCAAACATCGTGCCCAGGAAGAAGACGGCACCATCCGGATACTGGTGATCGCGGTTCAAAAGCTGCGACACGAGATTTTCCGGCGTGCGGCTGATTGCCTGCATCGGGCTGACGCCCGTCATTGTAAACCCGTCTTCGCCTTCAACGAGCAGCGAAATCTGTGCCTGCTTCACGTCGTCCAGTGTAAACTTGCCGTCGAAAATACGGATGAACGGGCCGATGGAGCAGGACGCGTTGTTATCCTTTGCCTTGCTCAGCAGCAGGGCGGAGCGCCCTTCGAAATCGCGCAGGTTGACGTCATTGCCAAGGGCGGCGCCGACGATGCGGCCATCGGAGGTGACGGCAAGCACCACTTCCGGTTCAGGATTGTTCCACTGCGACTTGGGATGAACGCCAATCAGCGAGCCGCAGCCGACGGACGACATGGGTTGCGCCTTGGAGAAAATCTCCGCATCCGGGCCGATCCCGACCTCCAGATATTGCGACCAGAGGCCCATTTCCTGCAGCAGGCGCTTGACCTCCGCAGCCTTTTCGGAGCCGGCCTCGACACCCTTGAGGCTATCGCCAAGCACTGGAGCCAGACGGCCGCGGATGTCCTGCGCACGCTGCGGATCGCCCTTGGCCTGTTCTTCGATGACGCGCTCCAGCATGCTGTCGGCGAAGGTGACGCCGGCCGCCTTGACGGCCTGAATATCGTTTGGCGAAAGCAATTGTCCGGCGGAACCATCAAGAAAGGCTTCAAAGGCACCGAGCGCTGCAAACTGCAGCGTGTCGGAAAGACGCTCGACGAGATCGTGCTTTTCGAGCAGTTCCGAGACGGTCGGCGCAAGCCTGGAGAGATCGTAGAGAACGCCATCCTTCAACAGGACCGGACATGGGCCGTCTTCGCTCTTGGACCAGACGCGACCGATCAGGATCGCATCCCGATGATCTTCCGGCAAAATTGCAGCAGCATCGACAGTCCTGATTTCGACCAAGCTTGATCCCTCCCACTTTCAGCCCATCCGACCACTGCCTCCACAGCAATTATATTGTCTGGATGTCTGACAACCTGAATACGTCAATCTTCTTAGTATGAGAAAAGGCCTTAGTCCAGCCTGCCAGACGCCGAATTTTCGATGAAATTCACAGCCCGTGGCGGGCAGGACCAATCGCGCCGGCGCGAAAGGCCTATTCGTAGATTTCCATCTCGAGATTCAAGCGTTTTGCAGCACCCACCAGATGGGCGCGCATGGCGGCGCGTGCGGCTGCCGCATCGGACGCAGCAATGGCCTCATAGATTGGCACATGCTCTTGGATGGTGGTTTCCAGGATTTCGCCGAAGACTGCGCGTGAAAAGGCGACCTTTATCGCCGAGCTGATCCGCTCGGCGATAAAGCCGAGAAACATCGAGAAATAATCGTTCTGCGTCGCCTCTGCCAAGGTGCGATGGAAATCGAGATCGGCAGGAATACCGTCCTTGTCCCAATCCGGCGCATTGCGCATATTGTTGAGGGCGGCCTCCAGCCGGCTCAACTGCTCCGGCGTGCGGTTGACGGCGGCAAGACCGGCGGCCTCGATTTCCAACGGCAGACGCAACTGGAAGAGATCGCGGAATTTGTCGGGATCGGTCAGCTTGGAGCGCTCGATACGGATCGATACGCGATGACGCGGATCGCTGACGAAGGCCCCGACGCCCTGACGTGTTTCGACCGCGCCCTCATTGCGAAGCTGGGCGATGGCCTCTCGCACGACCGAACGGCTGACGCCGAACGTCTTGGACAGCGCATGCTCGGTCGGCAACTTGTCGCCGGCTTTCAGCTTTCCATCATTGATCTCACGCGCGATCTCCGCGGCGATCCGGCCAGGAAGATGATCGGTGCGGTGAATCTGGCTGAACTCCAGCGTCATGATGGCTCCTGGTGGACATGAACGCCGAAGGACGGCGCACTTTCATTCTTCTAGCTAGCCGCTTGTAGGGCAAGCTGGCAACCGGGATTCATGCGAAGCTCCGGATCGAAGGCGGCTTTCAGCCGCTCGATCATCTCCCGCTGGACGGGGCCGAGACGGCTTTCGAAATCCCCGCGCTTCAAGCGGCCGATCCCGTGCTCGGCACTGATGCTGCCAGCGTAACGGTCCAGCACCGCATTGACGATGACCTTGGCCTTGTAAATGTAGTGATCCCGCTCCTCACGCGTGCTGCCGTTGGGCGGAAGGACGTTAAGATGCACATTGCCGTCTCCCACATGACCGTAGGACACCGCCAGGCATTCCGGCAGTTCCTTGGCCAGTGCCGCCTCCGCTTCTGCAACGAATTCGGCAAGACGCGACAGCGGCACGGAAATATCGGTGCGCATATGGGCGCCGCGCAGCGCCTGGCCTTCATTCATACCTTCGCGGAACATCCAGAGTGACTGCGCCTGAGCGCGCGAAGAGGCGATGACGCCATCGAGCACCAGCCCGTCTTCCATCACACCTTCGAGAAAGCGGCTCATCAGATCGCTGGTATCGACCAGACCAGAGCCTGAAATCTCCATCAGCACATAGGCGGCATAATCGCCGGCGATCGGCATTTTCAGATCCGGAATGGCTTCCATGGCAAGCGTGAACGCGACCGGCGGCATGAACTCGAAAGCCGACATCAGATCGCAGCACTCACGACGCGCGCGGCGATAAAGCTTGATCGCATCATCGAGCGAGTTCAATCCGAGAAGCGCGGTTTCGACATGCTCGGGGTTGGGATAGAGCTTGACCGAGACGGCGGTGATGATGCCAAGCGTTCCTTCCGCGCCGATGAAAAGCTGCTTGAGATCGATGCCGCGATTGTCCTTGCGAAGCGTCGACAGCCCGTTCCAGATGGTACCATCCGCAAGAACGACTTCGAGACCGAGCACCAACTCGCGCGTCATCCCATAGCGCAGCACATTGATGCCGCCGGCATTGGTCGAAACGTTGCCGCCGATGCGGCAGGATCCTTGCGCGCCGAGAGACAGCGGAAAGAACATGCCCTTTTCCTGCACCGCATCCTTGAATTCCGACAGGATGCAGCCAGCCTCCACCACGGCGGAAAAATCATCCGTATCGATGGCGCGGATCGCATTCATGCGCTCAAGGCTGAGAACGATCTGGTGATCCGGCGCATCGGGCACGCCACCAAGAACGAGACCGGTATTGCCGCCCTGGGGGACAATGGCGAGGCCAAGCTCTGCGCAGAGCCGCACGGTCGCGGCAACGTCTTCCACATTGCGTGGGCGAATGACGGCAACGGCACTGCTTGAGACATCGCCATGCCAGTCGCGGCAGTAGCGGACCATTTCTGCCGCGTCCGTCAGAACCAGCCCCTCGCCAAGACCGGCCTTCAAAGAAGCCTGCAGCTCCTCGCGTGATTGCGCATGAACCTTGAGCATATGCCCCCTCGCCTCCACCCAGGCGGTGACGCTTCTTTGGCGTCTCCGCTCTTAAATTTTTCGGTTTTTCAAAATACTGTTTTCAAGCCAGTCATATAAGGTTATCAGACAACCTTACAAGTCAAATTTTGTAATGCGGTGGAGGAGAAACCAGATGCATGTAGCGATTATCGGCGCAGCCGGAATGGTAGGACGCAAGCTGACCGAAAGGCTCGTTCGCGAAGGAAACCTGAACGGTAGGGACATCGAGACATTCACCTTAATCGATGTGTTTCAGCCCGAATCGCCGGCCGGCTTCAAAGGTAAGGTCGATGCACGCGCCGCCGATCTTTCCGCCCCAGGCGAGGCCGAAAAGCTGGTCTCCACAAGACCGGACGTGATCTTCCATCTCGCGGCCATCGTCTCTGGCGAAGCAGAGCTCGATTTCGACAAGGGCTATCGCATCAATCTGGATGGCACGCGCTATCTCTTCGATGCGATCCGCATCGCCAATGGTGAGGATGGCTACAAGCCGCGGGTGGTCTTCACCTCGTCCATCGCCGTTTTCGGCGCCCCGCTGCCTTACCCGATCCCCGATGATTTCCACACCACGCCGCTGACCAGCTACGGCACGCAGAAGGCAATCTCGGAGCTGCTTCTGTCCGACTATACGAGACGCGGTTTCTTCGAAGGCATCGGCATTCGCCTGCCGACGATCTGCATCCGCCCCGGAAAGCCGAATGCCGCCGCCTCCGGTTTCTTCTCCAACATTTTGCGTGAACCTCTGGTCGGCCAGGAAGCCGTGTTGCCGGTGCCGGAGACCATCCGCCACTGGCATGCTTCGCCCCGTTCGGCTGTCGGCTTCCTGCTGCACGGCGCAACGATCGATACCGACAAGGTTGGTCCACGCCGCAACCTCTCCATGCCGGGACTGAGCGCCACGGTGGGCGAGCAGATCGAGGCACTGCGCAAGATCGCGGGCGAAAAGGCCGTCAGCCTCATCCGTCGCGAGCCGAATGAGATGATCATGCGCATGTGCGAAGGCTGGGCACCCGGCTTCGAGGCTACCCGCGCCCGCGAATTGGGCTTTACAGCCGAGACGAATTTTGAAGAGATCATCAAGGTCCATATCGAAGACGAGCTGGGAGGTTCGCTGAAATGACGGAGTCGGGCAAACAAGCGCGCATCATCGCCTTTATCGGCACCGGCCTGATGGGCGGGCCCATGGCCCGCAACCTGTTGAAAGCCGGCTTTACGGTGCGCGTCTGGAACCGCAGTGTGGAGAAAGCGCGGGCGCTGGTGGAGCATGGGGCGGTCCTCGCCGCTTCCCCTGCTGACGGGGCGAAAGGGGCCGATGTCGTCATCACCATGCTCAGCGATGGTAATGCCGTCGGCAATGTGCTGTTCGACATGGGTGTTGCCGAGGCGCTGGAAAAAGGCGCCATCGTCATCGACAGCAGTTCCATTGCCCCGCCAATCGCCCGCGACCATTCGCAAAAGCTGAAAGCGCTTGGTATTGCCCATGTGGACGCACCGGTCTCCGGCGGCGTGCCTGGCGCAACTGCCGGGACGCTGGCAATCATGGCCGGTGGCGATGAGGCAACGGTGACAAGTCTCGGCGATGTCTTTTCCGCCATGGGTCGCCTGACCTATGTGGGACCATCCGGTGCAGGCCAGCTGTGCAAGCTCGCCAACCAGCAGATCGTCGCCATCACCATCGGCGCGGTGGCGGAAGCGATGATGCTGGTCGAAGCCGGTGGCGCATCACGCGAAGGTTTCCGCAACGCCATCCGTGGCGGCTTTGCCGAAAGCCGCATTCTCGAGCTGCATGGCGAGCGCATGGTGAACCGCAACTTCGTGCCCGGCGGTCCCTCCAAATTCCAGTTGAAGGATCTGAACGGCGTTCTTGCCACCGCCAAGGATCTTGATCTGGCGCTGCCGCTGACGGAAGAAGTGACCCGCGCTTTCGATGCCTTTGTCGGCGATGGCGGCGCCGATATCGACCACAGCGGCTTATTGCTGCATCTGGAAAGACTGAACAAACGCGAGCACCAAGACTGACTTAAAAAATCATACAATTAGACGCCCGAATGTCTTTCGCGATGGCATGACATGACATAGGGTCACCGCCGACCTCGTCGCGCGCTCTGCCGCGGCGGACAACGCGAAGGAGCGGGGCTTCGCCCCACGCTGCCCGAGCACTGAAAATTAAAGCGATTACAGGGAGTGCACCAATGACAATTCACCAAAACCTTATCGGCGGCGAATGGATCGGATCCGAAACGTCGAAGAACATCAATCCTTCTGACACCAACGAAGTCGTCGGCCTATACGCACAGGCTTCCGCTGAAGACGCCAAGCAGGCGATTGCCGCTGCCAAGGCCGCTTTCCCGGCCTGGTCGCGCTCCGGCATTCTCGAGCGTCACGCCATCCTGAAGAAGACCGCCGATGAAATCCTCGCCCGCAAGGAAGAGCTCGGCGCGCTCCTCGCCCGCGAAGAAGGCAAGGTTCTGGCCGAAGGCATCGGCGAGACCATCCGCGCCGCCCAGATTTTCGATTTCTTTGCCGGCGAAGCACTGCGCCTGGCAGGCGAAGTCATTCCATCCGCCCGCCCGAACATCGGCGTTGAAGTGACCCGCGAACCGCTTGGCGTCATCGGCATCATCACGCCCTGGAACTTCCCGATTGCCATTCCGGCCTGGAAGATTGCACCAGCGCTTTGCTACGGCAACACCATCGTCTTCAAGCCGGCCGACCTCGTTCCCGGTTGCGCCTGGGCGATCGTCGATATCCTGCACCGCGCAGGCCTGCCGAAGGGCGTTCTGAACCTCGTCATGGGTCGCGGTTCCGTCGTCGGTCAGGCAATGCTCGACAGCCCGGATCTCGCTGGCATCACGTTTACAGGCTCCACCGGCACCGGCCAACGAGTTGCCGCTTCGTCGCTGCCATTCAACCGCAAGTTCCAGCTGGAAATGGGCGGCAAGAACCCCTTCGTCGTTCTTGATGATGCAGACCTTGGCGTTGCTGTCGAAGCGGCTGCAAATTCCGGCTTCTACTCCACCGGACAGCGCTGCACCGCGTCGTCACGGATCATCGTCACCGAAGGCATCCACGACAAGTTCGTGGCAGCGCTTTCCGAGCGTCTGGCCAAGATCAATGTCGGCAATGCGATGTCGAAAGACACCCATGTCGGACCGGTCGTCGATGAAAAGCAGTTGAAGCAGGATTGCGACTATATCGAAATCGGAAAGAAGGAGGGCGCCAAGCTCGCCTTCGGTGGCGAAGTGCTGAAGCGCGAAACCCCCGGCTTCTTCCTGCAGCCGACGCTGTTCACCGAAGCCACCAATGACATGCGCATCTCGCGCGAGGAAATCTTCGGACCGGTCGCCTCCGTCATCCGCGTCAAGGATTACGACGAGGCTCTGGCCGTTGCCAATGACACGCCCTTCGGCCTGTCCTCCGGCATCGCCACCACCAGCCTGAAGCACGCCACGCACTTCAAGCGCAACGCCGAAGCCGGCATGGTCATGGTCAACCTGCCGACCGCAGGCGTCGACTTCCACGTGCCGTTTGGTGGCCGCAAGGCATCCTCCTTCGGCCCGCGCGAGCAGGGCAAGTACGCCAACGAATTCTTCACCACGGTGAAGACGGCCTACACGCTGGCCTAATCAACAGGCAGAGACGAAAATCCCCGGCTTCGACCGGGGATTTTTTTGGCTTCACGTCGCTGCATTTGGCCCTATGGTAGGCACCATCTGGAATGACGTGAGACGATGATGACCGATATTGCGATGATCGAAGCCGCCCGCCAGCGTATGAACGGCGAGGCAATCCGCACCCCCTTGATGTCTTCTCCCTTTCTTGACGAGATTGCTGGCCGCAAGGTCCTGATCAAGCCGGAATGCCTGCAGCGGACCGGCTCTTTCAAGTTTCGTGGCGGCTGGTCGGCGGTCTCGGCACTGGAACCAGAGGTGCGAAAGCGTGGCGTCATCGCCTTTTCCTCCGGCAACCACGCCCAGGGCGTCGCACTGGCGGCAAGCCTGCACGGCGTGCCCGCCGTCATCATCATGCCGCGCGATGCACCGAAGATCAAAATCGAAAACACCAAAGCCTACGGCGCCGAGGTCGTGCTCTACGATCGCGCCAATGAAGACCGTGACGCGATCGGCGCGACGCTGTCCGAAGAACGCGGCCTGACCTTGATTCGCCCCTATGACGAACCGCTGGTGATTGCCGGCCAGGGAACGGTGGGCCTGGAGATTGCCGAACAGGCGCAGGAGGCTGGCATCGAGAAAGCAGAGGTGCTGGTTTGCTGTGGTGGCGGCGGGCTGACATCGGGTGTCGCGCTTGCCTTGGAAGCCAAGGCTTCGGGCCTGAAGGTTCGCACCGCAGAACCGGAGCATTTCGACGATGTGGCGCGCTCGCTCGCCTCAGGGAAGATCGAGAGAAACGCAGCCCTCAGTGGCTCCATCTGCGACGCGATCATCACGCCGCAGCCCGGCAACATCACCTTTCCGATCCTCAAGCGCCTTTGCGGTGCTGGCATAGCCGTGACCGAAGAAGAAGCGCTGCGAGCCATGGTGCTTGCCTTCCAGCGCCTGAAGATCGTGGTGGAACCGGGCGGTGCCGTGGCACTGGCAGCCGCCCTTTTCCATGGTGATGAGCTTGAAACCGATTCCGTGATCGCCGTGGCATCCGGCGGCAATGTCGATAGCGCCATCATGGCGGACGCGCTGTCGAAATACGCCTGATCTTCAAGCGTTCAACAAGACGAGGAACATGATCATGGAAATCACCCGCGCTGGCACGAAACCATCGGGCAAAGGCCCTGCCGACTATTTCACCGGAACGGTCCGCATCGATCCACTGTTCAATCCGCATCATGCAGAGCGCGTGCAAGGCGCGCAGGTGACGTTCGAACCCGGCGCCCGCACCTCCTTGCATACCCATCCGCTCGGTCAGACATTGATCGTCACCTCCGGATCGGGCCTGGTGCAGCGGGAAGGTGGCCCGATCGAAAAGATCGCTCCTGGCGATGTCGTCTGGTTCTCACCTGGTGAGAAGCACTGGCACGGCGCATCGCCACAAACCGCCATGACCCATATCGCCATCCAGGAAGTGAAGGACGGCAAGGCCGTGGACTGGATGGAGCATGTCACGGATGCCCAATATACCGGCGACTAAAGCGTCGGCCGAACGGACCCACGGCACTCTACCGTGGCGGTTTGAGACGCGCTATTCGGCCAGTCTTGAAACCACCTCATCCGCAATTGCCAGCGATGCCGTCAGCCCCGGACTCTCGATACCGAAAAGATTGACGAGGCCGGAAACGCCATGCCGCTCCGGTCCGTCGATGCGGAAATCCATCGCAGGCTCTGAAGGTCCGGAAATCTTGGGCCTGATACCGGAATAGGCAGGCTGGAGCGCGTCATCCGGCAGACCTGGCCAGTATCGGCGGATCGCCTCGTCAAAGCCCGCTGACCGTTTCGGATCGACGGCGTAATCGATACGGTCGATCCATTCGATATCCGGACCGAAGCGCGCCTGTCCGGCAATATCGAGCGTCAGATGCACGCCAAGCCCATGGGCATGGGGTGCCGGATAGATGAGTCGTGAAAATGGCGCTCTGCCTTTCAGCGAGAAATAGGAGCCCTTGGCATAAAAGGCTTCAGGAACATGTGCCGCCGGCAGTCCATCGATGGCGCCAGCAATCTGCGGCGCAACCAGCCCTCCCGCGTTGATGAGCGTCCGGCAGGTCAATTCCACCGGCTCGCTCCCGCCGACGAAGACCCGGAAGCCATCCTCCTCCACGACCGCGCGCAGGAACGGCGCCCTGTAGGCCAAGCTGCCGCCCACATCTTCCATATCGCCAAGCAGCGCCAGCATGTAGCCATGGCTATCGATAATGCCGGTCATGGGTGACGACAGTGCCGCCTTGCAGGAGAGTGCCGGTTCGAGACGCCGGGCCTCGGACGCGCTGATCAGATCCAGCGCCTCGCAGCCATTGTCGAGACCTCGCCGCTGCAGGTCCTCGATCAGAGGAATTTCGCTCTCTGTGGTCGCCACGATCAGCTTGCCGCACCGGCGATGCGCAACGCCATGACTTTCGCAATAGTCATAGAGCCGCTGTCGCCCCTCCACGCAAAGCCGCGCCTTCAGGCTGCCTTGCGGATAATAGAGCCCGGCATGAATCACCTCGCTATTACGAGAGGAGGTCGCACTGCCGAATTCGGCTTCCTTTTCCAATACGATAACGGACCGGCCCTGAAGCGCGAGCGCCCTCCCGACCGCAAGGCCAATGACACCCGCCCCTATGATGATCGCATCGATATCCGCCACGCGTCTTTCCCACCTTCTACCCACTGAACCGAAACACCGCTCGGACGTTAAGGAATCGTGAATGCGGTAGATCGGACCTTGTTGGGAGGCAAGTCACGACCAGTATTTTCCCCGCAAGCCCAATCTTATGGAAATTTATCTCTACTGGAACACGAGAGAATAGCGATATTCTCAGTGTCACTATCCCGCAGATCGGCGGTACCGATTTTTGGACGAACAGGAGGGTGCGATGTCTTATTCCAAAGCAGGAAAAGCAAGAGATTTCACGCCGTCAACCGCGCCGCATCGCGGCTGGCAGGCATCGATCCATACAGCGCTCGTCGGCATCTGCTTTGCCTTCGTCGCAGCGGTTATCTTCGGCCTCGTGCCTTAACGAGACTTAGCCGATCGGCCCCTCGGAAATGGGGGCCGCTCGATTTGATGGCGTCGGCGCTGTGCGCCCTTTAAGATTGCCATCACGATCGAAGACCAGGATATCGAGCGCGATATCGTCCCGGCCAAGCGCCGCCGCAGCCGTAACCCAGGCTTGCTGCGCCACAATATTTCCGAGATCTATCCTGGCCGCCTCGGCCAGCTGAAAGGCATGCGCCACCATATTGGCGTGGCGGATGGCGGTCAGAAGTTCGCTCGTCGCGCCCGCTTCTTCGGCAAGTTTTGCCAAGGCTTCCAGATCCGCCAGCCCACGCTTGGAATGGACGTCCAGCATGCCCTGCGCCAGCTTGGTCATCTTGGCGACTCCGCCCGCCACCGTCACTCTGGGGACAGGATGGCTCTTCAGATATTTGAGCATGCCGCCAATGAAGTCGCCCATGTCGATCAGCGCGGTCTCGGGCAGCCCGTAAAAGGCCTGCCCCGCCTTTTCCGACGCATTGCCCGTTGCGCCTAGCAGATGGGGAAGCCCTTCTGCCCGTGCCACATCGATCCCGCGCCAGATCGAGTGGATCCAGGCCGAACAGGAAAAGGGAATGACGATACCGGTCGTGCCGAGGATGGAGAGGCCGCCAACAATGCCGAGACGGCCATTCAAAGTCTTTTCCGCCAGCGTCTCCCCGTCACGCACGGAGATTTCGACTTCGAAATCGGCGTCAGTCCCTGCCACCTCATGGATCGCAGCAAGCATCATCTGGCGCGGGACGGGATTGATCGCGGGCTCTCCCACCGAAAGCGGCAGACCGGGGCGGGTGACAATCCCCACGCCCTTGCCCGCCTTGAAGCTGATGCCGCTTCCCGTCTCCGTCCTGCGCAGCGTGCTCTCGATCAGCGCGCCATGAGTCACATCCGGATCGTCGCCGGCATCCTTGACGACGCCCGCGCGGGCGAACCCGTCGCCCTTTTCCTCCGTTGCGAGAACGAAGGCCGGTCGAGACCCGTTGGGGAGTTCGACATCGACAAGATCAGGGAAGGACCCGGTCAAAAGCGCCTGACAGGCGGCCTTCGTCGCTGCAGCAGCGCAGGTGCCGGTGGTCCAGCCACGCCGAAGGTTTTTGCCATCCGTTTCCATGAATGTCCTATAGACCTTGCAGCGTGAGCCGTCATCGGTAAACAACAGACCAACTGCACGATCAAAAGCGCGCCCCGGAGTTTAGAATTCTGCCATGACCGCAAAAGCCATCATCATCGGCGCGCCCCGCTCCGGCTCCGGCAAGACCAGCGTCACCATCGGGCTGCTGCGCGCCTTTGCCCGCCGCGGCATCAAGGTGCGCGGCATCAAGACCGGACCGGATTACATCGATCCCGGCTTTCATGCGGTCGCAACCGGTACGCCCGGCCTCAACCTGGACAGCTGGGCGATGCAGCCGGATCTGCTGCGTCATCTTCTGACCCAACAGGCCGACGGTGCAGACCTCTTGCTGATCGAAAGCGCCATGGGCCTCTTCGATGGTATTGCCGTCTCCAACAACCGCACCGGCTCGGCCGCTGATCTGGCGCGGCTCTTTCACATCTCCGTCCTCCTGGTCCTCGATGTCTCGGGCCAGTCGCAAACGGCGGCAGCCATGGCGCATGGTTTTGCCCATTATGATCCGGCGGTGAAGATGGCAGCCGTCGTTTTGAACCGTGCGGGCAGCGAACGCCACCGCACGCTCTGCACCGAGGCGATCGAAAAGATCGGCCTTCCCGTGGCGGGCTGCGTCATGCGCGATCCATCGCTGACCCTGCCCGAACGGCATCTCGGTCTGGTGCAGGCGAGCGAACACCCGGAGATCGACGCCCATATCGAAAGACTGGCCGATACGATGGAGCGTGCCATCGATCTCGATGAGCTCCTGGCCCTGGCAACGCCCATCGATTTGGCCGAAGGGTCGGTCGAAGCGGGAATTGCCCCGCCCGGACAGCGCATCGCACTGGCCGAAGACGCCGCCTTCACCTTCCTCTATCCGCATCTGAAGCGGCAATGGCGGGAGGCTGGCGCCGAGATCCTGCCCTTCTCCCCGCTTGCCGATGAAGCCCCGGACGCGTCCTGCGATATCTGCTGGTTGCCCGGCGGTTATCCTGAGCTTTTCGCCGGACAGTTGGCCGTCGCATCGCGCTTCAAGGCGTCGCTTGCCCATTTTTCGCAGACGAAGCCGGTGCATGGGGAATGCGGAGGCTATATGGTGCTGGGGGAAGCGCTGGAAGACGCGAACGGCGTGACGCACGCCATGACCGGGCTACTCTCGCACGTCACCAGCTTTGCCAAGCGAAAGATGAACCTTGGCTACCGTCAGGCCAGGATTGCCGAGACCGGCCCGCTCGGCCAGGCTGGCGATGTTTTGCGCGGACACGAGTTCCATTATGCCAGCGTCATCGACGCCGGCACCGATCAGCCCTTCGCTGAAATTGCCGATGGTCTCGGCAAGCCGCTCGGGCTATCCGGCGGAAGGCGCGGCCTTGTCAGCGGAACATTTTTCCACGCGATCGCAAAGGCTTAGCAGGTTCTTTTTCCGGAGGCTGGTGTTCCGTCTGTCGCGGGAGTGGAGGAACGGCTTTGCATTTCCTATATTGCTGAAACACAGCATCCCCACCTGGAACCACATCTGGAATAAGGACGGATCTTCATGACCGAAAAGTCTCCCGAAAACAACTTTCCCGCAGGCTATCAGCCGCCAGAGGTCTGGCAGTGGGAAAAGGGCAATGGCGGCGCGTTTGCCAATATCAACCGACCGATTGCCGGGCCAACCCATGAGAAAGAACTGCCGGTTGGAAAGCATCCGCTGCAGCTCTACTCGCTGGCGACACCGAACGGTCAGAAGGTCGGCATTCTGCTGGAAGAGCTTCTGGCCGCCGGCCATTCCGGCGCGGAATATGATGCCTGGCTGATCAAGATCGGCGATGGCGACCAGTTCGGTTCCGGCTTCGTTGCTGCCAATCCGAATTCGAAGATCCCGGTCATGGTCGATCATTCCACACCGGAACCGACGCGCGTTTTCGAAAGCGGTTCGATTCTGCTTTATCTCGCGGAAAAATTCGGCGCCTTCCTGCCGAAGGGGCACAAGGCCCGCACCGAAGCGCTGAACTGGCTGTTCTGGCAGATGGGTTCTGCCCCCTTCTTCGGCGGCGGCTTCGGCCACTTCTACGCCTATGCGCCCATCCACATCAAATACGCCATCGACCGTTTTGCCATGGAGGCGAAGCGCCAGATGGACGTGCTCGATCGTCACTTGGCCGAAAACCGCTACATGGCAGGCGATGAATATTCGATCGCCGATATCGCCATCTGGCCCTGGTATGGCAACCTGGCGCGCGGACAATCCTATCCGAAGGCGGAAGTGTTCCTGGAAGCAGCAAGCTACAAGAATGTGAAGCGCTGGGCCGATGAAATTGCCGAGCGTCCTGCCGTCAAACGCGGCCGCATGGTCAACAAGGCTTCCGGTGATCCCTCAGAACAGCTACATGAACGTCACGACGCGTCCGATTTCGACACCAAGACGCAGGACAAGATCGGCAAGAGCTGAAGGATAGACGAAATGGCGAACCTGCCCGACATGACCAAACACCGTGGTTTTCCATCCGGCATGCCGGGCACAGGCGTCCAGTTTACCATACGCCGCGCCAATCCGCGCGGCGTCACCCCCATCAAGCAACTGCCGCGCAAGGCACGTCCCGGCACGCCGGAACATCGTATCGATGCGGCCTTCCTGCATGCCCTCTGGCACCATTTCGGCGCAGAGCCTTTCGAGCGGGGCAATCTCGATGCCGCCCGCCTCAGCCTGCTCTTCGGGCGTGAAGTTCTCCCCGCCGAGAAGAATTTTGATCCGCTTTCCTATGAGGCGATGCTCGTGATCGACGAGCGCGTGGCGCGCCAGAGCTTCCCCGAATCCTTCGAGGATTACTTCGACGTCTGAGGTCGAAATAAGCGCCTGCGACAAAGTGGAGACCTTGAAGAAAGTTTCTGTGCGCGGCGTAAAGAAGATGGTATAGAGCCACCGGTTTCATCATTTTCGGCGGCTCTGACATGGTCAGGCACTTCTCTCATTTTCTTGCCGCTTCGGCACTCATCCTCCTTCCCGTAGCGATGGGTCTTGGCGGAGCTGCCCATGGCGGCACCGACTACCCAACCGTCGAAAAGCTCGGCGAAGCGCTGTTTCACGACGCCAATCTGTCGATGAACCGGACGATGTCCTGTTCCACATGTCACACCTCTGCCAACGGCTTCACCGACATCCGCGATACGGAAAAGGCAGGCCATGCGGTTTCGCTTGGCGATGATGGCAAGTCGCTGGGAGATCGCAACGCGCCGACGGCAACTTACGCCAAATTCTCCCCGCCCTTCGGCAAGGACGCCGACGGAAACTATATTGGCGGCCAGTTCTGGGATGGACGCGCCGCCACGCTGGAAGATCAGGCCGGCGGTCCGCCGCTGAACCCAATCGAAATGGGGATGGCCGACAAGTCGAGCGTGGTGAAGCGGCTGAAGGAAAATCCTGACTACGTCACTGCCTTTGCAAGCCATTTCGGGCCGAACGTATTCGAGAACGACGAGCAAGCCTTCGCCGCCATGGGCAAGGCGCTGGCCGCTTACGAGCGATCCGATGCGCTTTCCACCTTCGATTCGAAATATGACCGCTTCCTGCGCGGCGAGGAAAAGCTGACGGATCAGGAAGAACTCGGCCGCGTGCTGATGTCGTCCACGCAGTTCACCAACTGCAACACCTGCCACACGATCAAGGGTGAGCACGGCCTCTCGGACGGCGTCTTCACCAACCACAAATACTTCAACATCGGCGTCCCGGCCAACAGACTAGCCCGCGCAGCCAATGGGTCGAAGCCGGATGCTGTCGATCTCGGCCTGGCGCAAAATCCAGCCGTCGGCGACGATCCGGCACAGCGCGGCAAGTTCAAGGTGCCGTCGCTCCGCAATATCGCGGTGACAGGCCCTTACATGCACAACGGCGTCTTCAAGGACCTGCGCACCGTCGTGCTGTTCTATGTGAAGTACAAGAGCAAGAAGCCGAGCCGGCAGATCAACCCGGAAACCGGCGAGAAATGGGATGCGCCGGAGGTTCCGGACAACATCGCCATGGAAGAACTGACGTCCGCCCCGGCACTCGACGACAAGCGCGTCGATGCCATCGTGGCTTTCCTCAAGACGCTGACCGACAAGCGCTACGAACCGCTGCTTGCCAAGGGCGAGAACATCGGACGCCCGGAAGATCCGACCGTCCACGCGATCTCCGCGAAGCCCGGAGACGCAGCAAAAAATTAAGCCGCCTCAATCACTTCGAGGACTTAGGCCCGGCATCGATCAATCATTGTCACCCACATGCGCTCCGTAACGTGGCTCTGGCAATGAGAAGGCCGCGAACGCTGCCAGAACCGCTGGTAGGGCAAAGAGCATGAAGAGCCACGTCGCGGCAGATGCTGCCCCCTCGACGCCGCCGGGGCTCACAAACCCGGTGCTGTTGACGATCACGCCGGAAAGAGCCGCACCAAAAGCGCTGCCGAGAGACTGGACGGTGGTGATACCGGCGGATGCCTTGTCTTTCTCATCAGGCTCGGCGAGATGCAGAATATGGGTCACGAGATGCGCCCAACCGAGCCCAACGCCGAAGCCCATGCCGAAGATCAGAAAAGCGGCTGCGCTGACCAGAAGCACGTCCCCACTGGGATTGAGCCGTGCCAGCGTTACGGCCAGCATGCCGATGCAAACAGCTTCCAGAATGGCGCCGACAAGAATGGAGCGGCGCATCGCCCTGCCGGTGAAATCGCTGCATATGAAGGCGGCTACCGTCCAGCCGAGCGCCACAAGGGCGACGATATAGCCCGAGATCAACGGCGGCACATTGTGCAGGTTCTGGAGGAAATAGGGGATGTAAATGTCGCAGGTCAGGGCCGCCAGAAGCATGAACATCGCAGCATAAACACGCGCGATCGGCATCGATAGAAGAGTGCCGCCGCGCGGCAGAATGCGCAACGTCGCCCGTCGTTCGACAAGCAGAAGTGCTGCAATGGCGGTGAGGGCGCAAACCACAAGCCAGGTGCGGGCGCCAATCTCTTCGGCGGTGCTCGCAAAGCTGACCAGCAAAAGCGAAGCGGACAGCAGGATCATCTGCTTTAGCGGCGCCTTGGTCTCGGTCCGGTCATCCACGCCCACCGGCAGCAGCCACGGCGCCAGAAGTCCCATGATGAGTGCGAAGGGGACGATGATCGCGAAAGCATGTCGCCATGCGCTGCCCTCGGCGAAGAAGCCACCGAGCGTCGGTCCGATGAAGGTCGAGATACCCCAGATCGCAGCATAAAGCGTCGTCGCCTTGTTCCACAGAGATTCTGGGTAGACATAGCGGATGAACGCATAGCCCAGCGTTGCCAACGTGCCGGCCCCGAAGCCCTGCACGGCTCGCCCGGCAAGGACGATCTCCATGGTTGGCGCCACAGCGCAGATCGCCGAACCAAGGAGAAAGAGGACTGCACCGACACTATAGGTCCGATTGAGGCTAAGGCCACGTGGACGGATGGCGATAAATACCGACCCCAGCACAGAGGCCGTGACGTAGAGCGTCGTCACCCAGGCGAAGAGGGGCAGGCCACCAATATCACGCACGACAGACGGCATGATCGTGGCCGTCACATAGGTCTCGATCGCATAGAGCGCGATGCCACCTGAGAGCATCAGGCTTGCTCCCAGATGCCGGGCGGAAAACAGGGTCCAAAGACTGGTTGACGAAGGGGCGCCGGGAGAAGACATGATCGAATTTCCGATAAAAGGCCGTTGCAAAGTCGGCGGCATGGAATTATCCAAGTTATATCTTGGAAATTATACCCGCAGATAAATTAAGCAAGTGGCAGGACAGACAAAATGCGCCCTTCTCCCCGTGACAGGCTCCTCTTTCTGTTGAAGACCGAAGGCCCGAAGGCCACGTCAGAGCTCAGCGAAGTTCTTGGCCTGACGGGCGAAGCGGCGCGCCAGCAGCTTGCCAAACTCGCCGATGAAGGGTTGGTGGAAAGCATCGCGCAACCCGCAATCGGGCGGGGGCGGCCGCGTCAAAGCTGGCGCCTGACCAGCGCCGGCCATCGCGAATTTCCAGATGGTCATGCTGACGTCGCGGTATCCCTCATAGAAGCGATCGGCAGCGAGCTTGGTGAGGATGCGCTGGAAACGATCATTGCAGCCCGGGAGCGCAAGACAGCGGCGATGTACAGCGCGGCACTTCTCGACGCCCCTACGCTGGACGAGCGTGTCGCGCGGCTCTCAGCCTTGCGGGTGGCCGAGGGCTATATGGCAAGCTGGTGGCAGGAAGAGGATGGACACTTCATCCTCGTCGAAAACCATTGTCCGATATGCGCCGCCGCAACCGCCTGCCGTGGCTTTTGCCGTTCGGAGATCGATATTTTCAGAGCCGTGCTGGGCGCACCGGTGGAAAGGACCGAGCACCTGCTACAGGGTGCGAGACGATGCGCATACCGGATCGGTTAGCGCAAGGTCCGCCCGTGCTTGCAACACCTTTTTGAATAGACGCATCGGTCCGAAAATCGATGTCGATTTTCGGGCCGATGCTGTCGTGGCGCCCAAGCAAAGCTCGGGCGCGACAGAACAATAAAGACGTATCTACAGAGCCTTGAATTCCGCCAGAACCGCATCGCCCATTTCCGACGTGCTGACCTGGCGCGCGCCGGCGGCCATGATGTCGGCGGTGCGGATGCCCTTTTCCAGCACATTGGCGATCGCCGTTTCCAGCTTGGTGGCGTCATCAACCATGTTGAAGGAGTAGCGCAGGCACATGGCGAAGGAGGCGATCATTGCGATCGGGTTGGCAATGCCCTGGCCGGCGATATCGGGAGCGGAACCGTGAACTGGCTCGTACATGGCCTTGCGCTTGCCGGTCTTGGCATCCGGCGCACCGAGAGACGCGGATGGCAGCATGCCGAGCGAGCCCGTCAACATGGCGGCGACGTCGGAGAGCATGTCGCCGAAGAGATTGTCGGTGACGATGACGTCGAACTGCTTGGGCTTGCGCACCAGCTGCATGCCACCGGCATCGGCCAGCATATGCTCCAGTTGCACATCCTTGTACTTCGCCGCATGGGTTTCGGTGACGACCTGGTTCCACAGAACGCCGGACTTCATGACGTTGCGCTTTTCCATGGAGCAGACGCGGTTGCCGCGGGTGCGCGCCAGTTCAAAGGCGACGCTGGCGATACGCTCGATTTCGAAGGTATCGTAGATCTGCGTGTCGATCCCGCGCTTCTGGCCATTACCGAGATCGATGATCTGCTTCGGCTCGCCGAAATAGACGCCGCCCGTCAGTTCGCGAACGATGAGAATATCGAGACCTTCGACGAGCTCTGGCTTCAGCGACGAGGCAGAGGCCAGCGCCGGGTAGCAAATCGCTGGGCGGAGGTTCGCGAAAAGCTCGAGATCCTTGCGCAGGCGCAGCAGACCCGCTTCCGGACGAACTTCATAAGGCACGCCATCCCATTTCGGTCCGCCGACTGCACCGAACAGAATGGCGTCAGCTGCCAGCGCCTTTTCCATATCCGCATCGGAAATCGCCACGCCATGCGCGTCGTAAGCGCAACCGCCAACAAGGCCTTCCTCAACCGTGAAGCCGGCATTCTTCTCGCTGTTCATGTAATCGATCAGCTTACGGACCTCGGTCATCGCCTCCGGGCCGATACCGTCGCCAGGCAACAGGAAGAGCGAGCGCACAGTCATGAAATCCTCCTTGGGCGCTTGGAAAGAAGCGCACGTCAAAACATGGGTTGCAACGCCGAAAGGCTGCAAGATGCGGGCTTCTTAACGCTCGACCCGCAGCATTTCAAGCAAAGCAAAAGCCTATTCGGTACGGGTGACGCAGCAAACCGGCTGTCACATCATCTCAGTTTCATCTCATGCTCCAAAATACATGACACGACGATGTATCAGGCATCGACTGCGTGGTTGGAGGTTGGAGGTTGGAGGGGGTCTTCGACACAAGGCTCTTGGAGGTCAAAGCTCTCCTCCTCGTCATCCTCGGGCCTGACCCGAGGATCCATAACCCATTGGCGCTATTGAAAGACGTGGATCCTCGGCTCTAGGCCGAGGATGACGACGGAGAGGTGTCCGCGCTTAGTCAGAAGGATTGATCAGGCCCAGGGCCGGGCAGAGGCGTTGGTCTTTTCGAAGCTATCGATTGCGCCTGCATGTTCCAGCGTCAGGCCGATATCATCCAGACCGTTCAGCAGGCAGTGACGCTTGAAGGCATCGATCTCGAAGGTGATCCGCCCGCCATCGGGGCCGCTGATTTCCTGGTTTTCCAGGTCGATCGTCAACACGGCGTTGGAGCCGCGCGAAGCATCGTCGAGGAGCTTTTCGAGGTTTTCAGGGCTGACAACGATGGGCAGAATGCCGTTCTTGAAACAGTTGCTGTAGAAGATGTCGGCGAAGCTGGTGGAAATGACGCAGCGAATGCCGAAATCGAGAAGCGCCCAGGGTGCGTGCTCGCGCGAGGAGCCGCAACCGAAGTTGTCGCCAGCCACCAGGATTTGCGCATTCTGATAGGCAGGCTTGTTCAGCACGAAATCGGGGTTTGGCGAGCCGTCTTCCAGGTAGCGCGATTCGGCAAACAGGCCCTTGCCAAGCCCGGTGCGCTTGATGGTCTTCAGGTAGTCCTTGGGAATGATCATGTCCGTGTCGACATTGACGACCGGCATGGGGGCGGCAACACCCGTCAGCTTGGTGAACTTATCCATCTCTCACTCCGAAATTCTGGCCGGCACTCAGCCGTTCAACCAAGGCCATTAAAGCAAAAAGGCGCGCTTTTGAAGATCAAAGCACGCCATTGCGGTACGCCGCCAATAATTGGATTACAATGCCAAAGCGTCAGTCGAACCGATCAGAGATCGATAATCGTGCCGCGACCGTCATTCCACACGCGCATGTTCTGCTGGCGGCGATCCTGCGTCTTCACGCGGATGGGCTCAGGCTTGAGGCGGGAGGAGAACATCTTGGCGATGCTGAGAACCGCAAGCGTTCCGACGAATGCGATCGTCAGAGATGCGGTGAAGAGCGCGGCGAGAGCCAGAACTGCGATGCTGGAGGCTGCGATGAAGAATGTACGAATGCCCTGCATGGTCCAAACCTTTCTGTCCAGACGAATGTGGGCCTTCTTCTTGACGCTTGCAAGAGGTTTCACACCGTCATCGACCTTGCAGATGTAACAAAAGATTGACACAAGTGGGGCATGGCCGAATTTTTTGTCGATAATACTGCACGCCCGCGCCGTTCGCTGCTGTCTGTGCCTGCAATCAACCTGCGCGCCCTCCAAAAGCTAAGCTCTCTTGACTGCGATGGCGCGATCTTCGACCTGGAAGATTCGGTTGCTCCCGACATGAAGGATGAGGCGCGCAGCAATCTCCTGTCCTTCTTCCGCGAGACGCCGCTTGCAAACCGCGAAGCGATCATCCGCATCAATCCGCTTTCCACGCAGACCGGGCTCAAGGATGTGGAGGCTGCGCTGACCTGCGGCCCCCAAGCCTTACTCTTGCCAAAGGTCGAGCAGCCCTCCGACATTCATGAACTTGCCGACCTTCTGGACGAAGCCGACGCTCCGGAAGAGATGCAGATCTGGGCGATGATCGAGACACCGCGCGGCGTCCTGAATGCCGCAGCGATTGCCGAAGCCGCGCACACCAAAGCCGCAAGGCTTAGCGCCCTCGTGGTGGGACTGAACGATCTGCGCAAGGATACCCGCGTTCCGGCAAGACCGGGGCGCACCTATCTCGTCCCATGGCTGATGCAGGTGGTGCTTGCGGCCCGTGCCTACGGTCTCGATGTGATCGACAGCGTTTCCAACGATTTTCGCGATCTGGCTGCCTTCGCCATGGAATGCGAGCAGGGCCGCGACATGGGCTTTGATGGCAAGATGCTGATCCACCCGACGCAGATCGAGGCGGCAAACATCGCCTTCACTCCGGATGAAGCGGCACTTGTAGAGGCGCGCGAGACGATCGCGGCTTTCGCAAAGCCCGAATCTATGGGATTGAACGTCATCAACATCAACGGACGGATGATCGAACGGCTGCATGTCGCCGGCGCAGAACGCCTCGTCGCCATCGCCGAGATCATCGCCGCAAGAAAGGCAGGAAACACATGAAGGTCTATCGTTTCATCACGGGCCCGGACGACGCCAAATTCTGTCACCGCGTCACTGATGCGCTCAACAAGGGCTGGGAACTTGCAGGCTCTCCAAGCTACGCCTTCAACGCCGCAGCCGGCATCATGCATTGCGGCCAGGCGGTGACGAAGACCGTCGAGGGCAAGAACTATCATCCTGATATGAAGCTGGGTGAGCAGTAAGAGCGGTTGTGACGGTCGACGCCTCCTCTACCGTCATCCTCGGGCTTGACCCGAGGATCCATCTTTACCAATAGCGTCAATGGCTTATGGATCCTCGCCTCAAGGGCGAGGACGACAAAAAGCGGGCGTTGCGGCTTTGTCGCACACGCGCACGCAAGTTAAGTCACTCACCCGCGATCTGCCGCCGCGTCGTCCGCGCTTTCCTCGATCCGCTCCATGTCGTCGTCCGACAGGCCGAAGTGATGGCCGATTTCGTGGATGAGGACGTGGGTGATGATGTCGCCAAGCGTCTCTTCGTTCTCGGCCCAGTAATCCAGGATCGGGCGGCGATAGAGCGTGATGCGGTTGACCATCTCGCCGGTTTCCATGGTGAAACGCTCCGAAATGCCGCGGCCCTCGAAAAGGCCGAGCAGGTCGAACGGCGTTTCGAGCGCCATGTCCTCGAACACATCGTCGGTCGGAAACTCCGAGATCTCGATGATCAGATCTTTCGTCAGCGCACGAAATTCTTCCGGCAGGTGGCCATATGCCTCAATGGCAAGCGATTCAAACGCTGATATTGTCGGCGCGTGGCGATCCCGCCAATCGTCGGTACTGTCTATGCGGGCCATTTCTGCTCCTTGCTGTGGGGCTGATATAAACCCTTGCGACATAAAATTCGAGACCTGTTTGCAACAACCGCGCAAAAGGCCTGATTTTCTAGGCGCAGCCGTCGTTTTTAGGCCGTTTTGAACCTTGACATAAAGGCCTCGCTCGCGTAATTCGCAGCCAAATTGATGGCGTATTGCGCCTTCCGTTTACTCCGCTTTGAAAAAAGCGGTCCACCGGCAGAGTTTCCAAGGGCATTTGCCTCGACGAATTTCCGCTACTCCGACTGATAAAAAGACGGCCAGTGCCAAAAGCGCAGAGCCGGAACGAACATGAAAGGATAAAAAATGTTCGCAGTCATCAAGACCGGCGGTAAGCAGTACCGCGTAAGCGCCAACGACGTGCTGACCATCGAAAAGCTGGAAGCAGACGCAGGCGCAACTGTAGAATTCACTGAAGTTCTCGTTGTCGGCGTTGGCGCTGATGCAAAGTTCGGCGCACCTTTCGTTGCAGGCGCAACGGTCAAGGCTGAAGTTGTCGAGCACAACCGCGGCAAGAAGGTCATCGCCTTCAAGAAGCGTCGTCGTCAGAACTCCAAGCGTACGCGCGGCCATCGTCAGCATCACACTGTCGTCCGTATCACGGACATCGTTGCTGCCTAATCGGCGCGACACGGGAAACTAGGTTTAAAGGAGCAATCCAATGGCACACAAAAAAGCTGGCGGTTCTTCGCGTAACGGTCGCGATTCCAACTCCAAGCGCCTTGGCGTGAAGAAGTTCGGTGGCGAAGCCGTCATTCCAGGCAACATTATCGTTCGTCAGCGTGGCACGCAGTGGCATCCCGACGCCAATGTCGGCATGGGCAAAGATCATACGCTTTTTGCACTCACGGCAGGCAACGTTAACTTCCGCACGAAGGCCAATGGTCGCGTATTCGTGTCCGTAGCGCCGAAAGCGGAAGCCGCAGAATAAGCCGGTAAGCGTCATATGCAGCCGGTGTCCCAATGACCCGGCTGAGACGTAACAGGTTCAGTCACAAAAAAGGGGAGTTGGGGCACCACCCAACTCCCCTTTTTTCTTTAACTCCACGGAGGACTGAACCATGCAAGCTGAATTGTTGAGGGTCGACCAATCACGGTCACCCGAAGAACGGATAAGACCTGAACGGTCAAGGAGCGATTGCCCCGTCTTGTTGTCGCAAAGACTTGTCTTGCGCAAACCCCACGAAGAAGACATCGACGCCCTTGCCCATCTTGCCAACAACGCCAACATCGCGACCATGGTGTCGCGCATGCCGCACCCTTACACGGCGAAAGACGCCGCGGATTTTGTGCGCCGTGCAGCAAATGGCGAGATTGGCAAGTGCGTCTATGCGATTACGCGCATGGACAATGGCGAGTTCATGGGGTGCTGCGGACTGGAGCCGCAGGAAGACGAAAAGACCCTTGAAATGGGCTACTGGCTTGGCGAACCCTATTGGAACAGGGGTTACACCACCGAAGCGGCCCATGCGCTGATCGACATGGCCTTCCGTACCCGCGAGATCGACCAGATCGATGCGCGGTGCCGGGTCACAAATATCGGCTCTCGCCGTGTCATACAAAAGTGCGGGTTTCAGCTTCAGGGTTCCGGCATGGTCGGATCGCTGGCGTTGGGCGCCATGGTCCCGGTCGAATGGTACAGGCTGGATCGCAAGACATGGGTATCATTGAGAAGCTGGGGAGACATGCGATGAGTACGGCTCAGCTGATGCGCCCTCGCAGCGTCGAAACGACCCCGCCGCCCGGCCCTTGCCCGACGATCGAAACCGAACGGCTGGTGCTCCGGCCCCAGCGGCTCACCGATGCGGGCTCGATTGCGGACACGCTTGCCGATTTCCAAGTGACCCGCATGTTGGCCCGTGTTCCAGCGCCCTACTACAAGCAGGATGCACTGGAATGGCTGATCCTGCGGACGTCAGGCACCCTGCCCGACTGGGATTTCGCCATCACCACCGGTGATGACACCCTGATCGGCGTGGTGTCGGTAGAGCGCCGTCACGGTCAATGGCACCTCGGCTACTGGCTGAACCGCTTCTACTGGGGCAAGGGCTACATGACGGAGGCCGTTGGCGCCGTCGTCGAGCGCTTCTTCCGGCGCATGCCGAACGAGGTTTTGCACTCGGGCGTCTTCGCCGATAACCCGGCCTCGCTCAACGTGCAGGAGAAGCTCGGCTTCCGCATTACCGGCTGCAGTGAGGTCTATGCGGTCGCGCGTGCCACCATGGTCGCGCATATTGACACCGAGCTGACGGCGGAAGGCTTCGTCCGACCGTAACGTACAACGCGATGGACAAGGCCGGTTTTGTCGCAAACCGGCCTTGTTCCATAGGCGCTTGCCCATGATAATCTTTGACCTTCAGGGCAAGCGGCTATATTCCAGGCGACAGAACCTTTTTGACGCGGATGGCAAGGCCATGACCGCATGCAAGCTGACAGAACGGCAGTCCGATGAAATTTCTCGATGAAGCAAAAGTCTATATCAAGTCCGGCGATGGCGGCGCAGGCGCCGTCTCCTTCCGGCGCGAAAAGTTCATCGAGTTCGGCGGCCCGGATGGCGGCGATGGCGGACGCGGTGGTGACGTGTGGGTCGAGGTCGTCAATGGCCTCAACACCCTGATCGACTTCCGTTTCCAGCAGCATTTCAAGGCCTCGATCGGCCAGCACGGCATGGGCAAGACCCGCACTGGCGCCAAGGGATCGGATGTGGTGCTGAAGGTACCTGTCGGAACCCAGATCTTCGAAGAAGACAACGAGACGCTGATCATCGACCTGACCAAGGAAGGCCAGCGCTTTCGCCTTGCCGCAGGCGGCAATGGCGGCTTCGGTAACGCCTATTTCAAATCCTCCACCAATCAGGCGCCGACGCATGCCAATCCGGGCCTCGCAGGTGAAGAAAAGACCATCTGGCTTCGCCTGAAGCTGATTGCCGATGCTGGTCTCGTCGGTCTGCCCAATGCCGGCAAGTCCACCTTCCTGGCAACGGTAACGCGCGCGCGTCCGAAGATCGCCAACTATCCCTTCACCACGCTCCACCCCAATCTCGGCGTTGCCACGATTGACGGTCGCGAATTCATTCTGGCCGATATTCCGGGCTTGATCGAAGGCGCGCATGAAGGTGTGGGTATCGGCGACCGCTTCCTCGGCCATGTGGAGCGCACCCGCGTGCTGCTTCATCTGGTGTCCGCGCAGGAAGAAAAGGTTGGCCAGGCTTACAAGACCGTCAAGGCGGAACTGAACGCCTACGGCGGCGGCCTGACCGACAAGCGCGAGATCGTCGCCCTGTCGCAGATCGACGTGCTGGACGAGAAGGAACTGAAGAAGAAGGCCAAGGAACTGGAAAAGGCCTGTGGCCGTCCTCCGCTTCTTCTTTCGGCTGCCGCCCATATCGGCATGACGGAAGCCTTGCGCGCACTGCGCGATGTGATCGTCGATGCCAGCGAAGGCGGCGAGACCGCCCTTCCCGACCGCTCCATGCCGATCGAAGAGCTAGAGGACGGAGACGACCGTCTATGACATCTGCCAGAAAACCGCTTGGCAGCCATCATCGCATCGTCATCAAGATCGGCTCCGCGCTTCTGGTGGACCGCAAGACGGGGCTGAAGAAGGACTGGCTTGACGCGATCTGCGATGATATCGCGGCGCTGAAGAAGAACGGCGCCGATGTGCAGGTCGTTTCTTCCGGCGCGATCGCGCTTGGCCGAACGGTTCTCAATCTTCCAACCGGCACGCTGAAGCTGGAGGAAAGCCAGGCAGCAGCAGCCGTCGGGCAGATCGCACTGGCACGCGCATGGTCGGAAAGTCTTTCCAAGCATGACATCGTCGCGGGACAGATCCTGCTGACGCTTTCCGACACGGAAGAACGCCGCCGCTATCTCAATGCGCGCGCGACGATCAACCAGTTGCTGAAGATCGGTGCGACACCGATCATCAATGAAAACGATACGGTGGCGACGACCGAAATCCGCTACGGCGACAATGATCGGCTGGCCGCTCGCGTCGCGACCATGACCGGTGCGGATCTGCTCGTTCTGCTCTCTGACATTGACGGCCTCTACACAGCCCCTCCGCATCTCGACCCGGACGCCAGGTTTCTTGAAACCATCGCGGACATCACGCCCGAAATTGAGGCCATGGCCGGAGGTGCCGCGTCGGAACTGTCGCGTGGCGGCATGCGCACCAAGATCGACGCGGGCAAGATCGCCACTGCTGCCGGTTGCGCCATGATCATCGCATCGGGCAAGACGCTGCATCCGCTGAAAGCCATCGAGAATGGCGCGCGCTCCTCGTGGTTTGCGCCTTCCGGCACGCCCGTGACAGCCCGCAAGACCTGGATCGCAGGCCAGCTTCAGCCGGCGGGCGAAATGCATGTGGATGAGGGTGCCGAAAAGGCGCTTCATCAGGGCAAGAGCCTGCTGCCTGCCGGTGTCAAACTGGTGAAGGGCAATTTCGGCCGCGGCGATGCCGTTGCCATTATCGGCGCGCAAGGTCGCGAGATCGCGCGCGGACTTGCCGGCTACGATGCCGACGAGGCACGCCGCATCAATGGTCACAAGTCCAACGAGATCGAAACGATCCTCGGTTATGTCGGGCGCTCCGCCATGATCCACCGCGACGATCTGGTGATGACCGGCGCTGCCGTGAAAATCAAAAAAGCAAAGAAGGATGAAGTCGATGCCTGACCAGGCCGTGAAGCAAAGCCAGTCTGTCGATGCGCTGATGATGAATATCGGCGCTCAGGCGAAAGCTGCTTCACGACCGTTGTCCATCGCTTCGACCGCAAAGAAGAACCGCGCGCTTCTCGCCATGGCATCGGCCATCGATGCATCTGTGGACCGCATTCTCGATGCCAATAGACAGGATGTCGCGGCAGCGGAACAGGCGGGCGTGGCCGGCTCCTTCATCGATCGCCTGAAACTCGACCCGTCGCGCATCGCCGGCATTTCCGAAGGTATCCGGGCGATTGCCAATCTTGCCGATCCCGTCGGTGAGGTGATCGCGGCCTGGGATCGTCCCAACGGCCTGAAGATCGAGCGTGTTCGCACACCTCTCGGCGTCATTGGCGTCATCTATGAGAGCCGCCCCAATGTGACGGCAGATGCCGGTGCGCTGTGCCTCAAGGCCGGTAACGCCGTGATCCTGCGCGGCGGATCGGATTCGCAATATTCATCGCGCGCTATCCATGCCTGCCTGGTGGAAGGGCTAAAGATAGCTGGCCTTCCAGAGCATGCGATCCAACTCGTGCCGGTGACCGATCGCGCCGCCGTCGGCCTGCTACTTGGCGGCCTTGGTGGCACCGTCGATGTCATCGTGCCGCGTGGCGGAAAAAGCCTGGTCGGGCGTGTGCAGACAGAAGCCCGTGTGCCCGTCTTTGCGCACCTGGAAGGCATCTGCCACGTCTATGTCGACAAATCCGCCGACCTCGACATGGCAAAGAAGATCGTTCTGAACGCCAAGATGCGCCGCACCGGTATTTGCGGCTCTGCCGAAACCCTGCTGGTCGATCGCGCCGTGGCAGCAACCCACCTTGAGCCCCTGGTAAAAATCCTGCTGGAGGCAGGCTGCGAAGTACGCGGTTCGGATGAGGTGCAAAACGCCGTTGCAGGCGTGACGCTGGCGAATGAGGAGGACTGGCGCACGGAATATCTCGACGCCATCATCTCGGTGACCCTGGTGGATGGTATCGACGGTGCGATACAGCATATCGGCACCTATTCCTCAAACCATACAGAAGCGGTAATCGCCGAAGACGCGGAGGTCGTTGCCCGCTTCTTCAACGAGATCGACAGCGCCATTCTGCTACACAATGCCTCCACACAATTTGCCGATGGTGGCGAGTTCGGCATGGGAGCGGAAATCGGCATTGCCACCGGCAAGATGCATGCGCGTGGGCCCGTCGGCGTCGAACAGCTGACGTCCTTCAAATACCGCGTGCATGGCACCGGCCAGACGCGGATTTGATTTTTGGCGGCTGATCGGGCACTTGACCAACGTTACCTGACCATGCCGCACACCGAGCGCGGCATGGTGATCGGTCTGTTCGGCGGGTCCTTCAATCCGCCCCATGACGGCCATGCGCTGGTGGCGGAAATTGCCATGCGGCGCCTCGGGCTCGATCAACTCTGGTGGATGGTGACGCCTGGCAATCCGTTAAAGAACCGAACAGAACTGGCCCCGCTTGCCGACCGTATCGCCGCCTGCGAAAATCTCGTCACCGACCCGCGCATCAAGATCACCGCCTTCGAGCAGACACTCGGTGTCAGCTATACGGCCAATACGCTGGCAAAGGTAAAGGCGCGCAACCCACATGCCCATTTCATCTGGGTCATGGGGGCGGATAATCTCAGAACCTTTCATCACTGGCAAAAATGGCGGCTGATCGCCGAGACCTTTCCGATTGCCGTCATTGATCGCCCGGGTGCAACGCTTGCCTATCTTTCCTCCACCATGGCGCAGGCCTTCAGCCATGCCCGCATTGATGAGGATGATGCCGGTGTCTTGTGGAAGAAGCAGGCACCGGCCTGGGTCTTCATCCATGGACCGCGCTCGACGTTGAGCTCGACGGCTTTGCGCAACGGCAACAGCCCGCACCATAAATGAAGTGTGAGCGCTGGCTTGCCTCCCCACATCTTGAAAAGTGAATCCAATGGTGCCACTTTTATTATGCGTCGTCGAGAATCGCGGCGCGCAGTATCTGTTTTGTCATTTCGGAAAGGAAAACCTCTGACAACAGTACACGCTAAGGGAAGAGCTTACAGCGCTATCCCAAAGGGCCAGGAGAGTGGCGTCGATGCCGCCCGTCGTGCCCTGGAAACCGTCCTTGCGAGTGTCGAGGACTCCAAAGCAGAAGATATCGTTTCCCTGAACATTGCCGGAAAATCGGCGCTGGCAGACTACATGGTGGTCGTGTCCGGGCGGTCGAACAGGCATGTGACGGCGATCTGCGAACATCTCATCACCGATATGAAGGATGAGGGTTTCGGCGGCGCGCGTGTCGAAGGCCTTGAGGCCGGCGACTGGGTGCTGATCGACGCAGGCGATGTCATCATCCACGTGTTCCGTCCTGAAGTGCGGGCGTTCTACAACATCGAAAAGATGTGGGCGACCCCGGACATCGAGGAAGAAACACTGCATTGATCGCGGGTTAGAGCATGCCGTGCAGAAGTGTGCAGCGGTTTTGCGATAACGCCATGCGATAAAGCAAGGGAATAAAGCGTAAGCGCGAATCTGAGAAATCGCGACACGCTTTAGGCCGAAGGCTTTTTCGGTCGCATGGAAATCCTCAGCCAATCCTGCTAAAAGCGCAACCCGACAGGGTTGCGAACAGGCTGATATGTGAATGCGGATTTCAATTTTTGCAGTGGGACGGCTGAAATCCGGCCCTGAGAAAGAGCTTGCGTCTCGCTATCTGGATCGCTTCGCCAAGGCAGGTCCGGCGATTGGGCTGGAATTCGCCAAGATGATCGAGGTACAGGAAAGCCGTGCCTCCAACCCTGAGACGCGCAAACGCGAAGAAGCGGCGATGCTGGAAAAGCATCTCGCCGACGGTGCTGCACTGATCCTTCTGGACGAGCGCGGCAAGGCGCTGGACAGTCCCGCTTTCGCCGAGCTTTTCGCCACCATGCGCGACAACGGCAAGCGCGATGTGGTGATTGCGATCGGCGGCGCGGACGGTCTCGACCCTTCGCTGAGCGAGAAGGCAACCGCCACACTCTGCCTTGGCAAGCTGACCTGGCCGCACCAGATCGTCCGCTTCCTGATTTCCGAACAGCTTTACCGCGCCGTTACCATCCTGTCCGGTCACCCTTACCACCGGGTCTGAACCCGACACGGTTTTGTCGCAAATGCAGGTCTATCTCGCACCCTCATCAAGACCTATTGGCGCAAAGCGGCGAAGCAGCGTATGGTCGCCAATCTTATCGAGCAGGTAAAAGACAACATCATGGGTCCAGCACGCGACACATTCCGGCTTGTGTCCCCAGCGGGTCGGCTTGCACTGAAGGCAAGTGTCGCGCTTTTCATCGGACTGACGTGTTTGACCATGTCGCGCGCCTCTGCTCAGGATGCCGCACCGACCGCGACCACTGCCACTGCCACTCCACCGGCAGAATCACCGAGCGAATTGCGGGAACTGGAAACACGCCGTGACCAGAACCGCCAGGATCTGCAGGAACTGGTGGACAGCATTGGATTGTCGGAAGACAAGGCGAGGCAGCTTGAAGAGAGCATTGCAGCGCTCAATCAGGACACGGCCCGGATCAAGGAAGAACTGATCGCCTCGGCACAGCGCCGCAAGGATCTGGAAGCCAAGATCAGCGATGGCGAGGACCGTCTGGCGAAACTGAGCGTGCGCGAGGACGATGTGAAAGCCTCGCTTCGCGAGCGCCGCGGTGTCCTGGCGGAGGTGCTGGCCGCGCTGCAGCGCATGGGCCGCAATCCGCCACCTGCCCTTCTGGTCTCTCCCGAAGATGCACTCGCCTCCGTTAGAAGCGCGATCCTGCTCGGCGCCGTCGTTCCCGGCATTCGCGCCGAGACCGACAAGCTTGTCTCCGCTCTCAAAGAATTGACTGACCTGCGCCAGGCGATTGCTGGAGAGCGTGAACAGTTGACCGGCATGATGACGGCAAGCCTGGAAGAGGAAAAGCGGCTAGATCTGCTGCGTGCCGAAAACGACAAGAAGAGCAGCCAGACGACCGCCGATCTTGAGGCAGAACGCAAGCGATCAGAAGAACTTGCAAGCAAGGCGACCAGCCTGGAGGGCCTTGTCTCATCGCTTGAAAACGAGATTTCCTCGGTGCGCGATGCCAAGGAAAAGGCACGTCTGGAAGAGGAGCGAATCGCCCGTCTTCCGCCTGCCGAGCGGGACAAATTGGAGGCGCAAACCGAGGCCGGGGTGCCCGATAAAAACCGCATTGCGCCAGCATATCCGTTTTCGAGCTTGAAGGGTAAGCTGGCAATGCCGGTTTCCGGAGAAGTGCTGAGACGCTTCGGCGATGCCGACGGAACAGGGCATTTCTCCAAGGGAATCGTCGTGGCGACCGGCCCGGAAGCACTGGTAACAGCGCCAGCCGATGGCTTTGTGGTTTTTGCTGGAGAATTTCGCAGCTACGGCCGCATGATCATCCTCAACGCTGGCGACGGTTATCATTTGGTACTGACGGGCATGGACAATGTGAGAACGCGGCAGGGCATGTTCGTTTTCTCCGGTGAGCCGATTGCCTCCATGGGCGTAAAAAGAGTGGCGAGTGCGGCGGCTTTGGCGCTGGAAACTGACAAGCCAACGCTTTACATTGAATTTAGAAAAGACGGAGTGCCGGTTGATTCTCAACCCTGGTGGTCCGCAAAAAATACCGGAAGGGCGCGTAATGATTCGTAAGGCTTCGCTTCTTCTCATCGGTGGGCTCATGGGCGCCACAGCGATGAGCGTTATCTATTCTGCCAGCCTGCCGGCGCAGGCAGCAGGCCCTTCCACCTACAAGGAGCTCTCGATTTTCGGCGATGTCTTCGAGCGGGTGCGCGCGCAATATGTAACGCCGCCGGATGACAAGAAGCTGGTTGAAAACGCCATCAACGGCATGCTGAGCTCGCTCGATCCGCATTCGAGCTTCATGAATGCCGAAGATGCCAACGACATGCGCACCCAGACCAAGGGTGAGTTCGGCGGCCTCGGCATCGAAGTGACCATGGAAAACGAGCTGGTCAAGGTCATCTCGCCGATGGACGATACGCCCGCTGCCAAGGCTGGCATTCTTGCCGGCGACTTCATTTCCGAAATCGACGGACAGCCTGTTCGCGGCCTGAAGCTGGAGGACGCGGTCGAGAAGATGCGCGGCGCCGTCAAGACGCCGATCAAGCTCACCATCATCCGCCAGGGCGCCGACAAGCCGCTCGACATCACCGTCATGCGTGACATCATCGCAGTCCGCGCCGTCAAGTCGCGCGTCGAAGGTGGAGATGTCGGTTATCTGCGCGTCATCTCCTTTACCGAGAAGACCTATGACGATCTCGAAAAGGCGATCAAGAAGATCAAGCAGGACGTTCCGGCCGACAAGCTCAAGGGCTACGTGCTCGATCTGCGCTTGAACCCGGGCGGTCTGCTCGACCAGGCGATCAACGTGTCCGACGCCTTCCTTGAGCGTGGCGAAGTGGTCTCCACCCGTGGCCGCAATCCGGATGAAACCCGGAGATTCAACGCCACGGCTGGCGACCTGACCGACGGCAAGCCAGTGATCGTCCTGATCAACGGTGGCTCCGCCTCTGCGTCCGAGATTGTCGCAGGTGCCTTGCAGGATCTGCGTCGTGCGACGGTTGTCGGCACGCGTTCCTTCGGCAAGGGTTCGGTTCAGACAATCATTCCGCTTGGCGAAACCGGCGCTCTGCGCCTGACGACGGCGCTCTATTACACGCCGTCCGGCAAATCCATCCAGGGCACCGGCATTACGCCGGATATCAAGGTGGAGCAGCCTCTGCCGCCGGAGCTTCAGGGTCGTATTCGCGCCGAGGGCGAATCCAGCCTGCGCGGTCACATCCAGGGCCAGAGCGAAACGGAAGAAGGTTCGGGCTCTGCAGCTTACGTTCCGCCGGAAGCCAAGGACGACATCCAGCTGAACTATGCGCTGGACCTGCTGCATGGCACCAAGACCGACGCGTCCTTCCCGCCAAACCCGGAAAAGGCAGTCGTCAACAAGCAGTAAGACATCAAAGGCACCGGTCCAAGGCCGGTGCCTTTCCCTGTCCGGTCAGACGTCAATCACGCATCAGCCACGGAAACACCATTGTCATCAGACCTGCGTAAACCGCTCATGGGTCGGAAGCGTAAACAGAGCGTCGGGTTCGTCCGGCGCTTTTCTGTGTTGACGCTGCTTGCGGTTCTCGCAGGCGGCGGTGTGGCCGGGCTATCCCTCTATACGGCGCTTTCTGCCGGCAATCTGGCTAAAAGCTCCACCGCACCGGATGTGGCGCTGGGACCGGCAGGAGCGCCGCCGGATCAGGCAGCATCGACAAACGGGGATAGTGCCGTCGACCTGCAAAGCGGACGTTCCGGCGCCAATGTCCAGCGCAACACCATGTCGGACGGCAATGTCGTCTCCGTCTTCTCGCCGAAAGACCGCACTGACAACGCGCCCGTGCTGATGACCGGCCAGACGGTTGGCCAGGACCCGCGTGTGGCGATGCGACCGAATGACGAACTGCTGGAGGAGAGCCCGTTCGGCAGGCTTCCCATCATCAGCGCCGACGGCCTGAAGCCGATGGATCAGTATGCAAGGCCCTGGTCCGGGGCACGCGGCACCCGCATCGCCATCGTGGTCGGCGGGCTGGGGCTTAGCCAGACGGGCACGCAGAAGGCGATCAAAGAGCTTCCGCCGGAAGTGACACTTGGATTTGCCGCAACTGGCAACAGCCTGCAGCGCTGGATGCAGGAAGGCCGTCGTGAGGGCCATGAGGTCCTGCTGCAGATCCCCTTCGAGCCCTTCGGCTATCCCGGCACCGATCCAGGCCCCGACACTCTGCTGGTTTCCGATCCAGCCAAGATCAATCTGGAACGGCTTCACCGCTCGATGGCGAAGATCACCAACTATACCGGCGTGATGAACTATCTCGGCGCGCGCTTCATGGCGGACAACAAGGCGCTTGAGCCGGTGCTGCGCGATGTCGGCCAGCGTGGCCTGCTGTTTCTGGATGACGGATCGTCCGCGCAATCGCGCACCGGCATCATCGCCAAGGCCGTGTCCACGCCCATCGGCTTTGCCGATCTGCAACTGGACGATCAGGTGAATGACGCCGCCATCCTGCGCAAGCTGGACGATCTGGAGCGGATTGCGCGGCGCAACGGTTCCGCCATCGGTGTTGCCTCTGCCTTCGATGAGAGCGTTGCCGCCATCTCCAAATGGTCGGTCGAAGCGGCAGCGCGTGGCATCGAGATCGTCGGCGTTTCCGCGCTTGTCTCGCAAGACGGCAAACAGTAAGTCTGCTCCACCAACAATCAACATCCAGGTTCAAGAATGTCGATCAAAGCAGACGATCTGCCCTACCGCCCCTGCGCCGGTATCATGGTTCTGAACGATAAGGGCCTCGTCTGGGCCGGGCGCCGTATCTCTCAAGGCAATTCGGAGTTCGATGGCTCACCACAGCTCTGGCAGATGCCGCAGGGCGGTATAGATGAGGGCGAGGCGCCGCTCGCTGCCGCCATCCGCGAACTCTATGAAGAAACCGGCATGAAGACGGTCACCCTGCTGGCCGAAGCACGTGACTGGATCCATTACGATTTGCCGCCACAGCTGATCGGCATCGGACTACGCGGCAAATATCGCGGCCAGGCACAGAAATGGTTTGCCTTCCGCTTCGATGGCGATGAGAGCGAAATCCAGATCAACCCGCCGCCGGGCAGCAACGAGGCGGAGTTCGACGCCTGGGACTGGAAGCCGATGGAAAGCCTGCCCGAGCTGATCGTACCCTTCAAACGATCGGTCTACGAACAGGTGGTCGAGCAATTCCGCCATCTGGCCCCATAAGAGCAATGAAACCGTAAGAACAAAAAAAGGCGGCATCTCTGCCGCCTTTTTCAATTCATTGCCAAAAGGATCACTCGGATTCCGCAGAATCGGCCGAGTCGGCATTGAGCTGACCGTACTTGGCTTCGCCGATCTTGTTGAGAAGATCGAGCTGCGTTTCGAGGAAGTCGATGTGGCCTTCTTCGTCGATGAGGAGCTGTTCGAACAGCTTCATCGAGACATAGTCGCCAGCATCGTGACAGATGTCGCGTGACTTCTTGTAGGCCGTGCGAGCGTCGTATTCGCCGGCGAGATCGGCTTCCAGCACTTCCTTGACGTTCTGGCCGATGCGCAAAGGTGCAACGGTCTGGAGGTTCGGATGGCCTTCGAGGAAAATGATGCGATCGATGATCTTGTCAGCGTGCTGCATCTCTTCGATCGATTCGGCGCGCTCTTTCTTGGCGAGCTTTGTGTAGCCCCAGTCGTTCAACAGCCGGTAGTGAAGCCAGTACTGGTTCACTGCACCGAGTTCGAGGAACAGTGCCTCGTTAAGCTGCTCGATGACTCTTTTGTCGCCTTTCAATGTCCGCTCTCCTGTGGTCTTCATGTAATTGTTTTAGGCGGGACATAAAATCAAAAACTTCGGCCTCAGTCGAGTGCCGACGTGCATGATATTCTTCCGTCGTTTTGATGATCAGGTCGACGACAGTCGGGAAACAGCCACAGCAACGGCCACGCTTCTGCATGGCATGATAGACTTTCGCTGGGACGATGAGCTGCCAACAGTCTTCATCAAGAAGCTCGTTGATGACATCGCGAATGTCGTTGTCGGTGATGTAATTGCAGCTACAAACCAGCATGATCCATTGCCTGCGTGACGCAACACGTTGTTTTTTCTGTTAAACCAAAACAGGACATTCGATGTCAAGAAAAACAACCACGCGCTTTTGACATGTGATATGTTTAGACAGCTTCTAAACTGGACGAAAAGCTTCGTATTTTCATTGCTTTAGCGGAATCTTTAACAGAGCATCGCGAATGAGCGTCTGTGGACCGAGCGCGTCACCACGCCGTCGATCACGGATTCGTGATGGTAAAAGCGATGCGATCAGGCGAAATATTGCCCGCCATTGGCCGTCAGCGTCGAGCCGGTGATGAAGCCTGCCTCATCCGACGCCAGAAACAGTGCGCATCGGGCGATCTCTTCCGGCTCACCCAATCGACCGACTGGAATATGCGGCAGGATGCGCTCGTTCAAAACGGTTTCGGGGATGGCACGGACCATCTCCGTGCCGATATAGCCAGGGCATATGGCGTTGACGGTGATGTTGCGTGAGGCACCCTCCTGCGCCAGCGCCTTAGTCAAGCCGATATCGCCGGCCTTGGACGCAGAATAATTCGCCTGACCCGCCTGGCCTTTCTGGCCGTTGATCGACGAGATGGTGATGATGCGACCGAAGCCCCGCTCACGCATGCCGGGCCAGACCGGATGCGTCATATTGAAGACGCCGTTGAGATTGGTATCGACCACCTCACGCCACTGCTGCGGCGTCATCTTGTGGAACATGGCATCGCGGGTAATGCCGGCATTGTTGACGAGGATGTCGATCGGTCCGAGCGTTCGCTCCACCTCGGCGACACCGGCCACGCAGGCATCGTAATCCCGCACATCCCATTGATAGGCGGGTATTCCAGTCGTCCGCCGAAAAGCCTCGGCGCGGTCCTCTGTGAAGACGTAGTTGACCGCGACCTTATAACCGGCTGCATGAAACGCTTTTGCGATCGCAGCGCCGATGCCGCTTGTCCCACCTGTTACCAATGCCACCCGGCTCATCTTCAAGGCCCTCACTTTCAAAGCTTAGCCCTTTAGAGGGGCCAACGTGGCATTTCAATGATTTGGGCCGATCACAGCCCTTCGAGGCACATGGCAATGCCCATGCCGCCGCCGATGCAAAGCGTCACGAGACCCTTGCGGGCCTGTCGCCGTCTCATCTCGAAAACGAGCGTGTTCAAGACGCGTGCACCGGATGCGCCGATCGGGTGGCCGATCGCAATCGCACCGCCATTGACGTTGACGATCTCTGGGTCGAGACCGAGATCGCGAACCACGGCGCAGGATTGCGCGGCAAAGGCCTCATTGGCCTCGACCAGATCGAGATCGCCGACCGACCAGCCGGCCTTTGCCAGCGCCTTGCGCGAGGCGGGGATCGGGCCGGTTCCCATAATCTGCGGATCGACACCGGCCGTTGCCCAGGAGGCGATGCGCGCCAGAGGCTGGATATTGCGCTTTGCGGCCTCTTCTTCCGTCATCAGCAACACGGCGGCGGCACCGTCGTTAAGGCCGGAGGCGTTGCCAGCCGTGACGCTGCCATCCTTGTCGAAGGCGGGGCGAAGCTTCGTCAGCGCCTCCAACGAGGCGCCCGCCCGGATATATTCGTCGGCGGCGATCGTTACATCGCCCTTGCGGCCCTTGATGACGAAGGGCGCGATCTCATCGTCAAAGCGCCCGGCCGCCTGTGCCGCCTCGGCGCGGTTTTGCGAACGCACCGCATATTCGTCCTGCTCTTCACGGGACAACTGCCACTGGCGGGCGATATTCTCCGCGGTGATGCCCATGTGATAGCCATGAAAGGCATCGATCAGGCCATCCTTCAACATGGTATCGACCATCTTGAAATCACCCATCTTCACGCCGCCGCGCAAATGCGCCGCGTGGGGAGCCATCGACATGGATTCCTGACCGCCCGCGACGACAATGGACGCGTCACCAAGGGCGATCTGTTGGGCACCGAGTGCAACGGCGCGCAGGCCGGAACCACAAAGCTGGTTGATGCCGAAGGCGGTTGCTTCCTGCGGAATGCCGGCCTTCATTGCGGCCTGACGCGCCGGGTTCTGCCCCTCGCCAGCGGTCAGCACTTGCCCCAGGATCGCCTCATCGACGTCGGCGGCGGCAACGCCTGCCCGTTCCAGAACAGCAGTGATGACGGATGCGCCAAGTTCATGCGCCGGCGTATTGGCAAAGCTGCCGTTGAACGAACCGACCGGCGTGCGTGCGGCACTCGCAATCACAATGGAGGATGAAGGCATGGATGTTTCTCCCGAATTTTGGCGCGAGACTGTCAAAGCTTGGGGCGCAAGTCAATTTAGCCAAAAGGATTTGAAAGAACCCCGCACAGCAGCACCCGCATGCTGCAAGAATGCTGCGCAAGAAAGTGACTGCTGCATCGCACAAACCATTTGTCAGACGCCTTTGTTTCAGCATACTCTTTTGAATGGGAAGAGCAAAAACACCAAGAAAACAAAAAAGACCGGCATCGCGAGGAGGCGAGGATGGGAAGACATGGCGGCGAGACCATTATCAAGAAATACGCCAACAGGCGGCTTTATAACACCGGGACCAGCACCTATGTGACGCTGGAAGACCTGGCGAAGATGGTCAAGCGCGGCGAAGAATTCAAGGTTCAGGACGCCAAGACATCGGAAGACATCACCCATGCCGTTCTGACGCAGATCATCGTCGAGCAGGAAGCCAAGACCGGCAACACGCTTCTGCCAACCGCCTTTCTTCGACAGTTGATCTCCTATTACGGCGATCAGATGCAGATGGTCGTGCCGACCTTTCTCGAGCACTCGATGAAGACCTTCTCCGAACAGCAGAGCCATATGCAGGAACATATGAGCAAGGCCTTCGGCGACCCGTCGCTGACGAAGAACTTCTCGGCTCCCTTCCAGCTGATGGAAGAGCAGATCAAGCGCAACACCGAACTTTTCAAGCAGACGATGCAGATGTTCACGCCCTTTTCCGCCCCGGCATCGACGCCGAAGGAGCAGCGCAAGCCCGACGCCTCGGAGATCGACGAGCTGAAGGCGCAGCTGCGCAACCTTCAGACCAAGCTTGATCAGCTATAGGGTCTTCGGAACTCGGAGCAGCAGGATCAATCCGGCTCCCAAAAAGAGGATCAGTGTCGCCATACCGATATGGGCGGAGCCGGTCGCATAGGTTGCGATGGAGAACATCAGCGTTGCCATGAAGCTGGTGGCGCGACCGGAGAGAGCATAGATGCCGAAATAGCGGCCCGCTTCGGCAATCGTGACGTTGCGCGCCAGATAGGAGCGTGACGAGGCCTGCACCGGGCCGAAGGCAAGACCGATCAGCACGCCGTAGACGATATAGGCCTTTTCCGCTCCGCTGCTGAAGAGACCGTGGGTTCCCTCGGTCGAGAATTGCAGCAACCCGAAGAGCGTCGATGTTTTTTCCGTCGAGATGATTCCGAGGGTCGCGAGAAGCAAAAGCACGAGACTGATGATGATCATCGTGCGCGAGCCGAGCCGCTGATCGAGCCGGCCGGCAGCAAAGCAGCCGCCAATGGCAACGATGTTGAGAATGATGCCGTAGATGCCGATCTCCATTGTCGCCCAGCCGAACATGCCGGCGGCGAACGCACCACCCAGGATGAGCAGCCCGTTGACGCCATCCTGATAGAGCATGCGCGCGATCAGGAAACGCGTGATGAGCGGGCGGTGGCGCAACTCCCTCAGCGTCGATTTCAACTCCGACAGGCCCGAGCGCACGGCCCGCCCAAGCGGCAGCCCCTTTTTCACATCCGGCGTGAAGAAGAACATCGGCAGGATAAAGATGAAGTACCAGATCGCGGCGATCGGTCCGGTGATGCGGGCGTCCTCTCCCGTTGCCGGGTTCAGACCGAAAAGCGGTGGCAGACCGATGATGGTAAGGCCCGTCTGTGGGCTGGCCGCCATGAACAGCACGATGAAGATCAGTACGATCATGCCGCCAAGATAACCAAGCCCCCAGGCGGTATTGGAAATCCGCCCGACATTCTCAGGTGTCGTCAGACGAGGCATCATGGAATCGTTGAAGACGATGGAGAACTCGGCCGCAATCGAGGCAAAGATCATGAAGAGGGCCGGCCACAGCACCGGTGATCCGGGCGCGGCAAACCACAACATCGCAAGACAGGCGATCTTGATGACGGCAAAAAACGCGATCCAGGGTTTTCGCGACCCGGACTGATCGGCAATCGATCCGAGGATCGGCGAGAAGATCGCGATGACAACGGAGGAGATGGTCGCGACATTGCTCCATAGCGTCTGCGCCGAAACTGGATCGTCCGTCAGCCGGGCGACGAAGTAAGGTCCGAAGATGAAGGTGGTGACGACGGTGAAGAAGGGTTGCGCTGCCCAATCGAACAGCATCCAACCCCAGATCCCCTTAGCGTCCGTTTTTGGCGCATCGGCCGTGGACTCGACCGATTCTGTCACACGGAAAGAAGAACTCAATGGATTGCCTTTCCGCATGCAGGCGACCCGGCTTTTACAGCCGGGTCATTTCGCTGTTGAACCTTAGACGCTTCTGGTCTGGACTATATCCGAAAGCAGACCGGCGGCAACGGTGAGGCGCGCCAGATTCGTCTCGCCACTATCGCTGAGTGCAGCAAGTTCGGAGACGATGCGATTGACGCGCACCCGATCGGCTGCGTACCAGGCTTGCACCGGGTTCTTCTCTTTTGCGTAATCCGTCAGCGCCGAAACCACGATGCGGCGGCGGGACGAGGCGATCTGGTCCTGGCTGCGCAGCAGCGCGAGGTTCTCATAATGATCAGCCGGGCTGACCCGCTGGCTGGCATCGAGAAGCCGGGCGACGCGGAAGGTGGTGGAAACGGCCGCATAGCTTTCCGCCGCGCGCGCCAGCGTCGTGCCGGCCTGATCGGCAATCAGCATGATTTCCGGCACATAGACCAGCAGGCGCAACGTCTCCAGTTCCTTGATCAGCGCGTGAGAAACGCCGTCGATCTCAGGAAGACCGATCTCCTCCTGATACTTGGCCGCTGCCGGAGAAAGCGTCTTGATGGCGCTCTTCAACCGCTCGATCTCATCCTGCATGGCGCCGGTGAGGGTACCTGCCGTCTGAAGATAGAGCCGCGTCGCATCGCCGAAGATCTGCATGACCCTGGCATAGAGATCGTTCTGCACCTCGCCCGAAATCTGCCCGTCGAGCGCATCGATCTCGCTCCAAAGCCGCTTCAGGCCGAAACCATCCTCGACGATCATCGCTGCCTTGACGACGGCTGGAGCAAGCAGGCCGCTCGCATCCACCAGCTTCTGCACGAAGCCCGGACCGCCACGATTGACCACCTGGTTGGCCAGCGCCGTGGCGACGATTTCGCGGTGCAGGCGATGGCTTGCAATATCCCCCGCATAGGTCTTCTGCATCTTGCTCGGGAAGTAATCCGTCAGCAGATGCTGCAGATAGGGCTCATCCGGCAGGGTGCTGGCCACCAGCGTGTCGAACAGCGTCAGCTTCGCATAGGACAGCAGGACGCCGATTTCAGGCCGGGTCAACGCCTTGCCGGCGGCATAGCGTTCGTTGAATTCCGCATCGTTCGGCAGCGTTTCCACCTTGCGGTTCAACTGACCGGAGGATTCCAGTGCTGCCATCAGGCGGCCCAACTCTTCGCGGTTGCCGGTCCCCCTGCGCTCGACAAGCGAGATTGCCAAAGACTGGAGGTAATTGTTGCGCAGCACCAGTTGCGCCACTTCCGATGTCATGGAGGCCAGCAACTGATTGCGCTTCGGCAATGTCAGGCGACCGTCATTCACAGCGGATGCCAGCGCAATCTTGATATTGACCTCGACGTCCGAGGAATTGACGCCGGCGGAATTGTCGATGGCATCCGAGTTGCAGCGCCCGCCGGACAGCGCATAGGCAATACGGCCCTTCTGGGTGATGCCGAGATTGGCCCCCTCGCCGATAACCTTGGCGCGCACTTCCGTGGCGTTGATGCGGATCGGATCGTTGGCGCGGTCCCCCACCTCGGCATTGGTTTCTACCGCAGCCTTCACATAGGTACCGATACCGCCAAACCATAGGAGATCGGCGGGGGCTTTGAGGATCGCCGTCATGATCTCGAAGGGTGTTGCCACCGTCTTGTCGATGCCGATTGCGGCAACAGCTTCCGCCGTCAGGGTCACGGATTTCTCCGCACGCGAAATGATCATCGCGCCCTTGGAGAGTGTCGAGCGGTCGTAATCCTGCCAGCTGGAACGCGGCAGTTCGAAGAGACGCTTTCTCTCAGCGAAAGACACGGCGGTGTCCGGCGTCGGATCGATGAAGATATCGCGGTGATCGAAGGCTGCGATCAGTTCGATCTTTTCCGACAGCAGCATACCATTGCCGAAGACGTCGCCGGACATATCGCCCACACCGACCACCTTGAAGGGTGTCGTCTGGATATCGGTATCCATTTCACGGAAGTGGCGCTTGACGGTTTCCCAGGTGCCTCGGGCGGTGATGCCCATCTTCTTGTGGTCGTAACCGGCAGAGCCACCAGAGGCAAAAGCATCGTCGAGCCAGAAGCCCGCTTCGCGCGCAAGTCCGTTGGCGGTATCGGAGAAGGTTGCCGTTCCCTTGTCGGCCGCGACGACGAAATAGGGATCGTCGCCATCGAGACGCATGGTATCCGCAGGCGCAATAATATCATCGCCAACGATATTGTCGGTGATGGAAAGCAGCGTGCGGATATAGGTCTTGTAAGCCTCCTTGCCGGCATTGAAGATCTCATCGCGGTTGCCACCGACGGGCAGCATCTTCGGATAGAAGCCACCCTTGGCGCCGACCGGTACGATGACGGCGTTCTTCACCTGCTGGGCTTTGACGAGGCCGAGCACTTCGGTGCGATAATCCTGGCCGCGATCCGACCAGCGAAGCCCGCCACGCGCCACCTTTCCGAAGCGCAGATGGACGCCTTCCACTTCCGTGCCATACACAAAGATTTCGCGGAAGGGGCGCGGATCGGGAAGACCATCGAGAAGCTTCGGATCGAACTTGAAGGCCAGCATCGCCTTTGGCGAACCGTCCTCGTTGCGCTGGAAATAGTTGGTGCGCAGCGTGGAATCGACGGCGTTGACGTAACGGCGAAGTGTGCGGTCCTCATCGAGATTGGGTACGCCGGAAAGATCAGCCTCGATCGCCTTGTGCAGATCGGAAAGCTTGCGCAGGCGCGGTTTCTCGCCAAGCTTCGGATCGAAGCCATGGGCGAAAAGATCGAAAATTCTGCGTGCGATCACCGGGTATTTGAACAGTGTTTCGGAAATATGCTCCTGCGAGTAGACGATGCCCGTCTGGCGCAGATAGCGCGCATAGGCGCGAAGCACGGAAACCTCGCGCACCGTCAGTCCGGCGGCAACGATCAGGCGGTTGAAATTGTCATTGTCGACGGTGCCATTGAAAGCGGCGAGAAACGCCTCTTCAAGCCTTGGCCCAATGACGGCAAGATCGAGCGTGACGCCTGGCTGGACCCGAAGCTCCATGTCGTGAAGGACAATGAGATCAGTGTTTTCACCGGAGACGACACCGATGTCGAACGTCCGTTCGCTGATGACGCTGAAACCGAGATTTTCGAGAAGCGGCACGCGGCGCGACAGCGGCAGATGGCCGTCGCGGTGGAAGATTTTCAGCGACAGAATATTCTCCGCCTGCTCAGCTGTCCGGTAAAACTCGATGCGGACCGGCTCGCCCTTGGCGGTCGCGACGATATCGGGCATGTCGCCGATCGCCTCTTCCGGCGTAAAGGCTTCCTGATAAGCCTGATCGACATCGAGAAGCGGAGCGCCAGGCTCTGAAAGCGCGGTAAAATGATCGATCCAGCGCGCAGCGATATCGCTAACGGCATCTTCCAGCCGGTCCTGCGCGATGCGCGGCGTCTTGCCGTTGCTGCGCCCGACAATGAAGTGGACGCGGGCAAGAGCGCCTTCCGGGAAAGCGGGGTAATAGGCCGAGATGTGGCCATCGTAGACGCGTGCGAGATAATCGCCGATCTTCTCGCGCACATAGGAATTATACTCCTCGCGCGGCACATAGATGACGACGGAGACGAAGCGGTCGAAGCGATCGATACGGGCAAGCACTCTCACCCGCGGGCGGTCGGCGAGCTCCATGATCTGCTCGGTGTAGCGGACCAGAAGATCGGTTTCGATCTGGAAGAGATCGTCGCGCGGATAGGCTTCGAGCGTATTGTGCAGAATGCGTCCCGAGTGGCTGTTGGGGTCAAAGCCGAAATGCTCTTCGACCTCCAAGGCCTTGGCCCGCAGAAGCGGGATTTCATGGACCGAGCGGGTATAGGCCGTGGCGGTGAAGAGACCGACAATGCGCAGCTCGCCGACGACATTGCCATCGGCATCGAAGCGCTTGATCCCGATATAATCCATATAGGCGCGGCGATGGACAAGCGACTTGACGTTGGCCTTGGTGACGATGAGGAAGTCCGGACCATCCAGAAACGCCAGAATTTCCGGCGTCGTCATCACCGCATCCTTGCCAAGCCTAAGCACCCGCACATCCGGATCGCTCAACATCCCGAGACCGACGCCATCGCCGCGCTCGATCTTGGCGGAGCTTCCCTTGCCGGGATAGCTGTAGTCGCGCATGCCGAGGAAGGTGAAATTGTCCTTGCGCAGCCATTCGAGAAACTCGGCGGCCTCTGCGCGATCGGCCTTGCGGCGCGAGGATCCGCGCTCTTTCAACTCGTTCAGCGCCTCATCAAGCTTGGCAAGCATCGGCTTCCAGTCGCTATAGGCGGACTGGACCTGGGCGAGAACGAAGCGAAGCCGTTCCTTCAGCGCCTCGGCCGCTTGCGGCGCGACAGGGGCGATGTGCAGCTGGATCAGGCTGATATTGTCTTGCGGCGCGTCTGTTTCCGGATCGGCCAGCCTGTAGCCGCCGGTCGCCTTGGCATCCGCCACCATGATGGGGTGAACCGCAAGGTAGAGGCTGCGATAGCTGCTGGTCACCTCGCCCATGACGGAGTCATAGAGGAAGGGCATGTTGCGCCCCACAATCGTCAGGATGGAGACCGGCACGTTACGCGGCGCGACCCCATCAACCTGGGCGATGCCGATATAGGGGCGATCAGCTTTCCAATGAGAAAGTTCGCTCAAGGCATGGCTTGCAGCCAGCGCCAACATCTCAGGCGAATAGTGCTCGACGTCGTCCGTGCTGGCACGACTAAAAAGTGTATTGGGATCGAGGAAAGGCTTGCCGGTGGCCTCTGCCAGTTTTTTGGCTTTTTCGAGCTGTTTGTCGCGTTTTGGGTTGTTCCGGTAGCCCATTTTGCCTTCTTTCTTCCAAAAATATCCGCGTTTCGGCGATAAAAGGGAGAAAAATCGTGATTTTTCCCAAATTCGAATCGGATATTGGCGCGGAATTATGAATAGTTTAAGTGGCAATCGACAAATTGGCGGGGCGCGAAGAATTTAATCGATTCGGGATGGATCAGCGCTGGTAATCAGGCGTTTACCGAGGTGATTTTGTTAACGCCTCGGTAAAGCAGGTTGTGACTCCGTCGCCACGGTGCAAGCAAATTATTGATTTCCACCTATTTTTGTGGTAGACAGGAAAAACTGATCCACAGCGCGGCACTATCGTGCCCTAAAACACCTCGAAAGCAAGTCATCAATTGCACGCGGTTTCCGTGACATATCCTACTTTTGTGTTGTCGATCCCCGGATTGCAAGATGGTTTCTTTTTGCGTGCTCGGCTGGACCAGTGCGGAGTCACCTGACGGCTTGCCCCCGTCTCATCCGGGCCTGACCGACCCGACCCCGGAAACCCCCGGGTGTATGTAACAGGGAGTTTAAAAAACGAATGACGACCCAGCAGAAGAAATCTCCAGCGCGCCACGGTTTTAAAACCGGAGAAGCGATCGTTTATCCCGCTCACGGTGTCGGTACCATTTCGGCAATCGAAGAACAGGAAGTCGCGGGCATGAAGCTCGAACTTTTCGTCATCGATTTCGAGAAAGACAAGATGCGCCTCAAGGTGCCTGTCGCCAAGGCTGTCAGCATCGGCATGCGCAAGCTGTCCGAAGGGGATTTCGTCGAGCGTGCGCTGAAGGTTGTTCAGGGCAAGGCGCGCGTCAAGCGGACCATGTGGTCGCGTCGCGCGCAGGAGTATGACGCAAAGATCAATTCCGGCGATCTGATCGCCATCGCAGAAGTGGTTCGCGATCTCTATCGCGCCGAGAACCAGCCTGAGCAGTCCTACTCCGAGCGTCAGCTTTACGAAGCAGCTCTCGATCGCATGGCTCGCGAAATCGCAGCCGTGAACAAGATGTCCGAAACCGAAGCTGTTCGCCTCGTTGAAGTCAATCTCAACAAGGGCCCCAAGCGCGGCAAGGCCGTCGAAGAAGACGATGCACCGGAAGAAGAAGCCGCGTAAGGCTTTTCACCTACAGAATGTCAAAAAACCCGCCCGCCTCGTGGCGGGTTTTTTGTTTCTTTCGCAAAGATGGCCATTCTGTGTTGAGGACCTCTCGGCACATCACTCTTCACGCAAGCGCTTATAGAACCTGGATAATCTGTCCCGGGCGAAGATGGGGCAGAAGACGGCGCATGTCTCTGGGGTGCAGTGCAACGCAGCCGGCGGTCGGCTCGTAGCCCGGGCGGATCATGTGCATGAAGATGGCCGAGCCGCGATTGCGCTGCCTGGATCTGACGTTCCAGTTGAGCACCAGACAGACATTATAGAGCCCGTCTTCCCGGCAGAGGTCTTCGTGGCTTGGCTTGAATGGCGCTCTGACCAGCCGATTGTAGTTCGGATCGCTTGGCGCATCGCACCACAACATCGACTTCACTGCGCGACGCAACGTCAAACTCGTCTGGACGGCGCGGAAGCGTTCGCCCCGGATGAAGCCGTAGAGCAGCGGCATCTGAGCGATCGGCGTTTTGCCGTCACCTTCTCGCTTGAAAACAGAGCGTCCATTGCGACCAATCGCAGCCTGAAACGTTAAATGACCAAGCTGAACGATCGCTCGACTTGGGTTCAATGGTGACGGGCGGACGAGAAGCTTGGGTGGTAACGTTCGGAATTCAATCTTTCTGGTCATCACTCTTTTTCACGAGATTTTGCTTTGAAGATGCTTCACCCGAACGTCATAGCACGCCGTTATTGCTGCACAAGGGTTGACGCGAAGCGCGCAAACCGCTGAATTGGTTTGAAAATTAAAAGAGAAAGGCGAAGGTACTCTATGACGGCCCGTACATTGCTTCTTGTTGATGACGACGACGATCTGCGCGACACCCTTGCCGAACAACTTTCTCCCTATGAAGAGTTCTCGCTTCTGACGGGTGCGAACGCCAATGCTGCCATCCAGACGGTCAAATCCACTCAGGTCGATCTCTTGATCATGGATGTGGGTCTGCCGGACATGGACGGGCGCGAAGCGGTAAAGCTGATGCGCAAGAACGGCTTCAAGTCTCCCATCATCATGCTGACCGGTCACGACACGGATTCCGACACGATCCTTGGTCTTGAGGCCGGTGCGAATGACTATGTGACGAAGCCCTTCCGCTTTGCCGTGCTGCTTGCCCGCGTCCGCGCGCAGCTGCGCCAATATGAGCAGAGCGAAGACGCGGTCTTTACCGTCGGTCCCTACCAGTTCAAGCCGAGCCAGAAGCTGTTGACGACAGAAGATGGAAAGAAGATCCGTCTGACGGAAAAGGAAGCGGCCATCATCCGTTACCTTTACCGCGCTGGCAGCGCTGTCGTGACGCGTGACGTGCTGCTGGAGGAGGTCTGGGGCTACAATTCCGGCGTCACCACCCATACGCTGGAAACCCACGTCTATCGCCTTCGCCAGAAGATCGAGCGCGACCCCTCCAATGCCGAAATTCTCGTGACCGAAAACGGCGGCTACAAGATCGTCCCATAAGGGCGCTGTTTGCTCCGTCCTCTTGGACGCGCAGCGCTTAAAGGGCGATTTTCTTGATCCGCTCTTGTCTTGGAGTCCGCATTGGTCGAAAACGGGTTGAACCGCGCTACCTCAAATCTGAGCGGCGCGGCATCCGACTTGCATTTCCCAGGTGGATCAGCCCATGGCGTTGAACGACGATATCAAGCTTTTCGCGCAGGTGCCGCTGTTCCAGGGCTTCAGCGAAGACCAGCTGCGCCTGATCGCCTTCGGCGCCGAGCGGCGGCGCATTGCCGCGGGGCACATGCTGTTTCGCCAGTACTCTCCCGCCGAGTGCGCCTTCGTCATCTGCAATGGACGCTTCGATCTCTGGACCGAAGAGCGTGACGGCAAAAGAGAGGTTAAGGCCACCGTCGGTAGCGGCTGTCTTCTTTCCGAACTGGCGCTTTTCACGCTCTGCGAACGCAAGTTCACCGCGGTCGCGCGCGAGGATTCAGAGGTGATCCGTATCACACGCATCCTCTTCCATCGCATGATCGAGGAATTCCCGGATGTTGCCGCGGTGGTGTCCGAGCGCATCCGTGGCAACATCGCCGCACTTGCCACAAGTGCGGCTGCGATGCAGAACCGGTTTCTGTAACCGCTTTACTATTAAAGCGTGTCGCGATCCTTCAGATTCGCTCCCTACGCTTTAAGTCCTTGTTTTGTCGCATGTCGTTATCGCAAAACCGCTGCACACTTTTGCGCGGCATGCTTAGAACTTAAAGTGGGCCGTCACCGGAACGTGGTCGGAGGGTCTGTTCCAGCCGCGCGCTTCCTTCAGGATTTCGATCCGATCGAGCGAGGGACCAAGATCCTGCGATGACCAGATATGGTCCAGACGGCGGCCGCGATTGGCAGCTTCCCAATCCTTGGCGCGGTAGCTCCACCAAGTGTAGATCTTTTCCGTTTCCGGCACGTTGAGCCGCATCAGGTCGAGCCAATTCCCGCGCTTCATCACCTCCAGCAGACCTTCTGTCTCGACAGGCGTATGGCTGACGATCTTCAGCAGTTGCTTGTGCGACCAGACGTCGTTTTCGAGCGGCGCTATGTTGAGGTCACCAACGAGGATTGACGATGCTCCTGGTGTGGCGTCGGCGCTCAGCACCTTCATCTCCTCGACGAAATCGAGCTTGTGGCCGAACTTCGGATTGATCGACCGGTCCGGCTCGTCGCCACCTGCCGGAACATAGAAGTTATGAAGGCGGATGCGGCGGCTGCCGACCTGCACCAGAGCGGAGATATGGCGGGCGTCCCCGACCTTGCAATAATCCTGACGGTGATCTTCCGTCAGCGGCAGCCTCGAGGCGATGGCAACGCCGTGATAGCCCTTCTGTCCATGAATGATGATGTGCTCATAGCCGAGCGCCCGCAGGGGCTTCAGAGGAAACTCGCCATTCGGGCACTTGGTCTCCTGCAGGCACAGAACGTCTGGCTTGTAACGCACCAGAAACTGCTCGACGATCGGCATGCGCAGCCGCACCGAGTTGATGTTCCAGGTGGTTATCGAGAAAGTCATGCCTCACGCTCCGTCTTATGCAGCTAACGCGCCGTCCGTCCTATTGGACGCACAAACGACGCTTTACCCTGAACTATGCATCGGGCCGATGCTGTAGAGGCAGGCTTATAACAAGAGGGCAGAAAACTGGAAACGCTTTCTGCTGTCTCAAGGTCAACCGCGTTTGCGGACCTCTTCGTAGTTGATGTTGAAGACCTTGTCGTCGAGGTTCACGCCCGTCTGGACGTTGAAGATCATCACGGTCGTGTCCTTGTTCTGCGCATCTGTCGTCGTCCACTGACGCAGATCGAAGGTTTTCGGATCGAACATCAGTGTGATTGTCGAATCGCCGAAGATGCTCTTGTCACCGAGAACGATGGTGATCAGATCGGACTCTTCCTTGACGCTGCGAACCTTCTGATTGCTGAGGTCGATCTTGTCGGCAAGAAGCAGGCTGAGCGGTGTCTTGGACAGCGGATAGATGTCCCAGGTCTTCAGCTTCATGTTGCCGATGACCACGTTGCGGCCGTCCGCAATCACGCGCATGGGCGACGGGTCTTCGTAGTTGAAGCGAAGCTTGCCGGGACGCGAAATATAGAACTTGCCGCCTGTCTGTTCACCGCGCGGACCGAACTGAACGAACTCGCCCATCATCGTCTTGACCGACGAGAAGTGGTTGGCGATCTTCTGCGCCGTCACGCCGTCTCCTGCGCCCTGCGCTAAAGCTGCAATGGGCGAGAGCGCTACAGAGGCTGCCGCTGCCGAAAACAGCGTCATCACGCCTCGCCGCGTCATGCTGCTCTCAAGGCCGGGATGCTGAGCGGAAACGACCGAGCGGGTATTCTTCATTCTGTTCTCCTTCATCGCATCCCATGTGCCGAAAAAACACGGCGGCTTCATGACATGGAGCGACGGCTATAACGCTGAAAGCACACGCCTGGTTGCGGCTATCGAACCTGCACGCAAGCAACTGGTATCAAAGACCAACTGGCGGTCGAGCGTTAGACGATTGTGGCTTAATCATTCTCCGTCGGCACGAGAATTTCGCGCTTTCCGGCATGGTTTGCAGGGCCGATAATGCCTTCCTGTTCCATCCGTTCGATCAGCGACGCAGCGCGGTTGTAACCGATGCCGAGCCTGCGCTGGACGTAGGAGGTCGAGGCCTTGCCATCGCGCAGAACGACGGCGACGGCCTGGTCATAAGGGTCGTCGGACTCTGCCATATTGCCGGTGCCGGCAGGGCCGCCACCATCCTCGTCCTCATCCTCTTCGGTGACCGCTTCGAGATAATCGGGCGAGCCCTGGGTCTTGAGGTAGGATACGATCTCTTCCACTTCATTGTCCGAAACGAAGGGACCGTGGACGCGCTGGATGCGCCCGCCACCTGCCATATAGAGCATGTCGCCCATGCCGAGCAGCTGCTCTGCGCCCTGCTCGCCAAGGATGGTACGGCTATCGATCTTGGAGGTAACCTGGAAGGAAATGCGCGTCGGGAAGTTCGCCTTGATCGTGCCGGTGATGACGTCAACGGACGGGCGCTGAGTGGCCATGATGACATGAATGCCGGCGGCACGTGCCATCTGCGCCAGACGCTGCACGGCACCCTCGATATCCTTGCCCGCGACCATCATCAGGTCGGCCATTTCGTCGATGATGACGACGATATAGGGCAGCGGCTTCAGATCGAATTCTTCCGTCTCATACATGGCCTCGCCCGTCTGGCGGTCAAAGCCGGTCTGTACGGTTCTCGTCAGGACTTCGCCCTTGTCGAGTGCCTGCTGAACGCGGGTGTTGAAGCCATCGATGTTACGAACACCGATCTTCGACATCTTCTTGTAGCGCTCTTCCATCTCCCGCACGGTCCATTTCAGCGCGACGACGGCCTTCTTGGGATCGGTGACGACAGGCGAGAGCAGATGCGGAATGCCGTCATAGATCGACAGTTCGAGCATCTTCGGATCGATCATGATCAGGCGGCACTGTTCCGGCGTCATGCGATAGACGAGCGAAAGGATCATGGTGTTGATCGCGACCGACTTACCAGAGCCCGTAGTACCAGCCACGAGAAGATGCGGCATCTTGGCCAGATCGGCGATCACGGCTTCGCCACCGATCGTCTTGCCGAGTGCCATCGGCAGCTTGGCCTTGCTGCTTTCAAAATCGCGAGATCCGACAAGCTCGCGCAGGAACACCGTTTCGCGCGTGCGGTTGGGAAGCTCGATACCGATGGCATTGCGGCCAGGAACGACGGCGACGCGCGCGGCAATCGCGCTCATCGAGCGGGCGATATCGTCCGCCAGACCTATGACGCGCGACGACTTGATGCCGGGCGCCGGTTCAAGCTCATAAAGCGTCACGACGGGGCCAGGACGCACATGGATGATCTCGCCCTTGACGCCGAAGTCTTCCAGCACGCCTTCGAGCCGCCGGGCATTCTGCTCCAGAACATCTGCGTTCAGCGTGTTGTCCTTGACGACATTCTTTGGCTCGGCCAGCAGATGGATCGATGGAACCTGGAAGCCATCTGGCGAAATGAATGAGGTTTGCGCTTCGCGTGCAACCCGCTCGCTCGGCTTCGGCCGCGACGGTGGTGCCGTAATGCGTGTCGGGCTTCCCGGTGCCGGGCGTGGAGCAAAGGGCGCGTCGCCGGAGAGAACACCGTCCGGCAAGCTCTCTTCGTCGTCGAATGGCGGCTCGTCGAGATCGTCGTTGACGGAGGGTGCCTGTCGGCGTGCACGCGCTTCCGCCCGTTCCTCGAAGGAAGGCTCTGCCCTCTCCAGACGGTTGATCGCGGTCTTCAGTCGTGACGGCTCGTTCAGTGTGCCGAATTCGTAATCGTTGAAGTCGTAGGGCTGCTCGAACTCGTTAGTGAGCGACTTGGGCTTCAAACCGAAGATACGCCGAAGCCGTGCCTGGGTCGTGTACCAGTAATGGGTCAGCGCGCCAAAAGCGAGGAAGTTGGCGAAGAATCCCTCGCCGTCATCCTCATCATCCTCTTCGATCTCCTGAACCTTGCGGGCCTTGCTGTTGACGGCAGCCTGTGGCGCGAAGGGCTCCTCTGCATCCTGATCGAATGCGCCGAGAAGACCTGAAGCGACCAGCATCAGCCAGGCCGCAGGCACAGCCAGGATTGCGCCCAGAACGGTCGCAGCAGTGCCGGTCGGATAGGCGCCGAGGAAGAGCGCGGGAAAGCGCAGGATCATGTCGCCGATCACGCCGCCAATGCCGTTGGGCAGCGGCCAGGTCTGCGGTGCCGGGAAACATCCAAGCGAGGCAGAGGCAATGAAGGCGCCCCCAATCCAGGCCATCAGGCGGGTCGGCATGCGGGTGAGTTTGCGGCCGGAAATCAAGACGAAGGCCCAGGACAAAATGGGCAACATGGCAATCAGCGACGACAGCCCGAGAAACTGCATCATGATATCGGCAAAGATCGCGCCGCTATGTCCGAGCAGATTGGTGGGCTCGTTGGAGGTCGCGTAGGAGAGGCTCGGATCGGCCACGTTCCAGGTCGCAAGTGCGGTCACGCCCAGCGCCAAGGCCGCCAGAACGGCAAAACCACACAGCGCCATGATCTGTCGCACGACGAATGCCGTCAGCACGAAGCGATTGTCGCGGCCCTCGAATGTCGGAGAATTCACTCTGCCCATATGTTGAACCTGTCGTCCTTAGTTTTTCCGGAGCTTCGTGACCGAAGCAGGGATGACAGGGCAAAATAGCGACATGGTGGTTAATGTGGCATTAACCACGGGAAAACTCGTTTACCAAGCCTGGCCCACCGAAAACAAAGAAGCCCGGCGAGACGATCGCCGGGCTTCGATGATGAGGTTCGAGTGCGTAAATAGCACCGACCGATCTTAGTTGTGGTAGGCAGCTTCGCCGTGAGATGCGAGGTCGAGACCTTCGCGTTCGGCTTCGACCGGCACACGCAGACCGACGATGATGTCCACGATCTTGTAGAGGATCGCAGAGCCGATACCCGTCCACAGGATGGTGATGACGACGGCCTGAATCTGAACCATCAACTGACCACCCATGGTCTGCTCGCCGGCATAGCCGACGCCGCCAAGCGAGGCGCTTGCGAAGATGCCGGTCGCCAGAGCGCCGAACATGCCGCCAATGCCGTGAACGCCGAAGACGTCCGCGGTGTCGTCGTAACCGAACTTGTTCTTCACCACGGAGACGAAGAAGTAGCAGAGCGGCGAAACGATCACGCCCATGACGATCGCGCCCATCGGGCCGACGATACCGGCAGCAGGCGTGATGGCAACGAGACCAGCGATCATGCCGGAAGCAGCACCCAGCATGGAAGCCTTGCCACGCGTGAAGCTTTCAACCACGCACCAGGAGAGAATGGCGGCAGCGGTGGCGATGAAGGTGTTGACGGTTGCGAGCATTGCACCGCCGGAGGCTTCCAGGTTGGAGCCGGCGTTGAAGCCGAACCAGCCGACCCACAGCATGGCAGCGCCGACATAGGTCAGCGTCATGGAGTGCGGAGCCATCATGTCCTTGCCGTAGCCCGTACGCTTGCCGACCATGATCGCACCAATGAGACCGGCAACACCGGCATTGATGTGAACGACCGTGCCGCCAGCGAAGTCAAGGGCACCGAGACCGAAGAGGTAACCCTTGGCATCCCAGACCATATGGGCAATCGGGAAGTAGACGAAGGTAACCCAAAGCAGGCAGAAGAGAACCGAAGCCGAGAACTTGATGCGTTCCGCGAAGGCGCCGATGATCAGTGCCGGCGTGATGGCCGCGAAGGTCATCTGGAACATCACGAAGATGTATTCCGGAATGACGACGCCCTGCGAGAAGGTCGCAGCGGTCGTGTCCTTGGTCACACCCGCGAGGAAGAGCTTGGCGAAACCGCCGAAGAACGGGCTTTCAGAACCACCGAAGGCGAAGGAGTAACCGTAGACGACCCAGGCAATCATGACGGTGGCGGCAATGACCGTGCACTGCATCAGAACCGACAGCATGTTCTTGGCGCGAACGAGACCGCCGTAGAACAGGCCAAGACCCGGAACGGCCATGAAGAGGACCAGGATGGTGGACAGGAACATGAAGGCAGTGTCGCCCTTGTCCGGAACGGCGGCAACGGCTGCTGCTGCGGGGGCAGCAGCGTCCTGCGCAAAGGATATGACCGGCGCCAGGAGGGCTGCCGCACCGGCGCTCAAGGCGCTGAGTGTGGAAATTTTCTTGAAGTTCATAATCTGAGGACTCCCCTGTCAGCCGAGCTCAAAGCGCTTCTGTGTTCGTTTCGCCGGTGCGGATGCGCACTGCCTGTTCAATCGAGTAGACGAAAATCTTGCCGTCGCCGATCTGCCCCGTCTTGGCCGCGGATGCGATTGCATCGACTGCCTTTTCCACCACGTCGGACGCCACCGCGATCTCGATCTTCAGCTTCGGAAGAAAGCTGACCGCATATTCGGTACCGCGATAAATCTCGGTATGTCCCTTCTGACGTCCGTAACCCTTCACTTCGGTTACGGTCAGGCCCTGAATGCCGAGCGCGGTGAGAGCCTCGCGCACCTCATCCAGCTTGAACGGCTTGATAATGGCCATCACAATTTTCATCTGGTTTCCCATCCTTTGTTTGTGCTCGGCATGGAGCCGACTCTCCTTGCCGCTGGCAGATCAGTAACAGCGACTGACACTCTATATTCAAAGGGCGTGCCAGTTTCGGCATGCAGGGAATAAGTTATTGAAAAGTAACGACTATAAAAGATAAGGCCGCAAAACGGGCAATTGTTCGCGCTTTAGGCGAACAATTTATAGGCGATTTTTAAAAAATGATCGTTTTTTAGTCATTTGCCCGTTTGCGAATCAGGCCCTCTTGCGCCATCGAGGCGATAAGCACGCCATCGCGGGTAAAGAGGTTGCCTCTGGTCAATCCGCGGGCACCGGATGCACTGGGGCTGTCCTGCGTGTAGAGCAGCCAGTCTTCCAACTTGCACGGGCGATGAAACCACATGGCGTGATCGAGGCTCGCCACCTGGATGGTCGGATCGAAGATGGTCGTTCCGTGGGCATAGAGTGATGTATCGAGCAGCGTCATGTCGGAAAGATAGGCGAGAACCGCTGCCTGATAATGCCTGTCATCCGGCACGGCACCGACGGCGCGCACCCAGATATCCTGCTTCGGCTCCAGCTTTTCGCGCGAGATGTAATGCGTCAGCGAGACGGGGCGGATTTCGATCGGCCGCTTGTTCTCCCAGTATTTGCGGATCGCAGGTGGCGCATTGGCAAGAAACGCCTCCTGCAACTGCGCCTCGCTCATCAGGCTTTCAGGTTGCGGCACGTTCGGGATCGGGCTCTGGTGATCGAAGCCGCCCTCCTCGATCTGGAACGATGCCGACATGGCAAAGATCGCATGACCGTGCTGGATGGCAACGATGCGCCGTGTGGCGAAGCTTGCACCGTCCCGAATGCGATCGACCTGATAGATGATCGGCACGAGGGGATCGCCCGGCCGCATGAAATAGGCGTGGAGCGAATGGATAAAACGGTCCGCATCCACCGTTCGCTGTGCCGCCATCAGTGCCTGCGCAATGACCTGACCACCGAAGACGCGCTGCCATCCAACCTGTGGGCTGGTGCCGCGGAAAAGATTTTCTTCAAGCTTTTCAAGATCAAGCGTGGCGAGAAGATTTTCCATCGGGCTTGATGAATGAGAAGGATGCGACATTTCGGCATGCTCCGGCTGTATGAAGACGTGATGGGATGGTCTATAATGGCAGAAGAATATGCACAAGAACGCAAGGCGCAGGAGAAGACGCAATGCTTGATGTCGTGATTGCCGGGGGCGGATATGTGGGCTTAAGCGTTGCCGTCGCCATCAAGCAGGCAGCGCCGCATCTTGGCGTGCAGGTCATCGAGGCCGCCCCTGAAGACGTCTGGAAGAAGGACGTCCGCGCCTCCGCGATCATCGCCGCCGCAAGCCGCATGCTGGATGTCTTCGGCATCTGGCAGGAACTGGAGCCGGAAGCCCAGCCGATCAACAAGATGATCGTAACGGATTCGCGCACGGCAGATCCTGTTCGCCCGGTCTTCCTCACCTTCGACGGCGACGTGGCGGAAGGCCAGCCCTTTGCGCATATGGTCCCGAATGTCGCCATGGTCGGTGCTCTGCGGGGAGTGTGCGAGCGGCTCGGTATCGAGATCCGCCACGGGCTCAGCGTCACCGGTTTTTCCGCGGGCCCGCAAAGCAATCACATTTCGCTTTCCGACGGCTCCTCGCTGGAAACGCGTCTGCTGGTTGCTTGCGATGGCGTGAAATCGGCGCTGCGCGACATGGCCGGCATCAAGGCCGTTCATTGGGCTTACGATCAGTCGGGCATCGTCACGACTGTCGAGCATGAGCGGCCGCACAATGGCTGCGCGGAAGAACATTTTCTGCCTTCCGGTCCCTTTGCCATCCTGCCACTCAAGGGCAACCGCTCGTCGCTGGTGTGGACCGAGCGCACGGCAGATGCCGACAGCCTCGTCGCGTCCGACGATCTCATCTTCGAAGAAGAGCTTGAGCGTCGCTTCGGCCACAAGCTTGGGCCGATCCGCCCCGTTGGTCCGCGCCGCGCCTTCCCGCTTGGCCTCACGCTTGCCCGCGCTTTTGTCGCGCCACGCATTGCGCTTGCCGGCGACGCCGCCCACGGGATTCACCCGATATCCGGCCAGGGCCTCAATCTCGGCTTCAAGGATGTGGCGGCACTGGCCGAGACCGTTGTCGAGGCCGATCGCATCGGGCTCGATATCGGCTCACTCAATGTGCTGGAGCGCTACCAGTCCTGGCGCCGCTTCGACACGGTGCGCATGGGTGTGACCACCGATGTGTTGAACCGTCTGTTCTCAAATGATCTCGGGCCAATCCGCGTTGCGCGCGATTTCGGGCTGGGCCTCGTTGATCGGATTCCCGCATTGAAATCCTACTTCATCGGCCAGGCTGCCGGAACGGCGGACCGCAATGGACCGAGATTGCTGGCGGGACAACCTCTGTAGCCGGCATCGTCCTTTAGCATCATCTGATTCAGCATCTGGTGGCTTTCGGTAAAGCGGAAGCCACATCTTGCCGTGAACAAAGACTGAATCTGACAGAGTCAGCGATTCGTCTCTGATTCGTTCTCAACCTGTTCCGAATCTTGCGCCTTTGGCGTTTCTCAGCAAAAAAGCGGTTTTGGCGTGCCGAATTGGCGGTCAATTCAAGGGCGACGCTGATGATAACCGCTTTCGTCCTTGCGTTTGGCCTTGCTGATTGCCATGTGTGGGAAGACTGAAATGCGGGCGCCCTCACGCCGTGTCCGAAGAGTAGCAGCATCGTCGTTTTCGCGGATAGTACGTTGAATTTTCGCCCCATGATCTTGAGCGGCCGCGGTGTAACGGCCGTTCTTGGACCGACAAATACCGGCAAGACCCATTATGCCATCGAGAGAATGGTGGCGCATGGAAGTGGCGTCATCGGCCTGCCGCTGCGCCTTCTGGCACGCGAGGTCTATACGCGGCTGGTGGAAAAGGTGGGCGCCAACAATGTTGCGCTGATCACCGGCGAAGAGAAGATTTCCCCACCCCGCGCCAAATATTCCGTCTGCACCGTGGAGGCGATGCCGCGCGAAACCAATGCCGCCTTTGTCGCCATCGACGAAGTCCAGCTCGCGGGCGACCTGGAACGCGGCCATATCTTCACCGACCGCATCCTGAATTTGCGCGGCAAGGAAGAAACGCTGCTTCTGGGTGCCGGCACGATGCGGCCGATCCTCGAAAAGCTGCTGCCCGGCATCGTCATGGTCGAGCGCCCTCGCCTCTCGCAACTTTTCTATGCGGGATCGAAGAAGATCACCCGCCTGCCTCAGCGCACGGCAATCGTCGCCTTCTCGGCCGATGAAGTCTACGCGATCGCCGAACTGGTGCGCCGTCAGCGCGGTGGCGCTGCGGTCGTTCTCGGCGCGCTGTCGCCCCGTACCCGCAACGCGCAGGTTGGCCTCTACCAGAACGGCGACGTGGAATATCTGGTGGCGACCGATGCCATCGGAATGGGTCTGAACCTCGATGTCGACCATGTGGCCTTTGCCCAGGACCGCAAGTTCGACGGCTATCAGTTCCGCAATCTCAACCCGGCTGAAATGGGCCAGATCGCCGGTCGTGCCGGACGGCATCTGCGTGATGGCACCTTTGGCGTGACGGGTCGCGTCGATCCGCTGGACGATGAGTTGGTGGAACGGATCGAATCGCATGAGTTCGATCCGGTCAAAGTGCTGCAATGGCGCACAAAGAATTTCGATTTCTCGTCCATCAGAAATCTCCAGGCGAGCCTCGATGCGGCACCCACGGTGCAGGGTCTGTCGCGCGCCTTGCCTGCCATCGATCAGCAGGCACTCGAATATCTCGGGCGCTACCCGGAGATCATCGACGTCACGACCACTGCGGAGCGTGTCGAAAGATTGTGGGAAGCCTGCGCTTTGCCGGATTATCGCCGCATCGCGCCTGCACAACATGCCGATCTGATTTCGACTCTCTATTTCGATCTCGTCAAACGCGGTACGGTCAATGAGAATTTCATGGCCGAACAGGTGCGCCGCGCCGACCGGACGGATGGTGAAATCGACACGCTCTCCGCCAGGATTGCGCAGATCAGAACATGGACGTATGTATCCAACCGCCCAGGATGGCTTGCCGATCCGACACACTGGCAAGAAAAGACACGGGAAATCGAAGATCGATTGTCCGATGCTCTACATGAAAGGTTGACGAAACGCTTTGTTGATCGCAGGACATCTGTGCTCATGAGGCGCCTAAGAGAGAATGCGATGCTTGAAGCTGAAATCAGTGTGAATGGTGATGTCTTCGTAGAAGGACATCATGTCGGTCAATTGGCGGGATTCCGGTTCACCCCGGTTTCGGGAACCGAAGGTCCAGATGCCAAGGCCGTCCAGGCGGCAGCGCAAAAGGCGCTCGCATTGGAGTATGAGGCGCGCGCCGCCCGTCTCCATGCCAGTGGTAATGGCGATCTGGCGATGAGCTCGGACGGTCTCGTCCGCTGGCTCGGTGAGCCCGTGGCGCGTCTGGCAGCCGGCGACAACATCATGAAGCCGCGCGTCATCCTTCTGGCCGACGAGCAGCTGAGCGGCAATGCGCGTGACCACGCGCTCGCCCGCATCGAGCGCTTCGTCAATCACCAGATCGCAACAGTTCTGAAGCCGCTCGACGATATTTCGCGCGCCGAAGATCTGCAGGGCCTCGCCAAGGGTCTGGCCTTCCAGCTGGTCGAAAACCTCGGCATCCTGTTCCGCCGCGACGTGGCCGATGAGGTCAAGACGCTGGATCAGGACGCTCGCGCCTCCATGCGTCGTTACGGCATCCGTTTTGGCGCCTACCACGTCTTTCTCCCAGCGCTTCTCAAGCCGGCGCCCGCCGAGCTTGTGACGCTGCTCTGGGCCCTGAAGAATGACGGTCTCGGCAAGCCGGGCTATGGCGATCTCATCCCGGTTCTGGCAGCTGGCCGCACATCTGTGGTGACCGATCCCGGTTTCGAGCGCATGTTCTACAAGCTCGCCGGCTTCCGTTTCCTTGGCAAACGCGCTGTGCGCATCGATATTCTCGAGCGTCTGGCCGACCTCATCCGTCCGCTGCTGCAGTGGAAGCCAGGCCAGCAGCCGCGCCCTGAGGGTGCCTATGACGGTCGCCGCTTCACCACCACGACGGCGATGCTGTCGATCCTGGGTGCGACGCTGGACGACATGGAAGAAATCCTCAAGGGTCTCGGCTACCGCGCCGACCAGGTCTCTGCAGAAGAAGCAGCAACCTTCCTCGCCGCCCAGAGCGGTGGTGCTGCGAAGGTAGGCGCGACGGAAGCGGCACCAGCTGAAGAGGCTGCAAGTGACGATGCCGACGCTTCCGATGCATCCGAACAGGAAGCTTCTGCCGAAGCTGCGACAGAAACGCCAGCAGAGGTGAAGGCTGAAGAGCCGAAGTCCGAGGAAGCTACGGCTGAGGAAGCCACGGCTCAGGAAGCAAAGTCTGAAGAGGCAGCGGCTGAAAACGCCGAGCCGAAGCCGGTTCTCTTGTGGCGCCCCGGTGGCCGCAACGACAACCAGCGCAGCGACAACCGCCGTCCGGGCAATCGCAATGCCGGCAACCGTGGTGAAGGCGAGCGTCGCGAAGGCGGCGAAGGTCGTCCCGGCAACCGCCAGAACGCCAATCGCGACGGCAACCGTGAGGGTGATCGCAAGCGCGAAGGCGGACGTCCTGACAACAAGGCACGCGGCAACAACAACCGTGGCGATCGTCCCGAGCGCAAGGACCGTCCGGAGCGCAATGATCGCGGCGGCAAGCCGCAGGGTCAGCAGCGTTTCGAGGCCAAGCCACCGCGCAAGGAAAAGCCGATGGATCCGGATTCGCCTTTCGCCAAGCTCGCTGCTCTCAAGGAGCAGCTGAAGAAGTAAGCCTATGGGTGCTAAGGAACAGCCACAGGAAGCCGGGCGTCAGCGCCTCGACAAGTGGCTGTTCTTCGCCCGTATGGCAAAATCCCGCTCGGTAGCCCAGAGCTACATCCAGTCGGGCAATATCAAGGTCAACGGCGCGCCGGTGCGCCAATCCAGCCACATGGTGAAAACCGGTGACAGGCTGGACATCGCGATCGAGCGAATGGACCGTATTCTCATCGTCAAGGCACCCGGCGAGCGCCGCGGGCCTTACGAAGAGGCAAAACTTCTCTATGACGATCAGACCCCGCCCCGCGAACCCAAGGATCGCATGACCCTGCTTGAGCAGGCCGTGCGCCTGCCAGGCAGCGGCCGCCCGACCAAGAAGGAACGCCGGGCGCTGGACAGGTTCATCTCCGATGCCGAGAACCCAGAGGATTAGAATAAACGACTACGTCGTCGCCTTTTTTCAGCATCCTTTGTCCTTGCCATCTTGTCATAAAGGCATTACCTCACTTGCGAAAATGCCCTGTCTGAATTCCGGGCGAAGGCTTGTGTTCGAAAGCCACCAACCCGGCCTGCATATTCTGGAGTTCTTCATGACGTATGTCGTGACCGACAATTGCATTCGCTGCAAATACACCGACTGTGTCGAAGTCTGCCCCGTGGATTGCTTCTACGAAGGCGAAAACTTCCTCGCCATCAATCCCGACGAATGCATCGATTGCGGCGTGTGCGAGCCGGAATGTCCCGCCGAGGCGATCAAGCCGGATACCGAGCCGGGCCTCGACAAGTGGCTGAAGATCAACGCCGAATACGCTGCCATCTGGCCGAACATCACCGTCAAGCGCGATCCGCTTCCGGAAGCCAAGGAGATGGACGGCGTCGAAGGCAAGCTCGACCTCTATTTCTCCGCCGAACCCGGCAAGGGCGACTGAACAGCTCGCCGCTTCGAGATTTTAAAAAGCCTCCCGGCATCTGCCGCGGAGGCTTTTTCATGCCTATCGATCGATGGAATGACTCAGCTGCCCCTGCCCGCCTGCAGTGTGGTGGCAAGCAGCGTCAGAAGTGCCACGCTTTCCTCCAGGCTTTGGCGCTGGCGGCTCTGCAGGATGGCCGACTGCAATCGGTTCATCTCTCTGGCAATCGCCGCTGGCTGCCATGTGCGCAGCGCGCGCTCAATCACCGGCTTGCGGCGAAAATGGATGCCGCGCCCAAGCGTCTGCATCACCTGGCCGGCCTGCAGCTTCTTCTCGTCCATCTCGGCCCGCATCTGGTCGAGCATCTGGAACTGGCGGAGGCACCCTTGCAGCACCAGGAAGATCGGCGTCTTTGACGAGATGATCTTCTGCGTGGCATGGAAGAAGCCATTGCGATCGCCCCTCAGGATCGCATCGACGGCATCGTCGGCAGACACGGCACTGGCATCACCGATAATCGCGGCGACATCGTCTTCCTCGATCACATCCCGGCCACGGCAATAGAGCGCCAGCTTCTTCACCTCGTTGCGCGAGGCAATGCGATCGCCACCGAGCGATTCGATCAGTCGCTGGCGCGCAGCTGGCGTTATTCTCAAGTTTTCATCGGCAAGCTCATGGTCGATCAGCGTGTTCAGCGATCTCGCATCATCCGCATAACAGGGGATGGCAGCAATGGACCTGGACGGCTCGGCGATCTTGCGCAGGCCGGTGCCCTTTTTCAGATCGCCCGCCTCGATGATGAGAAAGCTGGTTTCCGGCGGATTATCAGCCAGCACCTGAAGCGCATCGACCAGTGGCTTCTCATTGGCCGCACCCTTGACCCAGACGAGCTTTTCGCCACCGAAGAGGCCGATGGCATTCACCTCGTCCAGAAGCCGTCCAGGGTCGCCCTGAAGGTCGGTAACTGCAAGTTTCAGCGAAGCGAAGGCATCATTGGGATCAATGCCCGTCTTTGCAGCAATCACCGATGCACGTTCCGAGACCAGCCCCCGATCCGGCCCATAGAGAACGAAAATGCGAAAACGCTCCGCCGGATTGTCGGCGAAGCGCTCGAATTCATGGGACTTGATTTCCGTCATGATCGCAGCTTATCGGCTGAGCGTGGCGGCGATGTCCGTGCGGATGATCTCTGCCAATTCACGCGCCGCACGGTTCTCACCGTCGCGGACCGCACGGATCTTGGCGAATTCCTGCTGCGGCAGGTCGAGCATGGCGGTGACGGTGCGCTTGGCAGACCGCAACACCTGACCATCGGACATGCGCGTCAGCACATATTGGCCGGTCATCGTCACGCGGCCCGGATAAGGACCGTCATAGTTGCTTTTGCCGACCGACAGGCTCGTATCGTTGGTCACCTCCGTGGAGCTTGCACTGGACGTGACCACCAGCTTGACCTGGTAATCCGTTTTGGTAGGCGCACCCTCGCCACCATAGGCGAGGAAGATCAGGTGGTTGCGGACCTCTTGCGTGATGCGGTCGCTGGCCGATGCGAAACTGACGGAGGCGAGCTTCTCACGCGTCCCGGATTCCACGCTGTAGAGCGGGCGAACCTGGCAGCCTGCAAGCGCACCGGACAAAAAGACGACAGACACTGCGGCTGCTATGCGGCCCCATCTGGAATAGGCATCAAACAACAATGTTCACGATCCTTTGTGGAACCACGATGATCTTCTTCGGCTCTGAACCGGCGAGTGCCGCCTTGACGGCATCCAGTTCCAGCACGGCGGCGCGGACGGTATCTTGATCCGCATCGCGGGCGATTGTCAATTCGCCACGCTTCTTGCCGTTGATCTGGATCGGCAGAACGACCTCGTTCTCTTCTACGAGCGCAGGCACAAAAATCGGCCATGCCGCCTGCGCGACCAGACCGGAATTGCCAAGCACCTTCCAGCATTCCTCCGCCAGATGCGGCGTCATCGGCGCAATCATCCGGATGAGGATTTCAACCGCATCACGCGCCGCAGCCTTTACCTCGTTGTCCTTGTTGCCGTTGGCAACCTCAGACAGCGGGCCGGCCAGCGTGTTGACCAGTTCGTAAATACGGGCAATCGCCTTGTTGAAGGCAAGCTTGTCCAGATCGTCCTGGACAGCCTTCAGCGTCTTGTGAGCGGCCTTGGACATAGCCAGGCCCTCGCCTGCCGTTGCCGGTGCTGCATTGACGGCCTTCAGTTCCTCGGCGGCTTCGCCGATGATGCGCCAGACGCGCTGGACAAAGCGATGTGCGCCTTCGACACCGGCTTCCGACCAGATCACATCGCGATCCGGTGGACTATCGGACAGCACGAAGAAGCGCGCGGTATCGGCGCCATAAGAGGCGATGATATCGTCGGGATCGACCACGTTCTTTTTCGACTTCGACATCTTCTCGATGGAGCCGATGGCAACCTCTTCGCCGCTTTCCAGCATGTAGGCACGGCGTTTGCCGTCCACTTCCTCTATGCGGATATCGGAGGGCACGATCCACTGGCCATTCTGGCCTTCGCCCAGGCGATAGGTCTCGTGCACCACCATGCCCTGGGTGAACAGGCCCTTGAAGGGCTCCTTCACGTCCACATGGCCGGTTTCCTTCATCGCGCGGGTAAAGAAGCGCGAATAGAGAAGATGCAGGATCGCGTGCTCGATGCCGCCAATATACTGATCGACCGGCAGCCAGCGATTGGCGACCTTTGGATCGGTCGGCTGATCTTCCCAGGGTGCGGTAAAGCGGGTGAAGTACCAGCTGGAATCGACGAAGGTATCCATCGTGTCGGTTTCGCGCCGCGCATCGTGACCGCATTGCGGGCAGGCGACATGACGCCAGGTCGGATGACGATCAAGCGGATTGCCTGGCACATCGAAAGTGACGTCATCGGGCAGCTTGACCGGCAGGTCCTTCTTCGGAACGGGAACGACGCCGCAGACTTCGCAGTGGATGACCGGGATCGGGCAGCCCCAATAGCGCTGTCGCGAAATGCCCCAGTCACGCAGGCGGAAATTCACCTTGCGCTCGGCCTGCGGGGCATTGCCCAGAACCTGCTGCGACAGCTTCGTTACGACGGCGTCGAAAGCGTCCGTGGTCTTCATGCCGTCGAGGAAGCGGGAATTGATCATCACCCCGTCATCGACATAGGCGCTATCGCCAACCGTGAAGCTTGCCGCATCGCCGTCTTCCGGCATGACGACCGGAACGACCGGCAGGCCGTATTTGTGGGCAAAATCCAGGTCGCGCTGGTCGCCCGAAGGGCAACCGAAGATCGCACCGGTGCCGTAATCCATCAGCACGAAGTTGGCGATGTAAACTGGCAGTTCCCAGGACGGATCCAGCGGGTGGACGACCTTGACGCCGGTATCCATGCCGCGCTTTTCAGCCGTTTCCAGCGCAGCCAGAGACGTGCCCTGACGACGGCACTCGTCGCAGAACTCGGCAATCTCGGCATTCTTTTCAGCCAAAGCTCTCGCCAGTGGATGATCGGCGGCAATCGCCAGGAAGGAAGCGCCAAACAGCGTGTCCGGACGCGTCGTGTAAACGGTGATGTCGTCAAAACCTTCCGGCGCCGTTGCGGCCACTGTCTGCCAGCGCAGCGACAGGCCTTCCGACTTGCCAATCCAGTTCTTCTGCATCAGCCGGACCTTTTCCGGCCACTGATCCAACTCGTCCAGCGAGTCCAGCAGATCCTGGCTGAAATCCGTGATGCGGAAGAACCATTGCGTCAGCTCGCGCTGCTCGACCAGCGCGCCGGAACGCCAGCCGCGACCGTCAATCACCTGCTCATTGGCCAGAACCGTGTGGTCGACCGGGTCCCAGTTGACCTTGGACTGCTTGCGATAGACCAGGCCCTTTTGCATGAAGTCGATGAACAGCGACTGCTGACGGTGGTAATAATCCACGTCGCAGGTCGCAAATTCACGGCTCCAGTCCAGCGACAGTCCCATGGACTTCAACTGGCCACGCATGGTGGCGATGTTCTGGTAGGTCCAGTCCTTGGGGTGAACCTTGTTCTGCATGGCGGCGTTTTCCGCCGGCATGCCGAAGGCATCCCATCCCATGGGATGCAGCACGTTATAGCCGCGCGCACGCTTGTAGCGGGCAACCACATCGCCCATCGCGTAGTTGCGCACATGGCCCATATGGATGCGACCGGATGGGTACGGGAACATCTCAAGGACGTAATATTTCTCGCGGCTGTCGCCATTGTCTGTGACGAAGACCTTGTCTTCGTTCCATTGCTGCTGCCAGCGCGGCTCGGCGTCGCGAGGATTATAACGTTCGATGGCCATACTTCTGAAATCCGGGTATCGAGGGGGTAATGCGCGGTGACCTTCACCATGAAACGACCGATGCGTCAAGTTTTGCAGGGCGTTAGGGGGCGCAAACTTGGAATACAGCGCTTAAATGGTGACAATCATGCTTGGCATCAAGCGCCACCCGCTTTAGAGCGCCGTGCGTCCTATTGGACGCACAAAGGACGCTCTATCTTCTTTTATCTACGCATCGTGCTTTCCGAAAATCGATTCCGATTTTCGGGCCGATGCTGTAGGACGAGCAGATCATCGTTTGAGATAGAACAGAGGCCTCCCATGGATATCGAAGCCCGCCTTGCCGACATCAAGGAACGGATCGCCACCACAGCCGAAAAGGCAGGCCGAAAGGCCGCCGATGTCACTCTGGTTGCAGTCTCGAAAACCTTCGATGGTGACACCATTCAGCCGGTCATCGACTGCGGCCAGCGCGTCTTCGGCGAAAACCGCGTCCAGGAAGCGCAGGGCAAATGGCCTGCGCTGAAGGAGCAGACGCCGGATATCGAGCTTCATCTGATCGGCCCGCTGCAATCCAACAAGGCAGCAGACGCCGTGGCACTGTTCGACGTGATCGAAAGCGTCGATCGCGAGAAGATCGCCCGCGTGCTTGCAGACGAATGCGGCAAGCAGGGCAAGGCGCTTCGCTTTTACGTGCAGGTCAATACCGGGCTGGAGCCGCAAAAGGCAGGGCTTGATCCGCGTGAGACCGCTGCCTTCGTCAAGCTCTGCCGCGATGAGCTTAAGCTGACCGTAGAAGGTCTGATGTGCATTCCGCCGGCCGACGAAAACCCCGGTCCGCATTTTGCGCTGTTGGCAAAGCTCGCCAGGGAATGCGGCGTGGAAAAGCTCTCCATGGGCATGTCCGGCGATTTCGAAACGGCAATCGAATTCGGCGCCACCAGCGTGCGCGTCGGCTCGGCCCTGTTTGGCGCACGCTGACAAGGCCTTCGTTTCCTGCGATTTGACCTCCTTCTGGACGCCCTTGACCCAAACGCGGGGGGCGTTCATCTTTAGGCAATCGATACCCAGAGGTGGCGCCCGTGAAGCCGAGCAAGCGCGATCACATAGCTGCGCAGATCGACCTGTATCTCCAACAGGTCGCAAGGCCTGCACAAAAGCGGCAAGAGCCGAACGATCGGCGTTACGATCGCGAGATCGAACGATCGCTACGCACCATTAAGCCGCAGGATCTCGATGCCCTTTTAAACGGGCAGGATGATTCGTAACGCGTGGGTTATCGCTGTGACAAGACGTTGATTGCTTGCCGCTTTTTTGATCAGCTTGACCGACAGTCGAGTGCAGGCGACCCGCGTTTCGCTCATTGCGAGCCACCGCCTTTCTCGCTGAAACGCTGATGCGGCTGTGCGTCACTGGAAAACCTTCAAAGCAAATCTGAAAAACAGCGGGACGCTTTAAACTGCACCCTATGGAATGAAAAGCCACGGCACTGTTACGCGCCGTGGCTTTTATCGTTTCGTAGCGTCCGGAACCCGGTTCAGTCGAACGGGATGGCGCGATCTGTGCTCTTGACCGGTTTGCCGTCGATCGTGACAGCGATGTCCGAAGAGCCTGCGGTGCGTTTGACCGAGACGTCACGGGCAGTGCCGTCGATCGTCACCTGGACGGAGAAACCATCCCAGGCTTCCGGCAGCGAAGGCGCGATATGCAGCTTGCCGCCGTGACGGGTGATGCCGAGGATGCCCTCGACCGCCGCACGGTAGAGCAGACCGGCAGAGCCCGTGTACCAGCTCCAGCCGCCGCGGCCGGCATAGGCGTTTTCGCCATAGACATCCGCCGTCACCACATAGGGCTCGACACGGTAGGTCTCGGACGCCTCGCGATTGAGCGCATGGTTGACGGGGCTCAGCATCGAGAAGCACTTCCATGCATCCTCGCTGCGTCCGAGCTTGGCAAGCGCCAGCACCACCCACGTTGCGGCATGAGTGTACTGCCCGCCATTTTCACGAACGCCCGGCGGATATCCTTTGATGTAGCCGGGATTGTGCGGCGTGCGGCTGAAAGCCGGGGTGAAGAGACGGATGATGCCGAGATCCTCGTCCACCAGCTTGCTCATCACCGCATTCATGGCCTGCTGCGAACGATCGGCCTCGCCTTCGCCGGAAAGCACGCTCCAGCTCTGGCCGAGCGAATCGATCTGGCACTCCTCGCTGGAGGAAGAACCGAGCGGCGTGCCGTCGTCGAAATAGCCACGACGGTAATAGTCGCCGTCCCAGCCCGCTGTTTCGAGTGCCGCGCGCAGCTTGTCGCGGTGCGTCTTCCAGCGTTCGACGCGGTCAAGATCGCGGCGTTCCTCGGCGATGGCAATGAAGTCGCGCAGCGTACCGGCCAGGAACCAGCCCAACCAGACGCTGGTGCCCTTGCCACCGATACCGACGAGGTTCATGCCGTCGTTCCAGTCACCGCCGAGCATCAACGGAAGACCGTTTTCGCCGGTGCGATGGATGGCAAGATCAAGCGCCAGTGCCACATGCTCATAGAGACTTCCGGTCTTCTCGCTCGTTTCCGGCTGGAAGAAAGCATCGTGCTGGCCTGGCATCAGGGCCGCACCCTTGAGGAACGGAATATCCTCCTCGAGGATTGCCTTGTCGCCAGTCGTCGCGAGGTACTGGTAGGTGGCATAGGCAAGCCACACCACGTCGTCTGAGATCGTCGTGCGGACACCGGCACCGGTCAGCGGCAGCCACCAATGCTGGACGTCGCCTTCGACGAACTGACGACCGGCAGCGCGGATGATCTGCGCTCGGGCAAGATCCGGCTGGTAGAGCAGGAAGGCAAGCGTATCCTGCAACTGGTCCCGGAAGCCGAAGGCACCGCTCGACTGGTAGAAAGCCGTACGCGCCAGAATGCGGCAGGAAAAGGCCTGATAGGGCAGCCAGGTGTTGACGAGGTGGTTAAAGCCGGCATCAGGCGTCGACACCTGCAACTGGCCGGTAAAGCCCTTCCAGAAATCCTTGTTGGCCTGAAGCACCGTGTCGAAATCCGCGCTGCGGATATCCTTCACCAGTGCGCGCGCTTCATCCACCGTATCGGCATCGCCGAGATAGAAGAGCACGTGGCGCTCTTCACCGGGCTTCAGATGAACTTCCTGCATCAATGCCGCGCAAGGCGCGCCATCGAGCTCCGTGCCGCCGGAAAGAGCAGCGCCCGTGACCACCGCCTGCGGGGCATGGATCGTGCCGAAGCGGCCGATGAATTCCCGTTTGCTGGTGGTGAAGCTGGTCGATGGCCCATCAAGCGACAGGAACGACGTTCTCTCATTATAGTCGATGCTATACGGATTGGAGGCAAAGAGCGCCCCGGTGTCCTCATCAAGACTGCTGAGAATGAACGGCGCAGACTTCTGGGCATTGTTGCCCAGCACCCATTCGACATAACCATAGGTCTTCAGGCGGCGGTTCTGCGTACCGACGTTGCGGATGGTCAGGCGCGAGAGCTTCACCGGTTTCTCGCGGTCCACCGTCTGCGTCACTTCGATGTCGAGACCATCATCCACGCTGCGGAAGGTGGAGTAGCCGAGGCCGTGACGGGCTTCGAAGACGGCTTCCGAATTGCGACCGATGGCAGCGAATGGCGAGTGAATCTTTCCGCTTTCGGCATCGGCGACATAGATCGCTTCGCCTGGGCGGTTGGTGACCGGGTCATTCGTCCATGGCGTCAACTGGTAGTCGCGCGAATTGCGGCTCCAGGTAAAGCCGGCGCCTTCCGCCGAGATATGGAAGCCGAATTTCTCGTTGGAGATGACGTTGATCCACGGATGCGGCGTCGCCTGGCCACGATTGAGCCGGACGACATATTCGCGGCCATCCTTGGTAAAGCCACCAAAACCGTTCCAGAAATCGAGATCGTTGGTGTCCTCGACGGGATCGGCAACCGGATAGGCCGGCGCGGGCACGCGGGCGAGAGCCGTATTGGCGCTATCCGGTCCACGATTGGCGGCAAACAGCGACACGGCGCGGTTGACCTGATCGACGATCTTGCCGTTGCGGACGTGCAGCACGATGCGCGAGGCCGCAAGAAGGGCGGCCCAGGTTTCCTCATCCATCAGGTCGCGGCGCACCGAGAAGACATGCGGGCGACCGCCATCTGCCGGGTTGATACGGCGCTGCGCTTCGGAAATGTGATCCAGCGCATGCTGCATGTCCTGCGCATAGGATGCTGCGCGTTCATTGACGATGACGAGATCGAAGATCACGCCACGAGAGCGCAGATATTCGTGCGCGCTCAGCGCCTCACGGACGATATCCATGTCCATGTCGTCATTGATGCGCAGCGCAAAGATCGGGAAGTCACCGGAGATGGCCAGCGACCAGAGCGAACGCTGCGAGGCAAGCCCGGTCTTGAGCGTCTCGGCATCGGCACGCAGATGCATGTCCGGATAGACGAGATAACGGCCGAGATGCTGGAAGGCTGCTGCCTGCTGCGAGGTAACGCCCACATGGCGCATCTGCACCTGGGTGCGCGTCCACGCATGAACGAGTTCATGGGCAAAGGCATCCGGATGGCGGTAACGATCGATCGCCTTGTCGACATCCTCACGGCCAGGGGCCGCGATCGTCCAGAAGATCACGCTGACCTTCTTGCCCGCAGGCACGCGAACGACGCGGCGCAGCGACAGGATTGGATCAAGCGTGAAGCCATCCGAATTGGAGAGCGAGGCACCCTGATCGAAGGCTGCCGCTTCCGCAAGAGTGCGGCCGCGACCGATGAACTTGGCACGATCGGTCTCGTATTCGGTCGCACGCGACGAGCCGGCATTGTCTGCCGCCAGATGGGCGATGATGGTGCCGGGTTCGCTTGGCGAGCGCTTGTTGCGCCATGCGCGGATGACGTCCCCACGCTTGCCGATCTCCGTCTGCACGAACATGCGTGAGAAGAGCGGATGAGCGTTGTCGTCATCTTCCTTGCCGATGACCGGCTCGAGATAGGAGGTCACTTCGATGAAGCGATCTTCCGTACCAACGTTCAGAAGCGTGATGCGACGGCCTTCGGCATCATGCTCGGTGGCGACGATGCACTCCACGACGCTCTGCAGATCGCCCACGGTTTTGTGGAATTCCGCACGGTCGTCCATGAAGACAGTCTTGGTCGTCTCGCCTTCGGCGACACGTGGTTCGGCTGTCGCACTCCACCATTGTCCGGTCGTAGTATCGCGCAGGAACAGGAACGTGCCCCAACGGTCTTCCGTCGGATCGGCCTTCCAGCGGGACACCGCCTGGCCATTCCACTTGGAATAACCGGCACCGGTTGCCGTCAGCATCGTCGAGTAATGACCATTCGACAGGAACACCACGTCGCGGTCGCGGATGGCGGGATCGGTGACGGTGCGGATTTCGGCCCGCAGCAGATCGGCCTGTTCCTTGCCGGGTGTTTCCGGCTCATACTTGGCGCTCATCACCGGCACTTCGCGCGGTGCCTTTTCCTGCAGCAGAAGTTCGGCCGCTTCGATCACCGGATCTGCGTGGAAGAGTTCACGCAGGAAACCGTCGAAGGCGACGTTGGCGACAGCCGCAATCGACATGCCATGGTGGTGGGCATAGTAGTTGTAGACGACAGCGCAGACCTTGCCATCCGGCACGCGGGTTGGCGTGAAGTCGACAGCATCATGGAAGCCGTAGCGACCAAGCGCGCCAAGTTTGCGCAGCTTTTCGAGGTTCTCGAGCGCCGCATCCGGGTCGTACTGCGCCGCCAGGATCGAGGCATAAGGCGCAATGACCGCGTTCTGACCAAGACCACGCTTGAGGCCGAGCGTCGGTACACCGAAGTTGGTGTACTGGTAGTTCATGTTATGGTCGCGGGCATTGAAGGCCGCTTCCGAGATACCCCACGGCGTGCCGAGGCGACGACCGTGATTGATCTGTTCGCGAACGATCAGATTGTTGGTCTGGTTGAGAATACCGCCCTGACGCTCCTGCATGACGAGCGGCGGCATCAGATATTCGAACATCGAACCGGACCAGGAGACCAGCGCGCCCTGTGCGCCGATCGGCACGACCTGACGGCCGAGACGATACCAGTGCTCCGTCGGCAGATCGCCCTTGGCAATGGCAAAGAGCGAGGTCAGTCGGCATTCGGAAGCAAGCAAGTCGTAGCAGGCTTCGTCCAGCTCCTGGCTTTCCACGCGGTAACCGATGGAAAGCAGACGACGATCCTTGCGATAGAGGAAGCCGAAATCCATGGAGAAGGCGAGATCGCGGCTGCGATCACGAAGCGAAGCGAGCCGTTCGCGAAGCGAATCGATGGTCGAGTGATCGAAGGCGCTATCGGAAATATGCGCTTCGCAGCAATCCACCAGCATCTGTGCCCAGCGCGTCATTTCCGCGCTCTGCTCGGACTTCACTTCCAGATCGAGATTGGCGGCAAGCTTCTGGATATCGCGCGCTAGGACAGCGAGGTTGATGACGCGGATGGAGGCAAACTCATGCTCGCGCTTGACGGAGGCGAGCGCGTTGGAGAAGCCGATGATGCGCTCTTCCAGACGACGATGCAGCGGACGCAGATTCTTGCGATCGTCAGGCAGCTCCTTCAGGCTTTCGCGGACAATGCCAGCGACATCGCCGATACCATCGAGATTACCCTGAAGATGTGCAGACGGTGCCTCCGCCCACTGGCGGCAGGCAGACGAAATCGCGATCAGATGCCCGGCAAGGTTACCGCTATCCACGGCAGAGACGTAGCGGGGACCAAGCGTCTGAAGCGTATCGGTGTGGTACCAGTTGTAGAGATGACCGCGATACTTCTCCATCTTCTCGACCGTCTCGATGGTCTTTTCCAGACGCTCGATCGTGTCGGAGAAGCTGATCCAGCCGAACTGTCGGGCAGAAATCGTCGACAGCAGATAGACGCCGATATTGGTTGGCGACGTACGGCTGGCAACGACCGGCGTCGGTGTTTCCTGGAAATTGTCCGGCGGCAGATAGTTTTCGTCCTTGTTGACGAACATCTCGTAGTAACGCCACGTGCGACGCGCGATCTTTCTGAACTCGCTGGACACATGCTCGGAGACGAACATCCGGTCTTCGGTTTCCGCCGACTGGCTGACATACCAGGCGACGACAGGCGAAAAGACCCACAGAAGCGCGAACGGAATGCCGACGAGGAAGGCGTTATCGCCGGGAAGCGCTGCAAAGAGCAGGCCAAGCAGGGCCACGACCGGCGCATGCCACATCTGCTTGTAATAATCGAAGACGCTGCCCTGCGCACTGGACTGAATGCTGGCAGCCGTGCGCCATTCCAGCATCAGCTTGCGGCTGACGAAGAGGCGATAGAGCGAACGCGCGATGGCATCCGCCATCATGCAGGCGCCATCGGCAATGAAGACGATGCGAAGAGCGACCTGCGCATTGGTGGCGCGGATTTCCGACCAGATCGTATGGAAATGCGCTTGTGGCACTATATCTGTCGAACGCGGAACGAGCCCGGAGAGCAGTGAGATCGTCGGCGCAACGAAGAGCGAGAAGATCAGCAGGATCTGCCAGATCAACGCGCCGAACGGGTCCATGAAGTACCAGCCGAGAACGGAGGCAACGAACCATGCAATCGGAGTCAACGAGCGACGCAGGTTGTCGATCATCTTCCAGCGGCCAAGCGCGGTCACGCCGCGCGCCGGATCGAGAATGTAGGGAAGCAGCTGCCAGTCGCCACGCGCCCAGCGATGCTGACGCGAGACTTCGACCTCGTAGCGGGTCGGGAAGTCTTCGACGAGTTCGACGTCGGTTACGAGGGCGCAACGTGCGAACGAGCCTTCGAGAAGGTCGTGCGACAGAACGGCATTTTCATCGATCCGACCCTTGAGCGCCTTTTCGAAGGCGTCAACGTCGTAAAGGCCCTTACCGGTGAACGAGCCTTCTGCAGTCAGGTCCTGATAGACATCCGAAACGGTGAAGACATAAGGGTCGATACCACGGCTGATCGAAAAGACGCGCTGGAACACCGACGCATCCTTGCCCGTCGTCAGAGAAGGGGTTACGCGCGGCTGCAACAGACCATAGCCATGGATTACGCGGCCGGTTTCCGGATCATGGACCGGGCGGTTGATCGGGTGGTGCATCTTGCCGACGAGCTTGGTGACCGCGTCGCGCATCAGGCGCGTATCGGCATCGAGCGTCATGACGTATTTGACGTCCTTCGGCACGGTATTGGCGCCATTGAGGAAGGTCGTGTCCTTGTCGCCACGAAGCAGCAGGTTCAGCTCATGCAGCTTGCCGCGCTTGCGCTCCCAGCCCATCCAGCAGCCTTCGGACGGATTGTAGATGCGGCGGCGGTGAAGCAGGAAGAAGCGGGTCTTGCCGTCAAAGGCGTAGCGCGCAGACAGCGTCGCCACTTCGCGCTTGGCATATTCCAGAAGCTCCACATCCTCGGTGGTCTGCTCCTGCTGCGCGTCGCGCCAGTCGCTGATCAGCGAGAAGTAAATTTCGCCATGCGGGTTGGCGAGATAGTGGACTTCCAGATTGCGGATCATTTCGTCAACCGCGTCGCGGCTGGTGATCATGCATGGTACGGCAACCAGCGTGCGGGCATCTTCGGGAATGCCGTTCTTGAATTCGTAACCGACAAGGCGGAACGGTTTGACGAAGAAGGTCACAAGCGTATTGAAGAGGCCCGTGGCACCTTCGGACGCCGGAAGCGCGAACATCAGCAGGAATGCGCTGACCACATACCAGGGCATGCCGGCTTCAGCCAGGAACCAGCCGACCGCCAGCATGGCAATCGCCGTCAGGACCAGAACCGGGACGGCCACGGCAAGCCAATTGAAACGGCGCATGGTGCGCACCACACGCTGTGCAAACAACGGGTTATAGCCGATGCGCTGCTCCAGCTCCTTGCGGCGCTGACCGACGAGGAAGGCGCCGACATTCGGCTGATGCGGATAGGCATCCGTGGAATTGGCAGCTTCCGCCACCATGTCGACGGCAAGCTGGGCCACTTCGACTTCGGTTTTGGGAGAGCGGCGCGCCAGGAGTTCCACATTGTTGCGGTAGGTGTTGCGCGAGCCGAAATCGAGCGTTTCGTAATCGGTCTGCTCACGCAGAACCTTGTCGATATGGCTGACATCTTCGAACCAGACGGACCATTCGGTATCGTCGATCTCGCGCAGGCTCCTGACGATGTTGCCCATCGTCACATTACCGGATGCCAGGCGATTATGCTCCGCCATCATCACATTTTCGGCGTCGGTGCCGACGCTGTGGAGGCGTTCCTCGAGCCAATTCAGGGCGAAGTTCGAGGTCTGCGAACCATTCTTCAGGCGATAGAGGAACTGGGTCGCGAATGTCGGATCGTCCACCAGAGGGTCGATCTGCTTGAGGAATTCCGCCGATGGCTCGGCATCGTTGAGGCGGATGATCTCGTCCACCACCTCATTGGCCTTGTGACGCATGCGACGCGAGCGCTCCACACGAATGGAGATGCGGCGCAGGTTCTCGATCAGCACGAAGCGCAGGAAGGACGGCAGCGCCCAGATTTCACCGATCTGCAATGTCTTGTGGGTCTGGAAACCTTCGACAAGCGCAGTCAGGCTTTCGCGCGAGACCGTGCTGTGCGTATGGGCGACGTAGAGCCAGGCCAGCGCCAGCGCACGCGGGATCTCGGCATTGCCGACCCGCATCGTCGGTAGCTGGCGATAGAATTTCTTCGGAAAGTCGCGGCGAACTTCCTGGATCGCCTCTTCAATCACATAATGGTTGTCGAGCAGCCATTCCGCAGCCGGCGTAATCGTCAGGCCATTTTCCGAATCCACCGCTGTGGTGCGATAGACGCGCAGAATCTCCTTCTCGTTTTCGCGGTGGCGCGCGAAGAAGTCGAATTCCATAAAGCCTGGGAGGGCAGGGGAGCCCGATTGAGACAGGTCCGATCCGCAAGCTTTCAGCTCGTCTATATTGAAATAGACGGACCGGATCGAGTCGTTGTGATCGATCTGCTTGGTTTCGGAATCACGGGCGGCGGCGGGCGGCGTTATATGAAATGACATCGGCTCGTATTCTGGACCCTGAGTGAAGTGCTTTAGGCTAGTCTTTAACCCTTAACTGTTTCAGAGTTCTCATCGAGAGTGAAACAATGTGGCAAGCTTTATTTCGCGCTGATCCTGAACCTTTGCTGAACCACCGCGAACCAGCACACGGTAGCGAGGACAAATCTTACCGCCCGACATGGTGAAATCGGGGCGTGCGTATTTCAGTATATAATATCAATAGTTTCTCGAGAATGGATCGTCACGCGAGTGCGCCTCGCGCCGGTGCCGGACATTTCGCAAACTCCTCCGCGCGAAATTGTCCCTGCCTTCCCTGAAATCTCCCCATACCTGCTTGGCATTCGTCTTCCTGAACTGATGTGACCAGAAGGTTTTGAATGTTTCAAGGCATTTTCAGTTCCATGCCATCTGTTTCATCGCTGCGCAAGAAGACAAATCCTGACGGACGACGACGTGGCCTTATCAAGAGCGCGCGATATTGCTATCCATGCTGCTTGAAGAACGTCTCCGGCAGCTCGTCTGCTGCGACAAAGCTACGGAACAGCACAGCATGACCCTACACCCCGTCACCTTGTCCTCTTCGTCGAACGTCATGGAAGAGGTGGTTGAAATCCGCCGCTATCTGCATCGCAATCCGGAGATCGGCCTGTCCGAATTCAAGACCTCCGACTTCGTTGCAGGACGCCTGGCGGAGATGGGTTATGAGGTAACAAGGGGCTTGGCAGGCACTGGTGTCGTCGCGACCTTGCGCAACGGCACGAGCAACCGCAGCGTCGGCATTCGCGCCGACATCGATGCCCTGCCGATCGACGAGGAAACCGGCGCGGATTATGCAAGCGAAACGCCCGGCATGATGCATGCCTGCGGCCATGACGGCCACACGGCGATGCTGCTGGGTGCCGCAAAGATCATTGCCGAGCGCCGCAATTTCGACGGCACGATCCATCTGATCTTCCAGCCGGCGGAAGAGAATTTCGGTGGGGCGCGTATCATGATCGAGGATGGCCTGTTCGACCGCTTCCCCTGTGATGCGGTCTTTGCCCTGCACAACGACCCGAGCCAGCCCTTCGGCCATTTCGTTCTGCGCGACGGCCCGGTCATGGCGGCAGTGGATGAGTGCAAGATCACCGTCAACGGTTATGGCGGCCATGGGGCGGAGCCGCAAAGCGCCTCGGACCCGATCGTTGCCGGCGCCAGCATCATCATGGCGTTGCAAACGGTTGTGTCGCGCAACGTGCATCCGCTGATGCCGGCGGTGGTCACCGTCGGCGCCTTTCACGGCGGCAAGGCGAGCAATGTCATCCCCGAGACGGCGGAAATGCTGCTCACCATCCGTTCCTTCGATCCGGAAGCCCGCGACGAATTGGAAAAGCGCATTCGTATGATCGCCGAAGGGCAGGCGGCCAGCTACGGCATGAGCGTGACACTGGAGTATGAGCGCGGCTACAGCCCGACAGTCAACCACAAGACGGAAACCGATTACATTCGAGCGCTCGCAACGCGCTTTGCCGGTGCCGACAAGGTTCTGGAAATGGAGCGCCCGACCATGGGAGCGGAAGACTTCGCCTATATGCTGGAAAAGCGTCCTGGCTCTTATTTCTTCCTCGGCACCAAGCGCACCGACAACGACCCGCCGCTGCACCACCCAAAATTCGACTTCAATGACGACATCATCCCGATCGGCACCGCCTTCTGGGTGGAGCTTGCAGAAGATTTTCTGAAGGCGCGCTGAGACTACTCGGCCGTGGGTGTTCGGAACCGCCGAACGTAGTCGGTGCTGTAGAGCGCGCTTTCGCGAAAATCGGACGAGGCAAGACCCTTGCCGACGAATATCATCGCAGTGCGCTCGACCGGCTCTTCCGCGAGGCGGGAGACGATGTCGGACAGCGTACCGGAGATGACGCGCTCTTCCGGCCAGGAGGCGCGCACGACGATGGCGACCGGGCAATCGGCACCGTAAAGCGGCGTCAATTCCTCCACCACCTGACCGATGGCGTGGATCGCAAGATGAATGGCAAGCGTTGCACCGGTCGCGCCGAATGCCTTGAGGTTTTCGCTCTCCGGCATTTTCGACGCCCGACCGGAAATGCGTGTGAGCACCAGGCTCTGCGCCACCTCCGGCACTGTCAGTTCTCTCTTCAACGTGGCGGCCGCGGCGGCAAAGGATGGCACGCCGGGTGTGACGGTGTAGTCGAGCCCCAGCCGTTCCAGACGGCGGATCTGTTCGCCCATGGCGCTCCAGACGGAAAGGTCGCCGGAATGCAACCGCGCCACGTCTTTGCCGTCTCGCGCGGCGGCAACGAACTCCGCCTCGATTTCGTCCAGCGACAAGGCTGCCGTATCGACGATGCGCGCACCTTCCGGGCAATAGTCGAGCAGCGCTTTTGGCACCAGCGAACCGGCATAGAGGCAGACGGGCGAAGCAGCGATCAGATCGCGTCCGCGCAGCGTGATGAGATCTGCGGCACCGGGGCCAGCGCCAATGAAGTGAACCGTCATATCTTGTCTCCTGACGTGGCAAAGGCCACGGTAATATCGCCTATCACCATACGCGGGGCGATCAGTCTCGACGCTTCACCAAGCGCGGCGAGCGCCGATGCCTCGCTGACGCTCGGCGAGCCGGCATGTTTCGAACTCAATGCGGATCGGGTCAGCGTCCGAGCGGCGGCAGCGTCGAAATCGGCCTGCGCCACCACGACGAAAGCCATTCCAAGCCGGGTCGCAGCTTCCAGCAAGGCTGGCTCATCGGCCTTGAAGGGCGCCGTGGCCATGAAGGCGAATGAGACCTTGTGCTCGGCAGATGCCTGCCCAAGCGCAGCCATTACCGCCTCGGGGCTCACACCCTTGCGGCACCCGACGCCAGCGACGATCACGGCACATCCTTCGGTTTGACCCAAGCCCACTGTGTGACGGGCATCGCCGCACGCCAGCCCTGCATCTGCCCGACAGGGGACGCGCGCGCCACCTCAAGCCGGATCAGAGACCCGCCTAATCGCGCCTGAGCGGAGAGCAGCATGGCCTCCATTTCCAGCGTTACGGCATTAGCAACCAGCCGCCCGCCCGACTTCAAGGCGCTGATTGCGCCCTCTAAAACTCCGGCCTCGCTGCCGCCGCCGCCGATGAATATGGCGTCGGGGGTTGGCAGGCCTTCGAAAGCGTCAGGTGCCGTGCCGATCACTACATCCAGACCAGGCACGCCAAAGGCTTCGGCATTGCGCATGGCGCGCTCTGCCCGCTCCGTGTTCTGCTCGATGCCGATGGCCCGCAGCGACGGGTGCGAGAGCATCCATTCGATGCCGATCGAGCCCGAGCCAGTGCCGATATCCCACAGCAGCTCACCATGGCGAGGCGCAAGCGACGACAGCGTGACGGCGCGGATTTCACGCTTGGTCATTTGCCCATCATGTTCGAACAGCGCGTCGTCCAGCCCGCTGGCGAAGGGAAGGATTCGTGCCGATTCATCCGCAACGACGTCGATAGCGACCACATTGAGCGGATCGACATCCGCAAAGGCAAAACCTTGTGCCGTCGTCGTGCGGGCGTTCTCGCGGGTGCCGCCAAGTGCTTCGAGCAGATGGAAGATCGACCTGCCAAAACCTGCCTCCTTGAGAAGGGTGGCAATCAGCGCCGGGGCGCTGGCATCGGATGTCAGCGCGATGATCTTCGCGCCAGCATGAAGATGCGGTCGGATGAGGTCAATGGAACGTCCATGCAGGGAAATGCAGGCGGTATCCTGCAAAGCCCAGCCTAGACGCGATGCGGCAAGCGAGATGGAGGAGGGAGCAGGGTAGGTAATCACCTCTACCGGATCGACCAGCCGCAACAGGGTAACGCCGACACCGTGGAAGAAAGGATCGCCGGACGCCAGGACGCAGACCTTCCGGCCAGAGAGGGCGACGACTTCGGCCATGCCGACATCGAAGGGCACGAGCCAAGGCCGCGCTTCGCCCGTGATGGCATCGCAGGCAAGCTCGAGATGGCGTTTGCCGCCGAAGACGACCTCGGCCGCCGCGATCGCGCGACGAGCGTTTTCAGCCAGCCCGGCAAGACCATCCTCCCCGATACCGACGATGGAGAGCCATGGCGCAGGTTTTTTGCTGGCAGTGGCAGGTGTTCCGGCATATTCACGAACCATGACACGCTCCATCCTGATTCTCGGCGGCACGGCGGATGCCCGCATCCTGGCTGGAAAGCTTGCCAACGACTCCGGCTACCGAATTCTGCTGTCCATGGCGGGCCGCACGAAGGACCCGGTCAAGCAGCCCGTCCCGATGCGCGTCGGGGGCTTTGGCGGCGCTGAGGGCCTGGCGCGCTATATTGCCGAGGAAGGTTTCGATCTGCTGGTGGATGCGACGCACCCTTATGCGGCGCGCATTTCCGCCAATGCTGTGAGGGCTGCTGGCATAGCAGGCGTCGCTCTTGTCAGACTGTCGCGCCCGGCTTGGGTGGCGCGGGAGGGTGACCGCTGGCTGAACGTCGAAAACGTCGAGGAAGCGGTGATTGCGCTGGGTCCCGTCAGCACAAACGCTTTTCTGGCGCTTGGCCGACAGGAGCTCCTGCCCTTTGAAACCGCGCCCCAGCACCGCTATCTGATCCGCAGCGTCGATCCGGTAGAACCGCCGCTTAAGGTTGCGAATGCGCGCTACATCACGGCGCGTGGACCCTTTCCGCTTGCCGATGAGATCGACATGTTGAAGGGTAACGGGATCGAGGTGATCGTCTCGAAAAACTCCGGCGGTACTGCGGCCCACGCGAAAATCGAAGCTGCCCGCACGCTTGGAATTCCTGTGATCATGATCGACCGTCCCGCTCGCCAAGAGGCCAATGGGGTGAGCGTCGTGGTGCCGGATATCGAGACTGCGCTGTCCGCAATCCGCCATCAGCTTTCCCTCTTGGAAAAGCGCGGCGAATAAACCAGCGACGGCTGGCCTTCGCGCTCGATGATGCGCGTTTCGACCGATCCAACGATGATACAGGTCGACATGTCGGCCATATCGCTCTGCGCTTCGGCCAAAGGCACGACCCGCATGCGCTCATCCGCACGACCGGCCGCGCGACCGAAGATGACAGGCACGGAGCCCGGCAGGTGCGCCCGCAGCACATCGAAGGCCGTCGCCAATTGATGCGGTCTTGCCTTGCTGACGGGATTGTAGAAGGCCATGACGAAACCGGCTTCGGCCGCGGCCACCAACCGCTTTTCGATCAGCGACCATGGTTTCAGATTGTCGGAGAGCGAAATGGCACAGAAATCGTGACCGAGGGGGGCGCCCGCCCTTGCCGCGACAGCCAGCATGGCGGTGACGCCGGGCACGACCGAAAAGTCGATGTCGCGCCATTCCGCAGGGCCGTTCTCAATCGCCTCGCAGACCGCGGCCGCCATGGCGAAAACGCCTGGATCTCCGCCTGAGACAACGCAGACTTTTCCACCCGCTGCAGCCAACGTCAGCGCTGCTTCGGCGCGTGAGATTTCCTCGCGATTATCCGATGCGTGACGCCGTTGGTCTGGACGCAGCGACAGCCTGTCGAGATAGGGAATATAGCCGAAGAAATCCTCTGCCGCGTCTACAGCCGCCAGTGCCTCCGGCGTGATCTGTAAGAGATTCCCGGGCCCGAGGCCGACGACCGTCAGACGTCCGGTGGAGGACGGGCTCACGCAATCTCTCCCGCCGGGCGATCCTTCCAGCCAGGCACCAGAACCAGAGAGAAATAGGGGGCAGGCGATTCATCGCGCTCGATCAATCGAATAGCGTGGCCATTGGCCATGGTGCCGCGTTCGACGTAGAGCGCGCCTTCGAGCTTGCCAGCCTTTTCGAGTGCCCGGCGAATCTTCGGCAGGTTGCGACCGACCTTCATGATGACAGCGCCATCCGTGCCGGAAAGCCGCTCGAAAAGCGCATCCTCGCCAAGTGTGCCGGGAAGGACGCTCAGGATGTCGTCTCCCTGCACGAGCGGCAGTCCGATCATCGACCAGCAACCGGACATGGCGGTGATGCCCGCAACGACTTCCGCCGGATAGTTGGGCGCAAGCCGCAGATGCAGATGCATATAGGAACCGTAAAAGAGCGGATCGCCTTCCGACAGAACCGCAACGGTGCGACCCGCATCCAGATGGACGGCGATGTCGCGTGCCGACTGATCGAAGAAGGCGGCGATCGCGCCGCGATAGTCGTCGCCGTTCTTGTCGCTTTCTACCGTGACCGGATAGACGAGCGGCATTTCCAGCGTGCCGGGCCGGATGAAGCTTTCGACGATGCCGCGGCCATTGCCCTTGCTGCCGCGCTTGCAGAAGAAGGCGAGTACGTCTGCCGTTTCGATAGCACGCACGGCCTTCAGCGTCAGAAGTTCGGGATCGCCGGGGCCGGTGCCGACACCGATGACCTTGCCCTTCAATGCCTTTTCAGGTGCCGGATCGTAAAGGGCAGCGCTCATAGGCCCGCCCTCGCAACGGCGTTGACGGCAGCAGCCGTCATCGCAGAGCCGCCCATGCGGCCTTTGACGATGACGTAGGGAATGCCGAGCGTGCTTTCTTCCAGCGCGTCCTTGGATTCCATCGCCCCGACGAAACCGACCGGCATGCCGATGATGGCTGCCGGGCGCGGCGCACCCTTCTCCAGCATTTCCAAAAGATAAAACAGCGCTGTCGGCGCATTGCCGATGGCAACCAAAGCGCCGTCAAGGTGATCGGCCCAGAGATCGAGGGCCGCCGCGGAACGGGTGTTGCCGATGGATTTCGCCAACTCCGGCGTACGCGGATCGCGCAGCGTGCAGATCACGGCATTGCCAGACGCCAGACGCGCCCGCGTGACGCCATGCGCAACCATTTCCGCGTCACATAAAATGGGCTTTCCCGCTGCGAGCGCCCCACGCGCGGCGGAAACGAAATTCTCGGAAAAGCGAAAGTGCCGCGCTGCTTCCACCTGTCCGCAGGCATGGATCATGCGAATGGCAATATCCGCCTGTTCGGGCGTGTAGGCGTTAAGATCCGCTTCCTCACGGATGATGGCAAAGGAGCGCTCATAGATCGCATCGCCATTGCGGATATAGTCGTAAGTCGTCATGTCTCGTCCTGTCGGAGCACCGTGACAATCCTGTCCTTGCCGAGGCGGACAAGGAGAGCACGGGCATTTTCTCCGGGCTTATGTTCTTTTTCATAAAGGCGGGCAAGCCTGGAAAGCCCGGCCTTTTGGTGATCGATGGTCAGCTGCGCATCGGGAAGGGCTGAAGCCTTGGCCTGATAGCCGAAGGAAAAACCTTCCGACGTGCCGAAAAAGGCAAGGAGCGCGGGGGCGGGATGGGCACAGCCCTTGCCGCAACCGGAAAGATGCAAGGTGAAGGAGCCGTCGAGCATCGTGCCGCACTCTTTGGCTGCGAACTCTGCGAGGGCTCGAACCGGGGCATAAGCCGATGCGCAGGATGGCGCGCCGGCGCACACAGCGATGGTGGTCCGAGGGTCATTGTCGCTGATAATGAGACCCGCCGTCTTGGCATAATCCATAAGGGCCGCGCACGCGTGGTGATGCCCAAGCGCGTAGAGCCCGCGCGCCGGACCCGGCCGGATGGACTGAACGCCGAGATCGACTGCAATCTTGCACAGCGCAGACAGCGCTTCCGAACTTATCTGCCCGAAAGCCGGGGCGATAACGGCGACGCAGAGGCGATCATTGAGCGCCCACAGTCTGCGCTGATCGGTTTGCTTCGGCACCCCGACGTCATGCGTTGGCGCGCGGACGTCTGATGCAACGTGCATGAGACGATCGCCGCATACACCACGCACAGCCGCAATATCCAGATCGCGCCCACGCGCATCCGGTCCTCGCTCCGCCAGATGACTGAGGAGATCGATCACGCAATCCGCGGCATCTTCTATCCGCAAGGCTCCTGCGAGCAGGGCCTTCTCTTCCGTGCCACCCAGCATCAGCAGCCAGAGGACGCCTCCGTCCCGCTGGACCGCTTTGAGCCTGATATCGGCAAGCAGCCCACCCATCGGAGCCACACCACCGCCATCGAGGATGACCGACATCTTCGCGGCCAGCTTCGTATCGAGATCAAGCACCCTGGCCTTGTGGCTGATGAGTTCAAGAATCGGCGCAGGATTGGCGACTTCGCTATCGTCCATCCCAGCAAGCGGTGAGGCTTCCACAGCAAGCCCCTGCCGCAATGGCAGCTGCAGCGCCAGAACATCGTGCTCCAGTTCAACAGCGCTGTCAGCCGTCAATCCGCGAAATTGAAGGCTGCCGCGAGCGGTCACATCCAGAAGCCCGTTGCCGTGTCGGCGGGCGAGATCGCCGAGACGGTCGAGATCGCTTGGCGACAGCGAAGCGGTAAAGGCCACGCGCGACAACAGTCCATCGCCCGTCTGCATCGGGGCGGAGAGGGCAGGGCAGACGCCTCTGCGAGAAAAGGGCTGGACCGGGGCGAGCGGGTTCATGCCGTAACCCTCCTGGACGAGTCCTCGGAGGACCGCGGAGCGATCAGCATTTCCAGTTCCGCATCCACGGCGTTGCGACGGCTGTGCCAAAGGTTGCGGCGGCGTGCAGACAGGAAGCGTTGTGCCATCAGCTCCGCAGCCTTGGGGTTTTCCCGCAAAATGAAATCGCGCACCTCTTCATTGCCGAAATAGGCATCGTAGAGCGCTTCGATCAGCGACGAGGAAACAGCTTGTGTGGTTTCGGCAAAGCCGATCAGCCGGTCGACAGTTTCTGCAAATTCGGCCGCGCCGCGCGGACCATGGCGCATCTGTCCGGCGATGAAGTGCGGATTGACGGCACGGGCTCGCACAACGCGGGTGATTGCCTGGGCGATGGAGCGCGCACGCGGCCGGGCGGGATCCGTCGTATCCAGCGCCACCACGTCCGCCGCCTGTCCAAGCTTTGCCTTGGCGGCGGTAAAGCCACCGATGAAGGCGACGTCGGATGAACCGTCCAGAAGATCGCGACCCGGATCGTCACCGGTATGAACCAGAAGTTCAGCGCGTTCGACTTGGGCAGCAAAGCCTGAATCGGAAAGGATCGACAAGCCATCTGCCCCGCCAAAGGCGTGGCTGGCCGCGTCCAGATAGGCTTGGCCCAACTCTTCCCGCTCGTCCCAATCGCCGCTTGCCAAGGCCTCTTCGATGCCAGCGCCATAGGTACCGGGAGCCGAGCCGAAAATGCGTGCTGGGATACGACCGAGAGAGGTCGTTTCCTCAGCCAGAGGATTGTCGCCGGGCGACTCTTCGCGTGAAGCAATCGTCCTTGCCGCCGCATCGAGAAGGGCAATCAGAGGCGGGAACATATCGCGGAACAGGCCCGAAATGCGGAAGGTCACGTCCACCCGCGGGCGTCCGAGCTTGGCTGGCGGCAAAACTTCAATGCCGTTCACCCGGCCGGTCGCCTGATCGTAGATCGGACGCGCACCCATCAGATGCAGTGCCTGGCCGACATCTTCGCCGCCATTGCGCAGCGATGCGGAGCCCCAGAGATCGAAAACCAGATGCCGCGGCCAGTCGCCATGGCTTTGCAGATGATGACGCAGCACCTCTTCGCCTGCAGCTTTTCCAAGCTCGAAGGCCGTCGGTGTCGGCATGGTGCGCGGATCGGCGGCATAGAGATTGCGCCCGGTCGGCAGCACATCCAGTCGTCCGCGTGCGGGTGCACCGGATGGGCCCGGCACAATATGATGACCATCCAGCGCCGCCAGCAGCGCCGCCTTTTCTTGGGCAGCGCTTTCGCGCCTCAGAGAATCCGGCTCATCACTCGCACAGCGCCCGAAGACATGCTGGCCGTCCTTGATGGCGAAATCCTTCAGGTCGCACAAGAAGGCATCGATCCGTGTCAGAGCCGAATCCGCATCTGCCTCCGCGCCGATACCGGCATCGGCGGCGAGCCCCGTCTCGAAAGCCTTCTCGACGATCAGCTTTGCCAGACGGTCGCGGCGACGACGATCAAGCCCATCGGCCTGAGCATATTCGTCGACCAGCTGTTCAAGCGCCGCCTGCTCCGGCGAGAGACCGGCGGCAACCAGTACGGGCGGAATGTGCCCGATCGTCACGGCAGCGATCCGTCGTTTGGCGACAGCAGCCTCACCTGGATTGGACACGATGAAGGGGTAGATGACCGGCAGCGGACCGGTGACGATTTCCGGGAAACAGGTTTCCGACAGCGCGACCGTCTTGCCCGGCAGCCATTCAAGCGTGCCGTGAGCGCCCACATGGATGATGGCGTGCGCATCGAAGTCCTGCTGCATCCACGCACCAAACGCCGCAAGCGCATGGCGCGGCGGCAAGGCTGGATCGTGATAATCGACCCGCCTGTCGGCTTGGCGCCCACGGTCCGGAGCAAGCGCGACGACAACGGAACCGAAGCGGGCGGCGCGGAAGCGAAAGGCCTGATCGACGACAGCTTCGTCGTCAGCGGCATCGCCCCAGGCCGAAGCCACCCCAGCGCGCGCCTCATCAGGAAGCGCGTCGAAATAGGTTCGGTATCGGATGAGAGGAAGAGCGGCGCTCTCCGTCTCAATCCGATCCAGAAGCTCACGTGCGGTGGCCGGAATATCGCCGACCGCGTAACCCAAATCCTGCATATCGCGCAGCATCTCCAGCACGCTTTGCGGTACGTCGAGGCCCACGGCATAGCCCGTGCGACCGGGTGCGGCACCGGGGTAATCCGGCATGAGGATGACGAGACGTCTTTCCTCGGTCGCAGTCTGCGTCAACCGAAGGAAGGCCGCAATACGACGAGCAACCTGCTCGACCCGGTCTGCCTCTGGGGCGTTGATCATCCCCTGGCGCCCGGCAGGATCGGCCTGTTTGAAGGAGATCGCACCCGCGAGAATACGTCCATCGAGTTCCGGCAAGACCACATGCATGGCGAGGTCAGATGGATTGAGGCCCCGCATGTTTTCGGCCCAGCCATCACGCCGGGTCGTGGCCATTATCACCTGGAACACCGGCACGCCCAGCCGGTCGAACAGGCTCTTGCCGTCCTGATCCGTCTGGCTGGCAAAGGCAGTGGCTGCGACGATGGCAGCGGGTCTGATCGATGCGAGCGCGTCTTCCAGAAATCGGATCGCTTCGCCATCCTTCAGGCCGCTGACAAAGATCGGCAGAGGCGCGAAACCGCGGGATTTCAGCGCCTCGAAGAGCGCATCAATCGGCGCAACATCGGCAGCCAGAAGCATGGAGCGGTAGAAAAGAATGGGAAGTCTTGGAGCTTCGGGGACAAAAGCCGCGAGGGCGTTATCCACATGGACGGCGCCAAGACCCGGGAGATAGAAGCCGGATTTCGGCAGCGGTTCCGGCGTGACGCCAGGCCAGACATCGGTTTTAGCAAAAGCGGCAAGACCTTCCGAAAGGCAGCGCATATTCTGCGGGCCGCCTTCGCGGAAGAAGGAGAGGATCGAAGCGAGCCACGCCTGGTCGATCGTGGATTGCGCCTCGAGCTTTTCGTCGCGCTCGCTGCACTCACCGGGCAGAAGCAGGAGCTTGATGCCGCGCCTGCGTGCCATCATCGCCAACTGATCGACGCCGTAGCGCCAGCGATCCGCCCCTCCCAGAATCCGGATAAGGATCAGCTTGGCATGCTCCGCCGTCTTTTCCATCCAGAGGTCGACGGACATGGGATGTCGCAGCTCGGAAAGATTGGCGACGCTGAGCGAAACGCCTGAATCCTCCGGCCAGGCGCGCTGCAGACCTGCAAGGTCGCTGGACGAGAAAGACAGCACCACCACATCCGCCTGGGGCTGGTTGAGATCAACCGGCTCGATCAGGTCTTCCAGCGACGAGGATGTGGTGGCGAGAATATGCATGATGCGTCAGGCAGCGAGCATCTGTTCGATCTTCTCGCGGTTGAGGCCCTTCTCGCCAATCACGACAAGCGCCGACCGGCGCACTTCGCCTGCAGCCCAAGGGCGATCGAAATAGTGGTTTACGCGCGAGCCGACGGCCTGAACCTGCAGACGCATCGGCTTGTAGGAGACTTCGACAAAGCCTTTGATGCGCAGGACATTCTCGGATGCCGCCGTCTGGGCGATACGCTGAGCCAGCGCCTCAGGATCGGACACGGCGCCAAGCTCGACGACGAAGCTGTCGAACTCGTCGTGATCGTGGTCTTCTTCGTCATCATGGTGGGTATGCCGGTTTTCGATATCGTTCTCGACCGCAAGCCCAAGACCGATCAAAACCGCAGGATCGATCTGGCCATGCGATGCGACAACGATCTTCGCAGCCTTTGGCAGGTGCTCCGTGATGTGTGCCTTTGCGCGCTCCAGACCATCCGCATCGAGAAGATCGCCCTTGGTCAGCACGATCAGGTCGGCGCAGGCGATCTGGTCTTCGAAGACTTCTTCGACTGGATCGTCATGATCGAGCGCTTCGTCATTCGCGCGCTGGGCGGCCAGCGCATCCATGTCATGCGACACCATGCCTTCTGCGAGCGCTGCGCCATCGGCCACCGCAATGACGGCATCGACGGTGACGCGGCTCTTGATCGCCGGCCATTGGAAGGCCTGGACGAGGGGTTTCGGCAGTGCGAGGCCGGAGGTTTCGATCAGGATATGTTCGACCCTGGGCTGGCGGCTCAGGATCTGTTCGATGGCCGGCTGAAAATCATCGGCGACCGTGCAGCAGATACAGCCATTGGCAAGCTCGACGATATTTTCTTCCGGGCAGCTTTCGATGCCGCAGCCTTTGAGGATTTCACCATCGATACCGACATCGCCGAACTCGTTGACGATGATCGCCAGTCGCTTGCCATCGAGCTTTTCAAGAAGGCCGCGCAGCAGCGTGGTTTTGCCGGCGCCCAGAAAGCCGGTGACGATGGTGCAGGGAACGCGCTCTAGCGTGGTCATGATGTCTCCTCGACGAAATTCAAAGGGGGGATACGCGCGACCATGCCGCGCTTCAAACTATCGGGACGGCCGCGCCAGGGCATCAGGCCATCGGTGGACGTGGAAAGCAGGCGCGCACCGGTGATCAGATCCACGGCGTTTTCAGGCGTCAGCCCGCCAAACACATAGGACCAGCCGTCGGCTGTGCGTATTGCAGCGCTGGCGCCACGCTTGCAATTGGCAAGACAATTGACGCTGCGCACCTCGACATTTGCATCAGTGCCAAGCGCAATCGCCGCTTGCGCGAGAAGCGCACCAGGACGGGGCTCCGCATTCGGCTCCGCCTCGTCGCGGCAACTGCGGCAGACATAAACGACCAGGCCTGACGCTTCGCGCGTATCGGTTGATCCTTCGGTCCGTGACGATGTTGAGGTAATATCCAAATCGTATCCGCTTCCGCCATTCAAACATGCAAGGGGTGCGAATGCCGAAGACGGAATGCGAGACAGCGCAAACCGAAACTCGGCGAGACCGACTGACCGGAGCACCCCGCCCGGCAGACGTTTTGTTCTGAAACGGCAGGTCTCCTGGCTTGCGGCTTGAACGAGCGCCCTAGCACCGCCTTCCCGGATCGAAATCCAGTGGCTTTACGGTGCGGGCTCGCCGCTTACAGTTGCGGGGGCAGCCACGGATTGACCCAAAGAGCGGGCGGAACCGTGTTCCCTCTTAGCTTTTCCCGTTGCCGGAAAAAGACCGTCAGTGCCTTACCTTTACGGGCAAGCCGCGCCTTGGTCAATGCAAGCATTGTCACGCCTCTCATAGGCTCCATTGCGGAGGAGGGCGTTTTGACTATAGTCGCCGCTTTAAAAAAACGGCTCGGAAGGACGTGGGACATCATGACACGCGAGATCAGCGACAGCGAGGCCGCCCGCCACCGCGAAAAGATGGTGAACCGCAAGAGCGTGCAGGATGCGGAAGTGGCCGAAAAGACCATCGAGAAGGGTCTGCTGATGGTCAATACCGGTCCCGGCAAGGGCAAGTCGACGGCCGCCTTCGGCCTTGCGCTTCGGATGCTCGGCACGGGCAGACGGGTTGGCATCGTTCAGTTCATCAAGGGTGCGTGGTCGACCGGCGAGCAGCAGGCGCTGACGATTTTCGGCGACCGGGTGGAATGGCGCACCATGGGCGAAGGTTTCACGTGGGACACGCAGGATCTGAAGCGCGACGTCGCCGCGGCTACCAAAGCCTGGGACGAAGCCAAAATGCTGATGGCCGACGACACGATTGGTCTTCTGGTGCTGGACGAGCTGAACATTGCGCTGCGCTATGACTATCTCGATCTGACAGAGGTCGTCGCCACCTTGCAGAGCCGCCGCCCCGATCTCCACGTCATCGTTACCGGCCGCAATGCCAAGCCTCTCATGATCGAAGCGGCCGACATGGTGACGGAGATGACGCTGGTGAAGCATCACTTCAAGGCGGGCGTCAAAGCCCAATCCGGCATCGAGTACTGATCCATGGCCGCCAGATCCATCATGTTTCAGGGAACCGGCTCGGATGTCGGCAAGTCGCTGATGGTGGCGGGTCTGGCGCGCGCCTTTACCCGGCGCGGACTTTCGGTCTTGCCCTTCAAGCCGCAGAACATGTCAAATAACGCGGCGGTCACAGCCGATGGCGGTGAGATTGGAAGGGCGCAAGCTCTGCAAGCGCGCGCCGCTGGCGTGCCGCTGTCAGTGCACATGAACCCGGTTCTCTTGAAGCCTCAGAGCGAAACAGGTGCGCAGGTCGTGGTTCAGGGGAAAATTCTCGGCAATGCGAAAGCAGCCGACTATCAACAGATGAAGGCCGGGCTGATGCCCCGGGTGCTGGAAAGCTTCGAGCACCTGAAGACCCACGCTGATCTGGTGCTGGTCGAAGGCGCCGGCAGCGCATCGGAAGTCAATCTGCGCGCCAACGACATTGCCAATATGGGATTTGCCCGCGCAGCCGATGTTCCCGTGATCCTGATCGGCGATATCGACCGGGGAGGGGTTATTGCCAGCCTCGTCGGCACGAAGACGGTGGTGGATGCGGACGACGCCTCGATGATCGAGGGCTTCATCGTCAACCGTTTTCGCGGCGATCCTTCGCTGTTCGATGAAGGCATGCGCATTATTGCCCAGCATACTGGCTGGAGCTCCATCGGCCTCCTGCCACATTTTGCCGAGGCGGCCCGTCTGCCTGCCGAAGATGCGCTGGGTTTGACCGGCAACGGCCAATCGAAGCCCGATGCGAAAATCCGCATCGCCGTGCCGATCCTCCCACATATCTCGAACTTCGACGATCTCGATCCACTCGATATGGAGCCGGATGTCGAACTGGTGCGCGTGCGTCCCGGGACAGCCATTCCCGGCGATTGCGCCCTCATCCTGCTCTGCGGATCGAAATCGACGATTGCCGATCTCTCTGTCCTGAAGCAGGCCGGTTTCGATATCGACATCCACGCGCATCTTCGCCGTGGTGGTGCCGTGCTTGGTCTTTGCGGCGGCTATCAGATGCTTGGACGTGTCTTATCGGACCCGGACGGCATGGAAGGTCCGCCTTCTACCGTTGATGGGCTTGGCTTGCTGAATGTCGAAACGGTGCTGACGGGAGACAAGAGGCTGGTCTCGGTCGAAGGGCGCAGCTTCGATGGTCAGGCATTTTCCGGCTATGAGATGCATGTGGGTGTGACGAAGGGCGATGACTGCAATCGTCCCTTTGCCACGATCGGCAATCACGTCGATGGTGCAATCTCAGCGGACGGTCGCGTTTTCGGCACCTACGTCCATGGTCTGTTTGCCGATGACGGACAGCGCAGCGCCTGGCTGCAAAGGCTTGGCGGGCAATCATCTTCCCTGAATTACGAAGCGCAGGTGGATGCCGTTCTGGATCGGTTGGCGGACCATATGGAGCGCCACCTCGATCTCGACGCGCTGCTGTCTATAGCACGGTAACCAACGCCAAAAAGCCGAAGAGCCCGATCAACAGCGCATCGGCGACCCGCGCAAGTTTCAGCGCCTGGCGAATATCGGCAGCGGTCAAATTCCGTCGTCCCCCTTCGCCCATGAAGCGCGCCTGCATCATCTGTCCGCCATAGGAACGCGGCCCGGCAAGCGCAAAACCAAGCGCACCCGCCAGCGCCGATTCCGGCCAGCCGGCATTGGGCGAACGATGGTGCTTCGCATCGCGCGCGACTGCACGCAGGGCACCTTGCGGTGAGGCGCCCTTGACGAAGACGGCAGCGAGGATGAACAAACAAGCCGTCAGGCGCGAGGCGGGAAGGTTCACCAAATCGTCCAGCCGCGCTGAAGCCCAGCCGAAGGCCTCATGGCGCGGCGTGCGGTGGCCGATCATGCTGTCAGCCGTATTGATGGCCTTGTAGCCAGCACCGCCCGGCAGCCCGAGCAGACCGAGCCAGAAGGATGGTGCCACAATGCCATCGGAAAAATTCTCCGCCAGGCTTTCGATGGCCGCCCGGCACACCGCCGCCTCATCCAGCTGATCAGGATCGCGGCCAACGATCATCGACACGGCTCTCCTGCCGCCTTCGAGACCTTCGCTTTCCAGCGCAGTGGCGACCGCCTCGACATGTTGCTCCAGGCTTTTTTGTGCTGGAAGCGAAGCACCGACGACGGCGACCAGCAACAAGCCCAGCGGAAGAACCAGAAGGACATTCTGCAAAGCGAGCGCGATGGAGACGGTGACGCCGAGAAAGACCACAAGCGCCAGCACGCCTTTGGCTTCACGATTGGAAAATGATCCCTGTTCCCGGTTCCATTTTCTGTCAAGCAGCGCGATAAGCGAACCAATCCATGTGACCGGATGACCGATGCGGCGAAACAGCCAGTCGGGATAGCCGACAAGGCGTTCGATCAGAAGCGACAGGAAAGCGAGAGCAAAGAACATGGGCGATACGGGACCGGTGACTATGCAGGCTGCGATCCGTCATGGTGGCGATCTGGGGCGGGCGCGGGCGTCTTTTCCGCTGGCGCCGGAACCCTGGATCGACCTTTCCACGGGGATCAATCCGCATTCCTATCCGCATTCTGCCATTCCTGCCAGCGCCTTTGCCCGCCTGCCCGAACCTTCCGCATTGAACCGCTTGAAGGAAGTTGCCGCCGCAGCCTTCGGCGCGCCCTCTGCGGCGCATATTGTCGCTGCACCTGGAACGCAGATGCTGATGCCGTTGCTGGCAGAACTCGCCCTGCAACGAGGTGCAAAACGAGCAGCGGTTCTCACACCCGCTTACGCGGAACATGCCAGAACGGCGCGAATGGCGGACCTCGACGTTGCGGAGGTGTCCAATTTCTCAGACCTCTCAGACTTCGACTACGCCGTCGTCATCAATCCGAACAACCCGGATGGTCGGGTCGTGGGGCGGAGCGAGCTCTCAGCTCTTGCCTCCGAGATGAGCCGCAAAAGCGGCCTGCTGGTGATCGATGAGGCCTTTATCGAAACCGGCTATGGTGCAAGCTTGGCCGACGCCACGGGGATCGATGGGCTGATCGTCCTGCGATCCTTTGGAAAATTCTACGGAATGGCGGGGTTACGCCTCGGCTTTGCCGTTGCACATCCGGAGATTGCCGCACGGCTGGAGCAGCGCCTGGGGCCGTGGGCCGTCTCAGGCCCGGCGCTGCATGTGGCGGCGGAAGCGCTGGCGGACAATGGCTGGCGTGACGCCATGCGACTCCGGCTAAGGAAAGAAGTCACGCGCCTCGATGCAATATTGACGAGCGCAGGTCTGACCGTTGTGGGCGGCACCAGCCTTTTTCGTCTCGTGCGTGATGCACGGGCAGCCGCCCTGTTCGCCCAGCTTGCCAATAAAGGCATTCTCGTCCGCATCTTCGATGAGCGTCCGAACGATATGCGCTTTGGTCTTCCCGGTAAGGAAGCGGAGTGGGACAGGCTCCAAGCTGCTCTTTCAGAGCTTTGAATCGCTCCTGTCTCTGGTTAAAAAAATGCTCGGGACGAGCCCGAGCATAATGGGGTCCGGGAGGAGAAATCGGAACCTCAGCCTTTGAAGGTATAAGCCTCAATCGACTCCGGCTTCATCTCGATAGAGAAGCCAGCCATCTTTGGCGGCATGTAAGCGGCGTTCTGGATATCGCATGGCTCAAAGAAGTGCTCGTGCAGGTGATCAACATACTCGATCACGCGCCCTTCCTTGGTACCGGAGACGACCAGATAGTCGATCATCGACAGGTGCTGCACATATTCGCACAGACCCACGCCACCGGCGTGCGGCCAGACGGGCAGATTGTATTTCGCGGCGATCAGCAGAACGGCCAGAACTTCGTTCAGACCACCCATGCGGCAGCTGTCGATCTGCACGACGTCGATCGCGCCTTCGGCGATGAACTGCTTGAACATGATGCGGTTCTGGCACATTTCGCCGGTCGCGACCTTCACAGAGCCGATGGCCTGGCGGATCTTGCGGTGACCGGCAATATCGTCCGGGCTTGTCGGCTCTTCGATGAAGAAGGGCTTGCAGAAGGCAAGCTTGTTGACCCACTCGATGGCCTGATCGACTTCCCAGACCTGGTTGGCATCGATCATCAGATAGCGATCAGGACCGATGACCTCACGGGCAATGGTGAGGCGACGAATATCGTCCTCCAGATCACGGCCGACCTTCATCTTTACGTGGTTGAAGCCGGCATCGATCGCCTCATGGCAAAGGCGACGCAGCTTCTCGTCGCTGTAACCGAGCCAACCGGCCGAAGTGGTATAGCAGGCGTAACCCTCGGCTTTCAGGATATCGACGCGCTCCTTCTTTCCGGCTTCCGCCTTCTTCAGGATGGCGAGCGCATCATCGCGCGTCAGAACATCGGTCAGATAGCGATAGTCGACGATATCGGCGATCTCTTCGGCGCTCATATCGGCAACGAACTGCCACACCGGCTTGCCAGCCTGCTTCGCAAGCAGATCCCAGACGGCGTTGACGACTGCACCGGTGGCCAGATGCATGGCGCCCTTGTCTGGACCGATCCAGCGCAGCTGGCTGTCGCTCGTCAGGTGGCGCCAATATTTGCCGGGGTTCTCGATGACGGTGGCGAGATCGGTTCCAACAACCAGATGACGCATCGCCTTGATCGCCATGCAGCAGATGTCGTTACCGCGACCAATGGTGAAGGTCAGTCCGTGCCCCTTCAGCGAAGGCTCATCCGTATCGAGAATGACGTAGGCCGCGGAGTAATCCGGATCCGGATTCATCGCATCCGAGCCGTCAAGGCTCTGTGAGGTGGGGAAGCGCAGATCGAAAACGCGCAGGTCGGTAATCTTGGTCATGGCCGTTTACTCGCGGTCAGGGGTCATTGAATATGAGAGGCTCGTCGGTCGTTCAGGCCACTTCCACCATGCCTTTGATGACGCCGGCGCGTGGGTCGGTCAAGCCGGCGAAGTTGGCTGGCACTTCGGCGAGCGTCATGCGGTGGGTGATGAGAGCGTCCGGCACGCGACCGTCACGCAGGGCTTGCAGCACCCGCTCGAAATCTTCCGGCGTGGCATTGCGGCTACCAAGCAATGTCGTCTCGCGCTTGTGGAATTCCGGGTCATTGAAGCTGATATCGCTGGCGACGATGGAGACGAGGACATAGGCCCCGCCATGGCCGACAAAGGAAAAGCCGTGCTCCATGGCCTTCGGATTGCCCGTGGCGTCGAAGACGACATCGAAGAAATTGCCTTCGGTGATCTCGCTCAGACGATCCTTGTCGCCTTCGCCGAGCTGCACGATATTGGAGACGCCGAGATGATCGCGGCAGAAGGATAGCCGGTCTTCGCGGCTGTCGATCATCGTCACCGTCGCACCATTCATCACGGCAAAGACGGCAACGGCCATGCCGATCGGACCGGCGCCGACGATCAGCACATGCTGGTCCTTTTCGACCGCACCGCGACGCACCGCATGCGCGCCGATTGCCAGGAACTCCGTCATGGCGGCCTGATCGAGGGAGAGACCTTCCGCCTTCAGCACGAATTGCTGCGGCACGCTCAGATACTCCACCATGCCGCCATCGCGATGCACGCCGAGCACGCCGATGTTACGGCAGCAATTGCTCTTGCCCTTCAGGCAGGCACTGCAATGGCCGCAGGACATGTAGGGTATGATGGTGACGATATCGCCGGTCGAAAGGCTGCTTCCCTCAGGCGCTTCCTCGACCGTACCGGACAGTTCATGGCCCATGATACGCGGATAGGAGAGGTAGGGCTGGTTACCGGTGAAGATGTGCAGATCCGTGCCGCACACGCCGATACGACGAATCCGGACAAGAACTTCATTCTCCGCACGCGGCGGCTTCGGCAGTTCCTTGGAAACGAGGAGACCGGGTTTGTCGCAAAAGATCGCCAGCATGAATCACCTGTCCGAAAGAGAATAAAAATCGATGGCGTTTCCGCCGAAAACCTTGGCGTGGTGCTCTTGCGGAACCACATCGCGGCAAAAATCCAGCCAGCCCTGATAATCGCCAGCCAGCCGGATCACCGGCCAGTCGCTGCCAAAAATCACCCGCTCAGGGCCAAACAGCTCGAGGATCGTTTCAGCATAGGGCCGAACCGCTTCTGGCTTCTGATCGCCGCGCTCCACCAGAAGACCGGAGAGTTTGCAGTAAACGTTGGGCAGGGCGGCAAGAACGTCCATGTCTCTGCGCCATTCGACATAATGGCCTGTCGCGATCTTGGGCTTCGCGCCATGATCGATGACGATTTTCAATGCCGGGTGACGGCTGGCAAAACGTAGCAGATGGGTCAGATGCGGCGGAAGAACGAGCGCATCGAAAACAAGGCCCTTCTCGACCAGCGCTTCGACAGCAGGGTCAAGTGCCGGATCGTCGATCCACTGAACGTCGGCAATATCCTGCAACATCGGACGCACGCCTTTCAGCGCGCGGTGAGAGGCAAGTCGGGCGATGTCCTGCGGCGCATCCGCAGCCTTCATATCCACCCAACCGACAACACCCTTGATGAAGCTGTTGTCATCGGCAAGCGTTAGCATGAAATCCGTGTCGGCAGCGCTTTCCATCGTCTGCACCAGCACCGTACCGGACACACCCGCCTTCTCCAGCAAGGGCTGGAGATCTGCGGGCAGGAAGTCCCGGTAGATCGCCTCAAGCGACGCTGGCGGCCACTGGCCCTGCCGGTCTTTCAGCAGCCAGAAATGCTGATGTGCATCGATGAGCATGGCGTCAGCCCTTTGCCCCTGGGACGGGTGAACCTTCGGCGATCAGACCGCGGCGGTGCAACTCGGCCCAGAACGCATCCGGAATGTCCTGCTCGAACCAGGCGATGTTGGAGGTCAACTGCTCAGCATTGCGCGCGCCGGAGACGACGGTCACCGAGGCGGGATGAGCGAGCGGGAACTGCAGTGCGGCCGCCTGAAGCGATACACCCATCTCCTCGCAGACATCATGCAGTGCATCAACCCGTGCCAGAAGCTCGGCCGGTGCGTCCTTGTAATTGAACTTGCGATTACCGGCCAGAATGCCGGAATTGAAGGCACCAGCAATGACAATGCCGACACCCTTTTCGGCGCAGGCATTCATGAAGCTCAGGCTCTGCTGCTCGAGCAGCGTATAACGACCGGCGAGCATGGCGGCGTCGATGTCGAACACCTCCATGGCATCGCGAACCACTTCCCACTCGTTGACGCCAAGACCGACGGCTTTCGTCGAGCCTTCGTCGCGCAGCTTGCCAAGAGCCTTGAATCCACCGCCCGTCGTCAACTGATCCCAATAATGCTGGTGCTTGTCGCCGTGGGTGTAAGGGCCGATGTCGTGGATATAGAGAATGTCGGGCTTGAGGACGCCGAGACGCTGCTGGCTCGCCTCGAAGGAGCGCATTATGGCGTCGTAGGAATAGTCGTAGACCGGCCGGAAAGGGAGCGGTGCGACATAGGTATCTTCTTCCGGTCCGACGGTTTCATCCGGCACCATGACACGGCCGACCTTGGTGCTGAGCGTATATTCACTGCGGTCATGCTCCGTCACCATCGTGCCGAGACGACGCTCGGAGCGGGTATAGCCGTAGAAGGGCGCGGTATCGAAATAACGCATGCCGCTGTCCCAGGCCTTGTCGAAAGCGCCCTTGGATTCCTCATAAGGCGTGAGGCGATAGAGGTTGCCCATCTGCGCACAGCCGAGGCCCATGATGGTCACTTCGACATCTCTATGGGGCAGTTTGCGTTTATCGGAGACCTTCATGGCGGGCACTTTCACATTTATCGTTTGGTGGAGATGGCCGCACACGATGCAACCATCTGCTTTGGTCTTCTCAAAGGAAGTTCCTGTCACGCCCAAGACCAGCTCAGGCGTGGCAGAAGACGTTGTTAGTACAGAACGTTCTTGGCTTCCGGCTTGTCGATGTTTTCCTTGGTGACGACGACGACACCGGTATCGACGAACTTCTCGACCTTTTCCTTCTTGATGAGCTTTTCGACGGTTTCAACGCCCTTTTCGCCCATCTGGTAGGAACCCTGTACGACGATCGCAGACAGCGTGCCGTCCTTGACGAAGTTCTGGAGATCTTCGTTACCGTCGAAGCCGATGGCAACGACCTTGCCAGCCTTGCCGGACTGAGCAAGCGCGCGGCCAACACCGATTGCGGTCGGCTCGTTGGCGCCAAAGATGCCCTTCAGATCAGGGTTGGCGGCCAGAACATCGGTGGTCTGGTTCAGAGCGGTCGCCATCTGGGACTGAGAGTAGTAAGGGCCAACGATCTGGAGCTTGGAATTCGCCTTGATGTAGTCGACGAAGCCACCGACGCGACCGATTTCAGAACCAGCACCGGCAACGTACGACATGACGGCGATCTTGCCTTCCTTGCCGACTTTCTTGATCATTTCTTCGGCGGCAAGCTCACCGGCCTTCTTGTTGTCGGTCGCCAGGAACGACTGGTAGTACTGCTCGCCACCCTTGGCCAGCTGCGAGTCGATCAGAACGACCGGAATGCGCGCTTCCCATGCCTTCTTGACGGCTGGCAGAAGAGCGTCCGGATCGGAAGGTGCAAGCACGATGCCGTCCACCTTACGGTTGACCGCGTTTTCAACCATGTTCACCTGGTCGGCAATGGCGGATTCGGACGCCGGACCCTGGAAGGTCATCGTTTCACCCTTGGCGTTCTTCATCGCAGCGTCGGCGCCCTTCTGGACGTTCTGCCAGAATGTCGAGTTGACGGTCTTGACGATGACGGCGATTTCGCCGGCCTGAACCGCGGAGACGCTCCAAAGCGCAATCACGGATGTCAAAAGAACAGTGGTCAGTTTCTTCATGTCTTCCTCCATTGTACCGGCGAAGGGAGAGCTCCTCTTCTCGACACCGGCTGTCCCGCGGATAGGGTCCGCACCCTTTTCAGACGCTTAGCAGTGCAATCAGCGGCGATTGCGCAACTGGTCGATCCAGACTGTCATCAAGATGACGAGGCCGATGATGATCTGCTGCGTAAAGGCAGAGACCCCGTTCATGTTGAGACCGTTGCGCAGGATACCGATGACGAACGCACCGATTGCTGTCCCTGAAATCGTTCCGACGCCGCCGATCAGCGAGGTACCGCCGATGACGGCGCTGGCGATGGCATCAAGTTCGTACATGACACCTTCGTTCGGCTGTGCGGTGACAAGGCGCGACATCAGTACGCAGCCCGTCAGACCAGCAAGCGTGCCGGAAAGAACGTAGGTGAAATTGGTGACGCGGGCGACATTGACGCCGGAGAGGCGAGCCGCTTCGGCATTGGAGCCGACCGCATAGATGTGGCGTCCGAGAACCGAGCGGTTCAGCATGAAGGCCACAGCAAGAGCAATGACGACCATCAGGATGACGGGGTAGGGAATGCCCGGGAAGACCACATTCGGGAACCCATCGTCACCGATATTGACGATGCGGAAGAGGGCGCCGTTGCCAAGTTCGCCAAAGGATTCGCCGAGACCAGAGACAGCACGAGCACCGGTGATCTGCAGCGCCACGCCACGGGCAATCAACATCATGCCAAGCGTTGCGATGAAAGGCGGCAGCTTGAAGCGTGTGACAAGGAAGCCGTTGATCAGACCGCAGAGCGAACCCGTCAGAATGCCGAGGAACATGCCGACCGGAACCGGCATGCCGAGTTCCTTCACCGCCAGTGCTGCGACAACGCCTGCCAATGCCAGAACCGAACCAACGGACAAGTCGATGCCGCCGGTGATGATGACGCAGGTTGCACCAATACCCAAAAGCGCGATCGACGTGACCTGCAGAGCGATCGTCATGGCGTTGTTAACGCTGAAGAAGGCGCTGCTGGTGGCCGAAAACACAATGGCCAGCACCACGAGGCTGCCGAGTGCGGCAAACTTCTGGATGATGTCCTTCTGTCTGTCGCTGAGCGAGGGGGTCTTAACGGGTTCTGGTGATTTCGACATGTCTTACCTCATTGCGCCTTGCGGCTATAGCCGGAGGCATAGCGCATGATTTCTTCTTGATTGGTCTTGGCCGTTTCCAGCACGCCGGTAATAGTTCCCTCGTGGAACACCGCGATACGATCCGTCAGCCCCAACACTTCGGGCAGTTCCGAGCTGATGAGGATGACGCCAATGCCGCGTGCTGCGAGTTCATCCATGATCTTGTAGATGGCGAATTTCGCACCGACATCGATGCCACGCGTTGGCTCATCGAAGAACAGGATGCGCGACTGGCGGAACAGCCACTTGCCGATGATGATCTTCTGCTGGTTGCCGCCGGACAGAAGGCGAACCGTCTGCTTGATCGAGGGCGTGCGAACATTCAAGAGATCGACATAATGCTTTGCGACCTCGTCGTGCTTCTTGAAGTCGATCAGACCGAAGCGGTTGGAGACCTCGTCCATATTGGCAAGCGAGGTATTGGCAGCAACCGACATCTTGACCGCCAGGCCGTCGCTCTTGCGGTCTTCGGAAAGGTAGGCAAGCCCCTGTTCGATGGCATCCTGCGGCGACTTGATCGTCAGATCGCGGCCTTCGAACGTGATGCTACCCGCATCGAAGGCATCCGCTCCGAAAATCGCGCGGGCCACTTCGGTACGACCGGCCCCCATCAGGCCGGCAAATCCAAGGATTTCGCCACGGCGCAATTCGAAATTGACATCGTTGAAAACGCCGGCGCGCGTCAGGCCCTTGACGGAGAAGATGACCTCATTCGTTGGCTTCGACGTGCGCTCGGGGAACTTTTCCTCCAGCGAGCGGCCCACCATGCGGGTCACGATGTCATCGACCGTGATCGACTTGAAATCGTCTGTCGAGATATAGCGTCCATCGCGAAGCACGGTGACGCGGTCGACGATCTCGGCCATCTCATCCAGACGGTGGGAAATGTAGACGATGCCGACACCGGATGCCTTCAGGTCGCGGATGACCTTGAACAGCAGGCGCGTTTCCTGCTCGGTCAGCGACGAAGTCGGCTCATCCATGATCAGCACTTCGGCATCGAGCGAAAGCGCCTTGGCGATTTCCACCATCTGGCACTGCGCCACGGAAAGTCCGCGCACCAGCGTATCCGGATGAATATCGACGCCGAGGCGATCGAGACAGCGTTTGGCGTCGGCACGCAGTTTCTTGCGATCGACTAGGAAACCTTTTCTCGGTTCGCGCGCAAGATAGATGTTTTCGGCAACGCTCAAATGCGGAACGAGATTGAGTTCCTGGTGGATGATGGCGATGCCGGCGGCTTCCGATTCGAGCGGCGAGGCGTACTGGACCTTCTGGCCCTTATGCAGGATCGTGCCGCTGGTCGGCTGATAGACGCCGCTGATGATCTTCATCAGCGTAGACTTGCCAGCGCCGTTCTCGCCGCAGACGGCGTGAACTTCGCCGGAGCGCAGGTCGAAACGCACATCGCTCAGAGCCTTGACGCCAGGGAATTCCTTGCAGATGTCATCGAGGCGCAAAAGCGCACCGGACGCCTGAAGTGCGTCATGCCGTGTGTCATCATGGCTCGAAATGGACGATGCGCCTTGCGACATCCGCTACCTCCCAATAGCCGCTCCGTTCTCCCGCAGAGCGCTTCAATGGCGGCAATGGTTAGGCCGCATTTTTTTGGTGGTCAAGCCAATTTGTGATTTTTTGTTCGCACGTATAGCAATCTCGGAGAAACGGAAACTCCTGGATTCAAATAATATTTAATATTTTCAACGAGATAAAATATATCTTTGCCAATGCCCCCCGTAAGGGATACGGTAAGGCCAAATCTCAACCTTTCTCAGAACACCCGTGGACCGCAGATGAATGGTCAGGCCAAAATCCTGGAGCCGAGACGCCTTTACCAGCAAGTCGCCGATCAGATCCGCGACCTGATCGACGGTGGAGAGTTTCAGCCTGGAACACGACTGCCTTCCGAGCGGGATCTGGCCCAGAAGCTCGGTGTCTCCCGCCCGTCCCTGCGTGAAGCGCTGATTGCGCTCGAAATCGACGGAAGCGTCGAAATCCGCATGGGCTCCGGCGTTTATGTGTCTACGGAGACAGCGGCCCGACAGGCAAGCACTCGGTCTCTTGGCGATAGCCCTTCTGAACTCATGCAGGCGCGCTCGACACTGGAAGGTGCGACCATCGTTCTGGCGGCGAGCCGCATCGACGAAGCCGCTCTCGTGACGCTGCGAGGAACGCTCGATGAGATGAGGAAGGAGATCGAAGCAGGTCGCAAACCTCTCGATCAGGATAGAAAGTTTCACGCGACCATCGCCGAACAATCAGGAAACACGGTCCTCGCGCGCTTGGTCGGAGATCTCTTCGATGACAGGCACAGCCCGATCTCGACCCAGTTGCGGGTGAGGTTCGAGGACCGCGGCACGTGGACCTATGCGCTGCAGGAACACGAGGCCATTCTGGCCGCGCTGGAAAGCCGCGATCCGCTGCTGGCACAGGCTGCCATGCGCATTCACTTGGAAAGCTCACGACGGCGCTGGATCGATACGTAATTCAAGACATGCCTCGGCAGACAATCTGTCGGGAGGAGGAAAAGAGTGACTGAGAATACCGAAGCTACAATTCTGCTGAACACCAAGGACAATGTTGCAGTTGCCCGTCGGCCCATTCCCAAAGACACGGATATCGGGCGCGGAGACCTGAAGGCACTTGATCTGATCGGGCGCGGGCACAAGGTGGCCCTGAAGCCGATCAAGTCCGGCGAAGAAGTAATCAAATATGGTCAGGTGATTGGCGTCGCCACGCAGGACATCGAGGCAGGGCGCCACGTCCACCTGCACAACCTTGCCATGGTCCCATCGGAGCATTCACACCAGTTCAGCGTCGACATCGAAGAAAAGGGCATGCTGCCAGAAGCTGAACGCCGGACCTTCATGGGGTACGATCGTGGAACGGGCGGTGCCGGCACGCGCAACTATATCGGCGTCATTGCCTCGGTGAACTGTTCGGCGACCGTGTCGCGTTACATAGCCGACTATTTCAACAAAGAAGGCGGCCTTGTCGGTTTTGACAATGTCGATGGCGTCGTGGCGCTGACCCATGGAACGGGCTGCGCGCTCAACACCAAGTCCGAAGGCTACCGCCTGCTGATCCGCACCATCCAGGGCTACGCCCGACATCCGAATTTCGGCGGCATCCTGCTGATCGGCCTTGGCTGTGAGACGAACCAGATCGCGCCGATCCTCGAACACTACAAGATGGAAGAGGGCGACCGCCTGCGGACCATGACGATCCAGCAGCATGGCGGCACGCGCAAGACGATCGAAGCAGCCATCGCCAACATCAAGGAGATGCTGCCCATCGTCAACGCGGCAAAGCGCACCGAACAGCCGCTGTCGAAACTGAAGCTGGCGCTCGAATGCGGTGGTTCGGATGGCTATTCGGGGATTTCGGCGAACCCGGCTCTCGGCTACGCTTCGGACCTCATCGTTCGGAACGGCGGCACCACTGTTCTGGCTGAAACACCGGAAATCTACGGTGCAGAACACCTCCTGACCCGCCGCGCCGTCACGCCGGCGGTCGCCGAGAAGCTGCTGCAGCGCATCGACTGGTGGCGGGATTACACCGCCCGCAATGGCGACGAGCTGAACAACAACCCGTCCCACGGCAACAAGCTGGGTGGCCTGACCACCATTCTGGAGAAATCACTCGGCGCCGTTGCCAAGGGCGGCTCCATGCCGCTGAAGGCCGTCTACGAGTTTGCCGAAACGGTCACCGAACCCGGCTTCGTCTTCATGGATACCCCCGGCTATGACCCCGTTGCGGTCACGGGCCAAGTAGCAGGCGGCTGCAATGTCATCTGTTTTACCACCGGACGCGGCTCGGTGTCCGGCTTCAAGCCATCACCCTGCATCAAGATCGCCACCAACTCCGAAATGTACGAACACATGAAGGAGGACATGGATATCAACTGCGGCGATATCGTCACCGGCAAAGAGACCATTGAGGAAGCCGGACAGCGCATCTTCGATCACATCATTGCAGTGGCCTCGGGCGAGCAGACCGTCAGTGAAATCTACGACTACGGCGACAACGAATTCGTGCCATGGCAGGTCGGTGCCGTGACCTGACGTTTCACATGAAACATCGGACATAAAATTAGGCCCGGGGATCGCTCTCCGGGCCTTCTGCTTTTTTCGCGATATTTTTTAGTGGCGGAAGTGGCGCATGCCGGTGAAGACCATCGTCACATTATGGGCATCGGCTGCGTCGATTACTTCTTGGTCGCGCATGGAGCCACCAGGCTGGATAACAGCCGTTGCACCAGCGGCAATAGCGGCCAGAAGGCCATCGGCAAAGGGATAAAAGGCTTCCGACGCAACGGCCGAGCCCTTGGTGAGAGGCTCTACTACGCCCATGGCCTTGGCAGCATCTTCTGCCTTCTGCGCAGCGATGCGAGCGGAGTCCACGCGGCTCATCTGACCAGCGCCGATACCGGCCGTCTGTCCGTCCTTGGCATAGATCACGGCATTCGACTTCACGTGCTTGGCAATCTTGAAGGCAAACTTCATGTCTTCGAGTTCCTGCGCCGTCGGTGCACGCTTGGTGACGACCTTCAGATCGAGGTCTTCCACCATGCCATTGTCACGGCTCTGGACCAGTAGGCCACCCGACACCGTCTTGGCAGTGATGCCAGCCGCGCGTGGGTCAGGCAGACCACCGGCGGAGAGAAGACGGAGGTTGGGCTTGCGCGCAACGATCGCCTTTGCCTCTTCCGTAACGTCCGGCGCGATGATGACTTCGGTGAAAAGCTGGATGATCTCTTCTGCCGTTTCCGCGTCCAGCGTCTGGTTCAGGGCGATGACACCGCCAAAGGCAGAGACGGGATCGCAGGCAAGGGCGCGCTTGTAAGCCTCCAGCAATGTGGCACCCGTTGCGACACCGCACGGGTTGGCATGCTTGATGATGGCAACGGCCGGCGCATTCTCAGGCAGGAACTCGGCGACCAGTTCATAGGCCGCATCCGTGTCGTTGATGTTGTTGTAGGAAAGCTGCTTGCCCTGCAGCAGCGTGGCTGTCGCAACGCCCGGGCGCTTCTCGCCTGTCAGATAGAAGCCAGCGCTCTGGTGCGGGTTTTCGCCATAGCGCATCTTTTCCTTCAGCGTGCCGCCGATGGCGCGGTAATGCGGCGTCTCTATTGCGAGAGCTTCTGCGAACCAGTTGGAGATGACGGCGTCGTAGGCCGCGGTACGTGCATAGGCCTTCGCGGCAAAGCGCTGGCGCAGAGCGTAGGATGTCTGTCCGTCATCGGCCTGCAACGCTTCCAGCAGTTCCGGGTAGTCAGTCGGATCGGTGACCACGGTCACATAGGCATGGTTCTTGGCCGAAGCGCGGATCATCGCCGGACCGCCAATATCGATGTTCTCAACCGTCGTCGGATAGTCACCGCCCTTGGCGCGAACCTCTTCGAACGGGTAAAGATTGATGACCGAAAGATCGATGGCTTCGATGCCGTGAGCGCGCATCGCCTCTTGGTGTTCGGCATCGTCACGAATGGCAAGAAGCCCGCCATGAACATTGGGGTGCAGGGTTTTAACCCGGCCATCCATGATTTCCGGAAACTTGGTGATGTCGGAGACGTCCGTCACCGGAAGTCCCGCGTCGGCAATCGCCTTCGATGTGCCGCCGGTCGACAGAAGTTTTACGCCGAGCTTCACCAGCGCACCCGCAAGCTCGATAATGTCAGTCTTGTCGGAGACGGACAGAAGCGCGGTGCGGATACGAACTTTGTCGGGTGCAGGGATTTTCTTGGAAACGACGGCCATCGTGGTAACTCCGTAAACGGTGGAGGATGAGCCGGAGAAAGCGCACCCCGGCGGTTGTCGCCGCGTTAGCACAGCTTGGCAGATTAATAAACAGAGCGTGCCGCTTTATCGGCAGCACAACCTTCAAAGAGCGATCAGCTTCTCTGTTCGAGAAGCCAGCGGATTTCCGTGGTTGCCGGAAGCTCAAAGGCGACTTCGATCTGCAGCGACGGCCGGATGCCGGATACATCTGCCATGAACACGTCTTCGGCAATCGTGACTTGGCGTGCGGGCGCTGAAAAGGCCCAAGCGGTGCCATCCGGTGCCTGCATAAGCACCGTTTCCTCGTCTTCCTGCGACAGCTCGATCAACGGATGAACATGAAAACGGCAAACGGCCTCGGCTGGCTCCGGTTGACGCTTCTCATCGACCTTGATCCAGTCTCGGCCCCTGATCTTGGTTCCCGCTTCGTTCAACTCCAACTCGCGCTGGTGCACGTAACCGAGGCTTCCATAACCATCATGAGAAGCGGTCAGGATATCCGCGCGCTTCTCATCAATCCGGCGGTCTACCTCCGTCTCGCTGATGCCGGAGACGATAACGGGGCCGAGGAAACGGGAATGCGAAATCCGGGCCGATGAGCGATCGGCGATGGTGAGCGTGGAATGGGCGGCGGTGGTGCGGCTTACCCGCTTGAAGGCGGCTGAGGCATATTGCGGAAAGCCGGAATTGACGATGAAGCGGTAACGGCCCGAAGAGAGCTCAAAGGACAAGCAGCCACAATGGGCGCTGCGCGACAATTCGATGGAGGCAGGCTTGCCCGTATCGACGATGAGGATCGTATCGCCGACGGCGAGCCGATGATAGGAAATATCAGGGAGCGAGCGCGACGGACGTCCGGACGTCTCATCATAGCGCAGAACGGATGCAAGCTCGTTGGCAAGCGTTGCCGTGGTGCCGTTGAACAAGGCCAGATCGCCATCCTGGTGACGGAAGAAGCGGATCGCAGGGAACATGCGGTCGATGGCAGGCACAAGCCCCGCCGGCACGTCATGACCGAGATTGATGTAACTTTGACGAAGCGGCAGGAGATCCAGCAACAGCTCCAGCATGACGCGCGGATTGCGCGAGACATGCCCACCATCGGGCAGGATTTGCCGCTCCATCTCCTGGTCGAGCTTTCTTCCCTGCCGGGCGATCTTTGACGCGCTGTTCGGCATGGAGATGGACGCCATGGCAAGCGCGATACGGACTTTCAGACGAACTTCACCATCCGGCACATATTTGGCAATGAGACCGAGATAGCCGACATGCAGGCCGATGCATCTTAGAAAACGCCGGTAGAAATTGGCATCCGCCTTCTGCAGGATGACCGGCGAGTGGGATAGCCAGGAGGTTAATCTCTGTGCTGAAAGTTCAGGTGACCATGCTGTGCCACGGATCGTTCGCCCATGCAGGCTCATCCATTCGGCAACATGCAGGCGGGCGCGGTTTCCAGCCTCTTCCGATCTGCTGGCGCGGACATGGCGCAGCCAGCCGAATGCATGCAGCCGCTCTTCAAATGCAGAAGAGGGTGGGTCCAGCAAAAAGGGGGAAACGCCCCCGGTTTCCAAGATCTTTCCCGCCAGGAACAGCCGCCCCTGCACAAGCTCCTGCGCGACATAAGGATCGACCGCGCGCAGATCCGTTGGCGCTGCCACAAGCGCGCTTGGAGCTCTGCTGGAGAGCCGCCACAATTGTAGTCGCAAGGGTGCGACCGCAATCATGACGTGGCGCTTGACCGTGCGGAGGAAGTAACCCGCAAGGCTGACGCGATTGTTCAGGGAGCTCGCCAAACGTCTGTAATCCTGCCTCGCGGAGTTAGCTTTAGGGACGACGCATATAAAGCGTTATTGAAGAAGAGCGATAAAATTTCACAAAAAACTTCATATTTTGTAAACGAATGGAGCTCGAAGCGCAGATCGCACGCCCATTCCTTCATCAGGAGGCTGGAAAAAACATCAGAGGGGGCTGATGAGACGCTTCGAAAGCCCGTCGCGATCTTTCAGACTCGCTCTTGGGCTTTAGGGCCTTGTCGCCTGTCGTTATAGCCAGACCTCCGCGCACTTTGCGCGACATGCGTTAGTGCCTCAGGCGGGCGAACGTTTACGCAGAACCGTCGCGTAGAAGCCATCAACACCGCCGAACATGTCAGGCGTCGTGCGCAGATCGCCGTTGGCGTTGATGGCAATCTCCATACCCGGCAGATCTTTCGCGTCGACGGGAACACGTTCGAGGTTGCTGTCGGATGCCAAGACACGCGCCACCATCTCCTCTCCCTCTGAAGGATCGAGGGAGCAGTTGGAGAAGACGATCATCCCGCCATCTTTGACGAGGGTCAGCGCCTGACGCAGCATCTGCTCTTGGAGAGTGGCCAGTTTGGCGATGTCCTTCTCGTCCTTCGTCCAGCTGACATCGGGATGCTTGCGCATCGTGCCGGTGGAGGAACACGGCGCATCGAGAAGGACGGTATCGAACAGTTCGTCCGGTTGATATTTGAGCATGTTGGCTTCGATCGTTTCGGCTTCGAATCCAAGTCGCTCGAGGTTTGAGCGCAGTCGCTTCAGGCGGTTGCTGGACTGATCGAGTGCCGTCACCTTGGCGCCAGCCAAGACAAGCTGGGCGGTCTTGCCGCCGGGTGCCGCGCAGAGATCGGCAACGCGCTTACCCTTCAAATCTCCCATAAGGCGCACGGGCATGCTGGCCGAAAAGTCCTGAACCCACCATTCCCCTTCGGCGAAACCGGGAAGCGCTGAAACCTGTCCTTCGAAAGAACCCAGACGCACACTGCCATTGGGCAACACGGTTCCATTCAGTTCCTTGGCCCAATGGTCCGGATCAGACTTCACCGTCACGTCGATCGATGAGGGAAGAAGCTGCGAGGCGGCGATGCGCGAGGCGGCCTCCTCACCGTAGGATTTCACCAGCCTGTTGTAGAACCAGTCCGGAAGAACCGGCACGGCCTCGATAGCAGCCGTGACCGCACCCTTTTCGCGACCGAGCCGGCGCAAGACAGCATTCACCAACTTGACGAAGCGCTTGTTGCGTGGATCGCGGTGCGCCTGTTCCACGGCCAGATCGACGGCGGAGTGATCAGGGACGTCAAGATAGAGCATCTGCGCGACCGCAACGACCAGAACATGATGCAGGGATCGCGCGCCTTGTGGCAGCGGTCCGTCCAACATCATCGAGATGGCGGTTTCAATCCTTGGCAGGTGACGGAGCGCACTGTTGACGATGGCTCGCACCAGTGCCCGATCGGCGAGATTGAGAGAACGATAGGCCGGGTTTCCGTGCTCGGCATCCATCATTCCATCGAGTGACGTCTTCTTGTCGATAACGGCGGAGATGATCTTAGCCGCCGCCATGCGGGCGGAAAGGCCCGGTTTCCATTCCCCGCCTGGCCCGCCAGCATCCGAAGACGCTGGCTTTGTCTTTTTGAATTTTGGCCGGGCAGGGGCGTTGGGTGATGTCAAGACCAGGGACCTTTGTGAGACGTGTCAGTGCCACGCCCGGGACCAGTCGTCGGGACAGAGCGTGATTTGCGCACGGCCTTAGCACTTGTTGGCTCATACGTCGATGGTTGGCCGAAGCCTTGCGACATCTCATGAAGCGCCGCGATACGGTTTTCCGTATTGGGGTGCGTGGAGAACAGATTGTCCATCCGCTCCCCAGACAAGGGATTGATGATGAACATGTGCGCCGTCGCCGGATTGCGCTCTGCATCATTGTTATGGATGTGCTGAGCAGCACCGGCAATCTTCTGCAGGGCGGAGGCAAGCCACAGCGGATTGTCGCAGATCTCCGCGCCACGACGGTCGGCAGAGTATTCTCGCGTGCGGCTGATCGCCATTTGCACCAGCATGGCGGCGAGAGGCGCAACGATCATCGCAAGCAGAACGCCGATGAAGCCGAGCGGATGGTTGTTCTCCCGATTGCCGCCGAAGAAGAAGGCAAAGTTGCCCAGCATGGAGATGGCACCGGCAAGCGTTGCGGTGATCGTCATCGTCAACGTATCGCGGTTCTGGATATGCGCCAGCTCATGCGCCATGACGCCGGCGACTTCCTGCGGCGTCAGCATTTCCATAAGCCCGGTGGACGCAGCCACCGCTGCATTCTCCGGATTGCGACCCGTCGCAAATGCATTCGGCTGGGGGTTGTCATAGACATAGACCCTCGGCATTGGCAGTCCGGCATTCTGGGACAAATCCCGGATCATGTGAAAGAGCTCCGGCGCATTGCGCTCATCCACTTCCTGGGCGCGATAGGCGGAGAGCACCATCTTGTCAGAGTTCCAATAGGAGAACAGGTTCATCCCCGCCGCAATCACCAGGGCGATCATCATGCCGCCCTTGCCGCCGATCAAAAATCCGACGCCCATGAACAGGGCCGTCATGAAGGCCAATAGCATGGCCGTACGCATCAGATTCATCCAGCATCTCCGTCAAAAGCGATGAAAAGACCCGCAAAGACTTATCAAAGCGGACAGTTTTCTATAATCTGGTTATGAGGAATTGCTTTTCAATATGCCGTGACGAGGGTGCAGCCCATGCAGAACGCCGATAACGATAATGCGAACACGAACAGCAAAGTCCTCTCGCCTGCAGCCCAACGCGCATTGAAGGAAGCGGAAGAACGGCGCCGCAACGCAGAGCAGCTCAAGCTTCCACCTGAGACCGGTGGCCGCGGCGGCGCCGAACCGGTCCGCTTTGGCGATTACGAGATCAATGGCCGCGCGATCGATTTCTGAGACGTTGTTTTCGAAAGAGCCGCCTCTCGTCAGATACCGCCGTAACAGCAGACACGGCATAGCATTCGTTGACCGATACGGATGTGCGATATCGAAGCGTAGCCTGCGCTACACTGTTTCAGGCTAATGCGTCGCCCTTTCTTTGGGCACAGGGCCCCTTGCATTCGCTGTTTGGAAACGCACAAGAGAGGGCCCGACGCATATCGCTGTACGAGGGAGTTCCTCGAGCCAAGGCGTTTAAGCCGAGTCATATCGGTTCAATGGGACCGGGGAGGACCGGCATTGACGCTCATCACTGGCCTGGAGGTAGGATCTGGCGTGCTGATACACTCAGCCACCCCTCATTGGCGTATAAGTAAGTCGCCCAATGAAGGCGACCTATAGAAAAATAATAAATATCAATAGCTTAGGGAGTAGCGCTACGTCGTTAACCACGCTGCTCCAGAAGACGGCAAACGGCTTCGAGCTGCTCAAGCGTCTTGTAGTTGATCCGCACCTGTCCACCATTGCCCTTGTGGCTGATCGCTACGTCGAGGCCAAGGGCGTCCGACAGCGTCCGCTCCAGCGCGACCGTGTCGGAATCTTTCTCCGGCTTGCGCGCATGCACGGGATCGAGCTGGGATCGGATATCATTCTGGGCAATGCGCTCGGCATCGCGCACCGAAAGGCCTTTTGACACGATCGTCTTTGCCAGCGTTGTCGGATCAGACGTGGATACGAGAGCCCTTGCGTGGCCGGCCGAAAGAGAGCCTTCCGACAGCATGTCGCGGACAGGATCAGGCAGCTTTAACAGGCGCAGGCTGTTGGCTACATGGCTACGGCTTTTGCCGATAATCTCGCCAAGATCGTTTTGCGTATAACCATGCTCGGCAATCAGCTGCTCATAGCCCAGCGCTTCTTCGAGTGGATTGAGATCGGAACGCTGAACGTTCTCGACAATCGCGAGTTCGAGCGCAGTGCGATCATCGACATCACGGACGATAACCGGAACTTCGGTAAAGCCGGCGAGCTGCGCTGCGCGCCAACGACGTTCGCCGGCAATAATTTCAAAGCGGTTCTGCTCGACTGTGCGCACCACGACAGGCTGCACGATCCCGTGCTGCCGAATGGAGGCTGCGAGATCCTGGAGTTCGCTTTCATCAAAATGACGACGCGGATTGCGTGGGCTGCGAGCGATAAACTCGATCGGCACCGTTCGGTCGGCACTGATTGCCCGCTGAGGCTCGCCCACAGGCAAGGGCTGATCCATCTCGCCGATCAAGGCTGCAAGACCGCGACCAAGGCGGCGCTTGGAGAGATCATCACTCATACTATACTCCATATCAATCTTGCAGTTCAGTAGCGCCTCAGGCAGCCCTGCGCAGCCGTTCTCTCTGAATAACCTCTGAGGCGAGCTGCAAATAGGCCTGGCTGCCGGCGCACTTCAAATCATACAGGATGGCTGGCTTACCATAGGATGGCGCTTCCGACACACGAACATTTCGCGGAATGAGCGTATGGTAAACCTTGTCACCGAGATGAGTGCGAACGTCGTTGACGACCTGCTGCGCAAGATTGTTGCGCGCATCGAACATCGTCAGCACGATACCTTGGATATCGAGACCAGGGTTCACAGTACCGCGAATCTGGTTGACCGTGTCGAGCAGCTGGCTAAGGCCTTCGAGTGCAAAAAACTCGCATTGCAGCGGCACTAGCACCGAATGGGCGGTCGCCATGGCGTTCATAGTCAGCAGATTGAAAGACGGGGGGCAGTCCAGCAAAATGTAGGAATAAGCCATCGCGTCCGGGCTACGCAACGCATTACGAAGCAGGAAAACGCGGTTCGCCGCATTCGCAACTTCCATTTCGAAGCCAAGAAGATCCATCGTCGACGGAATAATATCGAGGTTTGGAACGGCGGTTCGCACGGCCACTTCAGCGACGCTGTTTGCACCGACGAGCAGGTCGTAGGACGATAGCTTTCTCTCTCTGCGATCAATACCAAGACCGGTGCTGGCATTGCCCTGCGGATCGAGATCCACCACCAGAACACGCTCGCCAATGGCGGCAAGTGCGGTTGCCAGATTGATCGCGGTGGTGGTCTTACCCACACCACCCTTCTGGTTTGCTATCGTAATGATCCGGTTCTTATCAGACATGGTGAAGCACCTGGCTTTCAAAAATCAGCGCTTTGTCGACAAGTTGTGAATCTCGAGAACGACCGAGTCTTCATCGACTGCACTTCGATGTTTTAGCAGATCAAACGACCATCGACCACGGGCTTTCGTCACCTCGGCCTCATAATCCCGGCCTTTATTGAGATAGGCTTTTAGAAGATCGTTTTTCTGAGCCCAAGGATGGATATAAGAAAGGAGAAGGTCCAAGTCTGCGAGAGCGCGTGCCGATACGGCATCACATAGACCAATGTCCTCCGGTGCTGATTCAATCCGGAGGGGGTGAACTGTCCCGCGAGCACCCGTTTCAGACAAAGCGACACGCAGAAAGGCAGCCTTCTTGTGATTGCTTTCGACAAGATGCACCCAGCCATCTTGATGCTCCGCAAGAAAAATTGCGGTGATCACACCTGGAAATCCACCGCCGCTGCCAAGATCGACCCAGGTTTGAGGCTTAGGCGCCAATTGGAAGATTTGGGCACTATCAGCAACGTGCCGAGACCACAGGTCTTTCAACGTTGAAGGAGCAACGAGATTAGTCGTCGCGTTCCACTTCTTGAAAAGCTCAACGAAATGTTCGAGCCGCTCCTGTGTTTCACGTGAAACACTTTGGCCGTTTAACGTCATAATGGGACTCGTCAGGGATGTATGCGGGTTTTCTCTGTTCGCGTATAAGTCCCTTTTTTCACCAAAGCAAGGATCAGTGAGATCGCCGCAGGCGTCATTCCATCGACTCGCCCGGCCTGGGCGATGTTGATTGGCTTCGCTGCGAGAAGCTTCTGCTTCAGTTCGTTGGAAAGGCCGGACAAGCTGCCGAAATCGAAATCTTCTGGTATCTGTCGGTCTTCGTCGCGCTTGATGTCGATAATATCAGCGCTTTGGCGCTGCATATAAACCGCGTAACTTGCCTCAATCTCCAGAACTTCGGCAACGCGCGGAGCAAGTTCACCCAGAACTGGCCAAATTGGTTTCAAGGCTTCAAGCGACATGTCGGGGTACGCAAGCAACTCGTAAGCACTGCGACGCTGGCCATCCTGATTGAGCTTAAGCCCTTGCTTTGCTGCTTGAGTTGGGGTGATCGCAAGGTCCTTAAGCAACGACCTGCCATGATCGAGCGCATCGAGATACTCAGAGAACTTCCTCCCGCGCTCCGATCCGACGATCCCCGTTTTCAGCCCGAGAGGCGTCAATCTGAGATCGGCATTATCGACACGCAGCGAGAGTCGATACTCAGCGCGCGAGGTGAACATGCGGTAGGGCTCGGTCACGCCCTTGGACGTCAGGTCATCGATCATGACCCCGATATAGGAATCGGTCCGACTAAAAATATGCGCATTGACTCCAGCAGCCAGGCGCGCCGCGTTAAGACCGGCAACTAGCCCCTGAGCGCCGGCTTCCTCGTAGCCTGTCGTTCCGTTGATCTGACCGGCTAGAAACAGGCCAGGAATCTTCCGGCACTCGAGAGAGGGCTTGAGTTCTCTTGGGTCGACATAATCATATTCTATCGCGTAGCCAGGCTGGAGAATATTTACGGTCTCAAGCCCCGGAATGGAATGAATGAAAGCCTCCTGCACATGCGCCGGCAGCGACGTGGATATGCCATTCGGGTAGACGGTGTGATCGTCAATACCTTCCGGCTCCAAGAAGATTTGATGTCCATCGCGCTCTCCGAAGCGAACGATCTTATCCTCAATCGACGGACAATATCGCGGACCCACACCCTCGATCTGACCGGAATACATAGCTGAGAGGTGAATATTATCATGAATGATCTTATGGCTCTCAGGCGTCGTGCGCGTTACGCCACAATCAATCTGAGGATTGGTGATGCGATCCGTCATGAACGAAAAGGGGACGGGATCCTCGTCCGGACCTTGCTTGTCCAGGCCAGCCCAATCGATCGTTCGACCGTCGAGCCGGGCAGGGGTACCCGTCTTGAGCCGTCCGAGCGTAAGACCCGCGCGTAGAAGGGTTTCAGAAAGTCCCATCGAGGGGTTTTCACCAACACGGCCCGCTGGAATCTTTTCGGAACCGATATGAATGAGACCGCGAAGGAATGTACCGGTTGTAAGGACGACGGCACGGCAAGCGACATGACGACCGTCTGCTAGAACAACCGCTGTGATCTCACCATTTATGATATCGATATCGAAAGCGTCTCCCTCGATAATGTCGAGGTTTACGATGTCGGAAATTTCTCTTTGCATCGCTTCGCGGTAAAGGCGGCGATCGGCTTGCGTTCTTGGCCCACGGACAGCAGGCCCTTTCTTGCGGTTCAGCATCCGGAACTGGATGCCGCCAGCGTCGGCCACGCGGCCCATCAGACCATCAAGTGCGTCGATCTCTCGCACGAGATGGCCTTTGCCCAACCCGCCGATTGCAGGATTACAGGACATGACGCCGATCGTCTCACGCTTATGGGTAAGGAGCGCGGTGCGTGCGCCGTAACGCGCAGCTGACGCCGCTGCTTCGCTGCCTGCATGGCCACCACCGATGACAACGACATCATAAACCATCGAACTTCCAGCCTTGAACCGAGTGTGTCACACCCATTGTTTCACGTGAATCATTTACCGATGCAAAATTCGGAAAATATGACGCCAAGCAAATCTTCGACGTCAACCCTGCCGGTGATCCGTCCTAGCGACGTAGCGGCAAGACGAAGATATTCGGAACGGATCGCCAATTCCATACCTTCTGATTTCAGCGCTTCCCTAACATACTCCAGCGTCTCTTCAAGTCGTTTTTTGTGTCGCGAGCGTGCGGGTATGAGGGTGGTAGCGGCTCCAACTCGCTGCTTGATCCGGTCGCTGATGGCGGCCTTTAGCGACTCCAGGCCGTAGCCCGTCTTTGCAGAGATGAGAATCCCGTCTTCTATGTTGGCCGATTGCGGAAGAAGGTCCGCCTTCGTGATCACCGAAATTGCCTCGAAGTTATTCTGTATCTCCAATTGTTGCGGGGGCGAATCGATATCGTGGAGGTGTAGAACCAAATCAACGGACTGCGCCGTCATCTGTGCCCGTCGAATACCTTCCCTCTCGACCACATCCGTCGCATCACGCAGCCCCGCCGTGTCAAAGAGCGTCACAAGATACCCATTGATATCGAGATCAACGCTGAGAACGTCTCGTGTGGTACCCGCGACATCGGTGACAATCGCCACATCACGCCCGCTCAGCGCATTCATCAGACTGGACTTGCCGACATTCGGCGCACCCACCAAGGCAACTTTAAAACCATCTCGGATGATTTCAGAGCCTGATCCATGCGCCAAGTGGCTTGCGAGGTCTTTCTCGAGCTCCCCAACCTTAGCCCACACCTGAACGGCTACCGAATCCGGCACATCGTCCTCATCGGCGAAATCGAGTTCCGCTTCGATCAATGCCCGGCAGCGGGTGAGCTGCGACGCCCAGCCGTCATAGAGGCCGGAGAGATGACCGCTGCTCTGCTCCACGGCCAAGCGCCGCTGCATTTCTGTCTCAGCCTGCAAAAGGTCCGCAAGGCCTTCAGCTTCCACGAGATCCATCTTGCCATTGTCGAATGCCCGGCGGGAGAATTCTCCTGCTTCTGCCTGACGCACACCCTGCCGTTGGTCAAGGAGATTGAAGATCGCCGACACCACCGCTCGACTTCCATGGACCTGGAGTTCGACGCAATCTTCGCCCGTGAAAGAGTTCGGCGCTGGAAATTGGAGCACGAGGGCCTGATCAATGATGTCGCTGTTTCGGTCACGAATCGTTTTGAGAGCTGCGTTACGGGGTGCTGGAACGTGATCGCCTATGAGACTTCGAAGCGCCTCAATCGCGTTGGGTCCGCTGATCCGGATAACGGCGACGCCGGCCGGTAGAGAGCCACTGGAGAGGGCATAGATCGTATCGCTGGACTGCGGCATGAAACTTTTCCAAAGCTCGTCATGCGACCTGTTTAGCGGTTTTAAGGACGCACGCTACAAACGAAGGGCTGAAGCGAGGCGGCAATCGAGGTGATCGAACCCGCTCTAATGAAAATGGCCGCGCTCTGTTTAAGGAGCGCAGCCGAAGGTCGAAAGCATGGTCCGCAGAAAACTGTGCAGCGGTTTTCCGATAACGCAAGAACCTGACGCGTATGAGCGGATTGGAAACCTTGTAAAATGCTTCAAGTCGGAATCCGGCTAAACGGATTATGTATTCATCGACTCGAAGAAGTCGCCATTGGTCTTCGTCTGCTTGAGCTTGTCAATGAGGAACTCGATGGCATCGGTGGTTCCCATCGGTGCCAGGATGCGTCGCAGCACGAAAATCTTCTGGAGATCCTGACGCGGAACCAGCAAGTCTTCCTTACGCGTACCAGACTTGAGGATATCCATGGCAGGGAAGATGCGCTTATCGGCAACCTTGCGGTCAAGCACAATTTCCGAGTTACCGGTGCCCTTGAACTCTTCGAAGATGACTTCATCCATGCGGCTGCCGGTATCGATCAGAGCCGTTGCGATGATCGTCAGCGAACCACCTTCTTCGATGTTACGGGCGGCACCGAAGAAGCGCTTGGGGCGCTGCAGAGCGTTGGCGTCGACACCACCGGTCAAAACCTTACCGGAGGAGGGGACGACCGTGTTGTAGGCGCGGCCAAGGCGCGTAATCGAGTCGAGCAGAATGACGACGTCACGACCATGCTCGACCAGGCGCTTGGCCTTTTCGATGACCATTTCGGCCACCTGAACGTGGCGAACTGCCGGCTCGTCGAAGGTCGAGGACACGACTTCGCCCTTCACCGAGCGCTGCATGTCGGTCACTTCTTCTGGACGCTCATCGATCAGGAGAACGATGAGGTAGCATTCCGGATGGTTCGCCGTGATCGAATGAGCAATGTTCTGCAGAAGAACTGTCTTACCGGTTCTCGGCGGCGCAACGATCAATCCGCGCTGGCCCTTGCCGAGCGGAGCGACGAGATCGATGACGCGCGCGGAGAGGTCCTTCGATGTTGGAACATCAAGTTCCATCTTGAAGCGCTCATTCGGATAGAGCGGCGTCAGGTTATCGAAGTGAACCTTATGTCGGATCTTTTCAGGATCGTCGAAATTGATCGTGTTGACCTTCAGCAGAGCGAAATAGCGCTCGCCTTCCTTCGGTCCGCGAATGGGCCCCTCGACCGTGTCGCCAGTCTTCAGCGAGAAACGGCGGATCTGGGAGGGTGAGATGTAGATATCATCCGGGCCTGGCAGGTAGTTTGCGTTTGCAGAGCGCAGAAAACCGAAGCCATCCTGAAGAACTTCGACAACGCCTTCCCCGATGATCTCGACATCCTGGCTTGCCAGCATCTTGAGAATAGCGAACATGAGCTCCTGCTTACGCATGGTGCTCGCATTTTCAACTTCCAAGGATTCGGCAAACGTCAGCAAATCGGTCGGAGATTTGCTTTTGAGTTCCTGTAGCTTCATTTCAGCCATGAAGAGAAAGACCGTCTTTAACAATATGTGGGGGAGTGGCGTGTTCGCGAATCAGCTTCTGAGGTGCAACCGCAGCCATCTGAATAATTCACATGCCGAGAGATGAGTGGGCTGAAAATAGCGTTTCATGCCCGCCGCCGCAAGAGCAAAGCACCAATTCCGGGAAATTTATCGTGATCATAAGTTATCCGAACGGTTTCACAACCACAAGTATGACTATTACGATCATCAATACCGTGGGCACCTCATTCATCAACCGCCAGTGACGGGCAGGGCGCCTGTTCTCGTCGCGACCGAAGGCTCTTGCGCTGCGGCTGAAATAGACATGGGTCACAGTCAGCGCAATGACCAGCGCGATCTTGGCATGCAGCCAGCCGCCACTGAAACCGTAAACGGACCAGGCAAGGTAAAGCCCCAGCACCCAAGTGATCATCATTGCCGGGTTCATGATCAAGCGTATGAGCCGCTGCTCCATGACCTTGAAGGTTTCCGACTGTACGGAGCCGACCGGCGCATCCGTGTGGTAGATGAACAGCCGCGGCAGATAGAGCAGACCCGCCATCCAGGAAATGACCGCGATGATGTGCAGCGCCTTGATCCAGAGATAGGCATCCGCAGGATCGACGTGCAGGACCAGCGCGATGAAGCCGACGAAGACGGCGAGCGCCACGCCTGCGCGAAGATAGGTCTTGCGGCCGGCTGTGGTTGACGTCTGCCTCTCTTCGCTCATCTTGCGGCTCCATGGGAACGCACATGCGCCACCAGCCGTGTGACATTCTCAGGATCGGCCTGTGGCGTGATGCCGTGGCCGAGATTGAAAATCAAAGGGCCGTTCCCGAGCGCCTGCAGGATCGCATCGATGCCGTCTTCCAGGGGTTTGCCGCCGGCAATCATCAGCATCGGATCGAGATTACCCTGGACCGGGCCTTCCTTCTGCAAATCGCGGGCAAAGGAGAGCGGCACGCTCCAGTCGAGACCGATCGCATCGGCACCGGTCTTCTGACGGTAATCCTTCAGCAAAATGCCAGCGCCCTTGGCAAACGCGATGATCCGGGCATCAGGACGGCGCGCCCGCACGGACTGGATGATGCGGGCGACGGGCTTCACCGCGTATTCTTCAAACTCTTTCTCGCCTAGAACCCCAGCCCAGGAATCGAAAATCTGCACAGCGTTCGCGCCGGCATTCAGCTGCGCAACGAGATAATCCGCAGAGACCTCCGCCAGGAAGGATAGGAGCTTTTCCATCGCCTGCGGATGCTGGTAGCCGAAGAGGCGCGCAGGGGCCTGGTCCGGGGTGCCGTGGCCAGCAATCATGTAGGTTGCAACCGTCCACGGCGCACCACAGAAACCGAGAAGCGTCGTCTGTTGCGGCAATTCGGCGCGAAGCTTCCTCACGGTTTGGAACACAGGCTCGAGATGAGCGATGACATTCGACGGATCAAGTGCGTCAATCTCGGAAGCATTGATCGGGTCCATCTGCGGTCCCTTGCCTTCGGAGAAGAAGACATTCCGTTTCAAAGCATCCGGGATCACCAGGATATCGGAAAAGAGGATCGCGGCATCCAGACCAAAACGACGGATTGGCTGAAGTGTGACTTCGGTTGCAAGATCCGGATTGTAACAGAGATCCAAGAAACTTCCTGCGACCTTGCGCGTTTCTCTGTACTCCGGGAGGTATCGACCAGCCTGTCTCATAAGCCAAATCGGAGGAGGGTTCAACGTCTCGCCGTTCAAAACCCTCATGACACTGCGGTCGATCATCTCGCCCAACTTTCTAAAAATAAAAACAAAGAGATTTAAAAGATTTTCTATTTCTTAGAGTCGGTGAGTAGCAAGGATTAAAAACTCTTAAGCTGATATGCCGCAGCTCACCCATCACCTCATCCGATGTGGATAAAACGGAACGCTTTTTCGCACTAATTTTGGAAAAGTCGATTTATCGAAATAGTTTCAATAGCTTGAATGTCGCCATTGGAGTGCCGATCCTGTGGATAAGGCAGGAATGAAGCAAGAGCAATTTTCCCTTCTCCCAGCAATTCACAGAGGCCCTTCAGCTTGCTACACAAAACCGGCAAGTGTGGATAAGTCGGCAGTTTTCCGCCAGGCCGGGCTCGCCGCCAACGCCGTCCCGGATCTGTCCAGCTTTATCAACAGGGAGAAGAAAACAGCGTGGAGAATAAAAAAAACTTCTTCCATCTGCACCTGATATCGGACTCAACCGGAGAGACTCTGATGTCGGCCGGTCGGGCTGTCTCGGCACAGTTTCATGCCTCCATGCCGATCGAGCATGTTTATCCGATGATCCGCAATCAAAAGCAGTTGCAGGCCGTCGTGGAGGAGATCGATCGCCAGCCGGGAATCGTGCTCTACACCATCGTCGATCAGCAGCTTTCCTCGTTTCTCGAAATCCAGTGCCACGCGCTTGGCGTCCCGTGCGTCAACGTGCTTGAGCCGATCATCGGCATCTTTCAGACCTATCTCGGCGCCACCTCGCGGCGAAGGGTCGGGGCGCAGCATGCCTTGAATGCCGATTATTTTGCGCGCATCGAGGCTTTGAACTTCGCCATGGACCATGATGATGGTCAGATGCCGGAACATTATGACGAAGCAGATATCGTCATCATCGGCATCAGCCGAACGTCCAAGACACCAACGAGCATCTATCTGGCGAACCGCGGCATCAAGACCGCCAATATTCCCGTTGTTCCGAACGTGCCTTTGCCCGATAGCATCTATAAGGCCACGAAGCCTTTGATCGTCGGGCTGGTGGCGACGTCCGATCGGATATCGCAGATCCGTGAAAACCGAGAGCTCGGCGCGACAGGTGGTTTCGACAGGGGACAATATATCGACCGAGCGACGATCATGGAGGAGCTGAAATATGCGCGCGCGCTCTGTGCCCGCAACAACTGGCCCCTCATCGACGTGACGCGGCGCTCGATCGAAGAGACGGCGGCAGCGATCCTTGCTCTGCGCCAAAAGACACGATAGCTCGCGGAGCGTCGATTTGGGCGCTGCAAGGACGCGTCTCACATTTTGAATCCAAGCATCGTGCTTTTCCGAAAATCGATTCCGATTTCCGAGCCGATGCTGTAATCCGATTCTCGATATTCATCGGAGACAGCCATGACATCCGAACTGATCCTTGCCTCAGCCAGCGCCTCGCGCCAGATGCTGATGCGCAATGCCGGTCTAATTTTTTCCAGCATTCCTGCAGAGATTGATGAGCGCGCCATTGATGCCAGATTGGAAGCGGAAGGTGCCACGCCTGAGACAATCGCGCTGGAATTGGCAAAAGCCAAAGCGATCGCTGTGAGCCGCTTACACCCGGACGCTTTCGTGATCGGCTCCGATCAAACGATGTCGCTTGGTGCCAGGATCTACCACAAGGCCAAAGACATGGCCGAAGCGCATTCCAATCTTCTTTCGCTGTCTGGAAAGACGCACAGACTGAACTGCGGAATTGCAATCGCAAAAGACGATGAGGTTTTGTGGTCTGCCGTCAGTATCGCGAAGATGACGGTGCGCGATCTTTCCGCTGATTACGTGTCGCGCTACTTGGAGAAGGTAGGCTCGCAGGTGCTTTCCAGCGTCGGCGCCTACCAGCTAGAGGGGGAGGGAATCCAGCTATTTAATTCCATAGAAGGCGACTACTTCACGGTGCTGGGACTGCCGCTCCTTCCGCTGCTGGCGCAATTGAGGGAGCTGAAACTGATCGATGGCTGATTCACGTGAAACATTGACCAAAAAAGCGTTCGTGACCGGTTTCCCGGTCAAGCATTCGCGCTCACCCCTGATCCATAACTTCTGGATCAAGCTATTTCAGATCGATGGGCTCTATGAGGCAGTAGAGCAATCGCCCCAGAATTTTCCGTCCTTTCTGGAATCGTTGAAGCGGTCGGACAGGACCTATGTGGGGGGCAACGTCACCATTCCTCACAAGGAATCCGCCTACCGACTGGCCGACAGGCCGGATGAACTCGCCGATGAGTTAGGCGCTGCCAACACGATTTGGGTCGAGGAGGGACTGATCCATGCGACCAACACCGATGGCTTTGGTTTTGTGTCCAACCTTGACGATCGGCATAGGGGCTGGGACACCACGGACAAGGCCGTGGTTCTCGGGGCAGGCGGCGCGAGCCGCGCCGTAATCCAGGCCCTTCGCAATCGAGGAATCGCCGAAATCCATGTTGTCAATCGCACTGTTGAACGAGCGCAAGAGCTTGCTTACCGATTTGGGCAAACTGTCCACCCGCACTCCATGGATGCGCTTTTTGAAGTCTCGAATGGCTGCGGACTTTTCGTCAACACCACGTCGCTTGGCATGGATGGCACAGAGGCGCCCTTCATTGACTTTTCACCTCTCAACGCCAACGCCGTTGTCACGGACATCGTCTATGTGCCACTCAAAACGCCAATCCTGGAGATGGCAGAACAGCAGGGTTTTGCGACGGTCGATGGTCTGGGCATGTTGCTTCACCAGGCACGTCCGGGTTTTGAAAAGTGGTTTGGTAGAAAGCCAGGCGTGACCGAAGACCTCCGCTCGTTGATTATTACCGATATGGAACGCTACGCATGATCGTCATCGGTCTCACCGGATCTATCGGGATGGGAAAGACCACCACTGCAAAACTCTTTGCGGAGGAGGGCGTGCCGGTCTGCGATTCCGACGCGGTGGTGCACGATCTTTATCAAAACGAAGCGGTCGGTCCGATCGCCAATATTTTTCCGGACGCGGTCAAGGACGGTACTGTTGACCGCGATCGCCTCAGTACGATCCTGCGCGAGAATCCGGCTCAGTTTCCTGCGTTGGAGAACATCGTCCATCCACTGGTGCGCGCAAAGCAAGACGCTTTCGTAGAAGCGCAAAGGGGGAACGGCGAGAGATTTGCGCTTCTCGATATTCCTCTGCTTTTCGAGACGAAAGCGGAGGCCCGCGTCGATGCCGTCGTGGTCGTCAGTTGCGCGGCAGAGATCCAGCGGCAACGGGTTTTATCTCGCCCGGGTATGACGGAAGAGAAATTCCAGATGATCCTTGCACGGCAGATGCCCGATGGGGAAAAGCGCAAGAAAGCCGATTTCCTCATTGATAACGGGCGTGGTATCGAAGACGCACGAACCCAGGTTCGCGCTGTGCTTGACGCGCTGCAAAAACGAACAAGCTGATAAAGCCGAAGACACCTCAGTGCTTGGACGCTTTCACATTCAGATCAGAAGGGTAGCATTTCGATGCGCGAAATCATTTTCGATACGGAAACCACAGGTCTGGAATCCAAGTTCGACCGCATCATCGAAATTGGTGGCATCGAACTGATGAATCATTTCCCGACCGGGAGAAGCATTCACATCTACATCAACCCGGAAGATCGCAAGGTGCATCCGGACGCGCTTGCAGTGCATGGCATCACCGATGAGTTTCTGCAGGACAAGCCGAAATTTGCAGAGGTGGTCGACGAAATCCGCGCATTCTTCGAAGGCGCCCGCTGGGTGGCGCACAACGCGACCTTCGACATGGGCTTCATCAATGCGGAATTTGCGCGCCTCGGAATCGAGTCTGTATCGCCGGAATGGGTAACGGATACGCTGGCGCTAGCGCGACGGAAGCATCCGATGGGTCCCAATTCTCTCGACGCGCTTTGCCGCCGCTACGGTGTCGACAATTCCCGCCGCGACAAGCACGGAGCGCTCCTCGACTCCGAACTTCTGGCGGAAGTCTATATCGAAATGATCGGCGGCCGTCAGACGGCGCTCGGTTTCGGCTCCGCCTCGAAGACGCAGGCCTCGATGCAGGTGGACGATCAGCCCATGGCGCCGATGCAGCGCGAGCGATCCTTGCCGCCGCGGCTGGATGTCCAGGCCTTGGCCGCGCATGAAAAGCTTGTCCAGTCGATGGGCGACAAGGCGATCTGGAACAAGTATCGGCAGTCGCAGTGACATCGTCGCGCGCCGTTTCTCAAGACAATAAAAAACCCGGGTCTGCTGAACCCGGGTTTTTTATTGGCTGGCTACGATCCGATCAGTTCGGAACGGCTTGAACCTGAGAGCGGGCCTGTTCTTCGGCAACGCGCTGCGTGAACATCTGCGCGAAATCGATCGGGTCGATCATCAGCGGAGGGAAGCCGCCATTGCGGGTTACGTCGGCAATGATCTGGCGCGCGAAGGGGAAGAGAAGGCGTGGGCACTCGATGAAGAGAACCGGCAGCATGTGTTCCTGCGGGAAGCCGGTGATACGGAAAACGCCGCCATAGGTCAGTTCGGCAACGAAAAGAACCTTATCGCCGTCCTTGGCTTCTGCATTCAGCGTCAGCACCACGTCGAAATCGGAACCGGAAATCGGGTTCGCATTGACGTTGACGTTGATGTTGATAGCAGGCGCGCCATCACGAGCCTGAAGCGAACGCGGTGCACCCGGATTTTCGAACGAAAGATCCTTTGTGTACTGGGTCAGAATATTGAGAGACGGCGCTGCGCCGTTCTGTGCACCATTTTCAGTGGTCATGATATGCCTCGCAAAGTGAATGCCGTGAAAGCCGTCTATCATCTGGGCCGGAGGCTTACAACCCTCAGGACCCGGCTTGCCGGCTTAGGGTCTTGGTAGATCGCGGTCGTTGCGATCCGGCGACCAGGGGGAGTTGTTTGGCCCGTCGCGGTGAAAATCCTCTTCGTCGAGATCGACGACCTTGGATGATGCCGGACCGCGCGGATTGCTGCGAAAGCCGGTGCTGGCAAAATCCGCAACAATAATGTTCGGTTTGAAGACCTTCCAGAAGAAACTGCGCACCGTCGGCACGAGCAGCAGGAGCCCGATAATGTCGGTGATGAAGCCAGGAACGAAAAGCAGGATGCCTGCAATGACGCGCATGCCGCCATTGACAAGGGCCTCGGCTGGCTGCTCACCCGTGCGGCCGGCATTTTGCAGATTGCGCACCATGCCAAGGCCGCCATTGCGCAGAATGATCAGGCCCAGCATCGAGGTCAGGATGATCAGCGCAAGGGTTGGCCACAGGCCGATTGCCTTTCCGACCACGATGAAGCCAGCAATTTCCAGAATCGGCATCAGAAGGACGATGACCGGCAGCAGTGAGAAACGCATTTTATCAAGCCTTGCGTGTTATATCGTTGGCAGAAAACCAATCTTAGGGAACCGCCGATTGAATCTGCTTATTTGAAGATTGATCGGATGCAGACTATATGATGGTTCAACATTGGATTTAAATGGTGGTTTCGGTAAAAGATGGGCTCAAGTGACTTCATAACATTGTTTTTCCTTGTGGCAGCGGTGCTGATCTTTCTCCAACTGCGCAGTGTCCTCGGCCGCCGCACCGGCAACGAAAAGCCGCCTTTCGATCCGTTTAGCGCCCGTGAGGCCGCGAAAGTGCCGGTTGACGATAACAAGGTCGTTACCTTGCCGAAGCGCGGCGAGACCGACGAAAATCGCTTTGCTGCGGTGGACGCGGTTGCAGCACCGGGCACGGCGCTGAATGACTCGCTTCGCCAGCTTGTCGAAACCGACCCATCCTTCCAGCCGAAGGAATTCCTCAACGGCGCCCGGATGGCTTACGAGATGATCGTCATGGCTTTTGCCGATGGCGACCGGGATACCTTGAAGAACCTTCTCTCCAAGGACGTCTATGACGGTTTTGACGCTGCGATTACCGAGCGTGAAAAGCGCGGCGAAGTGGTGAAATCCACCTTTGTCGGCATCGAGAGAATCGAGATGACCCAGGCAGCGGTGCGTGACTCGGAAGAGCAGATCACGCTTCGCATCATCAGCCAGTTGATTTCCGCAACCTATGACAAGGATGGCAAACTGGTGGATGGCGACGCCGAAAACGTCTCGGAGGTCGATGACATCTGGACCTTCTCCCGCGATATCCGCTCGCGCGATCCGAACTGGAAGCTGATCGCAACCGAATCCGAAGCATGACCACGGGCGCTGATTTTCACCTGAAACAGGTGTCGTATAATGAACTGGAGGGCTGGGGGCAGGATGACCCTTCAGCCCTTTTTGCAGCAATGGGCGATATTGCGGCCCATCTCAACAAGGGCAAACCCTATCGCACCGCAAGCCTCGGCCTCACCGCGGAGGACCTGTCGGCGCTGCTGGAAAAGGCGAAGGGCGTAACGGTCAGCGAGCCGGAGCAAGCGAGGCGCTTTTTCGAGAAAAATTGCGTCCCCTTCAGAATTACGTTGCCGGATGACAAGCGCGGCTTCGTCACGGCTTTTTACGAGCCTGAACTTGAGGTCTCCGCTACTCGCGATGACGTCTGGAAATACCCGATCTACAATCGGCCGGACGACCTGATCGATCTCGACGACGACAATCGCCCATCACACATCGATCCTTACTACGCGTTTGCGTTGGAAAAGGACGGCCAGATCTCCGAATATCCGGATCGCCGCGCTATCGATCAGGGCTATCTCGAGGGACGAGGTCTCGAAATTGCTTACGCAAAATCCAAGGTCGATCTGTTCTTTGTTCATGTCCAAGGTGCCGCAAGGCTGCGCTTTACCGATGGGTCGTTAAAGCGCATCACCTATTCCGCCAAGGCGGGACATCGCTTCTCCCCGATTGGACGCCTGTTGCTGGATCGCGGGGAGCTCGATCCGGCTACCATCTCGATGCAGACCATTCGCCAATGGCTTCAGGATCATCCCGACCAGGTGGACGAGGTGCTCTGGCACAACCGCTCCTACATTTTCTTCCGCGAGGCAGCGGTGGAGGGGCTGGATCTTGGTCCGATCGCCGCGGCCAAGGTGCCATTGGTGGCAGGACGATCTCTGGCCGTCGATCGGCTGATCCATACCTTCGGCTTTCCCTTTTTCATTCAGTCGCAGAGCCTCACCCATCTCGATGACGGAAAACCCTTTGCACGCTTGATGTTGGCGCTGGATACGGGCTCTGCGATCGTCGGACCGGCGCGCGGCGACATCTTCACCGGCTCAGGCGACGAGGCAGGCGAACTTGCAGGCACCGTGCGCAACCCGGCGGATTTCACTATACTCATTCCGAAAGAGGCTGCGGAAAGGTATTCGTGATGAAGGGTGGGCGCAAACTCGGCAAGGAGGAGCGTGTTCTCTGGGGAAAGGTCGCCCGGACGGCGCGACCCATTTCCGGCCGTATGGAAGAATTGCTGACCTTAGAGGATGTCGAAGGGGAGCCGGTTGCGCTGCCTCCCGTTCCCGCCGCCAAGCCCATACCACCATTTCCGCAAATGATCGTCGAGCCGGTGCCCGATCTTTCCGCGCCCACTGCGAAAAAAGACAGGGTTCATCACCCGTTGGAAAAACCGGTCAAGCGTAAGCTGACCCGCGGTCGCCTGGCCCTGGAGGCACGGATCGATCTTCACGGCATGTTCCAGAGCGAAGCGCATGCCGTCTTGCTGGACTTTCTCGTTCGGGCCCATGAGCGGGGCCTGCGCCATGTTCTGGTGATCACCGGCAAGGGTCGATCCATGGGGAGTGACGGTGCATTGAAGCGTGCGGTGCCGATGTGGTTCTCGAAGCCTGAATACCGCCACCTCATCTCCTCCTATGAAGATGCGTCCATGAACCATGGCGGGGACGGCGCGCTCTACGTGCGGCTGTCGCGCAGACGCGGAGACAAGACGTGACACCTTTTGCCGAGGCGGTCCGGCGGCTGCGAGAGCAGAAGGGTGTGACCCAGAAGGAGATGGCACGCGCAATCGGCGTTTCGCCTGCCTATCTCTCTGCCCTGGAACACGGGAAGAGGGGCACGCCCAGCTTCGATCTGTTGCAGCGGATTTCCGGCTACTTCAATATCATCTGGGATGATGCCGACGAATTGTTCCGCCTGGCCGGTACGTCCGCACCGCGCGTCATCATCGATACTGTTGGTCTTCCCCCGGAATATACGGCTTTTGCCAACACTCTTGCGCGCGATATTCGCAAGCTGGCTCCGACTGTGATAGACGAATTGTCAGCCGTGCTGCAAAAAGGCCGTTCTTGTGACTGAAAGTCGCGCTATCCCCTGCTTTATCGAGGGTTTGAGGGGCGCAGACTTTGGATATCGGGGCGGAATTCCTATAGTCGGTCAACCGGATTGAAAGTGATTCGCTGCGATTGCGCGCCCGAAAAGAGGTACGCTTTGGCAGCGCCCATTGGAAAGAATGCTTATGACTGAAACACCGTCGAGCGAAACCAGCGTGAATACGGAATATGGAGCCGATTCGATCAAGGTTCTCAAGGGCCTTGATGCTGTGCGCAAACGCCCCGGCATGTATATCGGGGATACTGACGACGGATCCGGCCTTCACCACATGGTCTACGAAGTGGTCGACAACGCCATCGACGAAGCTTTGGCGGGTCATGCCGATCTCGTCACCGTCACCTTGAACGCCGATGGCTCCGTCACTGTCACGGATAATGGCCGCGGCATCCCGACCGACATTCATACCGGCGAAGGCGTCTCCGCTGCCGAAGTGATCATGACGCAGCTCCATGCTGGCGGTAAGTTCGACCAGAATTCCTACAAGGTGTCCGGCGGTCTGCACGGTGTCGGCGTCTCGGTCGTCAACGCTCTGTCCGTCTGGCTGAAGCTTCGCATCCGCCGCAACGGCAGGGTGCATGAAATCACATTCACCCATGGCGTTGCGGATAAGCCGCTGGAAGTGATCGGCGAGTATGAAGGCCGCTCCGGCACGGAAGTCACCTTCCTGGCAAGCACCGACACCTTCACCATGACTGAGTATAACTACGCCACGCTCGAACATCGCCTGCGCGAACTCGCCTTCCTCAATTCCGGCGTTCGCATTCTGCTCACCGACAAGCGCCACTCCGACATCAAGCAGGAAGAGATGGTCTATGATGGCGGTCTTGAAGCGTTCGTCCGCTATCTCGACCGCGCCAAGAAGCCGCTGGTGGATAAGCCTGTCGCCATTCGCGGCGAGAAGGACGGCATCACGGTGGAAGTCGCCATGTGGTGGAACGACAGCTACCACGAAAACGTGCTCTGCTTTACCAACAACATTCCTCAGCGCGATGGCGGCACGCATATGGCGGGCTTCCGTGGCGCGCTGACGCGTCAGGTCACTTCCTATGCTGACAGCTCCGGCATCACCAAAAGGGAAAAGGTCTCGCTGCAGGGCGAAGACTGCCGCGAGGGCCTGACCGCCGTTCTGTCGGTCAAGGTGCCGGACCCGAAGTTCTCCTCGCAGACCAAGGACAAGCTTGTTTCGTCGGAAGTGCGCCCGGTCGTCGAAAACCTCGTCAATGAAGCGCTCAGCACCTGGTTTGAAGAGCATCCGACCGAAGCGAAGATCCTTGTCGGCAAGGTGGTGGAAGCCGCCGTTGCCCGCGAGGCCGCTCGTAAGGCACGTGAACTGACACGCCGCAAGGGTGCACTCGATATTGCCTCGCTGCCCGGCAAGCTTGCGGATTGCTCCGAGCGCGATCCGGCAAAATCCGAGCTCTTCCTCGTCGAGGGTGACTCCGCTGGTGGTTCTGCCAAACAGGGCCGCTCGCGTGAAACGCAGGCCATCCTGCCGCTGCGTGGCAAGATCCTCAACGTGGAACGTGCGCGTTTCGACAAGATGCTCTCCAGCCAGGAAATCGGCACGCTGATCACAGCGCTGGGCACCTCGATCGGCAAGGACGAATTCAACGCGGACAAGCTGCGCTACCACAAGATCATCATCATGACCGATGCTGACGTGGACGGCGCCCATATTCGCACCCTGCTTCTGACCTTCTTCTTCCGCCAGATGCCGGAACTGATCGAGCGAGGTCATCTCTATATCGCCCAGCCGCCGCTCTATAAGGTGACGCGCGGCAAGTCGGTCCAGTATCTGAAGGACGAAAAGGCGCTGGAAGATTACCTCATTTCCATGGGTATCGAGGAAGCGTCGCTGACCCTTGGCTCGGGCGAAGTGCGCGTCGGCGAAGATTTGCGGGAAGTCATTGCGGACGCCGTTCGCATGCGCTCTCTGATCGACGGCCTGCACTCCCGTTACAATCGTTCGGTCGTGGAACAGGCGGCGATTGCCGGTGCGCTCAATCCGGAATTGTCAGCTGACGCGAGCCAGGCGGGAGCCACGGTCGCGGAAGTCTCCCGCCGTCTGGACATGATTGCAGAAGAAACCGAGCGTGGTTGGTCCGGCGAGGTCCTGGCCGACGGCGGCCTGCGTTTCCAGCGCATGGTTCGTGGCGTCAAGGAACTCTCCACAATCGACATGGGCCTTCTCGGTTCTGCAGATGCTCGCCATATCGATCAGTTGGCGGCCCGCAGCCGCGACGTTTATGCGACCGTCCCCGTTCTGCAACGCAAGGAAGGAAGTCTGCAAATCTCCGGCCCGCGCGCGCTCCTTGAGGCCATCTTTGCCGCAGGACGCAAGGGGCTGTCGATGCAGCGCTACAAGGGTCTCGGTGAAATGAACGCCGAGCAGCTGTGGGAAACGACGCTGGACGCCAATGTCCGCTCGCTGCTCCAGGTCAAGGTTCCTGATGCGACCGACGCAGACGGACTGTTCTCCCGATTGATGGGAGACGAAGTGGAGCCGCGACGCGATTTCATTCAGGAAAACGCGCTGAGCGTCGCGAACCTCGATATCTGATTTTGCTGTGGATCGTGTTGCTGCACGATTCACGTGAAACAGTTTGTTAAGAAACCCGGCTTTGATGCCGGGTTTTTTGTTACCATGGGAAAGCTAATTGACCGCACTTGCTAAAGCATCGGCCCCGAAAATAGGCCTCAATTTTCGGAAAGCACGATGCGTCGATCCAAAAGGGTGAAGCGCCGTGCGTCCCATCGAAAGCACGGCGCTTAGGTTTGAGAATGAAGCGGGAGCGCGCGGGAGAACCCGGCTAACCCCGCACATGTGTTGACAGGGCGTCAGTCCGCCTTGCCCGTGAACTTGCCTTCGAACGCGATCTCCGACAACGGAAGCCTCTTGCTCGGGACTTCGCGTTCTGCGAGGTCATCGGGAAGCGTGCTCTTATGGGCAATCTTGCCGATCGCGACCACGGCTTCCACGACATAGCCTTCCGGGACATCCAGTTGCTCGACGATCTTGTCCTTGAAGATGCCGGCCATACCGTGGGCATGGTAGCCGAGCTTATGTGCCTGCATGGCCAGAGCAAACCAAGCGGCGCCTGCGTCGAACGAATGTGTCGTCGCTGGTTTCTTTTCACCGTCGCGGAGATTGTAGGTGCGCGACAGGATGACGATCAGGGCAGACGCATTCTTGGCCCAGCGCTGATTTCCCTCCATCAGCAGGCCGATAAATCCGTCCCACTCTTGAGTTCCATTCAGCCCATAGACGAAGCGCCAGGGCTGCTGGTTGGAAGCCGATGGTGCCCAACGCGCGGCATCCAGGATCGTCAGCACGTCACCCTTCGGCATTGGGTTTCCGTCATAGGCGCGCGGCGACCAGCGATCCAGAAAAAGAGGATCGACGGGATGATCTGTGTCACGAGAATTGCTGGTCGTCATGATCTGTCCTTATCAACAGAGGAGAAAGGCTGACATGATCGTATTTTTTAGGCCTCTTCATGGTCAAGGGGTGACAAGGATAAATAGTTCGTTCATATATGCATCATCTTGTCTGACAACTGGGAGAGATCCATGAAACTGATGCGCGTCGGTCAACCCGGCCACGAAAAGCCCGCCATTCTCGACGCGGAAGGTAAAATCCGCGATCTCTCTGCACATGTGAAGGACATTGGCGGCGACGCGATTTCGCCGGAAGGCCTGAAGAAGATCGCGGCGCTGGATCTTTCCACGCTTCCGGTTCTGACCGAAGACCGTATTGGCGCTTGCGTTGCCGGAACCGGCAAGTTCATCTGCATCGGCCTGAACTTCTCGGACCATGCCGCAGAGACGGGCGCAGCCGTACCGTCCGAGCCTGTCATCTTCATGAAGGCAACGTCAGCCATCGTCGGACCGAACGACAATGTCGTTATTCCACGAGGCTCTGAAAAGACCGACTGGGAAGTTGAACTCGGCGTCGTTATCGGCAAGACGGCAAAATATGTTTCGGAAGCCGACGCGCTGGACTATGTCGCGGGCTACTGCGTCTCGCATGACGTGTCCGAGCGTGCCTTCCAGACGGAGCGCCAGGGCCAATGGACCAAGGGCAAATCCTGCGACACCTTCGGTCCGATCGGCCCATGGCTCGTCACGAAGGATGAGATTGCCGATCCGCAGAACCTCGGCATGTGGCTGAAGGTCAATGGTGAGACCATGCAGAACGGCTCCAGCAAGACCATGGTCTATGGTGTTGCCAATGTCGTGTCCTATCTCAGCCAGTTCATGTCTCTGCATCCAGGCGATGTCATCTCCACCGGCACGCCTCCGGGTGTCGGTCTCGGCATGAAGCCACAGCGCTTCCTGAAAGCCGGCGATGTGGTCGAGCTTGGCATTGAAGGTCTGGGCTCTCAGAAGCAGACCTTCGTCGCTGACATTTAAATCCGAATACGTTTATCCCTGTCCTCATGGGTGAGGGCAGGGATAAACCCCAAAGCTGAGCCACAAACCTCGGCCACGATCGCTATCCGCACGTTATTTTGTGCAACTGCGAAAAGATGCTAGACTGTCACAAAAGACGACGATGACGACGGGAGGCGTTTATTCGTGTTCTACCATCTTTACGAAATGAACCATGCGGCCATGGCACCCCTGCGGGCCGGTGCCGACCTGATGCGCCAGGCGTGCAACAATCCTCTCAATCCCTTGTCCAACACGGCATTCGGCCGCAGCCTCGATGCAGGTTTCGAGGTCTTCGAGCGTTTGACGCGTCGCTACGGCAAGCCTGAGTTTGGCATCTCAAGCACAGACATCGATGGCAAGGCTGTCGATGTCGTGGAAGAGGTTGTCTGGACGAAACCGTTCTGCCGCCTGATCCACTTCAACCGATCGCTTCCGGAAGAACGACCAGCCGATCCGAAGATCGTGCTGGTGGCACCCATGTCCGGTCATTATGCCACGCTTCTGCGCGGTACGGTGGGCGCGCTTCTGCCTCACGCGGATATCTATATCACCGACTGGATCGATGCCCGCACCGTTCCGCTGACCGAAGGCCGCTTCGATCTAGATGACTACATCTCCTACGTCGTCGAAATGCTGCATCATCTGGGGGAGGGGACCCATGTGGTCGCCGTCTGCCAGCCATCGGTTCCGGTTCTGGCGGCCGTGGCGTTGATGGAGGCGGATCAAGACCGCTTCGCGCCTGCTTCCATGACGCTGATGGGTGGACCAATAGATACGCGTATCAACCCAACGGGCGTCAACGAGTTGGCAAAAGCCAAGCCGATCGACTGGCTCCGCGACAGTGTCGTCATGCCGGTTCCGTGGCCGCAGCCCGGCTTCGGGCGTTCCGTCTATCCGGGCTTCCTGCAACTCTCTGGCTTCATGTCCATGAACCTCGACCGGCACATGAGTGCGCATAAGGATTTCTATCTCAACCTTGTGAAGAACGACGGCGATTCTGCTGAAAAGCATCGGGAGTTCTACGACGAATATCTCGCCGTCATGGACCTCACCGCCGAATTCTACCTCCAGACGGTCGAGACCGTCTTCATCGAGCATGCTCTTCCGAAGGGCACGATGATGCACAGGGGCAGGGCGGTCGATCCGGCTGCCATCCGCAATGTCGCGCTCTTCACCGTGGAAGGGGAGAATGACGACATTTCCGGTATCGGCCAAACCAAGGCGGCGCATGACCTTTGCCTGAACCTGCCACAGGAAAAACGGCGCCATTACATGCAGCCGGATGTCGGTCACTATGGCGTCTTCAACGGCTCACGCTTCCGCAACGAGATCGTTCCGCAAATGGTGGCGTTCTTCCAGGAGCATCAACGCCAGCAATAAAGGAGCGGATGGCTTTTGAAGGCGGAAAGCGCTATGACGGCGTCATGTTTTCGCTGCTTCGAAAGTCCCCGAAATCGACCTCGTCCCGCAAACCGACGCTGACCCAGCGCACGGTAGAGGTCGGCGGTCGGCATGTACCGATCACCATCAAGGAGAACCAGCGGGCGACACGCATCACGCTGCGCATCGAACCGGGTGGCAAAGCGTTGAAGCTGACGATCCCCTATGGCCTCCACCATGCGCAGGTCGATATGTTTCTCGATCGTCATCAGGGATGGCTTGAAACCAAGTTTGCCAAGTTTTCTGCGCCGACGGGAATGAGCGACGGTGCGTCCATCTCCATCCGTGGCACGCTCCATACGATCCGGCACACAGGCTCGATGCGCGGCGTAACCCAGATCGCCCGGGATGAGGACGGTCAGCCTGTGCTGAAGGTCAGCGGATTACCTGAACACACAGGCCGTCGCGTCGCGACCTTTCTGAAAAAGGAAGCCCGCGCCGATCTTGAGCGACTGGTGGCAATCCATTCCAAGACAGTCGGAAGGCCAGTGCGCTCGATCTCGATGAAGGATACGCGTAGCCGCTGGGGCTCCTGTTCACATGAGGGCAACTTAAGTTTCTCCTGGCGCATTGTCATGGCGCCGGAAAGCGTGATCGATTATCTTGCGGCGCACGAAGTGGCACATCTGAAAGAAATGAACCACGGGCCGAAATTCTGGGCGCTCTGCAAGAAGCTCTGCCCGGAGATGGACAAGGCCAAGGCCTGGCTGAAGCAGAATGGCTCTCAACTGCATGCCATCGACTTCGAGTAAGCCGGGATTGCAGGTTTGGATTCACGTGAAACATGTTTTAGCCGACCCTCTTTGCCCGCATTTTGGCTCGACTCACACGCCATTTCATGTCACGTCCCAGTCATGAAAAGCGCCAGGACTCCGGACATCAAGATTTGCGGGCTGAAAACGCCGGAAGCCGTCGAACGTGCGGTTCGGCGCGGGGCAACGCATATCGGTTTCATCTTCTTCGAGAAGAGCCCGCGCAACATCGAACCGGATATTGCCGGCAAGCTGGCAGACGCGGTTCGCGGCAGCGTCAAGATCGTTGCCGTCACCGTCAATGCCGATAATGACGAGCTGGACGAGATCATCGATCTGCTGAAACCCGATATCCTCCAGCTCCATGGCAGCGAGAGCCCGGAGCGCGTGCTGAGCGTCAAGGCACTCTATGGCCTGCCGGTGATGAAGGCTTTTTCTATTCGTGACGCTGATGATCTCGCCAAGATCGATCCCTATATCGGGATCGCGGACAGTTTTCTTTTCGATGCCAAGGCACCGGCGGGATCTGAACTGCCTGGAGGCAATGGCGTCTCCTTTGACTGGAGCGTTCTGCATTCTCTTGACGAAGGCGTAAATTACATGCTTTCCGGGGGGCTGAACGCCGATAACGTCGCTGAGGCTCTGGCAAAAACCGGGGCAGGTGGACTGGATGTATCCTCGGGTGTGGAAAGCGCGCCGGGTGTAAAGGATTTGGCCAGGATCGACGCATTCTTCGATGCGGTTCGATCGGCAAGGCTTTAGGGAGTTTGAAAGTGAACGAAACGCTGAAACCCAACTCGTTTCGCGCCGGTCCCGATGAGGACGGACGCTTCGGTATCTACGGAGGCCGCTTCGTTGCCGAGACGCTGATGCCTTTGATCCTCGACCTGCAGGCCGAGTGGGAAAAGGCCAAGGACGATCCGGAGTTCAAGGCGGAGCTCGAACACCTCAACACTCACTATACCGGCCGTCCAAGCCCGATCTATTTCGCCGAGCGCCTGACGGCTGAACTCGGCGGCGCGAAGATCTATTTTAAGCGTGATGAGTTGAACCACACCGGTTCGCACAAGATCAACAACTGCCTTGGCCAGATCCTTCTCGCCAAGCGCATGGGCAAGACCCGCATCATTGCCGAAACCGGTGCCGGTCAGCACGGTGTTGCATCCGCGACGGTTGCCGCACGCTTTGGCATTCCTTGCGTGGTCTACATGGGCGCGACCGATGTGGAGCGTCAGGCCCCCAACGTGTTCCGCATGAAGCTCCTTGGTGCCGAAGTAAAGCCGGTGACAGCTGGCCACGGCACGCTGAAGGACGCGATGAACGAGGCACTGCGTGACTGGGTCACCAATGTGGACGACACCTACTACATGATCGGCACTGCGGCTGGCCCCCACCCCTATCCGGAAATGGTGCGCGAGTTCCAGTCGGTTATCGGCAAGGAAGCGCGCGAGCAATTGCTGGCACTCGAAGGCCGTTTGCCGGATATGCTGGTCGCAGCCGTAGGCGGTGGCTCCAACGCCATCGGCCTGTTCCATCCGTTCCTGGATGATGCCAGCGTCAAGATCGTTGGCGTCGAGGCGGGCGGCAAGGGTCTTGATGGCGAAGAGCACTGCGCCTCGCTGACAGCCGGTTCGCCGGGCGTCCTGCATGGCAACCGCACCTACCTCCTTCAAGATAGTGACGGCCAGATCAAGGAAGGTCATTCCATCTCCGCCGGTCTCGATTATCCGGGAATTGGCCCTGAGCACTCCTGGCTGAAGGATGCCGGTCGCGTCGAATATGTGCCGATCATGGACAACGAAGCGCTCGACGCCTTCCAGATGCTGACGCGCACCGAAGGCATCATTCCGGCGCTTGAGCCGAGCCATGCGCTGGCCGAAGTCATCAAGCGCGCGCCGAAGATGAGCAAGGACGAGATCATCCTGATGAATCTCTGCGGTCGCGGCGACAAGGATATTTTCACGGTCGGTAAAATTCTGGGAATGGGACTCTGATATGACTGCACGTATGGACAAGCGCTTTGCCGATCTGCGTGCGCAAAATCGTCCGGCCCTCGTAACCTATTTCATGGGCGGCGATCCTGATTTCGAAACCTCGCTCGGCATCATGAAGGCATTGCCGGACGCCGGTGCCGATGTCATCGAGCTTGGCATGCCGTTCTCCGATCCGATGGCCGACGGCCCGGCAATCCAGATGGCAGGACAGCGGGCGCTGAAAGGTGGTCAGACGCTGGCGACCACGCTCGATCTCGCACGCGAATTCCGCAAGCAGGATGATGAAACGCCGATCGTGTTGATGGGTTACTACAATCCGATCTACATTTACGGCGTCGACAAGTTCCTGGACGACGCGCTCTCAGCCGGCATCGACGGACTGATCGTGGTCGATCTGCCGCCGGAAATGGATGACGAATTGTGCATCCCGGCTGTTCAGAAGGACATCAACTTCATCCGTCTGGCGACGCCCACAACCGATGAAAAGCGTCTCCCGACCGTTCTGCGAAACACGTCCGGCTTCGTCTATTACGTCTCGATGAACGGGATCACCGGTTCGGCTTTGCCCGATCCGTCGACGATTTCCGGTGCAGTCGAGCGGATCAAGGCGCATACCGATTTGCCCGTCTGCGTTGGCTTCGGCGTCAAGACGGCCGATCACGCAAACGCAATCGGTGCGGTTGCCGATGGTGTCGTGGTCGGTTCGGCCATCGTCAACCAGATCGCTCTCAGCCTCACCAAGGATGGCAAGGCGACGAATGACACTGTGCCGGCGGTGACAACGCTGGTAAAGGGCCTCTCGACAGGCGTGCGTGCGTCGCGCGCATGACATCGAGGCGATCTCAGGTCGTGACCGACTTGAAATCGCCATGCTGATTTTGAATGTAAAGGAAGACGAGCGGAATTTGGTTGAAACCGCAGCGATGCGTCGCCATTCCGCTCAACTGCTGCCGAAGGATCGTCGGTTCAGCGCGGACAGTCAGGAGTAAAGAACGTGAACTGGATTACCAATTACGTACGCCCGCGGATCAATTCCATGCTGGGCCGCCGGGATACCCCGGAAAATCTCTGGATCAAGTGCCCGGAAACCGGCGAAATGGTCTTCCACAAGGATCTCGAAGAAAACAAGTGGGTCATTCCCGCGTCCGGCTTCCATATGAAAATGCCCGCAAAGGCACGCCTTGCCGACCTGTTCGACGACGGTGCCTATGAGGCTCTGCCGCAGCCGAAAGTGGCGCAGGATCCGCTGAAGTTCCGCGATTCCAAAAAGTACTCCGATCGTCTGCGCGACAGCCGCGCCAAGACCGAACAGGAAGACACGATCCTGGCCGGCGTCGGCAAGCTTCAGGGCCTGAAGATCGTCGCCGTCGTGCATGAGTTCCAGTTCATGGGCGGCTCGCTTGGCATTGCCGCCGGCGAGGCGATCGTCAAGGCTTTCGAGCGCGCCATTTCCGAGCGCTGCCCGCTCGTCATGTTCCCGGCCTCTGGCGGCGCGCGCATGCAGGAAGGCATCCTGTCGCTGATGCAGCTTCCGCGCACCACGGTTGCCGTCAACATGCTGAAAGAAGCAGGCATGCCCTATATCGTGGTTCTCACCAACCCGACGACGGGCGGTGTCACGGCATCCTACGCCATGCTGGGTGATGTCCATATTGCCGAGCCCGGCGCTGAAATCTGCTTCGCCGGCAAGCGCGTCATCGAACAGACGATCCGCGAAAAGCTTCCCGAGGGATTCCAGACATCGGAATATCTCCTGGATCACGGCATGGTGGACATGGTTATCGATCGCCACGCTATCCCGGATAAACTTGCCAACCTCCTGAAGATCATGACGAAGGCACCGGCCAGCACCTCCAAGGATATTCTGCCTATCGCTGCCACGGCCTGACGCATTCAAACACGCTCCGGAGGGGTGGATGACGGATATGACGAAGCCTGACATGAGCGAGGCGGAACGCATCATCGAAAGATTGATGCAGCTTCATCCCAAGGGCTTCGATCTGTCGCTGGACAGGATCACCCGCCTCCTCGAAAAGCTTGGCAATCCGCATAAGCGCCTGCCGCCCGTCATCCATGTGGCAGGCACCAATGGCAAGGGCTCTGTCACGGCCTTCAGCCGTGCGCTTCTGGAAGCCGCAGGCCTGGCCGTTCACGTCCACACCTCGCCCCATCTGGTAAACTGGAATGAGCGCTACCGTATCGGCGTTGCCGGCGCTCCCGGTCGACTCGTGGACGATGCCATGCTTGCCGATGCCTTGGCCCGAGTGGAGGCCGCCAATGACGGCCAGTATATCACCGTTTTCGAAATCCTGACCGCCGTCACCTTCGTGCTCTTTGCCGAACAGCCTGCCGATGTGGTCGTTCTGGAAGTGGGTCTTGGCGGTCGCTTCGACGCGACCAATGTCATCTCCAATCCGGCCGTCTCGGTCATCATGCCGATCTCGCTCGACCATCAGGCATATCTCGGCGATCGTGTCGAACTGATCGCGGCGGAAAAGGCAGGCATCATGAAGACCGGTTCGCCGGTCGTGATTGGCTACCAGGAATACGACGCAGCACTCGATGTGCTGATCGCCACCGCTGAGCGTCTGAAATGCCCGACTGCCATCTATGGTCAGGATTTCTCCGCCCATGAAGAACATGGCCGCATGGTCTATCAGGACGAGTTCAGCCTGGTCGATGCGCCACTGCCGCGCCTTCCTGGCCGCCATCAGCTGGGCAATGCGGCGGCTGCCATTCGCGCCGTCAAGGCTGCCGGTTTCAGCGTCACCGATCGCATGATCGAAAAGGCCATGACCTCGGTCGAGTGGCCGGGCCGCCTCCAACGCGTCACCCGGGGTCGCATCTTCGATCTCGCGCCAATGGGCAGCGAAATCTGGATCGATGGCGGTCATAATCCAGGTGCTGGCGAGGTTATTGCTGAAGCCATGGCCGGTTTCGAGGAGAAGAGCGCTCGGCCGCTGGTGCTGATTGCGGGCATGATCAACACCAAGGATCAGGTCGGCTACTTCAAGGCCTTCGCCGGTATCGCCGAATATGTCTTCACCGTACCGATCCACGGGTCGGATGCAGCGATCGACCCTGTTGTTCTGGCCCATGCTGTCTTCGACGCTGGCCTGACGGCAGCGCCGACAGCCTCGATCGAAGAGGCTTTGGAGGAATTGGCAAAGCGCCTCGACCCGGCGAAGCCCGCACCACGCATCCTGATCGGCGGATCGCTCTATCTCGCCGGGAATGCGCTGGCGCTGAATGGCACACCGCCACAATAATCGCGAAGGCATCACGCAACCGACGACCAAGAAAAAAGCCCGGCAGAACCGGGCTTTCTTTTAATCTTGCATTCGCAAACGATCAGGCGGCGCTGGAAATCCACGCGGAGAGTGCGGTCTTGGGAGCAGCACCGACCTTGATATCGGCCACTTCGCCGCCCTTGAACATGGCGAGCGTCGGGATGGAGCGAACGCCGAACTGAGCGGCAAGCTCAGGGTTTTCGTCGATGTTCAGCTTTGCGACCTTCACCTTGCCAGAAAGTTCCGTAGCGATCTCTTCGAGGCTCGGGGCAATCATCTTGCACGGGCCGCACCACTCGGCCCAGAAGTCTACGACGACTGGCTCAGCGGATTCGAGAACTTCAGACTGGAAGTTGGAGGTATCGACTTTCACGGTAGCCATAATTGGCTCTCCTTTCAGTGAATCTGTTCGGCATTCATGTGATGCGGGGGATGGGCATTTTCAATGTCCGGTATCTCACTTTGTCGAGATTGCGGCAAGGGCTTGTAACAGCGCTTCGTCCGTGAGCGTCACGAAGGACGCGTTCTCCGTATAGACGAGCGCGCAGGTGAAAGCCTTGTCCGGGTAGAGCGGCTTCAGAATCTCGCGATAGATCGCAAGCTGTGCGATATGGGCGAAGGGAATGGTGTTCTCATTGGCCGGAGGTATCCGGTTCGTCTTGTAATCCACCAGAATGACGCGTTCCCCGTTCACCGCCAAGCGGTCGATCCGGCCGGCAACGGCAAAATCCTGCCTGCCCACGCACAACGTTCCCATGATCGAAACCTCCGCCCGGCTATTGGCGGAGAAAGCGGGCTGGATGGCCGGTTCGGAAAGAACGGCGAGCGTGGTGCTGATCAATCTCTCGCGTTCCAATTCCGACCAGTAGCGCGCAGCACGCTCCGCATAGCGACGAGCGGCATCTTCCCGCTGATCCTCGGGATAGTCCGGCAGCGTCTGCAGCATCCGGTGCACAAGACGTCCGCGTTGCAGTGCAAGGCCGGAAGCTATCTCCGGTTTGGTAAAGAGCGGGGAGGACACGACCAGGTCATCTGCACCATCATCGATGATCGTTCCCGCGCCGGACGGGCTGAGCGGCCGGGGAAGGGCAGGTACCGGTGGCAGTGGTTGCATCAGCGAGGCGGGAAATGCTTCTGGCGCAGCACTCGACGAGGTCTCGCTCTGGGGTATCGCTTTTGGCTCATGAGCATTCATCCGCCACAACAGACCGTCCCAGGCTTCGCCGCCTGCTTGGAACTGATGAGTAACGCATCGCGCTTCATCCGCGACCAGCGCCCGCTTGATCATCTGGTGCCAGCAATCCGGATTTTCCTTCGGCCCGCGGTAGCCACACACGATCAGATGGTCGGCAGCCCGCGTCATGGCCACATAGAGGAGACGGCGATATTCCTGCTCTGCGGCGTCCTTCAAGCGGCCATCGTCCTGGTCGATCAATGCGTTATCGAAGTTCTTTCCCGGTAGCCACACGGGGAATGCGGCATCCTTGGTTTCGACAAAGCGCAACCGCGGCACATGGCTTGGAATGAAGGCCTTGGAGCCGCCATCGACGAGAAACACCACGGGTGCCTCAAGACCCTTGGAGGCGTGAACCGTCATGATACGGACTTCGCCGCGCTCCTTGTCCTGCTCGCGCTTGATCTCCGGGGCGTCCGTTTCCAGCACGGAGATGAAGGATTGCAGGCCGGGAAGGCCGGTCTTTTCGTGATCGAGCGCGAAGGACAAAAACTCATCCAGAACGTCGCTCGCTTCGTTGCCAAGGCGTGCAAGAAAGCGCTTGCGACCTTGATAGATGGTCATCACCGCCGCGTAGAAATCGTGAATCGTCGCGCTACGGGAGAGCGCAATCAGGGACGAGAGGGTTTCAAGCGTCTCGGCAAAGCGGCTTCCATCTTCTTGCGCGCGCTGCTGGAGATAGTCCCAGACGCTTGTCTTCTCCGGACGCTTGGCTGCAAGGTCGAAAATATCGTCTTCATCATGATTGAAGAGCGGGCTTTTGAGCAATGCCGAAAGCGACAGATCGTCCTGCGGCAAAAGCACGAAGCGGCCAAGTGCCAGCAGATCCTGAATGGCGATGTGGTCGGTCAGCCGCAAGCGGTCGGCACCGGCAACGGGAATGTTCTTTCGCTGCTTCAACTCGCGCGTCAGCGCGTTGACGAAGGCGTGGCGCTTGCGCACCAATACCAGAATATCGCCAGCCTCGATAAAACGTTCGACGCCTTTCTCGATCACCGTTTCCGTGCCGATCATCGCTGCGATGCGCGCCGCGATCCGGCGTGCGACGATGGCGGGCGGGGCGCTTTCACGCAACGCATCGAAGGGTGCCGTCCAGTCTTCTTCATCGTCGACCGGCTCAGCGGCGATCATGTCCCATACCTCTACCGTCCCAGCTTGACTAAGGCGGTTGGAGCGATGCTCGACGGGTTCGTTGTCGGCGCTGAGGCCTGCGGCATTCTCGGGCAAAGAGAAGACCTGATCCACTGCAGCCAGCACATCCGCCGTGGAACGGAAGGAAAGCGGCAGACGAACGGGATGAAAGATCTGCTGGACGGCAGTCACCCGCCGCGCCGTTTCCTCACGCTCCTGCGAAAACCGCTCCGGCCTTGCTCCCTGAAAGGAATAGATCGACTGCTTCTCGTCACCCACGGCAAACAGCGTGCGTTGACCAGCGCGCGCGGTCTCGCCATGGAAGAAATCTGCTGCCAGCGACTGGATGATCGACCACTGCACCGGGCTGGTATCCTGCGCCTCATCGACGAGAATATGGTCGATACCCTGGTCCAGCTTGTAATGCACCCAGGCGCCCGCCGTATCGCGGTTGAGAAGCGTGGCCGCGCGCTCGATCAGGTCCTCGAAATCGAGCTGGCTGCGCTGCTTCTTCAAATCCTCGAAGTCGCCGATCAGCCGGTCTGCCAGGGTCAAGGCATGTCTGGTCGCCTCCAGCATGCGCAGCGTCCGATACCGGTCGCGGCAGGCAACCACGTGGGTGCGCGCCAGCGTCAGATCGTCTAGGAGACTGGGTGCTGCCGTCTGCATCGCCTTGTTGATGACGTAGGCATCGGACTTCCGCTCGCCCTTCTGGGTCAGCAACGCGCTTTCGAGAAAGGCGATTCGCTTGTACGGATCGCTTTCTCGCGCCGCTTCCCGCAACGCGTAGGACACTTCGTGCGTCCGTGCGCCCCCGACCTCATCGGACAGCGTCAGATAGGTGTCGAGCGACAGGCCGGAGAGACCCGGGAGTGGCCAATAGGCGGCCGCTGCCGTCTCAAGTGTTTCATTGGCGCTGATGCGAGCGTGGCGTCGAAGCGCCGCGTCGATTCCACCGGTGCGGGAGGCGTCTTCGAGAAAGCCGCGCAGAGGATTGCGGTTGGCAACGATGGCGCTCAGCAGCGCTTCCAGCCCGGTCTCGTCCGCGAGATCGAGCACATAGGCGAGCGCCTGAGCCAGCGGCGTGTCCTGCTCGAGCGAAACGGCGGTCAGCAGGCTGCGGCGTGCTTCCGCCAGGAGACTGCTGGCGGCACGATCATCGAGAACCGAGAAGTGGCCGGCGACATTTGCTTCCAGCGGAAACTGGTGCAGCAGTGCTTCGCAGAAGGCATGGATCGTCTGGATTTTCAGCCCGCCCGGCGTTTCCAGCGCCTTGGCGAACAGACGGCGTGCCTCCTTCAGCTTGATCGCGTCCGGGACACGCCCTTCAATTGTCGCGATACGGTCTTTCAAGGCGGTGTCGGAGAGAGTGGCCCAATCCGCGAGGCGATCGAAGACGCGGCTCGACATTTCTGAGGCCGCCGCCTTTGTATAGGTCAGGCACAGAATGGCCGAGGGACGGCAACCGGCCAGCAGCAGACGGATCACCCGCTGCGTCAAGACATGCGTCTTGCCCGAACCCGCATTGGCCGACACCCATGCCGAGCTAGTCGGATCGGAGGCGCGGGTCTGCTGGCGTGTTGTCCAGTCGATCCAGGCGCCTGGCTCGTCGCGCTCCGGGCCGTGATCTTGAGCCTGCTCGGCGGCGTATTCGAAAAGATCATTCGCCATCGCCATCTCCCGGTTCTGCGGTGGACCATTCGGAAACGCGCGCCAGATGATCGTACTCGCCGCCATAGGATTGCTGTTCTTCCGGGATCAGCCGCGACACGAAGCCGTTCTTGCCCTCGCGCAGCGCCTTGATGAATTTCGTCAATTGGTCGATGGAATCGTTCGCAAGTTCTACAGCGCTCTTAGGCACGGTCTTGGCCGTGGCCTTTGCGTTCTCGTTGTTGACGATATCGCTCCCAGTGAACCTTTCTCCTGGTCGCAGGCGCACATAGATCAGATCCTCCGGTGTTGGCGTCCCGGCGTCTCGGAACGCGCCACGCATCAGGGCGGCCGCTTCCAGCGCCAGTTGCGGATCGAGCAGGGAGCGGGCCTGTTTCACAGTCGGGGAGAGCCCCGTCTTGTAATCGACGATATCCGCCTTGCCATTGGTCTTGATGTCGATCCTGTCGGCCACGCCCGTCAGCCGGATACCCGCCTCTGGAATCTCCTGTCCGGCGCGGGCCTCCACATAAGAGCGGCGCACCACGGGACGGCGATCTTTCTCCCAGGCGAGAAACTCGCGCGCCACCGCAACGAAGCGCGGTCGCCAGACGATATCGATATGTGCTGGCAGATTTTCTTCGTCAAAACATGCGTTCAATACACGCATCATCGCGTCTTCGGACGCCGGCGTGCCGGGAACGTGCTCCTCACGGGAGTAGAGTTCGATGATGCGGTGATAGAGCGTCCCTCGGTCGGCAGCGCCTGGATCGCGGTTGAACTCGTCCAGCGGATCGAGCTTCAGAATGCGCCGCGCATAGATGGCATAGGGATCACGGCGCAGCCGTCCGACTTCGCTGAAGGAATAGCTCTTCGGCTGGAGATCGGCAGGCGGGGTTGGGGCAGGGCGTCGTGCTGGATCCTGCGTCTCGCTGTCATCCAGCATCATTGCCCAATGGCGGTAGGATTCGCCACGTCGCTTCAGCTCCTCGGCAAAATCTTCCCCGCCCAGTGCCAGCAGTCTTTGCAGCCAGCGCGAAGCCACGGCAGGCGTCGAACCCTGGCGCAGTGCGCGGCTGTAGATGATGTGACGCGTGCCGTTCGCCATCTCGAAATCATGCGCCAACTGCCCGATGCGGCGTTCCGGCGGCTCAAGCCCGATCGATGTCTTCATGCTGCGCGACAGGAAGGGGTTGTTGGCCGTTTGTCCCGGCCACACCCCTTCGTTCAAACCACCGATAATGACGGTATCGACGCTCTGCAGACGTGCTTCCAAAGCGCCGAAAATGAAGACGCGTGGGTGGCGCATGGCCCGTGGCTTGATCGATTCGCCCGCGATGAAGGCCGCGACGATATCGATCCATTGTGGACCATCCGCCTCTAGCGCGCTGCCGCATTCCATCAGTTCGGCAAAAAGACTGGACAGCTTTTCTCCCGCCTCGCCGGACCAAAGGCTCGCCAGATCGCCCGCATCATCCAGACACATCGCTTCGATAACGCGGCCGGAACGCTCCGCCCACTCCGCCAGCGTCAGGCGGGAGGTGAGGCGACCGCGGAGTGGATCGCGGTGAACGAAAGCCTGCTCCAGCGGTTCGATCGCCGCTGTAATCCGTCTCGCCAGATCTTCGGCCGCGAGCGGTGCATCATCGGAAAGCGCCGTGCGCCAATGTGGCGGATGGCGGTCGCCCGCATGAAGTGTCATCTGATGCGCCAGAAGCGCATCGAGGTTGCCAAGTGTCGTTTCCTCGCGCCCGCCGCGCAACGCCAGAAGCTCAAGCGCTGCAACAGCCTTCTTCATCTGTAGTTCGCTCAAGCCAAAGCGGCAAAGCGGATGCTTCAACAAGGAGATCACCGCGACCGGATCACCTGGGCGCAGGATCGCTTCCATAGCCAGCTGTAAAAGACCTGCCTGCGGCGTCGCAGACAGCGGCGTACCTGCGGAATCGTCCGCCTCGATGCCGAAGCGGGCAAGCTCGGTTGCCACCCTTCGGCCAAGTCCGCGATCCGGCGTGATGAGGGCTGCCTGCGATGGGCCATTCTGACCGGGCTTTTCAAGCGCCAGCCTGAGCGCGATGGCAATTGCGGTTGCCTCCTCGCGCTCATTGGCCGCCTCTATCATCGAGGCGGCGGAAAAGGCGCTTTCGAAGAAGGCCGGCGACTTGTCCGCGCGCCACTCGTTCCATTCCGCGGTCGCCCGAACAGGCGCAAGTGCGGTGGAAAAAACGGCGGCCCGGTCCTGCAGATCGCGATCAAGGTCACCGATCCGCTCTACATCGTGACGCAAGACGCCGAGCTTCTGCAACAGGGTGAACAGCCCGTATTGCGAATGGGTGCGGCTTGCCGCGTCATCCGGTGCCTCATTGATCGCCTGCCACTGATCTTCCGGCATATCGAGGTCAAGACCGGGAAGCACGACGGTGCCGTGCGGCAAAGAGGCGACAGCAGCAATCAGATCGGCGGCAGCCGGAATGGAGCCGGTGGAGCCTGCAACGATGATCGGATCCGTGCTCGCGATCTTCGTCAGCCGGTCCGCCTCTGCGCGAAGGATAGCGTTGCGGTGGCGGCCGGCGGAAGACCGGTTGAGTTCGGCAAGGCGGGCGGGCCAATAAATACTGGCGATCTCCAGAAACTTCGCGGTCAGCTGCCACCACTGCGCATGATCGGCCGTATCCAGCTCGGAGAGCGCCTCCCAATCCTTGTCTTCCGTATCCATCGCATCGATGACTTCGGAGAGGGCACGTGCAAGCCAGATCGCATCCGCCGGGCTGGCAGGTGCGACAAGGGGTGAATCGGAATGGATGGCGCGGATTGCGTCCGGCAAGCTGTTTCGCCAGGCAAGGATCAGCCGCGCGAGTTCCACCAGCCGCGCCGTGCTGGAAATCGGTGGTGCAAGATCGATGGTGGCCGGCGTCTCTATATCGAAATAGCCGCTATCGTCATCCGTTTCGCCAAGGGGGCGGATAACCGGGAGAATGGCGGACCGCCCACCCAGAAGGTCGACAAATTCGGAACGCAGCACGCGGGCCGAACGGCGCGTCGGCACGTAGATCGTCACGCGCGCAAGCGATAGCGGATCGGCAGGGTCGTACGAGAAGCCGCTCGCGAGCGTCCCGGCACAGAGGCTTTGCGCCAGTGTCTTTAGAAAGGGTGTTCCCGGCGCAATGGTCAGGATGCGTTTGGCATGCGCCAATGGTTCGACCTTCTCAAGGATGACAACATCCGCCCGAAAACCGGATCGATTTTCGGAAAGCACGATGCGTCGATTCAAAGCGTTAGAACGTCCTTTGTGCGTCCTGAGGGACGCACAGCGCTCTAAACGGAAGCAATGGTTCGCTCCGCATCCTCTATAGCATCCGGTGTGCCGACGGTAATCCATTGACCGTCGAGCATCACGCCATAAAGCCGTTTTTTCGCAATGGCGCGGTCGAAATAGATGTTGAGATTGAAGGCATCAGCCGGTGCATCCTCAAGCAGGCGCGAATCCATGGCGATCGCGCCAGCGTAAACCACCGGACGTGGCTCGCCCTCCTGATACCGGGTCAGGCGCCCATCCTCTGCAAAATTGAAATCCTTTTTGCCGTTATGTCCGGTGGTGCGGTCCATATCGACGCAAAGCATCGCCATATCCATGCGCGCAGGATCGAAACCCTCCGCGAGTTTCTGCAGATTGGTGGGACGGCCGGATGTTTCCCCGACCCAGAACAGATCGGCATTCATCACCAGCACAGGTCCTGGCGCCAGCAGCTTCAAACCCTTGGCGAGACCGCCACCGGAATTCAAGAGCTCGGCCCGCTCATCGGAAATCAGGACCTCAAGATCCTTGCGGCCTTCAAGATGCGCGATCATCTGATCCGCATGATGATGGACGTTGATCGACACGGTTTCGACGCCCGCCGCCACCAGAAGATCGAGCACATAATCGATCATCGGCTTGCCAGCGATTTTGACCAGCGGCTTGGGGATCGTGTCGGTGATCGGGCGCATTCGAGTGCCGAGACCTGCTGCCAGAACCATCGCTTGTCTGATCGTCATGGGAAACGCTTTACTGAGAGTTGAGGTCTATGCCCGCCCGCGCAAACCAGTCCCGCAGCGGCGCAAGGTCGGGATGTTCCAGCGCAGCGCGCATATAGGTGAAGGTGCGCGGCATATGCTTCATATAGCCCGGCTTGCCATCGCGCTTCAAAAGGCGAACCCAGGCGCCGACCAGCTTGCAATTGCGTTGTGCCGCCATGATGGCGAAGGCTTTGAGAAATACCTCTTCATCGAAGGCAGGGTTCTTTCGGCGGATATCGAAATACCGCTCCATCATTCGCGCCTGCAGTTCAGGCGGGATTGTCACCCGCGCATCCTGCACCAAAGACGCCAGATCATAGGCCGTTGGGCCGATCATCGCATCCTGGAAGTCGATGATGCCCACCTGCTGCGGCGCTGGTTTGTCCTGCTGCCAGATGATGTTCGGCGAGTGGAAGTCGCGCAAGACAAGCCCGGTTTCCACATCGGCAAGCTTGGCGATCAACTGATCCCAGACGGCGAAAAAATCCTGCCGCTTGGCGTCGTCGGTCGGCTTGCCGTCATGCATGTGCGGCAGATACCAGTCCAGCAGCAACGAGGTCTCGACCTTCATTGCATCGGCATCGAAGCGCGGAATCTCATAGCGCCCACCATCCGGCAGGCCGATCGTTGCGGGCATCGGCTTTTCGTGCAGCGCCGCCAGACAGGCAGCACTCTCGATATAGCGCTCCTCAATGGGCGCCCTATTGGCATCCAGAACGCCTGCGCGTCCCATATCGCTCAAAAGTAGGATGCCTTCATCCATGTCGCGCGCCAGGATTTCCGGCAGCGCAAAGCCTTCGCTTCGGAGATGGAGATCAAGAGCAACGAACGGCTCGACGGTACGTGCAAGGTGCACGATCTCCGAATAGGATTTGCCATTGTGAAGAGCGGGGCCGGGCGGCTGTGGCTGCCAGTCCATCAACAGATATTGGCTGTCGTCATCGCGCACCAGCTCATAGGTGCGATAGGCAGCATCACCACTGAAATAGCGCCGAATCGCGCCTGTCTTACCATTCCGCTCCAGAAAGCGGCGAATGGCGAAAACCCGTTCAAGCCGCTCTAGGTGACGCCGGGATGCCTCGATCACAGCACGCCGACCGTCTCCCTCTTGTGTGAGGCGCAACAGGATGGTCGATGCTTTAGGCAGCACCTCGCTTGCCATCTCCGGCCACTCGATCAGGCACACGCCGTCGGACAGCATCTCGTCGATCCCGAGTTCATCCAGCTCCGACACGTCGGAGAGACGATAAAGATCGAGATGCGCGACGGGAAAGCGAAGCGCGTAGGATTGGACGATGGTAAATGTCGGGCTCGGTACTTCGAGCTCGGCATCGTCGGCGATTGCCCGGATCAAAGCCCGCGCCAGGGTCGATTTCCCAGCCCCAAGATCGCCCACCAGCGCAATGGCATCGCCCGGCTTGACGGCAAGTGCCAACTCCTCGCCAAGCCGGATCGTCTCGGCCTCATTTGCAAGGAAGAGCGAGAGGGAAAGCGTCTCGTCACTCATTCGGCAGCAATGGACTGCGGCTGGTCATGCGAAGGAATGCGGCAGGTCACTACCGTGCCTTCACCGGGGCGGCTGTCGAGCGTAACGGTGCCCTGATGCAGGCTGACGAAGCTCTCAACGATGGAGAGGCCGAGGCCAGCGCCCGTGCGTCGACCGCCCTGGCCGCGTGTGGAGAAGCGGTCGAAGACCGTCTTCAGCATGTCTTCGGGAATGCCGGGGCCTTGATCTGCAACCGAAAAGACGAAATCGCCTTCGCTTCTCTGGCAGGTCAGGCGGATCGCCGAACCTTCCGGCGAGAAGTTGACCGCATTGGTCAGAAGCTTCAGCAGGATCTGCTTCAGCCGCTGGTGATCGGCAACGATGGAACCAAGATGCGCAGGCGCAACGATCTCGAGCGAAACGCCGCTTTCCTGCAGACGATCGGTGATCTGCACCGCCACATCGTCGAGAAGCTCATTCAGATCGTTCTCGGCGTAATTCAGATGCATGATGCCGGCATCGACGGTTGCCAGATCGAGAATGTCGTTGACGATCGTCAGCAGCACCGACGACGAGGTCGAAATATGGTCGAGATACTCGGCCTGACGATCGTTCAGTTCGCCCATACCGGGCGTCTTCAGAAGATCGGTAAAGCCGATGATATTGGTGAGCGGCGAACGCAGTTCGTAAGACACGTGCTGGACGAAGTCGTTCTTCAGTTCGTCTGCCTTGCGCAGCGCCTCGTTCTTTTCCTTGAGCGCCCGTTCGGCGCGCACACTGTCGGTCATGTTGACGAAGGTCAGCATGGTCTGCGCGTCGGGCAGTGGGATGACGGCATAATCGAGCACGAGACCGGAAAGAAGTTCCAGCGTTCCTTGCTTGGAAGGACGCTCGTCGTCGAAACTGGTGATGAATTGCGCAAAAGCACGCCAGCCATCCGGCTTCTCGTAGGATTGCGCGCAGACCGCTTCGATGGAGCGAATGTGCTTGCCGGCTTCGGCCTCTTCCGCCGTGATCGCCCAGAGCGCGCGGAACGCCGGGTTCGACAAGCGAATACGACCGTCGGCGCCGAACACGGCAACGCCTTCTGCCAGGTGATCGATGGTCTCGCCCTGAACCTTGACCAGCGTGTTGTAACGCATCTGAAGATCGACCTGTTCGGTCAGGTTCTCGAACACCCAGGTCGCGCCGCCTTGCGGATGCGCGGTGGCAATCACACGCAGCGTCTGCCCGTTCGGCAGGTGCCAGAGATCGGTCTTGGTATCCAGCGCGCGATAGACGGAGAGTGCCGTCTCTTTCCAGCTCTTCCAACTGAGTTGCTCCGGCAGCTTTCCGGCACTGCGCAGACGATCGAGAAGCTCGGAATTGCCGGGCTTCGATTCCAGGAAGACAAGGTCGAGGCCCCATAGGCGGGCGAAGGCCTGATTGTAGAACTGCAGGCGCTGCTCGCCGTCGAAGATGGCGACGGGCGTTCCCAGATGATCGAGCGTCTCCGCGTGGCTTTTGAGCGTGCGTTTCAACTCTTCACGGATGGTTTCAGCATCGGACGCGTCGATCGCGATGCCGGCAGAGCCATTTGGCGTCTTGATATCGACCACATCGAAGAAGGTGCGGTTGCCGGAAACCACTGTGGAGATCCGGTCATGATAGGGCGATTCCGGCGTGGCCGTGGCCCGGATCTTCTGCCGTGTCACCGTGTTCAGCAATTCGCGCTGTTCGTTGACGGCCTGCTGCGGCGTCGTCGCATCGACGGCAATCGCATAGGCATGATTCACCCAGATGAGCGCGCCTTCGTTGTTTCGGCGCCAGGCTGGCTGCTCGATCGAATCGAGAAGCTCCTGGAAGGTGGACATGGAGGAAAGCAGGCGCTCGCGCTCCACTCTCAACTCCGCCAATTCGGCACGCATATTGTTCAAGGCAATGAAACGGGCGAATGCCTTACCGCCGGACACGCGTCCCTGAACCTCGATGACTTCTCCGCGCTGCGTTTCGATCGTCAGATCGAAACTCTGCGCCCGGCTGCGCAGCAGCTCGATTGCCTTCTCCAGCGGTGCTGCCGACGTAGGGCGCAGCCAGCGGCCAAAGGCCAGAAAGTCGGAATCGGCAGCCGGCACGCCGGTTTCGGGCGGCAACTGTCCGACGAATTCAGGACGTTCGCCGGTATCTTCCCAGATGACGATCCGGCGCGACTTGTCGGAAATCAGCGCCTCGTATTTGGAAATCTTGTTCTGCGCTTCGGACAGCGCCGTGCGGTATTCATTGACCTCGGCTTCGATGTTCCCGCGCTGGCGCACCAGCCAGACGATGGAAAACAGGGTCGCGGAGACGACGCCGATGAAGATCGAATAGGCGATGGTCTCGCTGGACGAGAACAGGCGTGCACTTCGTTGGAGGAGCGCACCATCCTGAGCCTCGGCAACGGTGGCAAAGCCGCTGAGTGTCGTTCCAGCCATCAACGCGGAGACCGCGCAGAACTTTCGGCGCAGGGCGCCTGCCATGGTGGTCAGAGAGCCGCGCAATCGTTCAAGAACGGGCGCCTCGTCGCTGCCCGTCTCCACGTTCTTTTTCGCCCGCTGGCGCGAGTTCGCTTTTTTTACCGACATCCCCGGTCTGTCTCCGTCCTATGTGCCGCATCTTCGACAAGACATCCCATTTTCGCACGGGCATCCGCCCACACGAATCAAGTCTTCAGACAATACCGTCTCAGCAAATTTCCGGGAAGGGCGGCGCCTAAAAAGAAATCGCGGACTTTGTCAAGTCCGCGATGCCTAGATGTGGTGTATTTGATGTTGATATTAACTATGAAATCAATATCTGTAGTGTTCTGCCTTGAACGGACCCGTCTTCGAGACGCCGATATAATCTGCCTGCGTGTCGGAAAGTTCGGTCAGCTTTACGCCGAGCTTCTCAAGGTGAAGGCGCGCGACCTTTTCATCGAGGTGCTTCGGCAGCACGTAAACGTCGTTCTTGTACTCGCCCTGCTTGGTGAAGAGTTCAATCTGGCCGAGCACCTGGTTGGTGAACGAGGCCGACATGACGAAGGAAGGGTGACCGGTCGCATTGCCGAGGTTCAGCAGGCGGCCTTCCGACAGAAGGATCATGCGGTTGCCCTTGGCGAACTCGATCATGTCGACCTGCGGCTTGATGTTGGTCCACTTCAGGTTCTTCAGCGAAGCGACCTGAATTTCGTTGTCGAAGTGACCGATATTGCCGACGATCGCCATGTCCTTCATCTCGCGCATATGCTCGATGCGGATGACGTCCTTGTTGCCGGTGGTGGTGATGAAGATGTCTGCCGAAGACACGACGTCTTCGAGGCGAACGACTTCGAAACCGTCCATGGCGGCCTGAAGCGCGCAGATCGGATCGATTTCGGTGACCTTGACGCGGGCGCCAGCGCCCTGAAGCGAAGCAGCAGAACCCTTGCCGACATCGCCGTAGCCGCAGACGACGGCAACCTTGCCGGCCATCATCACGTCGGTGGCGCGACGGATACCGTCAACCAGCGATTCCTTGCAGCCATACTTGTTGTCGAACTTCGACTTGGTGACGCTGTCATTGACGTTGATTGCCGGGAAGGGGAGAAGACCCTTCTTGCTGAGGTCATAGAGACGATGAACGCCTGTCGTGGTTTCTTCGGTCACGCCCTTGATCGCGTCACGCTGCTTGGTGAACCAGCCTGGCGAAGCCTGAAGGCGCTTCTTGATCTGTGCGACAAGAATTTCTTCTTCTTCCGAGCCTGGGTTCGACAGAACGTCTTCGCCAGCTTCGGCGCGTGCACCGAGCAGGATGTACATGGTGGCGTCGCCACCGTCATCCAGGATCATGTTGGAGAGACCACCATCGGTCCACTGGAAGATCTTGTCGGTATATTCCCAATATTCGGTCAGGCTCTCACCCTTGACGGCGAAGACCGGAATGCCGGCGGCCGCGATGGCTGCAGCAGCGTGATCCTGCGTCGAGAAGATGTTGCAGGACGCCCAACGGATGTCGGCGCCGAGTTCCTTCAGGGTTTCGATCAGAACGGCTGTCTGGATCGTCATGTGGAGCGAACCGGAGATACGAGCGCCCTTCAGCGGCTTGCTCTGACCGAATTCGCTGCGGCAGGCCATCAGGCCCGGCATTTCGGTTTCGGCAATGTCCAGTTCCTTGCGGCCGTAGTCGGCAAGGTTGATATCCGCGACGATGTAGTCTTTGTCAGCGCTCATAAAGATCTCCTGCTCAAAAATGGCAGGGACCCGTGCCGCTGCCTTGCAATTCAGGCTGCGGTTCTAACAGGCAATCGCCGATCTGGCAATAATCATATAAAGAAGTCTTTATGTCTTTATATGATGGTTATCAAAGTTCTTCGCCGAACCGATCCGCAACCAGCGCCTCGAGTGCTGCAAGCGCTTCTTCCGCCTGATTGCCGCTTGCTTCGACAAAAACCGTGCATCCGGGGCTTGCCGCCAGCATCATCAGACCCATGATCGAGGTGCCGCCGACCGTCATACCGTCCTTCGAAACGCTGATGGCTGCGTCGAACTTTTCCACCATCTGCACGAATTTTGCAGAGGCGCGCGCGTGCAGGCCGCGCTTGTTGACGATCAGCAGTTCCTTCGACAGTGAGGACATGATGCGTGTTCTTCTTATTTGCCGCTGAGAACGCGGCTGGCGACGTTGATATATTTGCGACCGGCATCGGAAGACTCCTGCAGAGCCTTGTCCATGTTGTCTTCGCTGCGAATACCGGCAAGCTTGATCAACATGGGTAGATTGACGCCGGCAATCACTTCAACGGTGCCGCTGCTCATCACCGAGATGGCGAGGTTGGACGGCGTTCCGCCAAACATGTCTGTGAGGATGATGACGCCATTGCCGTCATTGGCGCGTGTCACGGCATCGATGATATCCTGCCGACGCTGATCCATGTCGTCCTCGGGACCAATCGATACGGTCTCGATCAACTTCTGAGGACCGACCACATGCTCTACCGCGTGACGAAATTCCTCAGCCAGCTTGCCATGAGTGACAAGCACTAGTCCGATCATGAAATGCTCCCTTACACACGCACTTTGCCACCTGGACTTGCGTCTGGTGTGCCGCCCTATCGCAATGCCGCAAACCTGTCCATCGGTGGGACGACATCTTGATGAGGAAAATGGGAAGCGCAAGCCCCCAAACAGGGGATTTTTGTTCACTTTCCCTTGGCTTTGAACAGATTTTGAGCAAGTGCAGCAAATTTTCCATAGGGCGTGATGCTGGAAAGCGGAATCCGGATGAGCGGTAGCCTGTTGCCGGTCGGCAAATCCAGCCATTCATTCTTCGGCGGGAGGCGAGGGGACTGCGGGTGTGCAACAGGCGTTACGGCATAGTCGATCGTTGCCGATTTGATGCTCTGAAGTTCGACGATGCCGCTGCCGCGCAGTTCCAGAAGCCCGGCGATGCTCTCCGGCCGTTCGACAAGAACGCGTCCATCTTGAGACGACATCAGAACCTGATCGTCCGCCACGAGCGCCGCCGGCAAGCCGCAACGCTGTGCTTCTGTCAGGAAGCTGAAGGCAAGCTCGCTTTTGCCGCTGCCGGAGGGCCCAACGAACAACATGCCCGTTTCGTCAATGACGATTGCAGTTGCATGGTAGTTGATGCGGTCAGCGCTCATGCGTCGGGGCGGCAGGAAGCGACAGGGTGAAGCGGGCGCCGGAGATCACACCATATTTGTCGATGATGTTTTCCGCCTTCAGCGTACCGCCATGCGCCTCGGCAATCTGGCGGCTGATCGAGAGGCCAAGACCGGAATTCTGGCCGAAACCTTCGCTGGCCGGGCGGTCGGTGTAGAAGCGCTCAAAAATACGGTCGATATCTTCAGCCTGGATGCCGGGACCATTGTCCTCGACGCGGACCAGGCAGCGATCCTTGTGCCGCAGCAGGTGCACGAAGATGCGCCCGCCATCCTGCGAAACGAAGGAGCGGGCGTTTTCGATCAGGTTGGTGACGATCTGGCCAAGCCGGAGATCGTGGCCGTTAACGACATAGCTGGTCTTTACGCCAGGCTTGTGGTCGGCCACATAATCGATCGTGACCGTCTTCTTCTTGCTGGAAATCTGTCGCGAGATTTCGACAAGACCATTCAGCAAGACCTCAAGATCGACGGGCGAGGAATCGGCGCGCGCCAGTTCCGCGTCGAGACGCGAAGCATCGGAAATGTCGCTGATCAGGCGATCGAGACGGCGAACATCGTGGAAGATGATTTCGGTAAGGCGCTGCTTTGATTCTTCCGTCTTGGCACGCGGCAGCGTTTCCACCGCGCTGCGCAGCGAGGTCAACGGGTTCTTCAACTCGTGGCTGACATCGGCCGCAAAGCTCTCGATCGCGTCGATCCGGTCGTAAAGGGCGTTGGTCATTTCGCGAAGTGCAATTGAGAGGTTGCCGATCTCGTCCTGACGCGCGGAGAAGTCCGGAATTTCCTCACGCGCCTTGGCGCCACGGCGCACGCGGATCGCGGCAGCCGAGAGACGGCGAAGCGGTGTGGCAATGGTGGAGGAAAGAAGCAGCGACAGAACGATATTGACCAGCGTCGCAATGCCGAAGACGCGCATGATCGCCAGACGTTCCGCATGGACGATTTTGTCGATATCGCCGGCCTGTGTCGATAGCAGCAGAACGCCAAGCACCGCGCGGAAGCGTTGCACCGGAACGGCCACCGAAACGATCAGCTCACCCTTTTCCGTGACGCGCACGACCGCCCCGCGAACACCCGTCAGCGCATTCATCACTTCCGGGTAGATCGATCCGTCGCCGCCCGGCGTTTCCTTATAAAGCGGCAGGCTGCTTGGCTGCAGCATGCGGTTGAACAGGCTGGCAAACCATTCGCCCCAGGTCTGGGTTTCAGGGGTCACCGGCGGCAGGTCGTAGCGCAGAACTTGCCCGCGTGAATAGAGATGCCGGGAATCGAGAAGCAGGTTCGCATCCGCATCGAAGAGACGGGCTCGGGTGCGGGTCGGGGAAATCAGGCGGCGAAGGACCGGGGCGACACGCTCCGGATTGATCGGGAAGCTCAGGTCCTCATCATTCGGTACCGGCGTGATGCTCTGACCCGCTTGCAACTCCAGCAGCTTTTCCGGATTGATGGTGATCGAATTGGTATCGACCGAAGCCGAGGCGGAGATCGCACCGGCGATGATTTCGCCCTGCGTCAGCAGGCTTTCGACGCGCGCATCGATCAGGCCTTCGCGAAACTGGTTGAGGTAGAGAATACCACCGACCAGAACCACCGTCGCCGCGACGTTGAAGAAGAGAATACGGCGCGTCAGGCTGGAAAAGACGGCATTGCCGAAGATACGCCGGACGATCGTCAGCGGATGAATCCGGTGCCGCCGACCGCTCTCACGATCGTCGGCATCGGATGTGTCCGATGCGCTATCCTGCGTTTTGTTCAGCACGTACGTTCCTCAGCCCCGCTTACGCGGCGTCATTTCTCGGCCTCACGCCGCTTCGCGGAAGCGATAGCCCACACCGTAAAGCGTTTCAATCATGTCGAAGTCGTTGTCGACCAGCTTGAACTTCTTGCGCAGGCGCTTGATGTGGCTGTCGATGGTGCGGTCGTCGACATAGACCTGCTCGTCATAGGCGGCATCCATCAGCGCATCGCGGCTTTTGACGACGCCTGGGCGCTGTGCCAGCGAGTGCAGGATCAGGAATTCGGTGACGGTCAGTGTCACCGGCTCGCCCTTCCAGGTGCAGGTGTGGCGTTCCTGGTCCATGGCAAGCTGTCCGCGTTCCAGCGTTCTGGCGGCCTGATCGGCAGCGATCTTCATGGGGCTTGCGCCGGTCGCCGCTGCTTCACGGCTGCTGGCGCGGCGCAGGATCGCCTTGACGCGCTCCACCAGAAGGCGCTGCGAAAAAGGCTTGGTGATGAAATCGTCGGCGCCCATCTTCAGGCCGAACAGCTCGTCGATTTCCTCATCCTTGGAGGTGAGGAAGATGACGGGAAGGTCCGACTTCTGCCGAAGGCGACGCAACAGTTCCATGCCGTCCATGCGCGGCATCTTGATATCGAAGATCGCCAGCTGCGGCGGGCGTGCAATTAGCCCGTCAAGGGCGGAGGCGCCGTCGGTATACGTTTCGACCTTATAGCCTTCCGCTTCGAGCGCGATCGACACCGATGTCAGGATATTACGGTCGTCGTCTACAAGCGCAATCGTCTGCATTAAATTGGTCTCCATCGTCATTTGCAATCTATGCTCCCGACATTCACCCCAGCCTAGGTTGTGCGCCGCGAACACGTCTCATGAGTATAAAGGTGGAACAAATTGTGGCAAAGACCAAGCCCCACGATCGGAGAGCTTTGCAGCAGGATATTCCAGCAGAGACTAAGAGTCCGGATTTGCAGCGTGGCTAAACCGATTTAAAAAGGAATAAAATCTTTTAAATCGATTAATATATTGAAATTGTTGAATATTTTTCGTGCGGCATCTTGCCAATCCTGTTTGTTGCCGTTAGCTTCACTGAAAATTTGAACGGCTCGCATTCAGAAAAAGGGAACGCGCCATGAAAGAACTCGGAGTACACAATCCAGAAAACGGAGTGGCTGCACTCGGTCTGGGCGGAGCCGCTGTTGTACATTACAACCTCATCGAGAGTGAGTTGTACGAAGAATCGATCCGCAACGGCGAGGCGGACATTACCGTTGATGGCGCTCTGCGCGCCGTGACCGGTCAGCACACCGGCCGTTCTCCGAAGGACAAATTCGTGGTGCGCGATGCCCACACGGAAAATGCGATCTGGTGGGACAACAACAAGCCGCTGTCGCCTGAGCATTTCGAAATCCTGCACAAGGATATGCTCGCACATGCCGCCGGCAAGACGCTCTACGTTCAGGACCTCGTCGGCGGTGCCGATGAAGAAAATGCGCTTCCGACCCGCGTCGTGACCGAGCTCGCCTGGCACGGCCTCTTCATCCGTAACCTGCTGATCCGCCCGGCGCGCGAGAAGCTTGCTTCATTTAAGCAGAAGCTCACCATCATCAACCTGCCAAGCTTCAAGGCTGATCCTGCTCGTCACGGCGTGCGCACCGAAACGGTGATCGCCTGCGACCTGACCAAGGGTATCGTCCTCATCGGTGGCACGTCCTATGCCGGCGAGAACAAGAAGTCGGTCTTCACCGTTCTCAACTACCTGCTGCCTGCCAAGGGCGTCATGCCGATGCACTGCTCGGCCAATGTCGGCCCGGATGGTGATGCCGCTGTCTTCTTCGGCCTGTCCGGCACCGGCAAGACCACGCTGTCTGCCGATCCGGCCCGTACGCTGATCGGCGACGATGAGCATGGCTGGGGCGAAGACGGCATCTTCAATTTCGAAGGCGGCTGCTACGCCAAGGCGATCAAGTTGTCGGCGGAAGCTGAGCCTGAAATCTACGCGGCAACCCGTCGCTTCGGCACGGTTCTGGAAAACGTCGTTCTCGATGAAAACCGCGTTCCGGATTTCAACGACAATTCGCTGACGGAAAATACGCGTAGCGCTTACCCGCTGCACTTCATTCCCAACGCCTCGAAGACCGGCCTTGCCGGTCATCCGAAGACGATCATCATGCTGACCGCAGACGCCTTCGGCGTGCTGCCGCCGATCGCGCGTCTGACGCCGGAACAGGCCATGTACCACTTCCTCTCCGGCTACACCGCCAAGGTCGCCGGCACGGAAAAGGGCGTGACCGAGCCGGAAGCCACCTTCTCGACCTGCTTCGGAGCTCCCTTCATGCCGCGTCATCCGACGGAATACGGCAACCTGCTGCGTGATCTGATTGCGCAGCATGGTGTGGATTGCTGGCTGGTCAACACCGGCTGGACCGGCGGTGCCTATGGCATTGGCAAGCGCATGCCTATCAAGGCTACCCGCGCGCTTCTGACCGCTGCACTGACCGGCGAGCTGAAGAACGCCCAGTTCCGCACCGACGCGAATTTCGGCTTTGCCGTACCGACTTCGCTCGAAGGCATCGACAACAGCATCCTCGACCCACGCTCGACCTGGGCCGATGGCGCTGCCTACGACGCGCAAGCCAAGAAGCTGGTCAACATGTTCGTCACGAACTTCACCAAGTTCGAAGACCACGTCGACAGCACCGTCCGTGACGCGGCTCCAGGCCTCCTGGCTGCCGCCGAATAAGCGGTCGATCTCTTCACAATACGAAACCCGGCCTCGCGCCGGGTTTTTTGTTCGAAAAAGCACGATCCTAGATTTAATGAAGATAGAGCGTCCCTTGTGCGTCTAAAACGACGCACGGCGCTCTATCAGTTCATTCCGGCGCTTGATGCGTTCTCAACTGTTTTCATTCCACCGCATCTGTGGCATCACGCCTGCCGGAGAATGACATGGCAAGCGCGCCCCTTTACATCAGCAGCAGAATAACGATTGCCGGATGGGAACTGACGGAGCAATTCGTGCTGGCTGGCGGGCCGGGCGGACAGAATGTCAACAAGGTCTCCACCGCAGTTCAACTCTTCTTCAACATCACGGCTTCTCCGTCGCTCTCGGATCGGATCAAAACCAATCTGGTCAAGCTTGGTGGGCGGCGCGTCTCGAAAGAAGGCGTGTTGATGATCGAGGCAAGCCAGTTCCGCACCCAGGAGCGGAACCGGGAAGATGCGCGGGAGCGTCTGACGGAACTGATCCTCAAGGCAGCCGAGCCGCCGCCGCCGCCGCGCAAGGCCACAAAGCCGACAAAAGGCTCTGTTGAGCGGCGACTGAAAGCAAAATCAGGCCGCTCGGATATCAAGAAGATGCGTGGCAAGCCGGGACAGGATTAAAAGCTTTGGCCGAGAAACACTCTCGGTGCATTCTCCAGACTTAGAGCTTCCTTAGCGCCACCATATCGATCAGATGGTTCTGGCCTTTTCTCAGGATGAGATCGGCACGCGGTCTCGTCGGCACGATATTTTCGCGCAGGTTCTTGAGGTTGATATTCTCCCAAAGTCCTTCTGCGATCGCGAGCGCCGCAGTTTCCGAAATCGACGCATACCGATTGAAGTAGGATGTCGGGTCTTGGAAGGCCGTCTTGCGCAGGTTCATGAAACGGTTGACGTACCAATTGTGGATGATCGTCTCGTCCGCATCGATATAGATCGAAAAATCGAAGAAGTCAGACACCATCGGCACGATGCGCCCGCCGGCTGGCAGGTTGCGCGCCTGCAGCACGTTGATGCCTTCGAAAATCAGGATGTCGGGCCGATCGACATTGGTGAACTCGCTGGGCAGGACGTCGTAGACCAGGTGCGAGTAGCGGGGCGCCTGGACGTTCGGCTGGCCCGCCTTGATGGCGGAAAGGAAGCGTAGAAGCGCGCCGATGTCGTAGCTTTCCGGAAAGCCCTTACGCTCCATAAGGTTCTCACGCCGCAAAACCTCGTTCGGGTAGAGAAACCCGTCCGTGGTGATCAGGTCGACCTTCGGGCTGGAAGGCCAGCGCGCCAGAAGCTCTTTCAGAATACGCGCCGTGGTGGATTTTCCGACCGCCACAGAGCCCGCAATGCCGATGACGAAGGGCGTCTTGTTGACGTGCTCCATGTTGAGGAAGCGGTTGCGCTGCTCGAAGAGCAGTTGCGACGCTTCCACATGGGACGAGAGCAGTCGCGAGAGCGACAGGTAGATCCGCCGAACCTCGTCGAGATCGATCGGGTCATCAAGCGATCGGAGGCGTTTCACCTCGTCGGCAGACAGCGTCAGGGGCGTATCGGCGCGAAACTTCGACCACTCCTCCGAACTGAAGAAGTGATAGGGCGAGTATTCATCCGGCCTGAAATGATCGAGCGTCGTTGGCATGCCTTGCTCCCCCCTGCGTGCCATCGTCGTCATGATTGAGGCCTTGATGCCTTTTCCTGCAATCCGGACTGACCTGTCCGTCTCTCCAACTCCGCAAAGACATCGGAGAGAGGGATATCGGCGATCTTGAGGACCACGAGAAGATGATAAAGCAGATCGGCTGCCTCGTCCGTCAGGTTCTTGCGATCCTGCGAGATCGCCGCGATCACCGTTTCGACCGCCTCTTCGCCGAGCTTCTTGGCCGCCTTGGCTTGCCCGGCGGCAAACAGCTTGGCCGTCCAGGATTGATCAGACGAGGCACTGGCGCGTTCGGCAACGATGCGCTCGAGATCGGAAAGGGAAAACCCGCTCATGCTGCTTGTCCTTTCAAAGATCAGTCGAGACGCATGGCAATGCCATGATCGGCCATATAGGCCTTGGCTTGCCCGATCGTATAGGTGCCGAAGTGGAAGATCGACGCTGCCAGAACAGCCGTCGCATGGCCTTCCTTCACGCCCTCCACCAGATCATCCAGATTTCCGACACCGCCGGAAGCGATCACCGGAACACGGACCTGATCGGCAATGGTGCGGGTCAGCGCGATGTCATAGCCGCTCTTCGTGCCGTCGCGATCCATGGAGGTGATCAGCAATTCGCCGGCGCCACGCTCGACCATCTTCACGGCAAATTCCACCGCATCGATGCCTGTCGGCTGGCGTCCGCCATGGGTAAAGATTTCCCAGCGATCGGCTTCGTCGTTGGCCGACACCTTCTTGGCATCGATGGAGACAACGATGCACTGATTGCCGAACTTGTCCGCCGCCTGGGCGACGAAATCCGGGTCTTTGACCGCTGCCGAATTGATCGACACTTTGTCGGCACCGCAAAGCAGAAGCTTGCGAATATCCGACACGGCACGAACGCCGCCCCCCACTGTCACCGGCATGAAGCAGTGATCGGCGGTGCGTGACACCACATCGAAAATCGTTTCGCGATTGTCGGAAGAGGCGGTGATGTCGAGAAAGCAAAGCTCATCGGCACCGGCCGCATCATAGGCTTTCGCCGCCTCGACCGGATCGCCGGCATCGATCAGATCGACGAAGTTCACGCCCTTGACGACGCGACCGTCTTTGACGTCAAGGCAGGGGATAATGCGTGCTTTGAGTGTCATGCCCGTGCCTCCTTGATCAGCGCCAGTGCCTCTGCCGGATCGATACGTCCGTCATAGAGCGCGCGCCCGGAAATGGCGCCTTCCAGCTTTGCCGCATCCGGCTCAAGCATGCGCTTGATATCGTCGATGGAGGCAAGCCCACCGGATGCGATCACCGGAATGGACACCGCATTGGCAAGCTCGAGTGTCGAGGCCCAGTTGATCCCGGCCAGAATGCCGTCACGGTCGATATCGGTGTAGATGATCGCGGCAACGCCTGCCCCTTCAAATCGCTTGGCAAGCTCGATCACGCCAAGTTCGGAGGCTTCCGCCCAGCCTTCCACCGCAACCTTGCCGCCCTTGGCATCGATTCCCACGGCAACCTGGCCGGGGAAGCGCTTGCAGGCTTCCAGAACCAGAACCGGATCACGCACCGCAACGGTGCCGAGGATGACGCGCGCGAGACCGCGGCTCAGCCAGGCCTCGATATGCTCCAGCGTGCGGATACCGCCGCCGAGCTGCACCGGGTTCCTGGTGGATTTCAAAATGGCGTCGACCGCCTCGCCATTGACGGTCTGGCCGGCAAAGGCGCCGTTCAAATCCACCACATGCAGCCACTCGAAGCCCTGGTCCTCAAAGGCCTTGGCCTGCGCGCCGGGATCGGTGTTGTAAACGGTGGCCTGCTCCATATCGCCGAGTTTCAGGCGAACGCACTGGCCGTCCTTGAGGTCGATTGCGGGAAAAAGGATCATGTCAGGGCTTCCAGCGGAGGAAATTCGAAATGAGGGCAAGACCAAGTGTCTGGCTCTTTTCCGGATGGAACTGAGCGCCAGCCATGTTGTCGCGCCCAACGAAGGCGGTCATCGCGCCACCGTAATTGGTGGTGGCGATCACGTCATTCCGGTGCTTCGCTGCCAGATGGTAGGAATGGACGAAATAGGCGTGCAAGCCGTCAGGTCCGGTCTTAATGCCATCGAGGAGCGGGTGAGGGCGGTGCAGCTCCAGCGTATTCCAGCCGATCTGCGGAATTTTGAGAGCCGGGTCAGATGGCGTCATCTCCACCACATCGCCTTCGATCCAGCTGAGCCCCTCGGTCACTGTCTTTTCAAGGCCGCGAGAGGACATGAGCTGCATGCCCACGCAGACGCCGAGGAAGGGATGACCCTTCTTCTCCACCACATCGATTAGCGCTTCATGCATGCCCGTCACCGCACCCAATCCGGCGCGGCAATCGGCATATGCGCCGACACCTGGCAGCACGATACGGTCTGCGGACGCCACGCTTTCAGGCTTGTCGGTCAGGTCGATTGTAGCGTCGATGCCGGCTTCCCGCGCCGCGCGCTCGAACGCCTTGGTCGCAGATCGAAGGTTGCCGGAGCCATAATCGATAATTGCCACACGCATATCAGCGCCTTCCGTTCAAATCGAATTGAAACGAGCCCGCGGGATCGTTCGTCATGAAGCCGCCCACCCGATCACGGGTCTTCCACTCAGGCTGCGACACCGTCATATGCGCATCGTCCTGTTCGGGCAGGTTCGAAAAATACATCTGTTCCGCCGTCGAAAGATCACGTGCCACGATCACGTCCTTCAGCGTCCAGCCCTTGGCAATCAAATGACGCTGAAGCAGGTTGCGACCTTCGAAGCCGGCTATCAACCCTGCGGTGATGGTGAATAGGAGGCCCACTACGCCGAGGCCATCGAGCCTCGACACCTGACCGGCGGCGACCTGCAGAATGACGACGGAGACGGCAATCCACCACATGCGATGGATGGCAAACCAGAGCCACGGAAACAAAAGAGCAAGCCACGAAAATCTGTCCGCGATGAAGCGAGTGGTGCGGTGATCCCTGTCGGGTCCGCCCGGTGCTTCCAGAACCAGATAAGATGTCATTGGCGTTCCTGACGACGTTCAGAGCAGCACCGGTGTCGGTTGCTCTTCATGTTTCACCGGATCAGGCCAGCATGCCCTTCGTTGAAGGAATGCGACCTGCCTGCCTGGGATCGATTTCGGTGGCGCTGCGCAATGCGCGCGCAACCGCCTTGAAGCACGTCTCGGCGATATGATGGTTGTTGGCGCCGTAATGGTTGAGAATATGCAGCGTGATCCCGGCATTCTGCGCCAGCGCCTGGAAGAATTCGCGCACCAGTTCCGTATCGAATGTACCGATCTTCGGTGCGGAGAACTGCACGTTCCAGACCAGGAAGGGGCGGCCGGAGATATCGACGGCAGCCTTCGTCATCGTCTCGTCCATGGCAAGGTCGAGCGAGGCATAACGCGTGATGCCCTTGCGGTCGCCCAAGGCTTTGGCAATCGCCTGGCCGATGGCAATACCGGTGTCTTCGACCGTGTGGTGATCGTCAATGTGAAGGTCGCCCTTCACGTCGATCTCCATGTCGATCAGCGAATGGCGGCTCAGCTGGTCCAGCATATGATCGAAAAAGCCGACGCCTGTCGAAATTTTCGCCGTACCCGTTCCATCGACATTCACGCGGACCGAGACGGAGGTCTCGTTGGTCTTGCGGGAAATCTCGGCTGTGCGCTCTGCCATTGCGGCTGCTCCTTGGACAATCTGGCCGTTCCTTACCAGCCTGCACCTCAAATATCCAGTCATTCCATCGTCTTGTCAGTGCCGCCTGAGTGCTACGGTTAAGCAAGATTGCAATCGGCAAAACGGGACTTACATAATTTGCGAAAAGGACCGCAGCCGATCAGCGGTTCGGAAGCTTCAGATGCAAGGCCCGGATGGGCAGACAGGTGCTTTATGACAACAATCATTACAGTGAGAAAGGGCGGCAAGGTCGTCATGGCCGGCGACGGACAGGTCAGCCTTGGCCAGACCGTGATGAAGGGCAACGCCCGCAAGGTGCGTCGCATCGGCAAGGGCGAAGTGATCGCCGGTTTTGCCGGTGCCACGGCAGACGCCTTTACCCTTCTCGACCGGCTGGAAAAGAAGCTGGAACAATATCAAGGCCAGCTGATGCGCGCTGCGGTCGAACTCGCCAAGGATTGGCGCACAGACAAATATCTGCGCAATCTCGAAGCCATGATGCTCGTCGCCGACAAGTCGATCACCCTTGCCATCACCGGCAATGGCGATGTCCTGGAACCCGAACATGGCGCAATCGCCATCGGCTCCGGCGGCAACTACGCCTTTGCCGCGGCACGTGCCTTGATGGATTCGGATAAGTCGGCCGAAGAGGTCGCCCGTCAGGCACTCGATATCGCCGCTGATATCTGCGTCTACACCAACCACAATCTCGTTATTGAAACGTTGGACGCTGAATAAGCGTACGGATCACCAACCCATGGTTCCTGCGGGCCGGGCCGTCATGGCTGGCCGCAACAGGAAGCCGAAAGGATCGAAATGACCACTTTTTCTCCCCGAGAGATCGTCTCGGAACTAGACCGCTACATTATCGGTCAGCACGATGCCAAGCGCGCGGTCGCCATTGCGCTTCGTAACCGCTGGCGCCGCCAGCAGCTCGATGAGAGCCTGCGCGACGAAGTGATGCCGAAGAACATTCTGATGATCGGACCGACCGGTGTCGGCAAGACCGAAATTTCAAGACGCCTGGCAAAGCTCGCCGGTGCGCCCTTCATCAAGGTAGAAGCGACGAAATTCACCGAAGTCGGCTATGTCGGCCGGGATGTCGAACAGATCATCCGCGATCTGGTCGAGATCGGTATCGGCCTTGTGCGCGAAAAGATGCGTGCCGAGGTCCAGGCCAAGGCCCATGCCAGCGCCGAGGAGCGCGTTCTTGACGCACTCGTCGGGCAGACCGCGTCGCCCGCCACCCGTGACAGCTTCCGCAAGAAGCTGCGCGATGGCGAGCTCGACAAGAAGGAAATCGATATCGAGGTCGCCGATACCGGCTCCGGCATGCCCGGCTTCGAGATCCCCGGGATGCCGGGCGCCAATATCGGCGTGCTCAACCTGTCTGAAATGTTCGGCAAGGCCATGGGCGGGCGCACCAAAAAGGTCCGCACCTCGGTGGAGAAATCCTATGCCGAACTGATTCGCGACGAGTCCGACAAGCTTCTGGACAATGAGCAGATCCAGCGCGAAGCGGTCAAATCGGTCGAAAATGATGGCATCGTCTTCCTTGACGAAATCGACAAGATCGCCGCCCGCGATGGTGGCATGGGTGCCGGTGTCTCTCGCGAAGGCGTGCAGCGCGATCTCCTGCCGCTGGTCGAAGGCACCACAGTCTCGACAAAGTATGGACCGGTAAAGACGGATCACATCCTCTTCATCGCGTCCGGTGCCTTCCATGTGGCAAAGCCCTCCGATCTTCTGCCTGAACTTCAGGGCCGCTTGCCTATCCGCGTGGAGCTGAAGCCGCTGACGAAGGAAGACTTCCGCCGCATTCTGACCGAGACCGAAGCGAGCCTGATCCGCCAGTACAAGGCGCTGATGGCAACCGAAGAACTCGATCTGGATTTCACCGACGACGCCATCGATGCATTGGCCGATGTGGCGGTCCATCTCAACTCATCGGTCGAAAACATTGGTGCGCGCCGTCTGCAAACGGTCATGGAGCGTGTTCTGGATGAAATCTCCTTCAACGCGCCCGATCGCGGTGGCTCGTCGGTCAAGATCGATGACGCCTATGTCAAGGAACATGTGGGCGATATCGCCGCCGACACGGATCTGTCGCGCTACATTCTTTAAGGCAGACCCGAGAATAAGTTTCAAAAATCAGAGGGAGTGCGGCAAATCTTGCCGCACTCTTATTTTACCGGCCTTCTCTCGACATGTGGCATCGCTTTTCGTTAATGAATGTCGAAAGTCGATCCTCTGGATTATTCCGGCAAGAGAGCCGGCAAGAGAAAAGGCATCCGCTCGTGCGCAAAACTCTCCTGGCATTGGCCACGCTTCTGGCCATTGGCACTGTTCTCCCGTCCTATGCTGAGGCCGCGACGCTCGTGCCGCCTGGTAACCGCAACGCGGAACAACCGGGTGTTCCGGGTGCCTCGGCGCGCCGTACCAAGGGCTCGAACTCCACCTACGAGCGAAAATACCAGAAGGTCTACGAGCTTCTTTCCAGCGACAAGCAGCTAATCTCCAAGATCAAATCGACGGCAAGCCGCTATGGCATCGATCCGATCCACATGATCGGCGCGATCGTTGGCGAACATACCTACAATGTCGATGCCTATGATCGCCTCCAGTCATACTATGTGAAGGCAGCGTCCTACGCGGGGAACAGCTTCCGCTTCGGCTATAAGGATGAGACGATTGCGCAGTTTTTGACGCATTCGCAATTTGCCAAATGCCAGTCGAAAAACGATTCCTACAGCCTGTGGAATTGTCGCGAAGATGTCTGGGAGGCGAGCTTCCGCGGCAAGACGGTCGATGGCGTCAGCTATCCCGATAACCGCTTCAGCGCCGTGTTCTTTCAGCCCTTCTATGCCGGCCAGACATTCGGATTGGGACAGATCAATCCGCTGACGGCGCTCATGCTGTCGGATACGGTGGAGCGCACCTCTGGCTATGAGAAGCTGGACGAGAACGATGCCTCTGCCGTCTACACGGCCATCATGGATCCCGACCACTCGCTCGCCTATATGGCCGCTGCGATCCGCAAATCCATCGATGACTACAAGTCGATCGCCGACATGGATATTTCCAAAAATCCTGGCCTGACATCAACGCTCTACAATCTCGGCGGCTCACAGCAGCGGGCTGCCGCACTGGCGCAGAAGAACCGCCAAAGCGGCGGTAGGGTCTGGCCGGAAGAGAATTATTACGGCTGGCTGGTCAATGAGAAGCTGCCAGAGCTGCAGAAGCTTCTCTAACTGGAACAGGTTTTTGAGATTATTTCCTGAACGGAAAAAATCTTTGATGCGCAGCGACGGTTGACGGAGGCTGGGTACAGCCTCCACTCTATGGACAATGATCATAGGGAGATATGTTGTGAGCCGCATCGAGCATAACGGACTGTCATTCGACGAGACGCTTTACCAGTTTTTGAAGGATGAGGTTCTGCCCGAGACGGGGCTGAACGCCGACACCTTCTTCGACGGTTTCTCCGCGATCGTTCACGATCTTGCGCCGAAGAACAAAGAGCTTCTCGCCAAGCGCGACGCCTTCCAGGAAAAGCTCGATGATTGGTATCGCCAGAACGGCGCGCCATCCGACCTCGCAGCCTACGAGGCCTATCTGCGCGAGATCGGCTACATCGTTCCGGAAGGCGCGGCCTTCAAGGTCAACACCCAGAACGTCGATCCGGAGATTGCCGAACTTGCCGGGCCGCAGCTCGTCGTACCGGTGATGAATGCGCGCTACGCGCTGAACGCCGCCAATGCCCGCTGGGGCTCGCTTTACGATGCGCTTTACGGCACGGATGCGATTGCTGAAGACGACGGCGCCGAAAAGGGCCGGGGCTACAATCCCCGTCGGGGCGAAAAAGTCATCGCATGGGCAAGATCATTCCTCGACGGCTCCGTACCGCTTGCCAGCGGCAAATGGGCGGATGTCAGCGGTTTGCGCGTGGTTGACGGTGCCTTGGTCATTGACCTGGACGGCAGTTCGACAACCCCTGCCGATCAGGCGCATTTCGCCGGCTTCGATGGCGATGCATCGAAACCATCTGCTGTTTTGCTGAAAACCAACGGCATCCATATCGAAATCGTCGTCGATCCCACCACTGCCATCGGCAAGGCTGATCGCGCCGGCATCTCCGATGTAATCCTCGAATCGGCGCTGACGACAATCATGGACTGCGAGGATTCCGTCGCGGCCGTGGATGCGGAGGACAAGCTGGTCGTCTATCGTAACTGGCTTGGCCTGATGCGCGGTGATTTGACCGAGGAGGTCTCCAAGGGCGGGGAAACCTTTACCCGTCGTTTGAACCCCGACCGAAATTATACCGCGCGCAATGGAACGGCTCTGACGCTTCCCGGCCGCTCGCTGATGCTGGTGCGCAATGTCGGTCACCTGATGACGAACCCCGCTATCCTCGACCGCAATGGCCAGGAAGTTCCGGAAGGGATCATGGATGCGGTCATCACCGGTCTGATTGCACTTTACGATGTCGGCCCGATCGGTCGCCACCAGAACTCGCGCGCCGGATCGATGTATGTCGTGAAGCCCAAGATGCACGGCCCGGAAGAAGTCGCCTTCGCAGCTGAGATCTTCACCCGCGTCGAACAGCTTGTCGGCATGCGCCCCAACACCATGAAAATGGGCATCATGGATGAGGAGCGCCGCACGACCGTCAACCTCAAGGAATGCATTCGCGCTGCGAAGGACCGCGTCGTCTTCATCAATACCGGCTTCCTCGATCGCACCGGCGACGAAATCCATACCTCGATGGAAGCGGGGCCGATGATCCGCAAGGGAGACATGAAGCAGGCCGCCTGGATTGCGGCGTATGAAAACTGGAATGTCGATATCGGTCTTGAATGCGGCCTGTCCGGTCATGCGCAGATCGGCAAGGGCATGTGGGCCATGCCCGACCTGATGGCTGCCATGCTGGAGCAAAAGATCGCCCACCCCATGGCGGGTGCCAACACGGCCTGGGTGCCCTCGCCAACGGCCGCAACGCTGCATGCGACGCATTACCACAAGGTCGATGTCGCCCAGGTGCAGGAAGGGTTGAAGAGCCGCGGTCGTGCCAAGCTCGGCGATATTCTATCTGTCCCCGTCGCGGTTCGCCCCAACTGGACGCCTGAGGAAATCCAGCGCGAGCTGGATAACAACGCTCAGGGTATTCTGGGCTATGTCGTGCGCTGGGTCGATCAGGGTGTCGGTTGCTCCAAGGTGCCGGACATCAACAATATCGGCCTGATGGAAGACCGCGCCACGCTGCGCATCTCCGCCCAGCACATGGCAAACTGGCTGCGCCATGGCGTGGTCTCGGAGGAGCAGATCGTCGAGACCATGAAGCGCATGGCCGCTATCGTCGATCAGCAGAATGCCGGCGATGCGGCCTATACGCCCATGGCTGGCAACTTCGACGATTCGGTTGCGTTCCAGGCGGCGGTGGAACTGGTGTTGAAGGGCAGGGCGCAGCCGAACGGCTATACCGAGCCAGTCCTTCACCGTCGCCGTCTTGAATTGAAGGCGAAACAACGCGCCTGAGAGTATCCTCTCCGCGTTTGGGATGCACGCTGATCGGCAAGCATCTCAGACCGGAAACAAAAAAAGCCGCCGGGAATCCACGGCGGCTTTTTGAATACTCTGGATCCGGAAATTACTGGATCACGATAACCTTAGAGCTGCGGCCTGGACGGATGCGGCTGTAGAGATCGATCACGTCCTGGTTGATCATGCGAATGCAGCCGGAAGAGGCGGCGGTTCCGATCGAGGCCCATTCAGGCGAACCGTGGATACGGAACAGCGTATCCTGGCCCTGTTCGTTAAAGAGATACATGGCGCGCGCACCGAGCGGATTGCTGATGCCGGGACCCATGCCGTTTTCGACATATCTGGCTACTTCAGGCTTGCGTGCCGCCATTTCTTTCGGCGGATGCCAGGTTGGCCATTCCTGCTTCCAGGCCACATAGGCTTCACCAGCCCAGGCAAAACCCTGCTTGCCGACGCCGATGCCGTAACGCACGGCCTTGCCGCCGGGCAGGATGTAATAAAGGAAGCGCTCGCGGGTGTTGACGATCACCGTGCCCGGCTTTTCAGCGGTTTCATAGTTCACGATCTGGCGATGAAACTTCTTGTCAACGCGGTTGATCGGAATGGCGGGCAGGGCGTAACCAGCGTCCGTTGTCGCGCCGTAAACTTCATCGCCGAAGATCTGGGCGGTCTCGACGACAACCGGAGCAGCGAGCGGGCGGGCGGAAGAGGTTTCAGTCGTTGTGGACGCGCAGCCGGTCAGCGCAAGGATGGACGACAGGCCGAGTGCAGTCAATGAAGTGCGAATGCGCATGGTGTTCTCGCGGAAAATTCGCTTATATAAGCGGTGCATGAAGCGATATTGGATCATCGGGTTATTTTCGATTAATCCATGCTTTGCAAGCCATCGCACCGCAGCAAGATTACCGCTTGTGCGAATATGCTGCTTCATGGTCTTTTTGCAACAATTTCGGGGGCCTTTTCCAGAATCCGTCCATGACTATTCTTTCCTTTACCAATAACAACCCGTTAATCGACGGTCGCCAATCTGAGAAAGCCATGCTTGTGCGCCGGGGCGTGCAGGTATTGCTGAACGAGATGCGGCACTCCGTTCTGCCAGAGCTGGCGCTATCCAGCGGCCGGCGTGCGGATCTCATCAGCCTGTCGGTCAAAGGGGAAATCTGGATCATCGAGATCAAATCCTCGATCGAGGATTTCAGGGTGGACCGCAAATGGCCTGACTACAGGCTGCACTGCGACCGGCTGTTCTTCGCCACCCACGCTGGCGTCCCGCTCGAGATCTTTCCCGAAGAGTGCGGCCTTTTTCTCTCAGATGGATATGGCGCCCATATGGTGCGCGAGGCGCCGGAACATAAGCTGGCGCCGGCCACACGCAAATCTCTGATGCTGGATTTCTCCAGGACGGCGGCGCGCCGCCTGATGATGGCGGAATGGTCCACCGGCACCAGCTACTCGGACTGATCCGTAGCCCGTTGCTTATTTGGGCGCGCGCTTGGCCAGAATGCGCTGCAGCGTGCGGCGGTGCATGTTCAGCCGCCGTGCCGTCTCCGAGACGTTTCGCTCGCACATTTCATAGACGCGCTGAATGTGCTCCCAACGCACCCGGTCGGCGGACATCGGGTTTTCCGGCACTTCCATCCGGTCGCCTTCACGCTGTGTCAGTGCGTTGAAGACATCGTCGGCATCCGCTGGTTTTGCCAGATAGTCGAGCGCACCAAGCTTTACGGCAGTGACGGCGGTCGCAATATTTCCGTAGCCGGTCAGCACGACGATTTGCGTGTCATCGCGATGCTGGCGAATGGCCTCGATCACTTCCAATCCATTGCCGTCGCCGAGCCGCAGGTCCACCACCGCATATTTTGGCGGCGCGCTCTTCGATTTCTCGATGCCTTCACTCACCGATTCGGCGGTGTCCACCACAAAGCCACGCGCCTCCATGGCACGCGCCAGACGGCGCAGGAAGGGACCGTCATCATCGACGACCAGCAGTGACTTGTCCGGACCGATCGCATCCGAAGCCGTCATCGCCTCTTCTTCGTGCTTCTGTCCGTCATCAGCCATGGTCGTTTCCTTCGGTCATTCTGTTATCTTTCGGCGATCATATCCCTCATGCGCCACAAGCGCCACAAGCGTGAGGCTTTCCTAAGAGACTTCAGATCACCGGCTCTTATTATCTTCCATGACCGATCGCGGCCAGATGACGGTCACCCTCGCACCTGCGGCATTTGGTCCACGATTTTCGAATGTCAGTGAAGCCCCGGATCGTTCCAGCAACGTCTTGGCAATGAAGAGACCAAGTCCGAGTCCTCCAGCCGTCGCATCATTATGCCTTTTGGTCACATAAGGATCGCCGATGCGTGAGAGAATATCCGGCGAATAGCCGTCGCCATCATCCTCGATCGTCACCATCACCTGCTGCTGATCATGCGCCACGGTGACGGTCACCATATCCTTGGCGTAGTCGACGGCGTTTTCCAGTAGATTCCCAAGCCCGTAGAGAATTCCGGCATTGCGCGCCCCGACCGGTTCGTCTGCCCGTCCGGACTTTTCCACCAGCTTGAGTTTCACGCCGAATTCCCGGTGCGGTGCCATCACTTCCTCGATCAAAGAGGAGAGCGGAAGCCGGCGAATATGTTCTTCGCCTTCGGCAGAAAGCGATGTCAGCCGGCGCAGAATATCGCGGCATCGCTCGCTTTGGCTGCGTAGAAGCGCGACATCCTCGCTGAAGCGCTCGTCCTTTCCAAGCTCGCGCTGCATCTCCTTGGCGACCACGCTGATTGTCGCAAGCGGCGTGCCCAATTCATGGGCTGCGGCTGCAGCGAGACCATCCAGTTGCGACAGGTGCTTTTCCCGCTCCAGCACCAGTTCGGTCGCAGCAAGCGCATCGGCAAGCTGATTGGCTTCATGCGAGACGCGATAGGCATAGAAGGCGGCAAACAACATCATCGCAACGATCGAGCACCAGATGCCGATATGGATGATGAGCTGGATCGGCAATTCTTCGCCTGGATACCAGGGAACAGGAAACGGCGAAAAAGCAATCGCTGTTGCGCAAGCCAGCGCGAAGAACAACAAGACGAGAGAATGTTTCAACGGCTGCGAGGCAAAGGCAATGATGACCTGAACGCAGATTAGGGGCGCGAACGGATTGGACAGGCCGCCGGTAATATAGATCAGCGCCGTCAATTGCAGCAGGTCGAAAGCAAGCAGCAGCGTCGCCTCCCACGGCTCCAGACGATAGGTCGCCGGAAACCGAGCCGATAGAAAGAGGTTGGCAGTTGCAAGGGCCGCGATAAGAAGCGCGCAGGTGAGCAGTGGCAGGGGAAAGCCAAGGCCAAACGCAACGATCAGAAGCGTGGCGCTCTGCCCGGCCACGGCAAGCCAGCGCAGCCAGACAATGGTCTGCAGCCTGATCTGGCGGCTGGCGCGGCCGAACCGTGTCGTTTCTACAGGCGGCTTTGCCATTGGTGCCTCGTTATCATCTCATGTGCCGCGCGGCTTGGCGCGATGTGTGGCTTGCGCGGATGCCGGATCTTCCGGCCAGGGATGGCGTGGATAACGCCCGCGCATATCCGCGCGCACGTCCTTCCAGGAGCCCGCCCAGAACCCTGGCAAATCCCGCGTGGTCTGTATCGGCCTGTGGGCAGGCGAGGTCAATTCCAGCAATAGTGGCAATTTGCCGCCTGCCACACTCGGGTGATCCTTCAAGCCGAAGAGCTCCTGCACGCGGATGGTCAGCGTCGGCTCCTCGCCCTCATAGTGGATCGAGTGCTTTTGTCCGGTCGGCGCTTCGAAATGGGTGGGAAGCAATTTGCCAAGCTGGCGAAGTTCCTCGTGCGGAACCAGCGAGCGCAGCCCATCGATGATGTTGCCGCTATTGATCTCATGGATCGTCTTGGCGTCATGCTGAAAGGGCACAAACCACTCGTCCAGCCGGTCAATCAGCGCCGCGTCATTCATATCCGGCCATGGCGCACCGACACTGCGGTTAAGAAAGCCGAGGCGATGGCGCAACTGCTGTGCCTCTTTAGAAAAGGGCACAATGCCAAGCCCATATTCGCGGATGCCGCTGGCAAGCGCTTGCGCCGCCTTCTCTCCCGTCGGGCGTGCAAGTGGCGTTTCATCGAGAATAATGGCGCCGATACGCGAGACGCGTCTTGCCCGGACCTGTCCGCTTTGCTTGTCGAAGAAAAGCTGGTCTTCCTTGACGACCGCCTCTGGCAGAAATGCGTCCACATCCCGCATGGCGATCGAAGCGGCCGCCAGAATCCTCGGTCGTGCGGCGCGGCCGACGATGTCGGCGACCACCAGCATCTTTTCGGCCGCCAGTCGCTGCGTCTCTTCCACCTCGCCACCACGTCCATTCGCCATCACATATCGACCGCGCCCACCACGCTGGAATGCGATGCGATCCGGAAAGGCATGCAACAGAAGCTGCCCGGCCGTCAGAGCTGCTTCCGATCCGTCCCTTTTGCCTGGAAGGGAGGAAAGGAGCCGTTTTGCCAGTCCTTTGGCAGCGGCTGCGCGCTCCGTCTTCTCGCCCTTGAACCGGCGAAGCCGCTCTTCAAGATCGATATCGTTACCGCCAAGCCCCTGTTCTGTCAGAAGCACGGCAAGCAGCGAAGCCTCATGGCCACAGCCAAGCTCTTCTGCCGCCAGGACCATGGCTGCGAGGCGCGGCGGCAGGGCCATCTCGCGCATCAGCTTTCCGCGTGCGGTCATCGCGCCAGACCGGTCGAGAGCGCCAAGCCCTTGCAGCAGCGCATTAGCCTCTTTCAACGTAGACGCCGGCGGCTGATCGAGAAATTTGAGGGACGCCGGATCGCTGACACCCCAATGGGCGAGATCGAGCGCGAAACCGGAAAGGTCGCTGGAAAGAATCTGCGGCGGCGTAAACGCTGGCAGCGCCGCTGTCTGTCCCGCGTGCCACAGACGGATGGCAATACCCGGCTCCGTTCGCCCCGCGCGGCCAGCACGCTGGTCAGCAGACGCGCGAGAGACCTTTACTGTCTCAAGCCGGCTGATGCCGGTCGAGGGCTCGAAGACGGGCAGGCGTTGGAGCCCGCTATCGATGACAATCCGCACACCGTCGATGGTGATCGAGGTCTCCGCAATCGAGGTTGCCAGCACGATCTTGCGCCGACCGCTTTCCGGTGGCTTGATCGCTGCGTCCTGTTCTTTCTGCGAGAGGTTTCCATAAAGCGGGATCACCTGCGTATTCGGATCGAATCGGCCCTCCAATCTCTCAGCGGTGCGCTTGATCTCCGCTTGCCCCGGAAGAAAGGCAAGGATCGATCCGGCCTCTGCGGCATGCGCCTCGATGATCGCCCGCGCCACCTTGTCTTCGACCCGCTCCTGTCCGGCCCTGTCTTCGTAGCGTATATCGACCGGAAAGCTCCGGCCGAGACTGGTGATGACAGGCGCCTGATCGAGCAGTGCACTGATCCGTTCGGAATCCAGCGTGGCGGACATCACCAGCAAATGCAGATCATCGCGAAGGCCTGCCTGCACATCCAGCGCCAATGCGAGGCCAAAGTCGCCATCAAGCGAGCGCTCGTGAAACTCGTCGAAGATGACGACGGACGCGCCGCGAAGCTCAGGATCATCCAGAACCATCCGCGCGAACACGCCTTCGGTCACAACTTCGATTCGCGTTCTGGCAGAAACGCGATTGTCGAGACGCATGCGATAACCCACGGTGCCACCGACATCCTCTTTCAGGAGTGACGCCATGCGGCTTGCCGCCGCTCGCGCCGCCAGTCGTCGAGGCTCCAGAAGAATGATCTTGCCGTCCCCCAGCCACTCCTGGTCGAGCAGATAAAGCGGCACCAGGGTCGTCTTGCCAGCCCCTGGCGGGGCGCAGAGGACGGCTTTCTTCGCGCGGGCAAGGTCTTGGCCCAACGCAGCCAGCACATTCGTGACCGGGAGATTGCTTGAATCCTGGATTGCCGTTTTGATCGTACTCGTCATGACGTCAGTTGGTCCGTCGTGTCACGCTTTCATAGGCAAGGATTGCGCCAGCCAGATCTTCCAGCGCCGCACCGACCGATTTGAACAGCGTGATCTCGTTATCGTTGTCTCGGCCCTTTTGACGCCCTGAAACGAGATCGGCAAGCTCTGCCTTGATATCCTCTCGCTGAAGCAGACCGGCCTCAAGCGGCTGCACGATATCGCCCCCTTCTTTAAGAGCGCCATCGAAGGTGTCGACATAAACGCTTGCCAACTGCACGGCCGCATCGTCGCTCTCGCGCATGGAAGGCTTGAAGGCGCCAACGAGATCGAGATGCGCGCCCGGCTTGAGCCAAGCGCCTCGGATCAATGGCTCGTTGGAGAGCGTGGCGCATGAAATGATATCGGCGTCCCGTGCGCCGACTTCCAGATCGGCGCAGGCAAAAGCATTGAGCCCCATCTGCCGGGCTTCAGCGGCTGCCTTCTCCGCGGAAGCCATATTCCGCCCCCATATATGGAAGGTGGAAATGTTTCGCACCGTAGAATGGGCCTGCATCAGGTTGAGCGACAGGCGCCCGGTGCCAACCATCAGCATGGACGACGCATCAGGCCGCGCGAGGTATTTTGCTGCGACAGCGGAGGTTGCCGCAGTCCGGCGCGCCGTTAACTCGCCGCCTTCGACTGCCGCCAGCATTTCCCCAGTCTTGCCGGAAGAGAGAAGATAGGTTCCAAAGATCGCAGGCAGGGCACGTGTACTGTTATCCGGGAAGACGGAAAGGATCTTCACGCCCATATAGGAGCCAGGCACCCAGGCGGGCATCATCAGAAGCGTGGCATTCCTCTCACCTGGCACAGCGACATCATGATGATGCCGAACGGGCATCTCGCAACCGGTGCGAAACATCGTTTCGATCGCTTCGATAAGCTGTGGCCACGCCAGTGCGTTGCGCGTTTCGTCTTCATTCAGAACCAGCATCGACTTTTCCCTTCTTCTCTTATGCGTCGAGCTTAGCATGGTGAGCGCATCATTGAAGAGATGGGCGATTTGCAGAGCTGTAAAACACGCTTGATGTCAGGGTCTGAGATGCTGCCAGAAGTGTGACCTCAAAAAAACCCAATAATTACTGTCACTTACGAGAAAACGACAGATTTATGAAAAACCTCTGTTGACTTGTTTGGGGTGTGTCTCTTATAAGTCCGCTCACTGACGAGGGCGGCGGCGCTGCTGGCGAC
>NZ_JBQEPP010000006.1:353405-447083 GCF_052045735.1 Agrobacterium sp. 22117 | reverse complement strand
GCACCCGTTCCCATTCCGAACACGGCCGTGAAACGCCCCAGCGCCAATGGTACTCCGTCTTAAGACGCGGGAGAGTAGGTCGCTGCCAGGTCTGCTAAACGCAACTCAAATTATCTTCTCAATCACAAACCGCTCGGCACAAGCCGAATGCAAAAGCCGCCCTCAAAGCGGCTTTATCCAATTCTAAGACATATCCCGATCCAAATCGGGGACGCAGTCAACGCGGGGTGGAGCAGCCCGGTAGCTCGTCAGGCTCATAACCTGAAGGCCGCAGGTTCAAATCCTGCCCCCGCAACCAAATATACGACGATTATCAAAACCCCGCGGCCCAAAGCCGAGGGGTTTTGGCGTTTCTAGAGAATCCGGTTCGCTATAGGTTTTGCGCGGCGTGAGATCGTTGGAATTCGTCAAAGAGCCGCGTAAATGGGCTCCAAATCCAGCGTGCAAAGCTGTCGCGCAGTTCTCCCGTTGCCGAGGCAATATATTACATGCTCAAGCGCTGGAACAGCTTCACCTCTTTCCTCGACGATGGCCGGACTTGTCTCACGAATAAAGCAGCCGAAGGAGCGCTCCCAAGCTTTGCGCTCGGCAGGAAGTCATGGCTGTTTGCTTCGACGGATCGTTGTTGGCCGTGCGCCGTTCTTGGCGACACTGATCATGGCCGCCAAGCGCAACGACATCGATCCGAACGCCTTGGCTTGCCGACGTCATCGCCGACAATGCCGACATGTTGATCAGCAGATTGGAGCAATTGCTGCCGTGAAATTGGATGCTGAAGACGTTGAACGTCCAGATGGCGTAATCTGCACTCCAAAGTGGATGCCGGCATCCCTGCCGGATGGCTACCTCATAGGCCGACGCTACTGCTGAACAGCCAAGTCTGATAATCCGCAAGATCGGTCGAGCGTACAGCGCTTGTGCGGGGCTATCTGGTTCTGCCACGGCAAGGACAAGATAATGACGACGACGCTTCGAAACTACCATGATCGGATGCAACGGGTCCTGGATCACATTGATCAGCATCTCGACCGCAATCTGGACCTGGACGAGTTGAGCCGCGTGGCCGCATTCTCCAAGTTCCATTTCCATCGGCAGTTCGCAGCGGCCTTCGGGCTGTCTGTGCATAGCTATATCCAACTCGTCCGCATGAAGCGGGCATCATACAGGCTGGCCTACAGGGATGTAGACAGTGTGACGGAGATAGCGATGGATGCCGGCTACGACGCTCCTGATGCCTTTGCCCGCGCGTTTCGGCAACGGTTCGGCCAGTCGCCTTCGCAGTTCAGGAAATCTCCCGATTGGGAACCGTGGCTTGCCGCCCTCGGGCCTCTCAACCAAGCAAGGAGTAAGCTTGTGCAAAGGACATTTGCAGCAAATGACATCGAAATTCGCGAGGTGTCACCGACCCGTGTCGCTATCATGAAACACGAAGGTGATCCGGCAAGGATCAGCGATACGATCAAACGCTTTATCGCATGGCGTAAAGCTGCAGGCCTCACTCCGAAGACCAGCTCGACTTTCAACATCTTACATTCCGATCCGCGGGTGACGTCTCCGGACGAGTATCGGTTGGATCTTTGTGTTAGCACGGATCGGCCGATCAAGACGAAGGGAGAACATGTCGAGGCGGGCATGATTCCCGGCGGCCGTTGCGCCGTGCTGAGGGTCGTCGGCAATACGGATGATCTGGCGCCCGCCGCGCTTTACCTCTATCGCGATTGGCTACCGGCCAGCGGTGAGGAGGCGAGGGATTTCCCGCTCTATTGCCAGCGCCTTACCTTCTTTCCCGAAGAACCTGAACATGTGGCGGTGGCAGAACTCTTCCTGCCGCTGAAATAGCGAACCTCTGTAGCGGCTTGTCCGTTTCCGGCCCGGCGGCGGACAAGCAGCTTCAACCTGAACCTCCCGATCCGGCTAAAAAGCGCGCTCGTTCAAGGTGGGCATTCCATCAGGCGTAACCGTAGCGATCTGAACCGGATGTCACCTTTCAAGAGACGGACTGGCGGATGAAACAGGAGGGCAAGATTGGACACCGATCACCCGGCAGAGGCGTTCGATATCCCATGCCGAAACGCAGTCGAAGCTGTTTGCCGGGTTAGAGCCTGTCGCAAGAAAGCGTTCAGCGGTTTTGCGATAGCGATATGCCAACAGACAAAGAACTGAAGCATGGGGCGAATCTGAAAGCTCGCGACAAGCTTTAGTGGCGAGTTTCCCGCTGTAGAGTACCCGACGCTTCAAACATTTTTTTCGGTCCGGCAGTCCTCGCGGTTGATGGGCATTCGGACCATCACGCTACGTCTTCCTTTCCATGATCCCGTCGGCGTTGGCAAACACGCGCCCGATCGTGTTGAGCAGCAGTTGGGCGGCCAGGATCGCGGTCGAACCGGTGTGATCATAATCGGGTGCGACTTCCACCAGATCGACGCCGACGATCGTTCCTTGTTTGGCAAGGCCCACAATCAGTTCCAGCACTTCATAATAGATGAAACCGCCATGGCTCGGTGTACCAGTTCCTGGTGCGATTGAGGGATCGAAGCCGTCGATATCGATTGTTAGGTAATATCTCTTTCCAGTCGGAATACGAGCCAAAACGGCATCGACGCCAAGCTTGCGGATCTGGCGGACCGAGAGAATATCGGAGCCCTGAGCGCGGGCGTAATCGTAACCCTCCTTGGCCGTTGAGGATACGTTCCGGATACCAAGTTGTGTCATGCCGGTGACCCAAGGCTTCTCCGAGGCGCGGCGCAGCGGGCTGCCATGGCCGAAGCGAACGCCGTGGCGCTCATCAACGAAATCGAGATGGGCGTCGAACTGCACGACATGTATCGGTTCCTGCTCGCTGAAAGCATTGATGCATGGAATATTGATCGAATGATCGCCGCCGAGCACGACAGGTAGCGCTCCTGCCGCAAGAATCTTGCGAACGCCGAACTCTATGTTGGTATGGCTTTTCATTGTGTCCGTGTGGACGATATCCGCGTCGCCGAGATCCACGATGCGAACGCCTTCCAAATACGTGACGTCATCCTCATGATCGTAAGCGCCAGCGTGACCGAAGGCGAAAAGCGTCGAGGCTTCGCGGATGCTGCGTGGTCCGAAGCGCGCGCCGGCGCGCCATTGAGTTCCAAAATCGAAGGGTGCGCCGAGGACAGCGACATCGGCGTCGATCTTGTCCCAGTTGTCCACATAGGGACTTTTGGCGAAGGTGGAAATGCCAACGAAGGGTAGGTTTAACCGTCCATTGTCGTAGCCGTGGGCTGTCATGCTTATTCCTTTCGGGCATCAAATCGCGCGTTCGCGCCAGGTTTCCAGAAATTGAGAGAGACGGTCGCTCTTTGGCGTTGCGAAAAGCACATTCGGTGCGCCTTCTTCGACAATCCTGCCGGCATCCATGAAGACGACGCGATTGGCGACATGTGCGGCAAAACCCATTTCGTGGGTCACGATCACCATTGTCATTCCTTCCGAAGCGAGCGATTTCATCACGGAGAGGACTTCGCCGACCAGTTCGGGGTCCAGCGCCGAGGTCGGTTCGTCGAACAGCATCACCTTCGGCTTCACGGCCAAAGCTCTGGCGATCGCAACACGTTGCTTCTGCCCGCCGGATAGGCTTTCAGGCCAGCGGTCGGCAAAGGACAGCAGTCCGACCTTACTGAGCATTTCGCGCCCGATATCTTCTGCCCTCCTGCGGGAGAAGCCATGGACCAACCGCAATGCGAGCGTCACATTGTCCAGCACGTTCAAATGCGGCCACAGGTGGAAATGCTGGAAGACCATTCCGATCGGACGACGGGCATCGGTCAATTCCCTGTAGCCCGCCTTTTCGCGTCCAAGCGGTGTCTCGCGCCATCCCAGCATCTTGCCAAAGATGTGAACCTCGCCTGCATCATAGGCGTCGAGAAAGGCAAGCGAGCGCAACAGGGTACTCTTCCCGGATCCGGAAGGCCCGATAATGCAGGTGACATCGCCATCTTGAATATCAAGATCAATGCCCTGCAATACGGTCTTGTCGCCAAATCGCTTCTCAAGTCCGCGAACGGAAATTGCTGCCGGTCTCGTCATCTCAGGAACCTCTCAGGGCGAAGTGGCGCTCCAGAGCGCGTCCCGACTTCGACAGAATTTCAACAAGAGCCCAGTAGAGCAGGGCGATAGTGAGGTAGGGCGTCACGACGCTGAAGCTGATCGAGCTGATCGTTCCGGCTACCTTCGTCAACTCTCCAACCGTGATTACCGAGAGAACAGCCGACTCTTTCAAAAGCGCGATCGCTTGACCCACGCAGGGCGGCAGCGTCAGGCGAAGGGCTTGCGGAAGCTCCACGTGCAGGAAGCGCTGCCCGCGTGTGAGGCCCAGCATCTCTGCGGCTTCGCGCTCTCCCTTGGGAACGGCATTGAGGCCTGCGCGAAAAATCTCTGCGAAGGGACCTGCACCATAGATGCCAAGTCCGAAGGTGCCGGCCACATAGGGACTGAGCAACAGCCCGATCTGCGGTCCGCCGTAGTAGAGAAGGAAAAGCAGGAGGGCGAGAGGCGCGCCCCTGGCAAACTCGACATAGGCTCTGGTCACGAGTGCAAGGGGATGAAAACTGCTGCGTAGACCAGTGGCGAGCACTATGCCAAGCAGGGCTGCAATAGTGACGCCGCTTGCCGAGACTGTGATCGTCGTGAGCAGTCCGGCAAGATAGAGCGGCAGGTCAGTGATAAAGCCGGTCATCAATTTTGCCCTCTGCGTGACAGGCGTCTCTCAAGCATGAGTCCCAGAGCGGCGATCAGGATGCCGACTGCAACATAGAGAAGGAGGGCTGAGGCATAGGCTTCCAGGGGACGAAACGTCGAGGACGCGACCTGTTGGGCACGGCGGGTCAAATCCGTCACGGCGATGACCGAGACGAGCGAGGAGTTCTTGACCAGAGCCTGCATTTCTCCCACCAGCGCTGGGAACATAGCCTGTACAGCCTGAGGGACCTCGATGTTGATAAAGACCGCGGAGGGAGAGAGACCCAGCATTCTTGCCGCCTCGATTTCGCCTTTCGGCACAGCCTGAAGCCCCGCCCGATAGATTTCCGATTGGAACGCCGCCGTATTGAGCGCCAAGGCCAAGGTGGCGGCAACGATCGGCTCAAGCTCAAGCCCGAGGAATGGAAGAATGTAGAAGGTGATTAAAAGCTGTACGAGGATCGGTGTTCCGCGCCAGAAGGAAAGATAAAGCGCTGCCGGGACGCGCGTCCACCGTCTGCCACGCGCGCAGGCGGCCAACAGAAGAGCCAACGGCGCGCCGAAGAGAAGCGCCGTCAGACTGATCGTCATTGTGGTGGTGAGGCCATCGAGAAGCGCGGGCCAGATATGTGCGACTGTCTTGTCCATGGCCGACCCGTCCTATCTTATTCAGCGGCAGGGAGAGTCTCTGGAAGTTCCATCGGAGCGCCGAACCACTTCTTCTGGAGCTCCGCAAGCTTGCCGGATGTGTTGAGCTTGCCCAGTTCGGCGTCCATCAGCGCATTCAGCGATGCGCTGTCGACATCATTGCGGCCTGCCCAGGAAAAATAGGTCTTCGGCCCGAAGGTCGGCAGAACGACTTCGAAGACGTCGGGCCGCTGGCGGGCGGCTTCCAGAAGATTGGGAAGAGAATTGACGACAGCCTGGATACGGCCGGCGCCGAGATCGGCATAGGCTTCGGAAAAGTCCGTATAGGTGGAGACGGTCACCGGACCGCCTTTGTCCTTCAGCGTTGCGGCAAAGGTCTCAAGCGCGGCGAGCTGCGCAGAGCCGGCCTGAGAACCGACCGCCTTGCCGGCGATATCTTCCGGCTTGGTGATGGTTGCATCGCCCTTGCGCTTCAGTAGTGCCATGGTTGCATCGGCGATCGGAGCCGAGAGATGGTAGGCCTTCATGCGTTCCGGCGTAACGGTCACGGAGGTGACGACATAATCGAAGCGGCCAGCCGCAAGGCCCGGCAGAATGCCCTGCCACGGCAGGTCTAGGCGCTTAAGTTCGACGCCCGGCAGAGCCTTCATGACTTCAACCATGATGTCGGCCGAGTAACCGATAATCTTGCCGTCTTCGACGAACTCGAAAGGCGCAAAGCGGGCTTCTGTGGCAACGGTAAAAACTTTGTCCGCTTTGATTTTGTCGAGAAGATCTGCAGCGTTCGCGGCGGTCGACGACAGGATCGTGACGAGCGCTGCGCCGAAAAGCAAAGCTCTGGAAATGGACGATGGCATCATGGTTTGTTCCCCGGTTGTTTATTCTGCCAACGAACCATGGACATCAGCGCAAAAAAATAGGAAAGATTTGGAGTTCACATTAGAAAAGATGATGTAAGGTCGTCTCATGCAATTTGCCCAGTCCGACCTCCGGGCTCTCACCGTGTTTCGCGCAGTGGTGGAGCATAAGAGCTTTCTCGGCGCACAGATAACGCTTGGCCTCAGCCAGTCCGCTGTCAGCTTCCACATCAAGGCCTTAGAAGACAGGCTTGGCTACAAGCTTTGCCGCCGCGGGCGCGCGGGCTTTGAATTGACAGATCGCGGTGCGATCGTTCATGCGAAATCGAAAGCGTTGTTTCTGGCACTCAACGCCTTCGAAAGCGAAATCGGCACGTTGAAAAACAGGATCACCGGAACGCTCAGGCTGGGGTTGGTGGACAACACCATTACGGATGCGGACTTGCCCATTCATCGCATCATTGCCCGCATCAGCGACAAGGCGCCGGAAGCACGCCTTGAACTGGTCATTGATTCGCCGGACGCATTGCTCGCTGAAATCGCCAATGGCGGTCTCGATATTGCGATCCTTCCGGAAACGGAACCCTACCAGGGCCTCAAACTGTCGCGCCTGCGCGATGAGATGCATTCCCTCTATTGCGCCAAGGGACATCCACTTTTCACTGCAGATGATGCGGACATTTCCGTGCAGCGCGTGGAAGGCTTCGACTTCGTCGTCAGGCCCTATGCCAATATGCGCGAGTTGCAGTATTTTCCTGGTGCGCGCGCCAAGGCCTCCGCCTCGAACATGGAGGCCCAGGCGATGTTCGTGATGTCAGGCCGATATCTGGGCTATTTGCCGGATCATTACGTGGCCGACTGGGTACAGAAAGGCATCTTGCGTGCCCTTCTGCCGAAAGAAGGCCGGATCAATTCTCCCTTCATCATCGCTACTCGTCTTAGCGAGAGGCCATCGACAATCCTGGACTTCTTCATTCGCGAACTGGCGGGGCTTGCATCGGAGACCCTGCATCGGAAAAAGCCGCTCATCGGAAAATGATGAGATGGTCCCGATCCAGACCAACGTTGGCTCTACCTGCTCTGTCGCGCCGGCCGCTTGAACCTCAGATGGGAATTTAATTCTCTGACGCAGCGAAGGAGTGGGCTAATGGTCCAATTCTTTCAAGAGCGCCACTCTCAGCCTCTCGTTGGATAGGCTCAGCAAAAGCCGTTCAGTTTAAGGATTCTGTACGCTTCAATCGAGGCTCTAAGCGCATCCTCGGAATTGCGATCTCCTTGATTGGCGTCGGGGTGGTGCATTTTGAGCCTTTCCTTGTAGCGGCTCTTGATCTCGTCCGATGTTGCTTGGTGACTGAGGCCCAGAGTGTCGAAAGCCTTGGCTTCGAGCGTCTTGAGCTTTCTTTGTTGGCTACCGGTCGTCGTTTGCCCTTGTCTCACGCCTTTGCGAGCATTGAGCGTTTTTGCCGAGCCTGAACGAACAGACGATGGTAGCGGAGCTTCGGTTGGCTCGTTCACGCGCTTTCCCAAAGTCGGCCGCGCACCCATCGTCGCTTCCTTTTGATAGCGGGCGACGTCGGGACTCGATGGTGCCGCGGTGAAACTGTATCCCTTATTGTAGGCAGCCACATGCTCAAGGCAGAAGAGCAGGTAGAGACCTTCAGCACCTGGGCCAACCGGGGCGCGGTGCGTTCCAATCTTTTCACACCCATCCCACTGGCACTTTGGTCCCTTAGGCTCGCTTGCCGCTGGCGAGCGTTTGCGAGTGGACCGAAGACCTACGAATATTTTCGAATCATGCGTCATTGAGACTATATGGACGCGGCGGGCCCTTTGGGCAACTCCGGAAGTCTGTTGTAATCTCACTTCGTCGCTCGTCGTAAAAGCATGTTTGTGACCGGACCCCGGCGTCTGTAAGTCGCACCTCACCAAAACGAGCGGGTCGTCTTGCCAACGAGGTTGATCTGCCGGTGCCGCTGTGTTCTGAAGAACGAAAATCGCATCGGGGTTTGACTGCAGGGATGACAGAACAGTTTGACATGTTTCCGGATCGGGATTCGCGCGCCAAGGTAGCGTCGCATCGACCGTCGAAATCCGGCAAAACTGATCGACAAGCACCATCCCTAACGGAAGAGGAGATGGTCCGTTCTCTGTTCGAGACTGGGCGATATCGCATCCTGACGAAACTGGTTCCCCGCGCAATCACATCCGTTCCTCGGCCTGGATACCCACTTCGCGGCGTCATCCTTGATACGGAGACCACGGGCCTTGATGCCCGAAAGCATGAGATCATCGAGATTGGGGCGGTCGCCTTCACCTTCGATGCCACGGGTCAGATCGGCGATGTGACCGGCGTTTATGGCGGACTGCGAGAGCCGAGCGACCCCATCCCGGCTGAGATTACCAAGCTCACGGGGATCACAGACGATATGGTGACCGGGCAGGCGATCGATATGACAGCACTTGAGGCGCTGATCGAGCCTGCCGACTTGCTGATTGCCCACAATGCCGGCTTCGATCGGCCTTTCTGCGAGGTATTTTCGGGGATTTTCTCCGGCAAGGCATGGGCTTGCTCTCACTCTGAGGTCGATTGGTCGTCGCGGGGATATGAAGGCACGAAGCTTGGATATCTGCTTGGACAGGCTGGATATTTTCATGAAGGACATCGTGCGGTCGATGATTGCTTTGCACTCTTGGAGGTCCTGGCCCGAGAGGTGGACGGATCAGCTTCAATTGCTTTTGCCGAACTCTATGAGGCGAGCCAGAGGTCACGGGTAAGGGTTTTTGCCGAGAACAGCCCCTTCGATATGAAGGATCAGCTGAAGGGGCGAGGCTATCGCTGGTCCGACGGAAGTGACGGTCGCCCGAAATGCTGGTGGATCGAGGTCGGGGAAGACGGTCTCGATGACGAGCTTCAGTATCTCAGGGCGGAAATATACAGATATCCTGACGTCGATCCCCCGACCAGACGTCTCACCGCCTTCGATCGGTTCCGGGCGTAGCGCACCTCGGTCGCTGCACCCAGAGCGCGAGGCATCTCTTCTAGCACATCGGCTTCACGGCCTTTGCGCCTAGCCTCCGATTGCCGTCAAATCGCTTGCCGCCTTGATGCCGATCCCGCGTTTGGCCTGCTTATCCAGAGACGTGTTGGCTCGAGGCTTGCGCGAAGCTGACCGAAACGGCGAATGTCAAATGCAGCGTGCGACCATTTCTGCCTCTGCTCAGTTAGCAGCCAGAAGGCAATTTTGAGCAGGAATGACGACCATGTCTCAGCGTTTGAAAATGACGGAAATGGTGATGCATATGCACGAGAAGAACCTCGTACTGATGAACATTCTTCGCGATATCGTTGAAAATGAAACCACGAGCGACGTTGGTGCGAACGCGACAGAAGAAGAAATCTCCCTCCGGCTCGCAGACAAAGCCGTGCGTCGGGCCGAGATACTTGGCGAAATTCGTCATGTCCTGCGTCAAGAGGACATTGCTCGCCACACGTTGGCGAGGGCCAAGAAGACGCCTGCGTCGCCGCGATATGCATATACGCGCGATCACTGAGTTTTATCGCGGCACGCTCGTTGAAAGGTACAGAGCTCAGCGCATCGGAACGACGAGGGTATTCTTCATTCCAAACGGTGCCGTTCGAGCAGCCGCTTTTTGCAAGCAATTCAGTGACCTCGACGGTTATGGGTTGACCACGATTGACCCAGAGCAAGAGACCCCCGCCATGATCTGGCATGTTGTGACGAGATAGAGTTCACATTTTGAAATGAACGGTCACGGAAAATGAGTTTTCATTTTGTGCCATCGCGGGCATGTGTCTGTGAAAGTTCGTATGGGCCATCGCTCGACGATTCGCGAAATAAAGAGCTGACAGCATGAAAAATCCGGTCGCACTCAATCGTCTTTCCGAGAACACGACCTTCCGTCGAGGCGATGTTTTTGTCCTTTTTGGCGAACTGTTCGGTCGCGGCTATGCGACCGGCCTTCTTGACGAAGCCAAGCGGGCGGGCATGGAGATTGTCGGGATCACTGTCGGGCGGCGCGACGAACACGGCGCGTTGCGGCCCCTGCACGCAGAAGAACTCTCTGCCGCCGAGGCCCAGCTGGGCGGCAGGATCATCAATATCCCCCTGATGGCCGGCTTCGATCTGGATGCTCCGGCGGGCGGCGCGACCCCGACCGATCTTCTCGCTGATATGACGCTTGAGAGCTGGGAGCACGATAAGCTCGATTGGGACTATATCGCGCAGTGCCGCGATATTGCCACGGCGCGCTTTACCGAGGCGCTTTCACAGGTCATGTCCGTTCTCGACGGAATGATCGCCGATGGTCGCAACGTGTTCTTCGCCCACACGATGGCAGGCGGCATTCCGAAGGCGAAGGTGTTCCTCGTTGTCGCCAATCGCATCTACAAGGGGACCGGGTCCCGCCACATGTCATCGCAGAGGCTGATCGAAAGTGACCTGGGGAAACTCATTCTGCAGAATTTCGATGAGGTTTCCGCAAACACGTTCCGCCATCTCATCGATTTCAGTGCGGCGATCCGTGAGCGGGTGGAAGCCTCGGGTGGCCAAGTTCGATATACGGCCTATGGTTACCACGGATCGGCGGTTCTGATCGACGGCAACTACCGTTGGCAGACCTACACCAACTACACCCAGGGTTATGCGAAAATGCGCCTGGAAGGCATTGCGCAGGAAGCCTGGGCTGCGGGAATAAAAGCAACCGTCTATAACTGCCCAGAGATCCGCACCAATTCGTCTGATGTCTTCACCGGCATTGAGCTTCCACTGATACCACTGCTGCTGGCTTTGAAGAAAGAGAATGGCGGGACGTGGGCCGACGAACAGTGGCGGGCTTGCGCGCAGCTTCTGGATGACGGCCTGACGATGGACGATGTTTTCCAGAAGATCCATGCGATGCAGGAAAGCGAAGTCATGCGTCCCTTCTACGACTTCTCGGCGTGGCCCATGCCAAACAGCCAGGCACAGGCGGATTTGACCATCGGCACCTCTAATGAGATCACCCGGATGCATCGTGATAGCAAGGTGATGATGAGCGACCTCCTGAGCGCTCTTGTCGTGAAATCAACCGGTCAGTTGATTTTCGGCGAGTCGTCCGACCCGTCCGGTCCGGTGCTGTGGCTCAACCATGACATCGTCGCTCGTCGGCTTAACGCGTCTCACGCGTGTCCGGCCTCGTTTGAGCCAGTTACGGCTGGGGGATCGGATGCCTCCCATCTTGAGGTGGCGTGAGGCCGAGGTTTGCGCTTGGGAAAGGGTCTGCTTTCGTCCGTCGAGCTTTGAACCCGCCAGCCGGTATTTGCTTTGATTTTGGAGCGAACGCCGTTCTGGTTCTTTCCTGAAAAGTTCAGCACGACCTAGGCCAAATGCGTCAAGCGCTGCGAAGATCTCCGAGTGTTACAACTGGGAATGTTGACAGTCGCCGCACAAGATGAATTCTCCGGGTTCTCGGAGACGCGCTGACGCTGATGCGCACTTTCTAGAACTGCCGCGACCCCTTCTCCTTCGGTCACTGCGACTATCCTTGAGATTATTTTCGCGCCCCTTCACTAAGTCGTGAAACCTTTCCTATCACTGGCCGTTCAGCGCCCATGAAAAACAATGACGTAGAACCGAAACCGGTGGCCGGTGCCGACGAAACCGCCGCCGAAACCAAATCCTCCCAAGATGGTCAGGACAATGTTGAAGAGCTTCCCCCGGAAGAGGTAGAACCTGCTGCGGGCTTGACGCCGGAAGAGGCTGAGGAAGCGCGGCGAAAGTATCTTCTGAAACGCTTCTGGATCAGCGCGCGCGGCTTTTGGAGCCGCCGGGGCGATAAGCTGGCATGGCCGTTTACGCTCGGCCTGCTGGCGATGATCGGTATCAATGTCGCTATCCAATACGGGGTCAACGTCTGGAACCGCGGGATTTTCGACGCCATCGAAAAAAGAGATGCGGCGACTGTCTATTCCCTCGCGTCGGTATTTCCGTTTCTCGTTCTGGGTAGTGTGTTCATCGTCACCTCGCAGGTTTATGTCAGAATGCGCATTCAGCGGCGCTGGCGCTCATGGTTGACCAAGGTGATGGTGGGCAGATGGATTGCTAATGGCCGCTACTACCAGCTGAACCTGATCGATGGCGACCACAAGAACCCGGAAGCGAGGCTCTCGGAGGATATGCGCATTGCCACTGAAGCGCCGGTCGATTTCGTCTCCGGCGTCATCGCGGCCTTCGTATCCGCTTCTACCTTCATTGTCGTTCTATGGACCATTGGTGGAGCGCTCACACTGTCGATCGGCGGCACCTGGGTCACCATTCCCGGCTTTCTCGTGATAGCGGCCATCATTTACGCAGCAGTCACCTCGACGTCCATCGCGTTCATTGCGCGAAACTTCGTGGAGGTCTCCGAAGTCAAAAACCAGGTGGAAGCGGAATATCGCTACACGCTGACGCGCGTCAGGGAAAATGGCGAGAGCATTGCTTTGCTTGGCGGGGAAGAGGAAGAGCGGAGCGATCTCGACAAAAGGTTCGGCAATGTTCGGCGGCAATGGCGGCTCATGGCGCAGCAATATATGCGCACCACCGTCGTCTCTAACGGCTCGGTGCTGATTGCGCCCGTCGTGCCACTTCTGCTCTGTGCACCGAAGTTTCTTGATGGCAGCATGTCGCTCGGCGAGGTCATGCAGGCGGCATCTGCTTTCACCATCGTTCAGTCCGCCTTTGGCTGGCTGGTCGACAACTATCCGCGGCTTGCCGACTGGAACGCCTGCGCGCGGCGCGTCGCCTCCCTGATGATGTCGCTTGATGGTCTTGAGCGCGCGGAGAGAAGCGAGACTTTCGGACGCATCATTCGCGGCGAGACCGAAGGTGACACCATGCTTAGCCTCAAGGATGTGTCCGTATCTCTCGGTGATGGAACAGCCGTCGTGAAAGAGACGGATGTCGAAATCGGCGCGGGTGAGAGAGTGCTGGTGTCGGGAGAATCCGGATCGGGCAAAAGCACGCTGATTCGTGCCATTTCGGGCCTCTGGCCCTGGGGCGGGGGCAGCGTGAATTTTCGCGCAGACAGCCAGTTGTTCATGCTGCCGCAGCGGCCATACATCCCAGCTGGCACGCTTCGCCGCGCGGTGTCTTATCCGCAACCGGCTGAAAGCTGGACGGCGGAAGAGATCGGCGCTGCTCTCGACAAGGTCGGTCTCGGTCAACTCAAGGACAAGATCGAGGACGAGGCGCCTTGGGATCAGACGTTGTCAGGCGGTGAAAAACAACGGCTCACCTTCGCACGCTTGCTGCTTAACGCTCCCGACATCATCGTTATGGATGAGGCGACCGCAGCCCTGGACGAAAAAAGCCAGGATAAAATGATGCAGACCGTCATTGATGAGCTACCCGACGCCACCATTATCAGCGTGGCGCATCGTGCCGAGCTGGAAGCATTTCACAGTCGCAAGATTACATTGGAGCGCCGGGAAGGTGGCGCTAAGCTGGTCAGCGATATCGAGCTCATCCCGCGTAAATCGAGGAGAGGCTCTGTGCTTCGGCGAATAGTGAAGCGGAAGTGATCATCGCTTATTGTTACGAGCCGGATATCACCGAAAGCGTGTCGCGATCGTGCGCGCCGTTGTAAAATTGCCGAAGAGCAGTTTGAAACAACGCGCTCTGATCGGCGACTGCGGCAAACAGGGTCATGCTGGACCGAAATTTAAGATCATCCGGCGATCCGAAAATGTCATGGGCGGTCAAGTTAGAATGGTCCAGCATGGCGCGCGTACACTCTTCGAGACGCGGTCCGAGAACGGGATGCGCCAAATATGCCTCCGCTTCCGGACGGCCTGAAATTGCGTAAAAGCGCGCGGTGTCAGAACGGCCAAGGCCTTGGATCTGCGGGAAGATAAACCACATCCAATGGGACTGCTTCCTGCCGGCGATCAGTTCGCTCAGTGCCCTGTCATACGTATTTTGCTGCGCCTTTACAAAGCGATCAAGATCGAAGGCCATTGTTCAGCTTTCCAGTGTGGCGAGGTTTTGCCGATTGACCTTTGCAAACTGCGGCGTCCGCCTAACGAAATGTGTCGCGAAGCGGTACACCGCATCCTCGTCTCTTCATTTACGCTTGCGCCGCAATTCTTCTGGCTCCACACCGAAATGATCGATGATGATCTGCACGTTGCGGCGATGCGATTTGAAGTAGACATCGAAAAGATCGCCGAAGAGCGGCACGCTGCCGACGACGGAATCCATCGCCACATTGCCAATCATCTTTGCCAGTTTTTCCCTCGGAAGGCCCATGCGACGCGCCTCGTTGACGATATAGAGCCCAACAAGGGCGCCAGCCCCGTCACCAAGGACCGGAACGAGGCCAAGCACAGAGTCGGCACCGAAGCGGAGGCGCGTGCCAGGGATGCCGACTGCCGTATCCATCAGGCGTGATATGCCCGACAGCCTGCGGATTTTCTGCATACGCTGTTCGAAGTCAGGCGTAGCGCTTGAAGCATTCGCACCAAAACCACCTGCATTCCAAGCTCGTGCTGCCATAGTAACCTCCAAAACCGGTAAACCCGGCAAGAGAGAAATGGGGAAGTGATTCTGGATTTCAAGTCGGGGTACCCCCACACCTCTCCAAGCGCTCGAAGGGCATCTTTAGCGAAGTCGTTCCGGTCGATGTTGGGCACGTCTCACCATCCGTTCAGCACGCAAAAGCACGTATGCACCCCTAGCCACCGCCGCCTACGTCGATCGTTTCAGCCAGACAATGGTGGCCTGATTGTCCGCTCATCGATCCGAAACGCGAATTGGCGACGGCACCTACACGCTTGCTCCGTTTATTCTGAGATCCGGCGGTACAGGACCATGCCGCCGTGATGAAGCGTGTCCCTGTCGACAAACGTACCATCGGCTGTGAACCCCGTGTCGTCCCAGTAGTCGATATGATCGCCGTTGACTTCATACTGACCCTGATAAGCGCTTTGGCGGTTGCCCCGTGCCTCGTCGTAGCGACCGTTGGGCAGAAGTTCGTGACGGATTGCGCCGTCGGCGGTGACCCACATGCCAACATAAGGATGGTCTTGTGGCCGGGTCTGGCCAATCTCGGATTGTCGCATTGCTTCTGCCTTCTGATGTTCTGCCGCTAAAATTGGTGAGGGTTGGATGATGATAAGCAAGAGAGCCATCAGGATACGCCCCTGATGGCGCTTGCGCGGGGTTTGGGACGTCGTCATCAGATTGTCGTGCGTACGGGGCGAACGACGATCTCGTTGACGTCCACATCGTCCGGTTGTTCGATGGCGAAACGAACGGCGCGACCGATGGCGTCGGGCTTGAGCGCGATGGCGCGGTAAGTCGCCATGGCTTCTGCCGCGACCGGATCTGTGATGGTGCTCGCAAGATCGCTCTCGACGACCCCTGGGTGGATGCAGGTCACACGGAGCTTGTCGTTCTCCTGGCGAAGGCCATCAGAGATCGCCCGCACAGCGTATTTTGTTGCACAGTACACCGCTGCTGTTGGCACGACCTGAAGGGCACCGATCGACGCGATATTGATGATGTGGCCGGAGCCGCGCTCGTTCATGTGTGGAAGCACCGCAGCGATGCCATAGAGGACGCCCTTGATGTTGACGTCGATCATCTGCTCCCATTCGTCGATCTTGAGCGATGCCATGGGTGACAGGGGCATCACGCCGGCATTGTTAACGATCACATCGACGCGGCCGAATTCCCTTTGAGCTTTCTCAACGAAGGCAGTGACACTTCCAAGGTTCGTGACGTCGAGCTGGCAGGTCTTGACCTTTCCGCCAGCCGAACGAAGCTCGTCTGCGACAGCTTCGAGGCGATCGGTGCGCCTTGCCCCGAGCATTACACTATTACCGGCCTCTGCCAATTCGCGGGCGATGCCGACTCCGATGCCGCTGGATGCGCCAGTGATGAGAACAACTTTTTCCATGAGTTTCTCCTGTTGCTTTCGCTTTTGTCGATGCGCCAAAGATACGCACGGCGTATTGTCGTGATAAGCTGGAGAAATATGACCTTAAAGGTAAGCGGAGCTAACCAATGCAATCGGACTTCAATGCACTCGCTGTCTTTGCTCTTGTTGCACAGGAGAAGAGCTTCAGAGCTGCAGCAGATCGTCTGGGCGTGACGCGTTCAGCAGTGAGCCAGACCATTCGCAAGCTTGAAGAGGCGCTTGGCATCGCTCTGGTCAGCCGCACGACGCGCAGCGTTGCCTTAACCGAAGCCGGTGCGCGGCTCTATTCCGACGCACAGCCAGCACTGATCGAGATGCAAGCTGCGTGGGAGGCTGCCGCCAATCTTACCGGCCACCCACAAGGGCGATTGACGCTTGCCGTATCGTCGATTGCCGAGAGCTTTCTTTCCGGTCCCATGCTCGCGTCCTTTTTGGACGCCAATCCTGATGTGAAACTTCATGTGACCGTCACGGACGATGAGTTCGATATCGTCGCGCATGGATACGATGCCGGCGTAAGATTGGGGGAAGTGATCGCTCAGGACATGATCGCTGTGCCGGTGTCGGCTGAGCAGCGCCAAATTGCTGTCGCCTCGCCAGCGTATCTCAAAAAGTACGGGATACCTTCGCATCCAAGCGAGCTTGCAAGCCGCCGCTGCATCGGCTGGCAGATATCGGCGCATGTCGCACCGTACCGATGGGAATTTGCGGAGAATGGCCGGGAATTTTCTGTGACTGTGGCCGACACTGTCACGACGACCGATATGGGGCTGATGATCAAGCTGGCCGTTGCAGGAGCAGGGATCAGCTTTGGAATGGAAGAGAGCTTCAAACCGGCGATCGCGCGCGATGAACTCGTGCCGGTACTGGAAGAATTCTGTCCGCATTTTCCCGGTTTCTATCTCTACTATCCGAGCCGCCGCAATATGGCGCCGAAGCTCCGAGCACTGGTGGACCACCTGCAAGATTATCGGAAGCAAGCCCTATGACGCTGCTATCGGTATCGGCTGAGGGTCGAAATGTTTCGATTGCGCATCGTCATTGGGGATGGACGCCGGCACCGCCGCGACAGCAGCTTAGCGTTTCGCACTGGGCAAAAGAGATTGGCTGTGTAACCTGAAATCTCGTCGGATAGGGGGAAGCAATGAGCAACACGAAGCCGGATATCGAGACGATCGCATCCAAGGTGGTTTATGAGAACCGCTGGATGAAGGTGAAGGAAGATAAGATCCGCCGACTGGATGGTAGTGTCGGAATCTATGGTTTTGTTGACAAGCCCGACTTTGCGGTCATCATCCCTTTCGACGGAGAACGTCTCTATCTCGTTCAGCAGTATCGGTATCCCGTCGGTCAGCGACAATGGGAATTGCCGCAGGGATCCTGGGAAGACGTTCTTGATGCTCATCCAGAAGAGCTTGCCCGCGGTGAACTTGTTGAGGAGACAGGGTTGACTGCAGATCACGTCGAACAAATAGGACAACTCTTTCCCCTCTACGGCACGACGAACCAATCGTATCGAATTTTCTTCGCCACCGGCTTGTCGCAAGGACCGTCCCAGCTCTCGACTGAGGAGCAGGATTTGATTGTCGGATCATTCTCCGTCGATCAGGTCGAAGCGATGGTCCTTTCTGGGGAATTGCGGGATGCCGGAACGGTCGCCGCCTTATCGATTGCGAAGCTGCGGGGATTGATCGGTTAGAGGCGCCAGAAATGCGCTTGCTGACACTCAAAAGCGATCGTAGCCATCCCGGCCTCATCCAGCGAGTCTGCTCATCGGACGAGCATCCTTCGCCGGCAAGTATCCTTCCTACAGCCGATAGCGTTTTCAAAATGACCCTCGCTTGCAAATCAAGCGACAGTCGGTCGTCGTTTCTCGAGGATCACAAGGCCGAAGATGCCGGCAAGGGCCATGGCGACACCGAGCCATGCCGTGCCGGAGTAACCGAAAAGATGTGCTCCTGTACCGAAGACGATCGCCGTCAAGCCGTTTCCGAGGAAGGAATTGATGGGGTTGAAGGAGGTGCCGAGGCCTGGTCTTCCCGGAAAGAGATCCTGAAAATACGTGAGCGGCATGGAGAGCAGGGCAGCGGCGCCGGCCGCTGCCGGAATGGTCAGGGCATAGAGTTGCCAGGGAGAGGTCGCCAAAGTCAGCATGGCCATGAAGGCGGCATAGAGCAAGCCGCCTATCGCCAGAATGACGAGGATGTTCAATCGCTTCAGCAGACTGGCCCAGATGAGCATGAAGGGTATCTCAAATAAGGCGATCAGCCCGGCGACGATACCGACATCCCCGGTTTTGCCGCCAAGGTCGGAGATGAGGATCAGCGGCCAGACTGTGCTGGCAAGCCTGATTGTTCCGGTCAGCAGCGCCATGGAAACTGCGCGCGCCAACATCAACGGCGTGGCAAGCTCGCTGAGCGCAGAGAAGAACCCTGCGCGCGATGTTCCAGCAATCCGATCAGGCGCGGGTCTTGCGGGCAGAAATGCAGACGACAACGATATGAGGAGGGCACAAAGCGCTGCCACGCCCCAAGCGCCCATCATGCTTGCGGAACTGGCAAACGCAAACCCCACGGCTGCCGGCATCACCACCCAGGCGGCGGATACGAAAGCCCGGACGGTGGCGTTGATCGCGGCGCCGTCCCTGCTTGGAAGCCCGGCCGTTTCGGCGCGAACACTCACAAAAATGAGCGAGCTCACCGACTGGAAAAACGGGATAATGATTGCGGTTGCCGCAATGAATATTGGGATCGACGGGAAAAGAAAAATCGCCCCGTAACCGATGGCACCCATCACCGCCATCACCATGATGATTGTCCTCCGGTCACCCATCAGGTCGGAGAGAATTCCCAGCGAAACGCTGATCGTTACCGCACACAATGATGTCACGAAGACCAGAACCGAGTAGGCTTGGTCGCTCATCCCTAATTCTTGGATTGCTGTAATCGAAAGATAGGGCAGTGTTGAGCCATAGGCGGAGCCCTGAAGAAAAATCATCAAGGTCAGAAGCAGCAATTGCGGATGGGCGCGGATGTGGCGCAAGGAGTAGAGCACGGGATCATTCTCTAAGACCGCGCACTTGCCAAGCAACGAAATGCACGGTGGGAAGGGTGTTTCCGAGCTTATGGACATTCCGCTCGCGATAACAAGCCAATTGATTTGATGGCCTCCCAGCCCATCCGCCGGAGCGTCGATATCATTTTCCGATCGAGGTCGCCGGGTCCAGGCGCGGGGGTTTTGTTCCTTCCCATGCAAAATATATATTTGGGAACAGGCTTACCGCAGTGTTGTTGGACCGGGGCAGCAACAACAATGCTTGGAGGAAAGCAGATGAAAAAGATTCTTATGGGAGCGGTCTTCGCTTTGAGTTTTGCATCATTGGCGATGGCGCAGGGTGCTGGTAGCGGATCTGGCGGCAGCGGAGGCTCGGGCTCGGGCACGGGCGGTGCGGGCGCCGGCTCCAGTTCGGGCGGCACTGGGACGGGTACCGGTACCGGTGCCGGGACTGGCGGTACGTCAGACGGTGGCTCAGGCGCTGGTACGTCCGGTTCTGGCACAACCACAGCGCCCGGCACGACGACACCCGGTTCAGGCAACACGAACGGCACCAACTCCCAAACGCCGAACGGTGAAACCAACAACACCAACTGCCCGGCCGGCACCACCAGCAGCCAGGGTTCGATGAGCGGCAACACGAACTGCCCGGCCAACTAACGTCTGATTGCCCGAGATGAGAGGGGAGCGCGGACGATGCCAGTGCTCCCTTTTTTGCGGTCTTCCTGCTGAGGTGAGTGATCGCGGTCGTCGTCGTGGCGTTATGCCGAGTTGTAAATCACCTCAAAGCGCCTTGCGGCCTATTGGACGCACGGCGCTTTGGCTCTTGAATCTAATGTACCGTGCTTTCCGAAAATCGGGTCCGGTTTTCGGGTCGATGTTGCAGGGTTCAGTTGGACCTCATCCCAGATTCGTCGTTGATCGGCAGAGTACGAGGTATGCGTCTCGTGTTATAGGAGCTTTCAGGAGAGCGTTGCCTGTGGTCAGCCGCGTTCGGCCTGTCGCATCGGCATTCGGTCTATGACGTCAAAGAGCTCTACGTCGGGAACGACGGTGTCGCTCCGCAACTTGATGCCCCCGTCTTTTCCAACCAGGATGACCTGAAAGCTGCCTTTCTTGACGCCGGCCTCATCCCGCAAAGCGGCCGCATCAGGCTTAGCCGCATTTCCAAAAGCGATAGACGCCTCGTCATTGATGACGCTGATCACGACAAGGTCTCGCTCCTCAAGCTCAGGGCGTTGATCGGTGAGGATTTTCACCTGCCGTTCCAGTCGCTTGTCGCCGGCATCTGCGAATACGATGATAACGCGCTTCTTCCAGGTCAGGTCGGATAGGCTGTTCATGGCAAATCCCTGCGATGATACGAGAACGAAGATCAGGGCGACGAGCAATCTTGTCATTGCAAGGTCTCCATTGTTGCGTTCGTAAACGTGGCCGGTGCCGGATAGTTCAACGCGCTATACGTCGCGATGGCTCAGGCGACATCGATCGCGGTAAGCCCAGACAAATGCGCTCAGCGCGAGCCGTGGCGTCGATGGAAGCATGGGATGAGCGTTAGGGTTCACCAGCCTTGAGCGGGAGGCCACTCTAAATCAATGCCCGAAGGAAAGCCCGATCAACCCTCGTCGTCGGAAGAGAAAGGCGGCATGATAAAGGTGAAGCGCGTCTCACCATTCTGGGATGTCGCCGAGAGTGTGCCACCATGGGCCTTGGCGATCTGCGATGCGATGTGCAATCCCAGTCCCAATCCCTTGTCATTTCGCGTGTCTCCACGAACAAAGGGCTCGAACAATCGCTCCATCCTGTCTGGCGAAATCTCTTTCCCTTTGTTCGTCACAGACAAAGTGAAGGTTCCGTCGTCCGCAAGTCTCGCATCGATGAAGATCGGGTGTTTGGCATCACCATGGCTGATGGCGTTGCCGAGGAGGTTCGACACGAGTTGGCCAAGCCGGGCATGATCAGCATTGACCGGGTGCGGTATCAGCAAGGTCGAAAGAATGTCGCGACCGGGAGCACTGCTGCGCAGTTCTTCAATCACCTGTTCGATTACCGGAGCGATGGGAGACGTTGGATCTCTCATCAGATGGATACCGCCGCCCAGCCGGCCACGGGCAAAATCCAGCACGTTGTCGATCAGTCCCGACATGCGCGACACGCTGCCGGCCATCAGTTGAAGAACGCGCTTGCCGCGTTCGCTGGTGACTTCCGGGGCCAGAACACGTCCGGCAGCTGAGATGGAAGCAAGTGGGTTGCGAAGATCGTGGCCGAGGACGGCAACGAATTGCTCGCGCAGTTCGCCCGTCTCTTGCTCAGCAAGAAGCACGCGTTGCGCTTCACGTTTCTTGCCCACCGCTCGGCGGATGTTGGTGCGCAGCGACGCATTGGTGTTCGCCAACGCTTCCTTTGCGTTTTCAGCAGCCTGCCTGGCTTGCAGAAGGTCTCGTTCGAGCTGACGCCGCTTGACGGAGCGAAAGACCGTGACGAGCGTCACACCTGCCTCGTCGCCGCCAAGCCTGCCCCTTGCGCTCACCGTCACGGGGAGCCGCTTACCGCTCTTCGTCTTGAGATCGAAGGCGATCTCTTCGCAAAATCCCTGTAAGCGCAGGGTCGGCTCGAAATTCGTCTCGTAGAAGACGTTGCCCGCCACAGTCAGCAAGACCGTCATGCGTTTGCCCAGCAGCTCTTCTTTTTCCTGGCCGATCCACTCCGCGAGCGTCTGATTGACCCTCGCCATCATGCCATGGGAGTTCAGCACCACATAGCCGCACGGCGCTCTCTCGAACAGATCGTCGGGATAATCCATGGCAGGGGCAGGGGGTAGCGACGCGTCGATTACACAAAACCCTTTATGGCGGATATAACGGCCTGCGGCGCGCTGAGGTTCGGGCAGTGCCCCGTGGCATCAAGCATGACGAACTGCGCATGCGGGATCGCGTCCGCGACGTAGCGCCCCACATTCTCTGAGGCGATGATATCGTCACGGCACTGTAAGACAAGCACCTGCGCCGTCACCTTGGGCAAATCCACCCTGTTGTCGGAGGTAAACGTTACCCGGGCGAAGGTTCGGGCAATTTCAGGGTCCATCCGACAGAAGCTGTCGGCGAGTTCGCTGGCAAGCTCTGGACGGTCGCTATTGCCCATGATTGTGGGCGCCATCGCATTGGACCAGGCAATATGATTTTCGGCAAGCGATGCAAGCAATTCGTCGATGTCTTCTTGCTCAAAACCGCCGATATAGGATCCGTCGTTGATGTAGCGCGGCGAAGGGCCGACCATCACGACGCTGGAGAACATATCCGGCGCTTTGATGGAGGCCAGTGCTCCAATCATCGCGCTCACGGAGTGACCGACGATGATGGCATCGTTGAAGTCGAGTTCGCGACCGATATCGACAACGTCGTCGGCGTAAGCGTCAATGCTTGAGTATCTCTGACGATCATAGAACGATAGATCGGAGCCTCCTGCGCCGACATGGTCGAACGTGACGACATTGAAACGGTCCTCGAAAGCTGGCGCGACCAGTCGCCACATCTGCTGGTCGCATCCATAGCCATGAGCAAATATCATTGGCCGCCGTCCGTTGCCCGACTGCTTTACGTTGTTCTTCAAAATAGCTGACACACGGAACCCTCGACTGCTGACCGCGATCAGTCTGCAAAATGGCGACGATCCGTTGGGTGCGAAGCACCATACGACGCGGGGAGAAGCTTGTCGCTTAAATTCTTGACAATGGTCATTCCAGCGTGTCCCGCGCGATCCCAAGTAGAACGCCCAGCGTCTTCACCCCTTCAGACGAAACTTTACGGTTGAAAGCTTGTGCTTCTTTTGAACGAGTCGCATTCGTAAAGAGACTAGAGCCGCTTTGGCGCAGGCGGCTCCGGGTTCTTTCTTTCGCAATCTGGAAAAGCTGTGGCCTGTGAAAAGAGCCCAGACCGAGCAGGCTTTTTAGAACTGACCACGCAACCTCGATTATATCGCCAGCCCCTTGGTGAGTTCCAGCGCTTGCCGCTCGAAGAGGCGGCGGTAGATGCCGTTCTTCAGGCGGACGAGCGACGTGTGATCGCCTTCTTCGACGATCTTGCCCTTGTCGAACACGAGAAGGCGGTCGAGGGCGCGGACCGTGGACAGGCGGTGAGCGATGACGAGCGTTGTTCGGCCCTCCATCAGGCGCTCCATCGCCTGCTGGATCTGCATTTCGCTTTCGCTGTCGAGGCTCGAGGTTGCCTCGTCCAGGATCAGCACGGGTGCATCGGCCAGGAAGGCGCGAGCGATGGCGACCCGCTGGCGTTCCCCGCCTGACAGCTTGACACCGCGCTCGCCCACCATCGTCTCGTAGCCTTTGGGCAGGCTGATGATGAAATCATGCGCGCTTGCCTGTTTTGCCGCGTTGATGATCTCGCGTCGCGATGCGTTGGGTCTGCCATAGGCGATGTTTTCGGCCAGCGTCCGGTGGAAGAGGATCGGCTCTTGCTGGACAATGGCGATCTGGCCGCGCAGGCTCGCCTGCGTCACCTCTGCGATATTCTGCCCGTCGATCCGAATGGTGCCGGAGTTGACGTCGTAGAGCCGCTGGATGAGCTTGACGAAGGTCGTTTTGCCGGAGCCGGAGTGACCGACCAAGCCAACCCGTTCGCCGGGCTTGATTGCGACGGAAAACGTGTCGTAGAGCGGGGTGGGGTGGGCGCCATATTGGAAGGTAACGCGGTCGAAGATAATCTCGCCATCGCCGATAGCAATCGGCTTTGCGCCGGGCCTGTCCTCGATGCCAAGTGGTGTCTTGTCGAGCAAGACCAGTTCTTCCATATCGTTGACCGCACGCTGCAGGTTGCGGATGTCCTGTCCAACCGAACGCAGGTATCCCTGCAGGACGAAGAACATCGCCAGCACGAAGGTGATGTCGCCCGCTGACGCCAGCCCGCGCTGCCACATGATGAGGCCGGTGCCGAGGATGCCTGCCTGCATCGAGACCATCATAAAGCCCTGGATGGTGCCGTTCACGGTGCCGCGGCGCCATGTGCGCCGGGTGCGACTGTCCCATTTGGCCAGAACATAGCTCAGCCGCGATTCCTCGCGATCTTCCGCACCGAAGGCTTTGACCACGGAGTTGCAACTGATGGCATCAGCAAGCGCTCCGCCGAGCTTCGTATCCCAGGCGTTGGCGAGCTTGGCGGCAGGCGACACGTAGCCCATCGAAAGCACGACTGTCACGCCGATATAGATCAGCGACCCTGCTGCCACGATCAGCCCCATGACGGGCCAGTAGCTGCCAAGCACGATGCTGGCGCCAATAAGCATGACGATCGATGGAAGCAGTGCGATGAGCAGCACATCGTTCAGTGAATCGAGCGCCCACATGCCACGCGTGATCTTGCGCACCGTCGAGCCGGCGAAGCTATTGGCATGCCAGTCGGTGGAAAAACGCTGCACCTTGTGAAAGCCGCTATTGGCCACATCGACCATAATGCGCAGCGTCAGCCGGATGATACCATTATAGATGAACCATCGCAGCACGACGCTGGTGAGACCGAGAGCCGTAACGACGACGAAGGCGCGAAGAGCACCATCGGCTGCATTGCCACCGGCGATGGCGTCGACGATCCGGCCGGAGAAGACCGGGACGAGAACCTCTGCCAGTGTGCTGGCAACAACCAGGACAATGATGCCACCGACCAGGGCAGGACGGTGCGTCCATTGACGAAATACAAAGCCGAGCACGTTGCGATACGCATCGGCGCGGAAGTCGAGCTTCTTGCGAGCCATTGAAACAGTCCGGCCATCAGATGAAGCCGGCTCCATAAAAGACAGTTGAAGGATGAAGCCGGAACAGGACACGACATAGTCCCGGCAGATCGGTGGCGTTTTAAAAGGCTTGTTGAAGCCGCCTGCCGCGTACCCTTAAGCGGGCCGCGAATTGAAATGACCTAACGTCGGATCATTCCGCACGGGAAGGTTTCGATGGATGTATATGTCATGCAACGCCTCCCTTTTTCGATCTGCAGCGGTGCCGATTTTGTAGCGGAGAAATCTTCCGCTGCCAACCGCCTTCGTGACAGTTTGCGGATGATGATGCTCAGAGGACACAATCGGTGGCTTCAAACAGCAGACTTAGTCGATGACTATGGTGCGCCTCGTGCGGCGAACGCAACCAGCATGACGGTCGTCAACATCCGCCTGCCTAGACGTTTCGCCGGTCACATTGAGGTAACGTTGCGTGTGATGAAGACGATGTCGGGATTTGTCGCACATCACGAACTTTGCGACTCATGAGAGTGGTCAACCCACCCCAATCATCGGATCGCATTGTCTTTCGAGGCTCCGCCGCTTACCCCGAAAAGGCACGTCGCGAGCCATCGTTGTTCGTCATGCATTCGGCCCGGATAAGGTCCGCCACCTTCTGGACCCGATCGACCCGATCCTGCCGCTTGGTGACATGCAGGAATGTCAGGTCGCGCGCGATAACCCTTGTGCCGGGCAGATCGCAGCGGACGAGTTCACCGGTTTCCAACTGCGGCGCGAGGACGCGGAGCGACTCCAGTGCGATGCCGAAGCCGGAGAGGGCCGCCGGTATGATCTGAGAGGCGCGGTTGAATCTCAGCCAGTTCACCTTGGTCGTCGCGATGCCATTGAGTTCAAGCCAGTCGTTCCATGTGACAGCGTTTGTCTCGTTGACGATCAATGCGCAGTCGGCCAGATCGCTGGCGCTTTGCAGGCGTGCCTTGAGGCTTGGAGCGCAAACAGGGGTGAAGACATCCGGCCCTAATGACTCCAGATCGTGGATTTTAGATGCTGGCTCTCCATAGAGGATGGCGACGTCGAAATCCCGGAAACGTTTGAAGTCCGGCGCCTCGTCCGCCACGATCCTGATGTCGCGGATTTTCTCGGCCAGAAGCGATTGTACGACGACGGGGAGAAGTTGGCTTGCCAGTCCCGGCGGGCTGGAGATCGAGATGGGCATATCCCGCGCGTCGGTGAGTGACTGCAGTCCAAGACGCATTTCATCGAAACCCTTCACCACATGCTTCAGCAGGTTTTCGCCTTCCACAGTCAGTTGCAGCCCGTTTCCGACGCGCCGAAACAGTGGACAAGCCAGGCGCTCTTCAAGTTTTCGAACCGCTTGGCTGACCGCGCTCGTCGATAGGGCCAGGTGTTCAGCGGCAACTCGGAACGAGCATGTCTGGCCCGCCTCAGCGAAAATTTCGAGGGCGCTCAAGGGAACGCTGAGACGTGTCATTGTGAAGCTCCGCTTAACAGCCGAGAAACCAGAAGTCGTTTGCCCGCCGTTCGTCTCAATCCTAATCATTGTCTTGAGGAGACTGGGGCTTGGCGATGGTATCGCTGCCGGAGGGAGCATGCAACGAGAACTGAATGGGCGCGTGGCACTGATAACCGGTGCTGCACGGGGCATAGGCTTTGCCATTGCTGAGAGGCTTGCGAGGCAGGGTGCCCATGTCATCATTTCGGACATCGACCTTGCCGCCGGTGAGCATGGCGTCGCACGCATTGTCGGAAAGGGCGGTTCGTCGAGCTTCGCTGCGGTCGATCTCGGCCAGCCAGGCGATGTCCTACGCTTGGCCGAGGATGTGAGGCGTGAGCACGCACGCATCGACATTCTGGTGAACAATGCCGGCGTCGTGTCGACGGGTCCGGTCGAGACCGTAGAGCTTGAGGAATTCCAGCGGCTCATGACCATCGATCTCACGGCGGTCTTTTTGCTGACGAAGGCTTTTTTACCGGACATGACCGCGTCCGGTTGGGGCCGCATCATCAACATTGCGTCCATCGCTGGCCAACAGGGCGGCGGCATGTTCGGCAATAGCTGCTATGCCGCGGCAAAGGGAGGTGTCATCGCCTTCAGCAAGGGGATCGCCCGGGAGGCCGGCCGCTCCGGCGTGACTTGCAACACCATCTGTCCCGGTCTCACCGACACTGCGCTAACCTCGACGCTGACCGATGCGCAGAGAGAGCAGATCATCTCGACAATACCCGTCGGAAGACCTGGCGAGCCACACGACATTGCGGGAGCGGTTGGCTTCTTGGCCTCGGATGATGCGAGCTTCATTACGGGCGTCACATTGAATGTGGATGGCGGCTTCATGCGCTATTGAAAAAGTGGATCACCAACAGGCGGGTCAGGGAGGCCGGCCAAGAAGAACAACAGGGGGAGGAGCAGACATGCAGAAGAATTTCACGACAAGCGACGGCGCAGTCCTGGCCTATACGGATGTGGGTCAAGGGCCAGCGCTTGTCATGCTGCCGGGCTGGTCGCAATCGGTCGCCATGTTTAGGCACCAGATCGAACACTTCTCGGCAACGCGCCGCGTGGTCGCGGTGGATTTTCGTGGCCATGGGAGGTCGCCGGATGCCACACGCGGCTTCCGTATCTTCCGCTTCGCAGCGGACATCATGGAGCTGATGAAACACGAGAAGATCGAAAACGCCACGATGCTCGGCTGGTCGATGGGTGCCTCCGTCCTTTGGGCGATGATAGATATCTTCGGTGCGTCCTTCATCGACAAGCTGATCCTCATTGACGAGCCAGCAACCGTTATGCGGCAGGCCGGCATGAGCGATGAGGATATCTTGAATGCCGGCGCCCTGTTCGACGCAGCCACGATGGTCGCCATTGCAGAGCAGATCAAGGGTGCTGAAGGTGCCGCGGCGCGCGGCGCTTTCCTGGACGGCATGATCACCAAGAGCATCCCGGAGGATCTGAAGGCCTGGCTGCTACAGGAGAACCTTCGCGTCAACGCCGTTCATATCGCAGATCTTTTCGTCGACCATTGTTCGATCGACTGGAGCGACATCTTTGCTCGCATCGACCGGCCGACGTTGGTGATTGGCGGGCGCGTCAGCCACGTCAATCCCCGCTCACAGGAATGGATTCACGCGCAGATCAAAGGGTCTCGACTTGTGATCTTCGAAGAAGCGGAAGGGGGAGCTCATTTTTCCTTCATCGAGGCACCGGCGCGGTTCAACGAGGTTCTTGCCGGCTTTCTTGCTGAGCAATAGGCGCATCGCCTGTTGGACGATCGAGAGCGGGCTCTCAGCTTCGCCGACATCCGGTGCGGGACAGGAATCCGTCTCGCACCAATAATGCTCCAGCCACCGCGTTCAGATGTGCAGCGCCATGCCCAACCCCTTCAGCGCTGCCTCCTGTACCGCCTCCGACTGGGTCGGATGGGCCTGGATGGTCGCGGCAATATCGGTCAGTGTCGCGCCCATTTCGAGCGCCAGCGCAAACTGTCCGGCCATTTCCGAGACGCCAGCCCCGACTGCCTGAATCCCCAGAACCAGTCCGCTTTCCCGGATGAAAACGATGCGGACGAAGCCATCATCCCGGTCCCGCGTCATTGCGCGGCCATTGCCCGCGAAGGGAAAGACTGCGACGCCTGCATCGCCTGCCTGCGTGGGCAACTGACCAACGACGACGATCTCCGGATCGGTAAAGCAAACAGCCGGCATGGCACGCTTGTCCCAGACGACCGGTTCTCCGGCAATGACGCGTGCCACAAGATCTCCCTGCGCCATCGCCCGATGTGCGAGCATCGGTTCGCCAGTAACATCGCCAACCGCATAAACGCCGCGCATCGAGGTGCGGCAGTGTCGGTCGACAGCGAGATATCGTCCGTTGCGGTCGAGCCCCAGTGTTTCCAGCCCGAAGCCGTCGATGTTCGGTACGCGGCCGACCGTGACGAGAACCTTGTCTGCAGCAATGAGCTCGCGCGTCTCTCCCACCATCACTTCAAGCTGCCCGTTGGCGTAGTTTTGTGTGCGTGCCTCGGTGAGAACTTGGACATTGAGCGCAGCCAGCCGCCTGGCGACAGGCTTGATGAGATCGTCGTCATAAAGCGGCAGAAGTTGCGGGGCCGCCTCGACAATCGTCACCTGCGCGCCAAGCTTCGCCATGGCTGTGCCGATTTCCAGCCCGATATAGCCGCCACCCACCACGCAGAGGCGCTTCGGTACCGTTTCGAGCGCCAGCACCTCGGTCGAGGACAGGATGTCGCCGCCGAAGGGCAGAGTGGGTATGGTCTGGGCGCGCGCGCCTGTGGCGATCACAAGATTTTCGCAGCGGAGCGTCTCGACCGTGCCGTCTATTGCCGTCACCTCGACGGTTTTGCCGTCCATGATCTGGGCTCGTCCCTGCAAGACATTGACCCGCGCCTTGCGCAGGAGTGTTGCAACGCCCCCCGTGAGGCGCGAAACGATCCCGTCCTTCCAGGCGACTGCGCGGGCGAGATTTATTTCAGGTGCGGCGGAGGTGATACCGAACGGGTTGTCGGCTGCCAGCGCGCTTGCATCGGAAAACACCTCAGCGGTGTGGATGAGCGCCTTGGAGGGAATGCACCCGACATTCAGGCATGTGCCGCCAACCGCACCTTCCTCAACGAGAACCGTATCGAGACCCAGTTGACCGGCGCGGATGGCTGCAACATAGCCGCCAGGCCCGCCGCCAATGATGAGCACCTTGCAGGCTCTCGCTGTCATGCCTCATCCTCCATGAAGATCAGCGCCGGCGTCTGCAGCAAGGCACGAAGCCGTTGGATGAAGGTTGCGGCATTCCAGCCATCGATGACCCGGTGGTCGAAGCTTGCCGAAATGTTCATCATCCGCCGAGGCACGAATTGCGTGCCGTCCCACATCGGCCGGACCGCCATTCGGTTGACCCCGAGGATTGCCACTTCCGGATGGTTGATGATCGGCGTCGTGGCGAGGGCGCCGAGCGGTCCTAGCGAGGTGATCGTGAAGGTGGAACCGGAAAGCTCCTCGCGCGTCGCCTTGCCCTGGCGCGCAGCGTCTGCCAATCGGGCGATTTCACCTGCTGCACCGAAAAGGCCATATGTTTCTGCGTTGCGCAGCACCGGCACGACGAGCCCGTTCGGCGTCATCGTCGCAATGCCGAGGTGAATGGCGTTGTGTCGTTCGATGATGCCTTCATCATCGAGAAAATGCGCATTCATCTCCGGGTGATCGATGAAGGCGCGCTTCAACGCCGCAGCCAGGAAGGGAAGCAGGGTCAGCTTCGGTCGCTCGCCCCGCTCATCGTTCATCGTTGCGCGCAGATCCTCCAGCGCACTGACGTCAACCTCTTCGATCACGGTAATATGGGGAATGCGGGCATTGGCCAAAGCCATGCGGTCGGCAATCTTGCGCCGAAGACCGATCACGGGAATGCGCTCCGTGCCCTCCTTTCGCTGCCGCGGGGAAGCAGAGGATGGCGGCGTTGAACGTGCGGCAAAGACGGCGTCGAGGTCGGCATCCGTGATCCGGCCCGCAGGGCCGCTGCCCGGTACTGTCCGCAGATCGATGCCGGCGCGGCGGGCTCGATCGCGCACCGCAGGCGAGGCGAGTGGCGCTTGGCCTTCCGGGCGAGGGGCGCTTGGCATTCCGGCTGGAGTTTTTTGGGCGGGAGGCGGTTCGGCTTTCGCGGGCTTTAAGATGTCCGGCGTGGGTTCCTGCTTGGGCTTTACGCGGCTTGGCTCCGAGGCGGTTTCGACCCTCTCTCCGGGATGTGCGGCGTTCCTGACTTCGGGCTCAACACCCGTGCCTGCGTGTTCTATCCGGCAAAGAACGCCGCCCACCGCCAGCGTTTCGCCAACCGCTCCGCCGAGATCGACAACCGTTCCGGCAAAGATGCTGGGGATTTCCACTGTTGCCTTGTCCGTCATCACGTCGGCGAGGAGATCGTCCTCACGGACGAGGTCCCCTGGCTTGACGTGCCAAACGACGATTTCGACTTCCGCAACGCCCTCGCCAACATCTGGCACCTTGATGCTGCTGATCGTCATCTATGCCTCCATGACCTGTTTCAACGCGCGCGCGATCCGCTCCGGACCGGGGAAGTAATCCCATTCCAGCGCATGCGGATAAGGTGCATCCCAGCCGGCGACGCGCAGCACAGGCGCGCGCAGGTGCCAGAAGCAGGCCTCCTGAACTTCGGCGATCAGTTCTGCGCCGAAGCCGCTGGTCCGGGTCGCTTCATGGATGACGACGCAGCGGCCGGTCTTTTCGACGGATGCACGCACGGTGGCAAGATCGAGTGGCAGAAGCGTGCGCAGGTCGATGATTTCCGCGTCGATGCCAGTCTGATCGACGGTGGCTTGCGCCACATGGACCATGGTTCCATAGGCCAGCACGGTGACATCCGAACCGTGCCTGCAAATGGCGGCCTTGCCGAGGGGAACGCTGTAATGATCTTCCGGCACTTCGCCCGCCGGATGCGCCGCCCAAGACATCGACTTGGCATGCGGATCACCGGAAAAGGGGCCATTATAAATGCGCTTCGGTTCCAGGAAAATCACCGGATCCGGATCTTCGATGGCTGCGATCAAAAGGCCCTTGGCGTCGTAGGGATTGGAGGGGATGACGACTTTGAGCCCGGCCACATGGGTGAACAGGGCTTCCGGACTTTGGCTATGAGTCTGGCCACCGAAAATACCGCCGCCTGTCGGCATCCGCACCACGAGCGGACAGGTGAATTGCCCATTGGAGCGGTGTCTCAGGCGTGCGGCCTCCTGGGTGATCTGGTCGTAGGCGGGATACATGTAATCGGCGAACTGGATTTCGACGCAGGGGCGCATTCCCTGTGCCGCCATGCCTACCGCAAGACCGACAATGGCACTTTCGTTGATCGGCGTATCGAACACGCGCTCCTCACCGTAACGAGCCTGAAGACCGGAGGTGCAGCGAAACACGCCGCCGAAATAGCCGACATCCTCGCCGAACAGGATGACGGAGGGATCGTCGGCCAGTTTCACATCCATGGCGCTCCTCAGCGCCTCGATCATCGTCATGCGGGCCATGTCAGTACCCCATCTCTTGGCGCTGTCGTCGCAGGTGCTCCGGCATGTCCGCGTAGACGTTCAGGAAAATCTCGCACGGGGAAATCGGCTGCGGGTCGACGAATGTGCCGTGCGCCTCCACACTCTTTTGAACGGCAATCACTTCATCCAGGATTTCGGCTTCTGCCTGCACATGACGCTCCTCGGACCAGTCGCCGCGCGATATCAGATACGTCTTCAGGCGGTCGATAGGGTCTCCGAGCGGCCAGGCGCGCGCCTCGTCGCGGGGGCGGTAGGCGCTCGGATCATCGGAAGTCGAATGGGCCCCCACGCGGTAGGTGAACCACTCGACGAGGATTGGTCCATGTCCCTGGCGTGCTCGTTCGATCGCCCAACGCGAGACCGCCATCACCGCCAGGTAATCGTTGCCATCGACGCGAAGTGCTGGAATGCCGTAACCCAGTGCGCGAGCGGCATATGTCTCACTTTTGCCGGCAGCGATGCCGGTGAAGGTGGAGATTGCCCATTGGTTATTGACGACATTGAGGACGACGGGCGGCAGATAGACAGAGGCCGTGAGCAGCGCGCTGTGAAAGTCGTTGGAAGCGGTAGCGCCATCGCCAATCCACGCCGCGGCGATATTGCCCGTTCCGGTCAGCGCTGCCGCCATCGCCCACCCGACGGCTTGAACATATTGCGTGCCAAGATTGCCTGAGATCGAGAAGAAGCCATAATCCTTGGCCGAGTGCATGACCGGCAATTGCCGACCTTTCAGCGGATCCAGCGGATTGGAATAAAGCTGGCCCATAAGTTGCTCCAGCGGGTACTCCGCCGCGACAAGAAGCGTCTGCTGGCGGTAGGTCGGAAAATTCATGTCGCCTTGGGAAAGCGCCCGCTGGAAGCAGCATCCGATAGCTTCCTCGCCAGTGCATTGCACATAGAAAGACGTCTTACCCTGTCGCTGCGCGTTGAGCATCCGCTTGTCGATCGCGCGCATCTTGAGCATGTCGCGCAAACCCTGCCGCAACCTGTCGGCGGAAACCTCGCCAAGATAGTCGGCCCATGGGCCGACAGGCCTATGGTTCTCGTCGAGGATACGGACCATTCCGAGTGCAAGATCGCGACAGCCACTGGCGCTGATATCCAGAGGCGGCACCGGCAAGATGCCCGCCGGCGGAACGACGATCGCCGAAAAATCCGCAGGCTGGTCTGGCCGTGCAGGTGGATGCGGGAACTGAAGCCGGCTGCGCTTGGCTGTGTCCTGAGCAGGCACAGCGGGATGTTCACCGTCGGTTGTCGTCGAGATGTCAGGCATGGCCGTTTCCTCCCTAAGCCATTGTTCAAGCCTAACCGGGATTCAGGAGATGGCGTTTGCTTTCTGACCTCACTTCGGCTTCAATATTGGCTGAACTAGCTAATCGTTTTGGATTTTGAGAGTTTTTCATGCCAAAAATCGATGAAACCGATTTGAGAATCCTGCGGGCGATCCAAGTGGATGGCAATCTCACGGTCACGGAAGTCGCCGAACGTGCGGGCCTTTCTCAGTCGCCATGCTCGAGGCGGATTGCGGCGCTGGAAGAGGCAGGCGTGATCAAGGGCAAGAGGACGATCCTCGATCCCAAAAGCCTCGGCTTTGATACACTCGTGATCGTGAGGATCAAACTACAGGCGCATGAACCGCAAGCGCTGGAGGCGTTCAAGCGGGCAGTGCGCGCCATCCCGGAGATTCAGATCGCACTCCTCGTCTTGGGAGACTTCGACTTTCTGCTGCGGGTTGTCGTGCGCGACATCGAGCATTATCAGCATCTGATGCAGAGCAAGCTCGTCAGCCTGCCCGGTGTCAGGGAGATGCAGAGCTCTGTGATCATCGAGGTGGTGAAGAACGAAGACGTTCTTCCCATCTAATCGTCGGCTTTTCAGCACCCATCGCGGTCGATCTCGTCGTTGTGCCCTCCCAATGCAGATTTTCGAAAAGCAGCGGGCGTCATCCCTGACCATTTTATAAAGGCGCGATGGAAGGCGCTCGGTTCTGCATAGCCCAGCCGAGCTGCAGTCTCTGCCACACTCAAGGTCTGAAGACCCATCAGATCGCGCGCACGCTTGTAACGAATATCGTCACGAATGGCGAGGAAGCTTTGCCCCTCGCTTTTCAGCCTTCGTCGCAAAGTTACGGGTGACAGCTTCATCTCGTGAGCGAAGGTATCGAAGTCGGGCCAGTCCTCGGTACTCGACATTTCAAAGCGTGTCCGCAATCTCGTGGCCAGACCCTGATCGTGACGATATCGCAGCAGGATATTGGCAGGCGCCCCGCGCAAGAAGCTCCTCAGCGACTTTTCATCCCGGATCGTCGGCAGCGCAAGGTAGCTTGCATTGAAGACGAGCCGTGTCACCGACGTGTCAAAATGCACCGGCGCGCCGAAGAACTGGAGATAGTCACGACGGTTTACCGGGGCAGCGCAGGCGAAATCCACACGCCGTAGCGGGATCCGTCGCCCGATCAGCCAGCAAAGAACGCCGAGCAGGATAAGCCAGTAGGTTCGATAGGCAAATGCCGGACGCGGTGCATCAGCGCTCACGACAGTGATTTCCGCTTGCCCATCCTGATAGCAAAGTTCACCGGTCGGGTGATCAAGCACGATGTTGAGAAACATCAGCGCGCGCTTGAGAGCACGCTCCAGCGTCCCGGCATGCAAAACAGCATGACATAGGAGCCTGAAGCTGCCAGGCCGCATGGGCCGGGTGCCCAGGCCGAAAAACTCGTCCTGACACAGAGCCGCGACCTCCAGCCACAGCGTACCATATTGCTCATTCGACACATCGCCGGCGTGGTCGAGTGAAATATTTGCCCGCGCCAGGGCGGGGGAGGGGTCGATGTTTCGCTGCCGCAAGCAGTCAAGGGCATCTTCGACGAAGCCTGAAGAGATCATGCGGCGCTCAAGCATGGGATATGCCCAACATTGTATTTTCGATCATTCATGATGTTCATGACTGCCATTGTTTGCAAGGCTCGATTTGCTAGATTTTTCCTTTACCCGGAGGAGACGCTTCATGCGGCGGGTCGATAAAGGAGGAGGATGCCGTGCTGCAGTCACATGGCGATAAGACGAAGCGCAGCTATGCTGCCGAGACATCGGCGTTTCAGCTAAGCGAGGCCACCGGGCGACTAGCCGGGGATATCGAGACTGCCATCAACGCCTGCGTGGAGTGCTGTGACAGGCATGTTGGCAGCAACAGAATCGCGCTTCGCTGCGTCTCGACCAAGGGTGTGCTCAGCGAATATACTTTCGAGCAATTGCGCGACATGTCGGCGCGCGCTGCGAATTTCTTCGTTTCCCAAGGGCTGAGAAAAGGAGATGTGCTTGCCGGCATGCTGCCGCGCACCGTCGACTTGATCACGGTTATCCTTGGCGCATGGCGTATGGGTGCCGTCTACCAGCCGCTCTTCACCGCCTTCGGACCGAAGGCGATCGAACACCGTTTGAAGATGAGCAACGCTCGGCTGGTGGTGACCAATCCGGCCAACGCTTCGAAGTTTTCCGAGATACCGAACCATCCTCGCCTTGCGATCGTGCGGGATAAGGAGGAGCCGAGCATCGACGGCACGATTGATTTTCGGGGTGCGCTGGCAGCCTGCACTTCCACTTTCGATCCTGTGATCGGGCGGGGCGACGATCTTTTCATGATGATGTCGACGTCCGGCACGACGGGGCTTCCCAAGGGTGTTCCTGTTTCGATGCGCGCCCTTGCCTCCTTCTCCGCCTATATGCGCTACGCTATCGATCTGCGCGAGGACGATGTCTTCTGGAATATCGCCGATCCAGGCTGGGCCTACGGCATGTACTATGCCGTTGCCGGGCCGTTGATGTTGGGGTGCGCGACGATATTGTACGAGGGCGGTTTTACCGCAGAGAGCACCTACAGCATCATCAACCGGCTCGGCGTCACAAGCCTAGCGGGCTCGCCAACCGCGTTCCGTCTCCTCATCGCGGCGGGCGAGGAAGCCGCAACTGCCGCGAAAGGGCAGCTGCGCGTGGTCAGCAGCGCTGGCGAACCCTTGAACCCGGAGATCATCCGCTGGTTCGAGACGCATCTGGCCGCACCCATTTACGATCATTACGGGCAGACCGAGACGGGAATGGTGGTCAACAATCACCACGGGCTGGACCATGGCGTACGCGCCGGTTCAGCGGGTTTCGCCATGCCGGGCTATCGCGTTGCCGTGCTTGACGACGCGGGTCGCGAACTTGGTCCCAACCAACCGGGCGTGCTTGCGGTGGACATCGCCAATTCTCCGTTGATGTGGTTCAAGGGCTATTTTCAACAGGACACACCGACTATCTTCGGTGGCTTCTATCGAACAGGCGATACGGTGGAAGCGGAAGCCGACGGCTCCATCAGCTTCATCGGCCGTGAAGACGATCTGATAACCTCGTCCGGGTACCGCATCGGGCCTTTCGATGTCGAAAGCGCCTTGATCGAGCACAGTGCCGTGGTCGAGGCGGCGGTGATTGGGGTGCCCGATCCGGAGCGGACGGAAATCGTCAAAGCGTTCGTCGTGCTCGGCAAAAATGTAGAGGCGACGCCCGATCTTGCCGAGGAACTGGCGCAATACGTCAAGAGGCGATTGTCTGCCCACGCTTATCCGCGCCTGGTGGATTTCGTCTCTGAACTGCCCAAGACGCCAAGCGGCAAGATCCAGCGGTTCTTGCTCCGCAAGGCGGAGATCGAAAAAATCAATGCACATTAAAAGCAGGATCATTCGGCATGAAGCTTGAAAACAGCGTTTTCCTGATCAGCGGGGCTGGCTCCGGGCTCGGCGCCGCCGTTGCCGCCATGGTGGTGGAGGCAGGTGCATTCGCGGTGCTTTTGGATGTCAACGCCGACCGCGGGGAGGCGCTGGCGGCTCAATTGGGTAATGCTGCGCGCTTTGTTCTCACCGACGTGGCTAACCCCGAGGACGGTGAAAGAGCAGTCAGCACGGCTATCGACGCGTTCGACCGTATCGATGTTCTCGTCAATTGCGCAGGCATCGCGCCCGGTGAGAAGATCATCGGTCGCGAAGGGCCACACAGCCTGGAGAGCTTTGCCAGAACGGTCACAGTCAACCTTGTCGGTACGTTCAACATGGTGCGGCTTGCAGCCGATGCCATGGCCAAGCAACAGCCCGGTCAAACCGGCGAGCGTGGCGTCATCGTCAACACAGCCTCGGTCGCGGCCTTCGAGGGGCAGATCGGGCAGGCGGGATACGCGGCGTCCAAGGGCGGCGTGGCAGCGCTGACATTGCCTGCAGCTCGAGAACTGGCTCGTCATGCAATCAGGGTCATGGCCATTGCACCTGGGATATTCGAGACGCCGATGATGGCTGGCATGCCGCAAGACGTTCAGGATGCTCTCGGCGCTTCCGTTCCCTTTCCGCCACGGCTTGGGCGACCTTCGGAATATGCGGCACTGGTGCGTCACATTGTCGAAAACCCGATGCTGAACGGGGAAGTCATCCGTCTCGATGGCGCGCTGAGAATGCCGCCGCGGTGACGCAAAATCATCAGGAGAAAATAGATGACTGAACGAGACCCAATCGTGATCGTCGGTTCCGCCAGAACACCCATGGGCGGTTTCCAGGGGGATTTTGCTGGCGTGCCTGCCGCGACACTCGGCGCAACCGCCATCGAAGCTTCGCTTTCGCGCGCAGGATTGGCAAAGGATGCGGTCCAGGAAATTCTCATGGGCTGCGTACTCTCCGCAGGGCAGGGTCAGGCGCCTGCGCGGCAAGCGGCGATTGCCGCCGGTCTGCCGCTTTCAGCTGGTGCTACGACCCTGAACAAGATGTGCGGGTCCGGCATGAAGGCCGTGATGCTGGCCCATGATCTCGTCCACGCGGGCTCTTCGGACGTCGTCGTTGCCGGCGGCATGGAGAGCATGTCGAATGCACCTTATCTCTTGCCGAAGGCGCGCACGGGTCATCGCATGGGGCATGGACAGGTTCTCGACCACATGGTTCTCGACGGCTTGGAAGATGCCTATGAGAAAGGTCGCCTGATGGGCACGTTCGCGGAGGATTGTGCCGAGGCCTACCAGTTTACGCGCGACGCCCAGGACGCCTACGCACTGGCGTCGTTGGAGCGCGCCAGGCGGGCAACGACCGAAGGCCGTTTCGTGTCGGAGATTGCGCCGGTGCTGGTTTCGGTAGGCAAGAGTGAGACACGCGTTTCCATCGATGAGCAGCCGGGAAAGGCGCAGCCGGAAAAGATACCGAAGCTTCGCCCAGCCTTCCGGGAAGGCGGTACCGTGACGGCCGCCAATGCCTCGTCCATTTCGGATGGCGCAGCAGCGCTCGTCCTGATGCGAGCATCGGAAGCCGAGCGGCGTGGTCTAACACCAAAGGCGCGCATTGTCGGTCACGCCAGCTACGCCAACGAGCCCTCCCTCTTTGCAACCGCTCCCATCGGCGCACTGCGTCGGCTCTCGGAGCGGACGGGTTGGGCGTTGTCCGATGTCGATCTCTTTGAGATCAACGAGGCATTCGCGGTGGTCGCCATGGCCGCCATGCGCGACCTCGATCTGCCGCACGATAAGGTCAACATCAATGGGGGCGCCTGCGCGCTCGGCCATCCCATCGGCGCCTCGGGTGCACGGGTTATCGTCACGCTTCTTGCAGCACTGGAGGATAAGCGGCTCGATCGCGGCATGGCATCCGTCTGCATCGGCGGAGGCGAAGCCACCGCCATCGCAATCGAGAGGATAAACTGATGTTGCTCGACGACGTACAGGAACAGATCCGCGAGACGGCACGCGAGTTTGCCGTCAATCGACTGGCCCCTGGCGCTGCCGCACGGGATCGCGATCATGCCTTTCCCCGGCAAGAGCTGACGGAGATGGGAGAACTTGGATTTCTCGGCATGCTCGTGACGGAAGATTATGGCGGCTCGCAAACCGGAACGGTCGCCTATGCGCTGGCATTGGAAGAAATTGCCGCGGCAGATGGAGCGTGTTCGACGATCCTGTCTGTTCACTCCTCCGTCGGCTGCGTGCCGATCTTGCGTTTTGGCACGGAGGAGCAGAAGTCTCGCTTTCTTCCGAAAATGGCATCCGGCGCGTGGATCGGCGGCTTCGCCCTGACGGAAGCGCATGCCGGATCAGATGCGTCCGCATTACGCAGCCGCGCGCGGCTTGATGGCGATCATTACGTTATCGACGGTTCGAAACAATTCATCACCTCGGGCAAAAACGGCAACGTCATCATCGTGTTCGCGGTCACCGATCCGGAGGCCGGCAAGAAGGGCATATCTGCCTTCATCGTGCCGACCGACACACCGGGCTACACTGTCGTTTCCGTCGAGCACAAGATGGGCCTCCATGGTTCCGACACCTGTGCGCTGGCATTCGATGGAATGCGTGTCCCGGTCGAAAACCGGTTGGGTGGCGAGGGCGATGGCTATCGGATTGCGCTCGCCAATCTTGAGGGTGGGCGCATTGGGATTGCGGCTCAGGCGGTGGGCATGGCGCGTGCGGCGTTTGAGGCCGCAACGGCCTATGCCAAGGAGCGCCAGAGTTTTGGCAAACCGATCATCGAGCATCAGGCCGTGGGCTTCAGCCTGGCGGACATGGCAACGCAGATCGAGGCGGCGCGCCAACTCGTGCTGCACGCGGCCAGCCTGCGAGACGCCGGACGGCCATGCCTGACGGAGGCCTCCATGGCCAAGTTGTTTGCGTCGGAAATGGCAGAGAAAGTCTGTTCCGCCGCAATCCAAGTGCATGGTGGTTATGGCTATCTTTCAGACTATCCTGTCGAGAGGATTTACCGAGATGTGCGTATTTGCCAGATTTACGAAGGCACCAGCGAGGTGCAGCGCCTGGTCATCGCAAGACAGCTCTAAGAGCCTCTGAGATCGGTCCGCCTGCAAAGAAAAGGGAGAGCGCTATGTCAGAATGTATCGAGATCAGCCGGGAGGGCCGCGTTGCTCTGATCAGGCTCAATCGTCCGGCGCAGCTCAACGCTTTGAATTCGCAGCTTGCACGCGACATGGTTTGCGCAGTGGAAGAACTCGAATCCGACAAGGACGTCGGGGCACTGGTCGTCACCGGCTCGGACAGAGCTTTCGCGGCGGGAGCAGACATTGCCGAAATGGCGGACAAGAGCGCACAGCAGATGATCGAGGAGGATTTCTTTGCGATCTGGGATCGCTTCACCGGTAGTCGGGTGCCGAAGATTGCCGCCGTAAACGGTTATGCGTTGGGTGGCGGATGTGAGTTGATGATGATGTGCGATTTTGCCATCGCGGGCGAAAGCGCGAAGTTCGGCCAACCCGAAATCAAGCTCGGCGTCATCGCAGGCATGGGTGGGACACAGCGCATGACGAAGCAGATTGGACGAGCGTTGTCGATGGATCTGCATTTGACCGGACGCATGATGGGAGCGGACGAGGCCCTGCGTGCTGGTCTCATTGCGCGCGTCGTCCCCGACGCCGATGTGGTGCCGACTGCCATGGCGGCTGCGACACAGATAGCGGACTATTCGCGTTCTGCGGTGCGTCTTGCAAGAGAGACCGTGATGAGGGCCGAAGAGCTATCGCTGCATGAGGGCATTCTTTACGAGCGCGCCATGTTTCATCGCCTGTTCGGTACGCCTGATCAGCGCGAAGGCATGGCCGCATTTGTCGAGAAGCGCAAAGCAAATTTTCAAAGGGAGCAATAGGATGTCCGGAGAGACCCCAACCGGCATCACACCCAATGAGACGGTTGTCGTCGGTCTGGACGGCGCGTTGGGGCGCATCCATCTCAACCGACCCGAAGCGCTCAACAGCCTCAACCTCGATATGGTTCGTAAAATCTCAGACGGGATTGACGCGCTGGAGAGCAATCCCGCGGTTCGCGCGATCGCCCTGACCGGTGAGGGACGGGCCCTGTGCGCAGGCGGCGACATCAAGATGATTTGGCAAGTGGGTCTAACCGCACCGCAAGAGGCTCTCGCGTTCTGGGCTGAGGAGTATCGCCTGAACGCCCGGATCAGCCACCTGCGCAAGCCCTGGCTGGCTGTTATGGACGGCATCTGCATGGGCGGTGGCGTTGGCTTGTCGGTTCATGGCAGCCACCGTATCGTCACGGAGATAACGCGTTTTGCGATGCCGGAAACCGGTATCGGCTATTTCCCCGATGTCGGCGGCACCTGGGCACTGTCGTGCGCGCCGCAACATCTCGGCTTCTGGATCGGTCTTACCGGGGCGACGATCGGTGCCGCAGATACGATTGCTGCCGGTCTTGCCGACGCCATGGTCCCGTCCGAAGCCCTCCCGGCTCTTTTGGCTGATATCGCATCGGGACAGACGGTGGAAAGCGCGATCAAGGCGCACGCCGGCGATCCCGGTGTTTCGATGCTGAAAGATAATGCTGTTCTGATCGACAGCGTGTTCGCTTCGGGCGACATGGAGGAAATTTTTGCCGCCCTGCACGCGAACGGGTCAGATTTCGCGAAAAGCACCCTGGCACTGCTCGAGGCGAAATCCCCTACAAGCCTGGTCTTGACCTTGCATTTGCTGCGCGCAGCGCAAAGCTCAGCCTCCCTCGAAGCCTGCCTTGATCGGGAATACGCTGCGGACGCATTGATCCTCAATGGCCATGATTTCTACGAGGGCGTGCGAGCCGCCGTCATCGACAAGGATCGCAATCCCATCTGGTCGCCCGCACGACTGGGAGACGTCGATCAAGAGGGGCTCGTTTCCGCCATCAAGCCGCTCCCCTCGCTGTTTGCAACAGCAACTGCGGACGATCTTTGAGGCAAGGAGAATAGATATGGTCCAGTCGATTGCCTTTATCGGTCTTGGTAACATGGGTGCGCCGATGGCCGGTAATCTCGTCAAGGCGGGTTACACCGTCACCGGTTTCGATGTTGCTGAGGCTGCGCGCAAAAACGCGACGGAGCGCGGCGTCCGGGTGGTTGAAACCATCGGTGGGGCGGTCGGCGGCGCGGATGCCGTCATTACCATGCTTCCGAATGGCGAACTGGTGCTGGATGTCTGGAGGCAGCTTGTCGGCATTCTCTCACCCGGAACGCTCGTGATCGACAGTTCAACAATCGATGTGGAAGGTGCTCGGGCCGCGCATGGATTGCTGCCGGAATGCCTCACGATCGACGCGCCGGTTTCTGGTGGAACGGGCGGTGCCGAAGCCGGAACGCTGAGCTTCATGCTGGGTGGAGACGCTGCTGCAATAGAGGCCGCGCGTTCGGTTCTGGAACCGATGGCCGGCCGTATCATCCCTTGTGGTGCGGCAGGTGCGGGCCAGGCGGCGAAGCTCTGCAACAATATGCTGCTCGGCATTTCGATGATTGGCGCGGCTGAAGCCTTCGTGCTTGGAGAGAAACTCGGTCTGGAACATCAGGCACTCTTCGATGTGATATCCACCTCATCCGGTCAATGCTGGTCGGTCAACACCTACTGCCCGGTGCCGGGTCCCGTTCCGACCTCGCCGGCGAACCGTGATTATGCCCCCGGATTTGCGAGCGCGTTGATGCTCAAGGACCTGCGCTTGGCAAACCAGGCCGCAACGGACTCCATGGCGACGACTCCGCTCGGTGCGCATGCCCTAAAACTCTATGAGGCTTTCGTTGCATCAGGCCACGCCCACGAGGATTTCTCGGCGATTATTGCGCTTCTCAGGGCCGCCAGGTCAGCCGATGATGGGAAGACCGGCTGATGGTAGCAAGCCTGCCGGCTCCTCGGGGTAAGATTGACGGCTGCGCATTTTCTTACTCTCCGCGTGGATAGCGCTGGTTTTCCTCAAGCACGTTGAGGTCCATGTGATTGCGCATGTATCGCTCCGACGCTTTTTGCAAAGGCTGGTAGTCCCAAGGATAATAGGCGCCGTTGCGCAGCGCCTTGTAGACCACCCAGCGCCGTGCTTGGCTTTCGCGGACTGCCTCGTCGAAGGCGGGCAGTTTCCAGCGTCGGTCGATCTCTGCTGATAGCGCCGAAAGCACGTCGCGAAAGGCGGGATCGCCGGCAAGATTGGTACGTTCCTCGGGGTCTGTCTCCAGATCGTAAAGCAGTGGTGGATCAGCGTCGCAGACCGAAAGCTTGTAGCGCCCGTCACGAAGAGCGACGAGCGGTGTAATCGAGCCTTCGGCCGCATATTCCATCGGCACGGGGCCACGTGTGCCCCCCCCTGCGGCCAGGGATGCCAGGTCCTCACCATCCGTCCAGCGCTTCAACGAAGTGATGTCGAGCCCGGCCAATCCGCACAGCGTCGGTGTCACATCGAGGGTCGAGACAGGTGCGTCGATCCTTGCAGGCATCCAACCGGGCGCTGCGATCATCAACGGCACGCGCGCGGAGCCTTCGAAGAAGCACATCTTGAACCACAGCCCGCGTTCGCCGAGCATATCGCCATGGTCGGACAAAAACAGGATGATGGTGTCCTCCTCCATCCGGGTGGCTTTCAGGACTTCCAGGATCTCGCCGATCTTCTCGTCGATGTAGGAGATGTTGGCGAAGTAGCCGCGTCGTGCGCGCCTGATTTGCTCCGGTGTAATGTCGAACGCCTTGTGATCGCACGCTTCCAACAAGCGTTTCGAATGCGGGTCCTGATCCTCAAAAGCGATTGCTTCGGACTGCGGATCGAGTGCCGGGCAATCTTCGTAGAGATCCCAAAACCTCCTTCGGGCCACGTATGGATCATGCGGATGGGTGAAGCTGACCGTCAGGCACCATGGCCGTTCATCGAGGCGGCGCGACAGATCATAGAGTTTGCGCGTGGCGTTATAGGCAACCTCGTCGTCATACTCCATCTGATTGGTGATCTCGGCAACACCCGCGCCGGTGACGGAACCGAGATTGTGATACCACCAGTCGATACGTTCGCCGGGCTTGGTGTAATCAGGCGTCCAGCCGAAATCCGCCGGATAGATATCCGTCGTCAGGCGTTCCTCAAAGCCGTGCAACTGGTCGGGCCCGACGAAGTGCATTTTTCCTGAAAGGCCCGTGTAATAGCCTGCCGCCCGCAGATGATGGGCATAGGTCGGTATGTCGGATGCGAATTCGGCGGCGTTGTCATAGACCCTTGTTCGACTGGGCAATTGACCGGACATGAAGGACGCACGGGCCGGCGCGCAAAGCGGGCTTGCCGTGTAGGTATTGGCAAAGCGGACGGACCGCTCTGCCAATGCTTTGAGATCGGGCGCGTGCAGGAAATCCGCAGGTCCGTCGGGGAAAAACGTCCCGTTGAACTGGTCGGCCATCAGGATCAGGATATTGGGACGGGCCATGTCGGGATTTCCGGCTTCAGAGCCCAAGCTTTGCCTTGACGGCGGCATCACCCGGCTTGCCGTCCAATGTCGTCACCCCTTGCAGCCAGCCGTCAACTGAGTTCGGGTTCGCCTTCAGCCAAGCCGTGGCCGCCGCTTTGGAGTCCTCGCCACCCAGAATCGAGCCCATCAGGCTGTTTTCCATATCTATGTTGAACGTCAGGTTTTTGAACAGCTTCGCCGCATTCGGGCACTCCTGAGGCCAGCCCGTGCGCGCCAGCGTATAGACTTCCGCGCCGCCAAAATTCGGACCGAAATAGGCGTCGCCGCCGGAAAGATAGGTGATGTCGATCTTCTTGTTCATCGGATGCGGAGCCCAGGCGAGGAAGACCACCGCCTTCTTGTCGCGACCTGCCCGCTCCACCTGCGCCAGCATGGCCTGCTCGCCGGATTCCACCAATTGCCATCCTTTGAGACCGAAGTCGTTGGCATCGATGATCTTCTGAATGTTCTGGTTCGCAGGCGCGCCCGGCTCGATCCCGTAAATCTTGCTTTCGAACTCCTCTGCATGCTTGGAGAGATCGGCGAAATCCTTCACGCCCTTCTCCGCCATATAGGCTGGCACCGCCAGCGTGAACTTGGCGCCTTCGAGATTCTTCGTCATCACCTCGGCGGCCTTGGCGGCTTTCAGGTCATCGACGAAGGATTTCTGCGCTGGCATCCAGTTGCCAAGAAAGACATCGATCTCGCGGTTTTTCATCGCTTGATAGCCGATCGGAACCGAGAGGGTTTTCACGTCTGCCTCATAGCCCAGCGCATCAAGCAGAACGGAAGCCACACCATTCGTCGCGGTGATATCGGTCCAACCCGGATCACTGAGGCGGACGGTCTTGCAGGCCGCATCATCGGCCGCTTGAAGTGGAGTTGAGAAGGCCACCACCGATAAAAACAGACCAGCGGCTATGCGATGCAGGCGATAATCGATTTTCATTGTGGTTCCCCTTTATTAGTCTCGTTTATTGAACGCAGCATTGTTTTTGCCTGTAAAGCAGGTATTTTTCGATAGTGGGCATAAGGAATTTTAATGTCAGAGCGACCGCTTGATCTTGGCTGGATGCGCATTTTTACCGAGGTGGCTCGTCGTGGCAGCCTAACAGCAGCGGCTGCATCGCTCAGGCTGACCCAGCCGGCTGTCAGCTACCAGATCCGCAGGCTCGAGGATGAACTCAGTGTTGCCCTGATCCGCCGCAAACATCGTGGGATAGAACTCACGGCAGAGGGGCAGCGGCTCTTCGAGGTCGCATCGCGCAGTGTCGACGCCATCGACCTTGTGGCGGGCCAACTGCGTAAAACGGACGAGCGTCAGACGATCCGCCTGCACACGGACTATGCGTTTTCGTCTCTATGGTTGATCCCGCGCATGCACGGCTTTCGTGTCCTCAATCCCGATATCAATATCCAGATCGTCGCGACACAGGATCCGCTGGGGCAGGGTAAGCACGACAGCGACGTGATGGTCATCTTCGGGACAAAGCAGGATGCAGGCGAGGGAGCGGTCCTGCTGCTCTCTGAAAAGGTCACTCCGGTATGTGCGCCCGCCTTGCTAGCGGATAAATCCGCACCTGCGAGCATCGCAGAGTTCTCCAGACGTAAGCTCATTCATCTCGAGAACAATTCTCATACGCACTGGTACGACTGGGCCGACTACCTCACTCAACTCGGCGTGGAGCGAGCACCTGAACACAGCGGCGGCGACATCAGCTTCAACAACTACGCGATGGTCGTACAGGCAAGCATCTGTGAACAGGGTTTCGCGCTCGGCTGGGCGGGATTGATCGATCCTCTGCTGGAGGCAGGTGTGTTGGTAACCGCGGGTCCTAGCCTTGATGCACCGAACCGCGGCTACTGGTTGATGCGACCCAAGAGCAAAGACGTGACGGTGGGTAAGCTGACAGAGTGGCTTATTGGCGAGCGGCACTAAAATCTTTGACGAAGCTTGTAGCAGAGACGCTCAATGCATTCGGCCACCGCCAGCCTTCGTATCGACGTTCCGCAGGATCAGTGCCAGCGGAACCGCGAGTATGGAAATGACCGCCAGGACAAAAAATACGTCGATATAGGCGAGGAAGCTCGCCTGAATTCCGACTTGCTGGCCGATGAGCGCCATGGCCTGGCTTTGTGCGTCCACTACAGAGGAGCCACGCTCCGCGAAGAAGCCCTGCAGGTTCTGCATGGTTTGGTGATAGGCGGGATCCGCGGGATTGACGTGTTCTACCAACCTGCTCTGATGCCACTGCTCGCGGTGAGCCAGTACGTTGGAGGCGATGGAGACGCCGATCGAGCCGCCGGTGTTGCGGGCTGCGTTGATCAGGGCGGACGCCTGGTCTGTCTGGTCGGGTCGCAGACCGTCGTAGGAGGCGGCGGTTATCGGGATGAAGATCAGCGGCAGGCCGAGACCTAGAATGCAGCGGGACCAGACGAAGAAGCTGAAATCCGCATCGGGACTGAGGCGCGTCAGGTCGTACATGGAGAGGGCAACCATCGTCGCGCCAACGGCGATCAGATATTTGGGCTGGATGCGGGACGTCAACTGGCCTGCCATGAACATCATGAACATGGTCACCAGACCGCCTGGGGATAGCGCCAGGCCCGCCCATGTGGCGGTATAGCCATAATTTTCCTGCAGCACCTGCGGCACGAATTGTGTGGTGGCGATGAGGATGGCGCCGATTGCCAGCATCACGATCATGCACGAGCCGAACTGCCGGGTTGCGATGAGACGCACATCGAGCACCGGGTTCTTCGCCGTCAGCAGCCAGGGAATTGAGGCCGCCAGTGCGGCAAAGCAGATGACCGCTGTGACGATGATGAAGGTCGAGTCGAACCAATCCTCGATCTGGCCGCGATCGAGCATGAGTTCCAGCGATCCGAGGAACGTCGCGACCAGCAAGAAACCGATAATATCGAAACGAATGCCGCGTTGGCGCATCTCTTCGCGCTTTTTCTTCTGGTCGTCGGAATCGTTGACCAGGAAATAGACGAGTAGGAAAGCAAAAATGCCGACAGGCCCGTTGATCAGGAAACACCAATGCCAAGAGAGATTGTCGGACAGCCAGCCGCCAAGTGTCGGGCCGACGACGGGTGCGACTACCACGGCGATGCCGAAAATCGCAAAGGCCTGGCCGCGTTTTGCCGGAGGAAAAGCGTCGGTGAGGATCGATTGCGACACTGGCACCATGCCGCCGCCGGCAAAGCCCTGGATCATGCGAAAGACGAGAAGCGACGGCAAATCCCATGCCAGCCCGCACATGACGGAGGCGACCGTGAACATGGCAAGGCAAACGAGGTAGAACCGCTTGCGACCATAACGCTGGGCAATGAAGCTCGAAGCGATCAGCGCGATGGCGTTGGAGACGAGATAGGTGGTGACGACCCAGGACGCTTCGTCGGAACTGACAGCCAACCCACCGGAAATATAGCGCAGAGCGACGTTGGCGATGGTGGTGTCGAGCACCTCCATAAACACGGCGAGCGCCACGACGACCGCCACCAACCACGGATTGGTGCTGCGGCCACTCGCCATTGCGCCGGTTCCGCCTGTCGCTGTCGCGGTTGCCATATCCGGTCCTCGATCCTGATGTCTGGATTAGCCTCTGGGGCGAACGGTCACGGTGGGCTCGACCGACATGCCCGGACCGATGGAGACATCCTTCGGCCAATTATCAACCGTGATCTTCACCGGCACGCGCTGGGTGACCTTCACATAGTTGCCTGTGGCGTTCTCTGCCGGGAGCAGCGAGAAGGCGGTGCCGGAACCCGGCTGCACGGAGTCGACCTTGCCGTGCAGAAGGTGATCTGGATAGGCGTCGATCGTGAGGTCCACCGGCTGGCCGGGGCGCATATCTGCCAGTTGCGTTTCCTTGAAATTGGCCGTGACCCAAATCTCATCCGGCACGAACATCCCAATGGCCTGGCCCGCCTGGACAAACTGTCCCTTCGCACCACTGATCTTCACCACGCGACCAGGCTGTGCAGCGGTGAGCGTCGTGTAGTCGAGGTTCTGGTCGGCGCTCTCCTTCTGGGCCTCTGCCTGCTTCAGGCTCGCCTCGGCGCTGGTGCGCTGTGCTTCTGCGGCGACCTTGTTCTTCATCGCCGAACTGATGTTGGCCTGGGCTTCCGCATATGCCGCCTGAGCCTGGCGCAAGTTTGATTCTGCCTGCTGGGATGTCTGCAGGCTGCCGGCGCCGCCCTGCTGCAATTGGCGCTGTCGGTTGGCCTCGTCTTTCGCAAACTGCAGAGCGGCGCCCGATGAGGCCTCGCGCGCCTTTGCTTCATCGATCGCAGCGGACGCGACATCTATCTGTGCCGTCGCGTTGATAATCGATGCCTTGGCCGCTTCCACCTGGGCCTCGGCCTGATCCACGGCGATCTGATAATCGCGCGGGGCTATTTTGGCGATCACGGCGCCAGCCGCGACATGGGCGTTGTCGGTAACGGCGACATCTTCCAGATAACCGGAGACCTTCGTCGCGAGCGCAAAACTGCGCGCGTCGACAAAGGCGTCGTCCGTCGTCTCGTAAGGATAGAAATAGACAAGCCAGACGAAGTAGGTAGCAATCCCGAGCCCAATCAGACCAACAATGATGAGCGCCGTCCAATAGGGATGTCGGCGTATCACCGATGGCTTCTTGTCTTCCTGCTTTGGTTGTTGACCGTCGGTTTTTGTCTGAAGCTCGCGATCCTGCGGATCGCCGTTTTGCTTCGCTTCGTTTTCGGAAACGGCGCGCTGAGCTTGAACCACGATATGCCTCTAAAAATAAGCTGAATATTCGACCTTAACGCAAGACGTCCTTAAAAGTTCCGGGCAAAGTTGCACCGCAAAAAAATCCTGAGAGTGCCTCGTTTTCTTTGACGCGACGTCCTCTCGGATGACGCTTGCGTGGTCAGAAAGGCACTGAGATTTCACGGGCTGGTGGTGTCCTTGCCGGCGTTGTGAAACTTGTTCTCGCGGCGTTTGCCGAAGAGCCGCAACGTTTCAAGATGCTCGCGCTGCGCGACGTAGAAGGCATTCAAAAACTCCAGTTCCTTGCCTGGCGTCACAGCTTCGGGGTAACCGATCTTTTTGATGATCGCCTGGGCGATCTCAGTGGCCTGCTTGTCGCGCAGACGCGTGTTTGGATCTCTGAGCAGGCCTTCCAGGGTCTGCAACTCATAGCTTCCGTAAATATCCAGCTGTTCCGGCCTGAACTCGAACCCCGCCTGGGTCGCCTTGATGGTGGATGTGGCGGCTGCAAGATCGGGCAGGAGGACTGAGCGGGGATTTTCAATGACGAGGGTCCCAGCCATGAGATCGCCGAGCCGTTGCCGCCGATTGCTGGATAAAGTGACGGCCACCACGATGACCAGCCAGAAAAGGGTTGTCCATGTCAGCCAAACGGGTGATTCTGAAAATATCAGGCCTAAAGGCGTGAATATTTCCACCTCCTTCATGAGATTTCGTGTGGCAATCTGATGCGGCGTCAGGCGGCGTCCTTCGACATTCACGACGCGGATACCGGCGATCCGTTTTCCCAGCGTGCGGCCATTCCAGATCAGTTCTGAGAAAATGTAATAGGGCGTCCGCAACAGGAATCCCAGAAGCGTAATCGCAGTTGCTCTGGCGCTCTCCTCCAATGCGCCACTCAGCGAAAGCACAATGATGCAGCCAAGCGCGATGACGAAGGTCATCACGAAGTCGATGAACTGCGCGCCGAGCCGCGATGCGACAGACGCGATGTCAAGGTGAAGCGCAACGCCTTCCGGCGGCATCAGTTCTTCTACGCGCTTACCGTCGCGAAAGATCAGGCTCATCGCTCGGTCTCTTTCGATGGCGTCCTGTCGCGGCCCGACAAGGTCAGCCAGGCCACCCACAGAGCCCCCACACCCCACCCGATCGCGATCCGCCACAATGGGTCTTGCATGGTCTGACGCAAGAAACCCTCCAGAAAAGCGGCAGCAATGAGCATGATGGCCGCAAGGAAGGCGAGCTTGACGGCATCATGGGCCTGCTGCCGCAAGGCATCTCTGCGGCGCAACGCGCCGGGCAGGAGGACGGCGAGCCCGAGACGTGCGCCACCCGCGCAAGCAATCGCAATTGCCGCAAGTTCCGTGACGCCGTGGATGGAAAGCCAGGCGAACACGTCGTAGCCCAGCCCGTGTTGGGAGAACATGGCGAAAAATACGCCCAGTATCATGCCATTGTAAAAGGTCAGTGCGAAGCTTGGAATGGCGGCGAAGATGCCAAGGGTGAAAATCAAAACGGCAATCGTCGTGTTGTGGGAAAAAAGGTAAGCCATAAAGGCCGCCAACTCGTCGGTGGCGTGCCCCCCATTTCCATAGATCGTCGATCGAAGCAGATCCGCCGAGGCGGAGGGCGTGCGATCACCCGCCAGATCGGCCGGCACAAGCGCATAAAACCAGCTGTGATCGTCGAGATAGAGTTTGTACCCAACGGCGGCCCCTAGGATCATTGCGAAAAAGCCGATGAACAAGGGGAGGTAGGACCGTCGTACGGCCTGCGGAATACCATGGATCAACAGCCGGCTTATCAGGCCACTCACGCTTTCCTGCGGTGCATAGACCACGAGATAGGCGCGCGCGCACAGGCTCTCGAGATAGGATATCAGCGCCTTGTCCAGCGAGATGTCGCGCGCGACGCTGAGCGAATTCATCGCCTGCCTGTAGCCGGAGGTGAGCGAGCGCACCTCATCATAGTTGAGTGTCGCCACGCCGCGCTTTTCGACCCGTGTCACAAGCTGGTCGAGCACCCGCCATTGTGCCTCCCGCTCGGCTCGAAACCGGGCAGAGCGCAGCATGTCCAACGGTGCCGGTGTCTGCGTCGGCACGCTTGGCATGGCTACATTGAGGTCGACATTTGGCCCGGTCATAGCATCTCGCGAGATTTGATTTCGATGTAGCGGCCAATCAGATCGGATGTGAGCGCTTCAGGCGTGCTGTCGAGGCACATCACGCCGAGACGGGAAAGCGTTTCCATGACGGTTCGACGCTCCTGCGAAATCTGTCGCGCGGCAACCGATCGTGCAACGCTGTCCAGCGTCAAGATGTCGGGTTCGATCAGCGTCTTGATACTGGAGTCACTCAGCGCGATGTAGAGGATGAAATGCTGCTTCGCCAAGGTGCGGATCGTTTCCACCATCAGTTCGGCCGTCGTACTGTCCACGAAGTCGGAAAAGATGATGATGAGCGAGCGCCGCTTCAATTGACCGGCGAGATAGGTAAGGCCGAGCGTATGGTTGGTTTCGTGCGCCTCGTAGCGCAATGTCGCACAGGCTGATTGCACCCTGGTGAAAGCGGCACGCCCAGGCGTGGCGGGCAGGAACAGGCGGGGCCGGCTGTCGAAATTGTAGAAGCCGACCAGATCACCGGCCTGTCCAGCTGCCCAACACGTTGCGAGTGCGGCATTGATGGCGCGGTCGAGCTTTGCGATACCGGCAATTTTTTCGGCCATCAGGCGCCCGGAATCGACGCATAGAATGATTTGCTGATTGCGCTCGGCCGTCAGGTCCCGCACGACAAGGCTGCGCATGCGCGCGGAGCGCTTCCAATCGATGCTGCGCGTGTCCATGCCAACTGCAAATTCGCGCAGTTGGTGGAACTCAGATCCTTGTCCACTTAGCCGCATGTCTTTGCTGCCAGCCTCAAGCGGCAGGATCTGTGTGTTGATCGCTCCCGACAGCACGGGCGAAATGTCGGGCGCGACGGTGATCTTGCGGGCGATGGGTGCGCGAACAACGACTTCAAGCAGCTTTAGCCGTGAAGTCCATTTCAGCCAGATCGTTTCGACCATGAACACCCCGCGGCGCGTCAGGCGGATATCCATGGACGACGTGGTTGTCGCTTTTCGGTTGGCTTCGTGATCAAAAGTGGTGACGTCCTGCGCCACAAGCTCGGGCGGCAGATCAAGCCGGGCTTCCATCTTGGAGGGCAAGGCGCCGCGATGCGGCGATAGCTCCACAGACAATTGCACATTGTGGCCGACGAAGCCTCGGCTCGGCAGATCAAAGGCGATCTCGATCCGCTTCGACCAGACCGATAGCGCAATATCGAGCAAGACCGCTGTCCCCACGATGCCCCAAAGACCCATGATCACGATATCGACGCCGGGCCACCACACGGCCGTCAGCACCGTCAGCGCGGTCATGATCAGAACGAGAGCAATGAGCGAGGAAGACGGGCGCATTTATCGCGGTGCATCCATACGGTTCAGGATGGTGCGAAGCACGTCTTCGGTCGTTCGGCCATCGATTTCCGCTGCGGGAGAGAGAATGATGCGATGGCGCAAGGCTGGCACTATCAGTGCCTGAACGTCGTCCGGTAGGCCGTATTGACGTCCCCCGAAAGCTGCCCGCACGCGCACCGCTGCCGATAGCGCGTCGGCTGCGCGTGTCGAGGCGCCTTGAAGGATCTCCGGATCGGAGCGCGTCGCCCGGACGAGATCGACAATATAGGTGAGGATGCTGTCGTCGAGATGAATGCTGTCGATCAGCGCCCGGCCTTCCGCAAGAATGGAGCTGGTGACGAGCGGCCGAATGCCCACTTCGTTCAGTTTCGTCTGGATCGGTTGACCCGCATGGCGTTTGAGGATGGCGATTTCTGTCTCGCGATTGGGAAAATCGATGACGAGTTTGAAGAGGAAGCGATCGAGCTGCGCTTCCGGCAGGGGGTAGGTGCCATGCTGCTCGATGGGGTTCTGCGTGGCGAGCACGAAGAAGTCCAGGCCAAGCGGATAATCGGTGCCGTCGATCGTCACCATGCGCTCATTCATTGCCTGCAAAAGGGCGGACTGCGTCTTTGGAGGCGCTCGGTTGATTTCATCGGCAAGCAGGATGTTGGTGAAGACCGGGCCCTTGGTCAGATGGAACTGACTGGTCTGGAAGTTGAAGAGGTTTACGCCCAAAACATCGCTCGGCATCAGGTCCGGCGTGAATTGAATGCGCCGGTACTGCAGGTCCATGACGGCCGAGACCGAACGTGCGAGCAAGGTCTTGGCGGTGCCGGGTGGTCCCTCGAGAAGGCAATGTCCGCGCGCAAAGATCGAGATCAGGATCATATCGATGAGGGCGTCCTGCCCCTGCACGGTCTTGGCGATCTCGCCGCGGATCGCGACAACCAGATTGCGAAACTCATCTAGATTCAAGCTTGATGCTCCCTAGTCGTTTTTTAAATGTTTCAAGATGCCGATGCAGATCGGGCTGGGTCATGGATTTGCCGCGGTTCATAAGCTCTTTCGATATCGCTTCGAAAGCCTCGGCACTGGAACGGTCGCGCAAGGCAAGATGGCGAAACATTCGTTCGATACCGGCATCGTTGGCTGCATGTGGTCCAAACAAGAGGCCGGCTTTGTCGGCTAGCAGGTTGTGAACAAATTGCGCGGTCATGCGTCCGTCATTGCCGGACAGGCGCAAAAGCCGCGCGGTCGCTTCGGTGGCCGCAGCTTTTGACAGATCGGATGTCGCCTCGTTCGTCAACGGTTTGCCGAAACGGACCGCGCCTCTCCAGAAACAGACAGCAGCCACGAGGATGATGGCACCCCAGATGAACCATAAGTGAAATGCGAGAAAACGATCTGGATCAGCGGCGTTGGACGCAACTGCGTCGGCTGTCGCAAGATAGACGGGGCGCCTGCCGAAAAGGCCGCGCAACTCGTCGATCATGGAGATGGCAAAATCGGCATTTTCGCCGAGCGCCAGCCCATGATTATTGAGGAGATCGGGATCAGAAAGAACATAGAACTCAAAGTCGAAAGTACATTTTAGCAGCAGCGGGCCCGCTTGAAGCCCAGCCATTTCCTCGCAGTTCGAGGGGGTTTGGTCGCGGGAAAAGACCTGTGCTTGATAGATCCTGATCGTCTCGACACGGTGTCTTAGAATGGACTGTTGCGCCTGCCTGAAACGCGGTCCCGTCCTTTTGATGTGAAGATTGGGGATACCGATCCGGGCGAGGGCGTCGGCAATGTCGGATGACGGTATCAGAGCGTCTTCACGCGCAACGCCTTGCTCAAGACGATCGGCTCGCCATTTTGGTAATACGATCAGAGTTGGGGTGATGCTGGGTTTGTCGCCGAAGACCGCTGAATGCGTACGTCTGTCGCCATTGCCTATTATCCGACCGGCTCTAGACCAAGGCAGCGGCACGATGCGGAGCGAGGCGCGCGAGACTGGCGAGTTGGTCGACGGGTCGGTGCGCGCAACCTGGATGCCCGAGGACCGCAGCCAGACTTCCAGTCCCCTATAGCCGGTGGGGGAGCGATCAAAATCTGCGTTCTCCTGAGCCAATCCTGCGCCGGCATGCGTCAGTGCGCTAAACAGCACGACCAAAAGGAGGATCAAGCGGGACCTAAACACGAGCCGAATCTCCACTGAAAAGCAGAGGCTGTGCTACCTGCAACAGTTCCGAAAAATCGCTTTCCGCAGGGACCTTCCCACCATAATGGGCGAGTTCAGTCTGTAAAAGCAGACGCCGCAACTCATCCCGATGCTCCATCTTCTTGGGCAGTCTAACAAACACCGTTCGTTCGGTATCCGAACGTAAGACATGCGTTCCCGTCCGCTTGGCCGATTGAAGCAGGCATTGCCTCAGCAATTGCACAAGCGCCTCCCTTCGATCCGGCATTGCGGCGATGTGTGCCAGGAAATCGCGTGGCTTTTCGTTGGCGTCACGTGCGGTGCTTTGCCAGTTTTCCGGTTTCTCGCTTCGGTTCGGCTGCGTCGCCGTCGGTGCGCGCGACAACAAGACACCGCCGCTGCCGAAAAACATCCACAGGACGATGATGGCAACGAGGACGATGAGGACGATAAGCACACCCAGAAAGCCGCCGAGGGCAGGCGGGCTCGACACCGCCGGTGGCACCTCGGAAGGCTTAGGGACCTCCGGCTTTGCCTGGGTCGGGCCCTCGGGATAGGTCAGCGTACAGCGCACTCCATTTTGGAGGCACTGTGCCTTGTAATTTTCGGCGCTCCCAAACGGCTCTTGAGCCACCGCTCCCACCGGAGCGGTCGCAACTGACCATAAGAGAGCCAGCCACAACAAAGGCTTCAACTGGCGTTTCAGGCAAACACCTCTGCGGAGGACAGCGGGGTCAGAGGGTCTAGGCCAAACTTGTTGGGACCTTTTGTTCCGGGAAGGATAACGAGTATAAGTATTGCAAGACCTATAATAGGGCTGATGGGGGGGATCATGCTCGCAACTATTAAGCCTAGATACCACCAGCCGGAAAGATTCCTGTCATGGAACCGGCGAACAGTAACGGATATCTGCGGCAGAAACATTCCGAGGAACAGTAGCCCCGATACGATCATCATTACGATGACGGAGGATGGAATACCTTCTTCTTGATTGTGGCCCAGTGAAAGCAATCCCATGATCACCAAGCAGAAGAACCCCACGAGATAGTAGAAAAGCTGAAACCACCAAAATTCAGATCGGCTGGCTCTGCCAGAGAAGGTGGCATATTTCTCTTTAAGAACCGTCCGAACCGCTTCTTTAAAACCCATTTTACACCCCGTTTGCCCCAATCGCTGATCGTCAGCGACCTATCAAGATTTTTGTCTCTATAGCCTTTCGGCCCTTGCCGAAGTCTCACGCAGTTTGCGCTCATCTTTCTCAGCCGCCGCAACGCACGCAAGACGGCATAAGCGTGAATGTCTTTCCACATCTCGCGACGAACGAAGCCAACCTTTGCTCCGATCCTGCATCGATGCACGTCAAAACACGCTCAGATTGTGTTTAAGACACTTCGATCATTCAGCATTACGTTTTACTGCCAGCGGGTTTGGCTGCCCCGCGTGTCTTCAATCATTAGTGCAAAATCGTGATACTTCAACAGGAAGACACTTTATTTTCCAACGAAAACACAGGATTAGCTGCGCGAAATATAAGTGTAATCTCACGATATTTCTGCGTAATAGCGCTAATCGCCGAAGAATAAAAACATCAAAGATTATCAATTTCGGGTTGATATCAATAAAGGTCGGAATCGAAGAATTGAATTGTTTGCCTGTATTACCATGCGCCAACTTTTGTTAAATTATTTATATTTGCCTCCCAAAGTTTTGAGACGGATTTGCATGGTTCGCTGAGCCTTCATCCACCGTAATATCTGTACCACCTGCCGCGACCTTCCATTGGTTCGAAAGGGTACGAAAGCGCCTGATAGCGAATATCATGGTTGATGAGGTGGAACCGACTTTCGTTGGGTCCATTGTAGCTTTGAGCTTGGCTTCGCCAACGCCTCTGCATCGCGCACGCGTGCAGTTCTTCCATTCATCAAACCACAAAGGATTTGGCTATGACCGAGCGTAAGCAAGGGAACCATTCGCCGAGCACTGACAATTCTCTTCACGAGCTCGCGCCCGGCTCCGGCCAGGCAAGCTTTGAAGAGCAGCGTGGCAAAGGCGACGAACTGCAGCAGACGATTGGTGCGGATGGTGGGGAAGGCGCAGCCTATCTGACCGACAATTTCGGCCACCGTATTTCGGACAATCAGAACAGCCTCAAGGCGGGGAGTCGGGGTCCCACCCTGCTGGAGGATTTTGTCCTTCGCGAAAAGATCTTTCATTTCGACCATGAGCGGATCCCTGAGCGGATCGTGCATGCCAGAGGGTCGGGCGCGCACGGCGTGTTCGAATGCACCAAGGCCATACCACACCTGACCAAGGCGTCCATCTTCCAGGAGGCAGGGAAGAGCTGTCCTGTTTTCGTGCGTTTTTCGACGGTCGCCGGTGGTGCCGGCTCTGTCGACACGCCACGTGATGTCAGAGGCTTCGCTGTGAAGCTCTACACCGAAAGCGGCAATTGGGATCTGGTCGGCAACAACATTCCGGTCTTCTTTATCCAGGATGCCATCAAGTTTCCGGATCTCATCCACAGCGTCAAAATGGAAGCGGACCGGGGTTACCCTCAAGCGGCTTCGGCTCATGATACGTTCTGGGATTTCGTCAGCCTGATGCCGGAATCGATGCACATGATCATGTGGGCAATGTCGGATCGCACGATCCCGCGGTCCTTCCGCCACATCGAGGGCTTCGGCGTTCACACCTTCCGTCTGGTGAACGCTGAAGGCGAAAGCAAGTTCGTTAAGTTTCACTGGAAGCCCAATCTTGGCCTGGCGTCTACCACCTGGGACGAAGCCGTAAAGATTGCCGGTGCCGACCCGGATTTCCAACGCCGCGATCTTTTCGAATCCATCGACCAGGGCGATTTCCCTTCGTGGGATCTCGGGATCCAGGTGTTTGATGAAGAATGGGCTCAGAAGCAGCCCTATGACGTACTGGACGCCACCAAACTTATTCCGGAAGAGGACATTCCTGTCGAGATCATCGGTCGGATGACGCTCAACAGAAACGTCGACAACTTCTTTGCCGAGACCGAGCAGGTCGCGTTTCTGCCCAGCAACATCATTCCGGGTATCGACTTCAGCAACGACCCACTGCTTCAGGGCCGACTGTTCTCATATCTCGACACGCAGAAGTCCCGGCTCGGCACGACGAACTTCCATCAAATCCCTGTCAACGCGCCGAAGTGCCCCTTCCATAACTTCCAGCGCGACGGCATGATGCAGACGCTGGTTCCCAAGGGCAGGGCCAACTACGAGCCGAACAGCCTGAACCAGGCAGGCGAAGACAGCGGACCACGCGCGTCTGTCGCAACCGGCTTCTCGACATTCGAGACCAATGACGAGCGAAACAATCCGGCCCAGAAGCTTCGCCAGCGTGACGAACTTTTTGCCGATCACTACAGCCAGGCTCGTATGTTCTTTCGGTCGCAGACGGAGAGCGAGAGAACGCATATCGTCTCCGCGATCGTGTTCGAACTCTCGAAAGTGCAACTCGCGCATGTCCGGCAAAACGTCGTGTCGAACCTGCGTAACATCGAGGAAGACTTGGCGCGTCGGGTCGCGGATGGTCTGGGTATCGATCTTCCCGCAAAGTCCTCGCCGAAAAGAGAGCCGATCGACATGCCGGTCTCAGACGCCTTGTCGATCCAGAAGAACGCTCTGGAGACCCTGGAAGGGCGAAAGATTGGCGTGCTGATCGATGATGGCTCCAACAAGAGCGCGGTCGACAAACTCCTGAACGAGATCAAGCAGCAAGGTGGAACACCCTTCGTTGTTGCCAGGAAAGTCGGCGGCGTCAAACTCAATGGCGGTACGATGCCCGCCGATGGTCAGCTTGCAGGATCGCCTTCCTTCCTGTTCGACGCGGTCGTTTCCATTCTCGCTCCGGAGGCTGCACAGAAGCTGACGAAAGAGGCCGCGGCAATCCAGTGGTTCATGGATGCCTATGCTCACTGCAAGACGATCGGTTACTGTCCTGCCACCAAGGCATTGCTCGACAAAGCAAATGTCGAAATGGATGAAGGTGTCGTCCCAGTCGACGATTTTCTGACGGTCGGCGCCAAGCGCCACTGGGATCGTGAACCGCTGGTGCGCGATCTTCCCTGACAAATGCATGAGAGGGGTGGCGTTGCTTCACGCCACCCCTCTAACGTTTTTCGCTCTTTTATCTTTCGGGCAACTCGTCCGATAGACGAAAAACTTAAAGCGCCGCTCGCACAGAGGCGCGTTCAACGATCTCGGTTTTCAGGACAACCTTACGCGCAGTTTCCGTTGCCCCATTCAAGCGCCTGACGAGAAGTTCGGCCGCTGTCGCGCCGAGATCGTAGACAGGCTGGCGCACCACCGTCACTGGCGGCGACGTCACCGATGTCCAGTCCGCATCGTGGAAGGACACAAGCGACACGTCGTCCGGGATTGTAAGACCCAACTGGCGGTGGACTTTGAACGCTTCGAGCGCGATCATGCTGTCCGAGGCAATAATGGCCGTTGGGCGTTGCGGCGATTGAAGCATGTCGGTGACGATCCGCCGGGTCTGGTCGGGTGTCACGGCACCGACGCGCACCCATTTCGCCATATCGCTCAGGCCGGCCTCTTCGCAGACACGGAGGTACCCTTCTATGCGCCGTCGCACGGAAGCGGTGCTGATATCCTGAAGGGTGCGGAAGTTATGGTCCGGTGTGTCGCAGGCGGTGACATAGGCAATGCGGCGGTGGCCGAGTGAAACCAACTGCCGCGTAATGCTCTCTGCAGCATGCCGGTCATCAGCAATTACGGTGTCAACAGCAAGAGTATCGCTCCCACGGTCGAGCAGCACCAGCGGCAACCCCGAACGCACAGCCTCGTGCAGATGCTCGACGTCATCATCCTTGGCTGGCGAAACGATGAGACCATCCACCCGCTTGGAGAGCAAAGTGCGAATGGCTGCCTTCTCCGCGTCGATGTCCTCACCGGAGTTGCTGAGAATGACCGTAAAGCCAGCCTGTCGTGCGATGTCGGTGATACCGCGAACGGCAAGGCTGAAAAACGGGTTTTCGATATCGCCGACCACGACACCGATCGAACCCGAGCGGCCGGTGGTCATGCTGCGGGCAAGCTCGTTCGTTCGATAACCAAGAGCGCGGGCTGCCGCCGTGACGACCTCACGCACGCGGTCGCTGACAGTTCCGTATCCGCCTAGAACACGCGCGGCCGTTGCTTTCGAGACGCCGGCTTTGCGCGCGACGTCGGCCACAGTGACGGAAGAGTTCTTGGGCGGGCTTTTGTCCATAAATGACAGCCTTACAAGAGAACTTGACGACTGGCAAATGCGAAGCTAACAATTGCTAAATATGAAAGAGACCGGTCTCTTTTAAAATGAGACCGGTATCAATCCAATAAGAAGACTTTCAGCATGCGAACTGCATGGGCCGGGATTGGTGGCTTCGCGCCGTCTTCCGGATGGGACCCACGCGCCTTGACGACATCGCAAACAACAACTCCAGAGGACACGACGCCAATGCGACTGACTGAAGCTTTTACATCTCCACTGACCAAGATGCGTGCCGCGGCCGTCGCGCTCACCTTCGGTTTGATCGCCGCCGCAACACCAGCGCTCGCCGATAATCCGTTGGGCCTTATCGACCAGAATACCATCAGCGTCGGGACCATGGGCGACGCCAAGCCCTACGCTTTCACTACGGCAGACGGCAATTTCACTGGTTTCGACATCGAACTGTTTCTCAATATTGCCGAGCGCATGGGCTTCAAAAAAGACCAAGTGATCTTCACGGGTCAGGAATTCTCGGCATTGATGCCGTCAGTGGCGAACGGCCGCTTCGACGTCGCTGCAGCCGCGATCGGTACAACGGCCAAGCGCAAGGAGACCGTTGATTTCTCCGACGGTTATCTTGCCGGCTTCCTCAGCGTCCTGACCTCCGAGGATATCAAGGATGCTGCGGGTCTCAAGGGCAAGCGCCTCGGCGTCGTCCAGGGCACACTTCAGGAAATCTATGCCGAGAAGAACTTTGCCGGCACCGATCTCGTGAAATTTCCGGACAACAACTCCGCCGTTTCGGCCCTGAATAACGGCACGGTCGATGCCCACTTCCTCGATTTTGAGGCGGCAAAGGATTATTCCACCCGCTATCCGGCACTGAAGATCGCCGTCAACATTCCAAGCTTCGATGCGCCTGCTGGCTTCGTCATTCGCAAGGGTAATGACGCCCTGCGCGAGGCGATCAACAAGGCGCTGAAAGAGGCGATGCAGGACGGGACCTGGAAGAAGCTCCACGAAAAGTGGTTCCCGGGAACGCCCATGCCTGCGACATATCTTCCCAAGCAGTAATGCCACCTTCCGGTTCGGCCTTTACCGGTCGAACCGGCCTTTCTTTCTAAAGTGTGTGGCGATCATTTGAATTCGCTCCTTCCACTTTAGGTCCTTCTTCTGTCGCGTGTCGTTACCGCAAAACCGGTGGCCACTTTTGGGCGACATGCTCTAGGGATTTCTGATGAACTGGCTTGAAAACCTGCGCCGCAGCTTCCTTGACTGGAACGCCATGGCCGAAGTGCTGCCAACCATGATCACGGTTGGTTTAAAAAACACGCTGATCCTTGCTGCGACCTCGACGGTGCTTGGGGTGGTCATTGGCATGGTGCTTGCCATCATGGGTATTTCCCGCTCGCCTTGGCTGCGCATTCCCGCCCGGCTCTACACCGACATCTTTCGTGGCCTTCCGGCGATCGTTACCATCCTGTTGATCGGGCAGGGCTTTGCCCGCATCGGCCGCGAACTTTTCGGTCCATCCCCTTATCCGCTCGGCATTCTGGCGCTCAGCCTGATCGCCGGCGCCTATATCGGCGAGATTTTCCGCTCCGGTATTCAGAGCGTCGATCGTGGCCAGATGGAAGCGTGCCGCGCCCTTTCGATGAGCTATGGTCAGGGCATGCGCATTATCGTCGTGCCGCAGGGTGTTCGCCGTGTGCTGCCGGCACTGGTCAATCAGTTCATCGGTAACGTCAAGGATTCGAGCCTTGTCTACTTTCTCGGCCTTCTGGCCTCCGAGCGCGAGATTTTTCGTGTCGGGCAGGACCAGGCGGTTGTGACTGGCAATCTTTCCCCCTTGCTGCTGGCCGGTGTGTTCTACCTGATCGTGACCGTACCGCTTACCCACGTCGTCAATATGATCGATAATCGGCTGCGGCTTGGCAAGCAGCGTCCTTCGACCATCACCAGTGGCCTTGAGGAAGTGAGTGAGCTCGATGGTGCGTCCCGCGCCACCGGCACCGTCTTCAAGGGCGGTGGCCTTGATGTGCGCAGTCTTGGGATGGCGTATGGCGATCTCGATGTGCTGAAGGGCGTCGATCTTTCGGTAAAGCCGGGCAGCGTCACCTGCATCATCGGTCCCTCTGGCTCAGGGAAATCCACCCTGTTGCGTGGGATCAACCGGCTCGTCGAGCCGAAGAGCGGCGATATTCTCCTCGACGGAGAAAGCATTCTGGGCATGAAGCCGGAGAGGCTGCGCCGTCGGGTCGGCATGGTCTTCCAGCACTTCAATCTTTTTCCCGATCACACGGCGCTGGAAAACGTCATGTTGTCTCTGACGAAGATCAAGGGTCTGCCCGCAGCCGAGGCTGAGCGTATCGCCAAGGCGAAGCTCGCCGAGGTCGGCCTCGCAAGCCGCCAGCATCATCGCCCGGGCGGTCTGTCCGGCGGGCAGCAGCAGCGCGTCGCCATTGCGCGTGCGCTGGCCATGGAGCCTGAAGTCATCCTTTTTGATGAGGTGACGAGTGCGCTTGATCCGGAACTGGTCAAGGGCGTTCTCAATCTCATGGCAGATCTTGGCACGCGTGGCATGACCATGGTCGTCGTGACGCACGAGATGGGTTTTGCCCGCCGTGTCGCTGATCAGGTTGTCTTCATGGATGAGGGACGTGTGGTAGAGGCAGGCACGCCGGAGGCAATATTCGACAACCCGCAGAGCCCGCGCCTTCAGCGCTTCCTCGCGGAAGTGCTCTGAGTATCAGGAGAAAATAAGATGACACAAATGATCAAATGGGGAGTGCTGGGCTGCGCAGGCATCGCTGCCAAGGCTGTTATTCCCGCCATCCAGTCCAGCTGTTTAGGGCGCGTTGCAGCCCTTGCCTCACGGGATGCCGAAAAGGCAAGCGCAATGGCGACGCGCTTCGGCATCGAGAAATCCTATGGCAGCTATGAGGATCTGCTGTCCGATCCGGACATTGACGCCATTTACAACCCTTTGCCCAATCATCTCCACGTTCCCATGACAATCAAGGCGTTGGAGCATGGCAAGCCGGTGCTGTGCGAGAAGCCGATCGCGCTCAATGCAGCGCAGGCGAGCGAACTGGCGGAGGCGCAAAAGGCCGCCAACCTGCCGGTAGCAGAAGCCTTCATGGTTCGGCACCATCCCCAATGGAAGAAGGCGAGGGCGATGGTTGCGGAAGGACGCCTTGGCGATGTCAGGGCCATCCAGACGATCTTTGCCTATTATCTCGACGACCCAAAGAATGTCCGCAACCAGGCCGATATTGGCGGCGGCGGCCTGTTCGACGTCGGTTGTTACGCCATCAACACAGCGCGCTTCCTGTTTGACGCCGAGCCGCTACGGGCCATTGCGCTGATGGAGAACGATCCGGTTTTCGGCACGGATCGGTTGACCAGCGGATTGCTGGCATTTCCGGAAGGAAGGCAGCTTGCCTTCACTTGCTCCACGCAATTGTCGCTCACGCAGAAGGTGACGGTCCTTGGAACGCGCGGTCGTCTGGAAATCCCCATCCCCTTCAATGCACCAGCCGATCAACAAACCGTGCTGATCTTCGACGACGGGCGGGACCTCGCAGGCGGCGGCCGACAGGAGATCGTGATCGAGCCTGTCGATCAGTACCGCGAACAGGTCGATGCCTTCGCCGAAGCGGTGCTCTCCGGCACGTCACTCGAGACGGGACTCGACGACGCGATCGCAAACATGAAGGCGATCGACGCGCTCTTCCGATCCGCGACCAGCGGTCGTTGGGAAGACGCCTGAGGCGGTTCTTACACCCATAATCACAATCGAATGAAAGCCTATCCCATGACTGACAATATCATCTCGACAGCCGTCATCATCGGCGCCGGTATCTTTGGCGTTTCCACAGCTGTCCAACTGGCGCGCCGTGGCGTCAATGTGACGATCCTCAATGACGGCCCACCTGCCAACGGCGCCTCCGGCCGCTCGCTCTCCTGGCTGAATTCGGCGCGCATGCGCTCCGAGCCGTATCACCGGTTGCGCGTGGCGGGCATCGATCGCTATCGCACGCTCGCCGCGAAGAACCCGGACGCAGACTGGCTGCGCTTTGACGGTGGACTGACCTGGGATGCCGATGACGAGCGAAACGAAATCGACGCCGCCTATCGCCACGAGGTTTCAATTGGCTACGACGCACAGCGGCTTTCGGCGCAGGACGTCTCCCGCGTTGTGCCCGGTCTCGACACCAGCAGCATTACCCCGCAAGGCGCGATCTTCAATCCCGGCGAAGGCTGGGTCGACCTGCCGACACTGATCGGTTTGCTGCTGAAGGAGTTTTCCGAACTCGGCGGCGTTGTCGTCACGGATCAAGGTGCTGCCAAGGTGGTGATCGAAGGAGGTCGCGCAATCGGGGCGCAAACCTTCAAGGGCGATCTACACCGCGCGGACGCCGTTGTTCTCGCGACCGGTCCGGCGGTGCCGAAAATGGCTGCTGAGAACGACCAGACCATCGGCGACGACACACCTATCGCCCTTCTCGTTCAGACCAAGCCCCTGGCTCATCCTTTGCGTGCCGTGCTGAACACACCGCGTGTTGCTGTTCGTCCAGCGCCTGGCGGCACGTTCTCGCTCGATGCGGACTGGGCGGCCGACGAGGGTGTAAGCGTTAGCGCAGACGGTAGCTACCAGGTCCACGAGAGTGTGATTGCCGAGTTGCTGGCCGAGGCTGCCAAAGTGATGGAGGGTAACCCCCAACTCGAGGTCGCTTCCGTTGGTGTCGGCGGAAAGCCGATCCCGGGCGATGGCGAGCCGGTAGTCGGGGCGATGAAAGACATACCAGGCTACTATGTCGCCTTCAGCCACAGCGGCGCGACCCTCGGTCTTATCGTCGGCGAGTTGCTGGCCTATGAGGTCGCGAGCGGCGCCGAACATCCAATGCTGGCGACCTTCCGGCCCGGGCGCTTTAAGCCCGTCTGAGCTTGGATTGGCGCTGTTGAGATAATCAGCCTGCCACGATGTGGCGGGCTGAAGCAGATGAAGTCAGGCGAGCGGTCGCCATTCAAACGCGAGCGTTTCCTTGAATGCGAAACGCTCGATATGACGTTGGACGACATCCTGGAGAACCGTCAGGTCTTCGCTTTTGTGCGCAGCGACCTCGATGACCAACTGGGTATCGTTTGCACTGAGGCGCGCGTCACCGAGCGGCAGAGCGATCTTCGATGAAACCGGCGTGAACTCGGTCTCAAATTTGTGTGCCCAGTGCTTCGACAATTGCTGCAGATAGCGGCTCGCGTGCTGGGTGGCGACTTCGACTCGACTGCTAGACATAAATGCATACTCCTCAAGAGCGCCACGCCATTCTGTGCAATGGGAAACGACGAACGCACCTTCGAAATCCCAAAGATGAGTAAGCCAGTCAAGTCATTATCCAAAATCAAGGCGGATATGCCTGCGAGATGATAGCCGTTTGGGATGGAGCGCAACGAGGCCTAGTCAGCAAGTCTGTGAGCAGACCACACGACGTCTCGACCTCCCTCTGTCAGATCCCTTGAATATCGGCCAAGAGCTCGGCATTCTTCGAGTTCTTGCGATAGAAAACCGGCGGTTGGCCGAGTGGCGCTTCCACTGTCACCTCCTGACCGCCATCATGCACCGAGCCGGTCCATACATGCACCCACTCAGCGTCTCGCGGCAGGTAGACGGTGCGCTCGCTTTGTCCCGCTTGCCAGACCGGCGCGACCAGAAGGTCTTCTCCGTAGAGATAGGCGTCCTGAATGTCATACGTTCTGCGGTCGTCCTCGTGATGCAGGAAAAGCGGGCGTTGCACGGGCAGGCCGGTTTCGGCCGCTTGTCTGGAGAGAGTCTTCAGGTAGGGGGCCAGGTGAACATAGATCGATGTCATGCGGGCAAAGTGCGCGAGGACGGTTTCGTCCTGGTCGATCTGTAGATTGTCGCGCGGGCGGTTGCCCTCGTGGGTGCGCATGACTGGGGTGAAGGCGGCCATTTCGGCCCAGCGCATCAGGAGTTCTGCTGTGCGGACATTGCCAAACAGGCTGGTATAGCCGCCGATATCCGAGTGGTGGTAGGCATTGCCGAGCAGGCCGGAGGAGAGCGCGCCGGAGATGACCGTAACGAGGCCGTCATGCCTTGTGAAATCCACCGACTGGTCTCCGCCCCATAGCAACGGGCAATGCGCCTGGACCCCGGTGAACCCCGCGCGCATGAAAAACAGTGCCTCGCCGGTCTTGCCACGACTTGCGACTGCCTTCGCGTTCACCTCGGCCCAGATGGTCGGCCAGGCATTGTGCATCAGCTTGGCATCTACTCCGTTGGAGAGGTGAATGTCGATCGGAAGGTACTCGCCGAAATCCGCCATCCAACCGGAGAGGCCATAATCGAGCATGTTCTGGCCAATGATCGTTTCGGCAAACCAGTCCATTGCTTCAGGGTTGGTAAAATCCACCACGCCGCAGTCGAACTCGCCGAAATCGACCAGCGCCGTTTCACCGTCGTCGTTCCTGGCAAAGTAACCCTTCGCTTCGGCCTCCGGGAAGAAGGAGCCATCGACGCAAAGATAGGGGTTCACATAGCCGAGGAAACGGATGTCGTTGCTGGCAAGCGCGTCGATCTTCTGGCGGAGCGCCGGATAGCGTTCCTCGTTGGCTTTCCAGTCCCAAAAAAGCCTTGCGCCGAACGAGGTGTGGCGCAAGCCAACCCAGTCTTCGCACCACAGACCGGAGACTTTCACACCCGCCGCACGGATTTTCTCAAGCCGCGCAAAAGATTGCTCGCCATCCTTGAGGCCGATGATCGCGCCATTATAAATCCACTCGGGAAGTTCCGGTTGACGGCCGAAGCGCAGAGAGAGTTGCCCGACCAGTGCTTTGAAGCTGTCTGCTGCGAAAAACTCCAGGCGCTCCGGCACCGCCCAGACTTCGATCTCGTGAAAACCTTTATGACGGAAGTCGAAGACGGAGTAGGCGGTTGTTTCCACATGCAGCGCGTAGCGACGCGAGGAGACATAGGTCGGCTGCGGGTAGTTGGTGTGATAGTAGTCGCCGCCCGCCTTGCTGGTGACGTCCGCTTTGAAGGTGAGTTCCGTTGTTTTGTCGCGTCCGACGCCAGGTTCCGATGTCCAGAGCGGGAACTTGCGGCCACGCATATTGAAGTATGACATCTGCTCGCCGCCACCCCAGACGCATTCGTCCTTTTCGGCGGCGACCCGCAGCCAGAAGCGGTTGATAGATGGATCGAGTGCTTCGGTCCTGACGCTGTTGTCTGCGATGGTCAAGCGGAGCCTCGGCGGTTGGCCTTCTCCCGTCGAGAGGGTGACGCTGTCGCTCTCGACGTCTGCGTGGCTTAGCGCAACGCGCTCCACCACGTAATCTTCGATATCGAAATTGCCGCGATACATATCCATGCGCTCTTCGCCCTTGCCGACAAAGATGCAAGAGGCATCGGTCGAGTGGCGGAGAACGGTGCTTCCGTTGATGGCCAGTTCGAAGCCGTCGGGTGTCTTTTGGAAATGCATGGCAAACTCTCTCGATGTGGAGCGCTAGCGGCGCTGGAGAGAACGCTTGCATGCGCTCTCTCGGATAACATTGCGGCGACTAGCCCTTGATGCCGCCCGCGGTCAGGCCGGAGACGACACGTTCCTGGAAAATCACGATGAGGATCGCAACGGGGACGATACCGACGACGAGCGCTGCGGAAATGACCGGCCACGGGAAGGCGAACTCGCCTTGATAGAGCTGGATACCCACCGGCAGGGTTCGAAGCGACGGATTCGAGTTGAAGGACAGCGCCAACAGGAACTCGTCCCACGCATTGACGAAGGCGAGAATGCCTGCGGTGAAAACCCCCGGCGCGCAGAGCGGAACGACAATCTTGAACAGTGCGCCGATACGGGTGCAGCCATCGATCATCGCTGCGTTTTCGAGGTCACGCGGGATACCCTCGAAGAAAGAGACCAGCATCAGAGTGCAGACGGGTAACGACAACACGGTGTAGGGAAGAACAAGCGCAATCCAGGTGTTCAACAGATTCAGCGTGCGCATGATTTCGAAGAGCGGCACCAAGAGCGTCACCAGCGGAAAGGTGGAGACAGCAATGATGGCAGAGAGGATCAGGCCGCGATAACGCAGGTTTAGCCGCGCAAGCGCGTAGGCTGCCAGCACCGAGATGAAGAGCGTTAGGCAGGTGGAGAGCAGCGCGACCATGAAGCTGTTAAACAGGAAGATGTGCAATGGCTGGTCGGAAAATGCCTGCATATAGTTTGCAAGTGTTGGCGCGTGCGGCAACCATGTGATCGGCTTGGCCGTCAGTTCCGCTTCGTTCTTCAGTGAGGTGAAGAGAATCCACAGCGCCGGGAACATGCCATTGATGAGAAGTGCGGCTGCAGCGAACAGCCGAAGCGGCCGGCCCGCGAGCATGGAGGAAAGACCGGGAGATGTTACAGTGCTCATGGCTCAGTCCTTCGTCCTGATGGCGCGCAGATAGATGACGGTCACCACCATGGAAAGTGCAAACATCACGACAGCCAATGCCGATCCATAACCGAGATCGAGGAACGACACCGTGTTCTGGTGGATATACATGGCCAGCGTTGCCGTGGACGTGCCTGGGCCGCCGCCTGTCATCATGTATGGAATGTCGAAGGTCTGGAGGGCCGTAATGGTTCTGAAGATCAGCGCAACGACGATGGCCGGCTTCAACAGGGGCAGGGTAATTTCAAAGAACTGACGAATCCTGCCTGCACCGTCCACGTCCGCTGCCTCGTAGAGCGAGCGCGGAATCGTCTGTAGGCCGGCAAGAATGATCAACGCCATGAAGGAAGAGGTCTTCCAGATGATCGTCAGGCAAATGGCCGCGAACGCCCAGTTGGGCGAGTTGAACCAGATAATCCCTTCGAAACCGAGGCGGTTAAGCACATCATTGACGACACCATACTCGGAATGGAAGAACCACGCGAAGATGAGACCTGCGAAGGAAAGTGGCAGCGCCCAGGGGATGAGAAGCGAAAGGCGAACAGGCCATTGCGTGCGGAAGGGAAGATTGGCAAGCAGCGCCAGTGCCAGTCCCATCAGCAGCGCACCTGGAACGGTAATTAGGGTGATCAGCACCGTGTTCCAGGTCGTTTCCCAGAAGACTGGATCTTCCAGCATTAGACGGTAGTTATCGAGGCCGACAAACTTAGCCGGCAGGCCGGACGTCAGGGAAAGGCTGAACAAACTCGTGTAGCCGAGTTTCAGCACCGGATAGACGATGATGAGCGCTAGCAGGATGCCTGCAGGCGCTAGCAAGAGGACGGCAAGCGCGCGATCGCCAAGATCGAGCCAGTTCGTCCAGCGAGGAGCGGGTTTTTCCGCACCATGCGTGACGTGCAGAGACGAGGTCATCACCGTCGCATCTCCCAAACGAATGTGAATTGATGTTTAAGGGAGTGCCGGCAACTGCGCGGCACTCCCCAAAACCTTAGCGGATGATACGCTTCAGGCGCGCTTCGATTTGCGCAGCGCCATCTTCAGGCGTGGTAACGCCAGCAAGGACGGCATTGACAGTCGTACGAATGACTTCGCTCACCTCGTTGTAGCGCGGGGTGACCGGGCGCGGCTTGGCGGTCTCGACCACCTGCAGCGCATCGGCGAACCAGGGTGCCGCCTTGAGCACGGCTTCGTCCTTATAGGCAGCAGGGTATGTTGGCAGCAGCGAGCCGTTGACCGCCATGAAGGTGGACGTTTCCTGGCTTGAGAGGTACTCGACCAGCTTCTGTGCCTCGTCCTTGTGGTTGGAATAGGCTGAAACGCCCCATTCCCAGCCGCCAAGGCAGGTGGCCTGTTCGCCACCGGAAACAGCTGGGAGGCGGGCAACGCCGACCTTGCCGACGACCGCCGAATCCTTGCCCTGAGACTGTGCCCAGGCATAGGACCAGTTGACGGCGAAGACGACGTTGCCGGCCTGGAATTCCTTGCGCGTATCATCCGTCGCGACTTCGGCGATATTCTTCTTCGCTACACCCTGATCCACGAAGCTCTTCCAGAGCTTGAGCGAATTGACCGCTGCCGTCTTGTCGAAGGTCAGCTTGCCGTTCTCCACAAGGTTCTTGCCCTGGCTCCAATAGGGCAGGAGGAAGGTGCAGACAGCACCCTCGATCGCCTTACCCTGGAAGGAGAGGCCCTGGAGGTCCGGGTTCTTTTCGCCTTCAGCGATCTTTTTGACCGCAGCCGTCAGTTCATCCCATGTCTTTGGCGGGGCGATGCCGTATTTGTCCAGCAGATCCTTGCGATAATAGAGGAACATCGAGTCAGCGAAGGCAGGCAACGCGACGACCTTTCCATTCACGGTATTGGCATCCGCATAGGCAGGCAGATAGGCCGACATGTCCTTGCCCTCGAACGGCACAGTCCAGCCTGCGGCAGCGAACTGCGCCGGGCGGATGACGTCGAGGATCAGCACGTCAAGCGACGGGTCCTTGGCTGACATGATGGTGTTGAGATACTGTGCCTGGGCTTCCGACGTGTTGCCGCCTGTTTCGATCGCGACCTTCGTGTCCGGGTTGGCCGCCTCGAACTTGTCGAGCACCTGGCGCCAGACCTGCGGTTGATGCTGGCTTGAAATATAGACCTTGAGATCTGCGGCAGATGCCAGAGATGTCGTCAGGCCGAGTGCCAGCAGTGCGCCCGTGATAATCTTGATTGTCATTCCATCCTCCCGTTGAACCTTGACTACGCGGACGTTTTTATCGTCCTGCTTTTAATTGATGACCCGCTCGCTTTGTGCATCGAACAGATGAATTCGCGATGGATCGATGCCGATGCGGATCGTCTCGCCCACTGTGGGTCGTGCGTCGGGTGCCATGCGCGCCGTCAGCATATCGTCGCCGATCTTGAAGTGGACGAGCGTGTCAGAACCCAGCGGTTCTACCACCTGGACTTCCGCCGACATCACGGCAGCATCATCGACGACGCCACCAAAGTGCTCTGGACGGATACCGACCAGTATCTCCTGCCCATCCAGCGCATCTGCCTTGCCGAGATTAAGTCCATTGCTGAAGAGGCTGTCGCCATTGCCGAAGAGAACCTTGCCTCCTGACATTCGGGCGCGGGCAAAATTCATCGCCGGCGAGCCGACGAACCCGCCGACGAAGGCGCTCTGCGGCTTGTTGTAAACCTCGTCCGGCGTGCCGACCTGCTCGATCTCGCCACCCTTCAGAATGACGATCCGGTCGGCGAGAGTCATCGCCTCCACCTGGTCGTGGGTGACGTAGATGATCGTCGTGCCGATCTGCTGATGCAGACGCTTGATCTCGGTGCGAACCTGACCGCGCAGTTTGGCATCGAGGTTCGATAGAGGCTCATCGAAAAGGAAGACCTGCGGCCGGCGGACGATCGCCCGGCCCATGGCCACGCGCTGGCGCTGGCCGCCGGAAAGCTGGCCGGGGCGCCGGTCGAGCAGATGTGCGATGCCAAGCATTTCCGCAACTTCATTGATCCGCTTATCGGCGTCACTCAGTGCAACGCCGCGAACCTTCAGGCTGAAGCCCATATTCTCGCGCACGGTCTTATGCGGGTAAAGCGCATAGTCCTGAAAGACCATGGCGATGTCGCGCCCGCGCGGCGGCAGATTGTTCACAACCGTGTTGCCAATGCGGATTTCACCGCCGCTGATGCTCTCGAGCCCGGCCACCATACGAAGCGTCGTGGACTTGCCGCAACCGGATGGACCCACGAAGACTACGAACTCGCCGTCGGCAATCTCCAGATCGATGCCTTTGACGATGCAAAGCGAGCCATAGCTCTTTTCCAGTTTGCGCAGGCTTACCGAAGCCATTCATTCCTCCCAAGCTCGTCATTGCCGACGAGTTCCTTGACAAAAATCATAGCTGCGAAAAAAAAGAAATCAATAGTGTATCAATTTTATTCCCGTGCGGATGTTTCGTTCCAGTTTTCGTTGATTTTGCGAGATAATTTTCGCTATGCCGGTGCAGCATAGGCATATCGGTCTTTACCGGAGTTCTCACCGCAATCTGCTGACATAGCGGGCAACGGTATGGTCATACCATGTGTGAGACACCTCGGCCTTTTCTCCATTGTGCGAGTGGCTGATGCGCAGGACATGCGGCAACAGATCGCCGCTTGCAGGGCGGAAGGTGGCAGGCGACCAATCAGGGACGTGGCCAAGATCGATATGGTCCTCCGCCTTGGCGATCCAGAGGTTCAATCTCGTGCGGTAATAGAGGTAGAGCGATTCGGACAGATCTTCCGGTACGATCGAATCGACATAACAACCGTCGAGCCAAATCTCCTCGATGGCAGCAACCTTGCCCCCAATCTTTCGCAGGCGGCGAATGCGATGCCCCTGCAATGACCTGCCGAAGGGAGGAAGGCTTGGATTTTTCGTCTCAAGGCTGACGCTTAGAATCTCTGCCGTTGGCAAGCCGCCACCTTCAATGAGTTCCAGCCGGAACAGGGCATAGACACTCTGCGGATCGTTGATTGCTCGGATGTAATTGCCTGAGCCTTGAATGCGCTCCAGCAGGCCACGGCTCTCCAGTTCGGCCAGCGTTTTTCGCAAGGTGCCGACGGCAATCCCCAGCTCTTTTGCCATGTCTCTTTCCGGCGGAAGTTTCTCGCCATCAATCAAACGCCCCGCCGCAATATCACGCACCAATGTCTCGGCGATCTGGAGATACATGGGCAGACTTCCCTTGGAGCTCTTCATTTTCAACGCCTTTCCTCCCGCGGCATAAAAAATTGATACATCATTGATTTACATCAAGGCCGATGATATTCAAATAGGCATTGGACGTTTTGGGAGAATTTTTTATGACCGTTGTGCCCGTAACCTCAGCTGACCTCGACGCTGCCGAGGTGTCCTGGTTTTCGGCGCTCTGCTCCGATGACTACGAGTTTCTTGGCGTGCCAGACGGTCGCTTGCGCTCCAACTGGGATCATTGCTCCTCCATCGTCAAGAAAGCCGAAGAGCTTGGCTTTCGCAACATTCTTTGCCCGTCTTCTTATCAGGTGGGACAGGATACGCTGAGTTTCGTTGCCGGTTGTGCGCCGATCACTGAGGAGATTAACTTCCTCGCCGCAATCCGTTGTGGTGAGATGCAGCCCATCATGTTGGCGCGCACTGTCGCGACGCTCGATCACATGCTGAAAGGTCGTTTGACGCTGAACGTCATCAGCTCCGACTTTCCGGGGGAGGTCGCCGACAGTGCCTATCGCTACAAGCGCAGCCACGAGGTGGTCGAAATCCTGCGTCAGGCGTGGACGCGTGATGAAATCAATCACGATGGCGAAGTCTATCAGTTCAAGAATGTCACGACCGAACCCGCACGCCCTTATCAGCAGAATGGTGGACCGCTGCTCTATTTCGGGGGCTATTCGCCGGATGCGCTGGAACTCTGCGGTGCCCAATGCGACGTTTACCTGATGTGGCCTGAGGTGAAGGAACAACTGGCCGAGCGCATGCGCGCCGTGCATGCACGTGCCGAAGCCCATGGCCGCACGCTGGATTACGGTCTGCGTGTACATATGATCGTCCGCGACACGGAAGCCGAAGCGCAGGAATACGCCGAACATCTCGTCTCGAAGCTCGATGACGAATATGGACGTCAAATCCGTGCCCGCGCGCATGACAGCATCTCGCTAGGCGTCGCCCATCAGGCAAAGGCTCGCGAACAGGCTGACCAGTTCGGCTACACCGAGCCGCATCTCTGGACCGGTGTCGGGCGCGCCCGTTCGGGATGTGGTGCAGCACTTGTCGGTTCCACCGATCAGGTCCTGACGAAGCTTGAGGAATATCAGAAGATGGGCATTCGTGCCTTCATCTTCTCCGGTTATCCGCATCTTGACGAGGCCGAGCACTTTGGCCGTAGGGTTCTGCCGCAAATGAAAACCTGTTCGCTGCCGCATGCGCGCGGCCGGGTTCCTGCAGAAACCCCTGCAACACCTCTTGGCAATGGAGAGCGCCACTAATGCAACGCATCGATATCACACCCGGGCTTTCCTTCAGCCGCATCGTTTACGGCATGTGGCGGATCGGCGATGACACCGACACCTCGCCGCGCCATGTGCAGGCGAAGATCGAGGCCTGCCTGGAACAGGGCATCACCACCATGGATCAGGCCGATATTTATGGCGGCTACACAGCGGAAGCCATCCTGGGCAATGGCCTACGAGAGGCGCCTTCGCTGCGCGACAAAATCGAAATCGTGACGAAATGCGGCATCGTTGCTCCCGCCGGCCGCCATTCGGCTGCCCGCGTCAAGCATTACGATACGGGTGCGAAGCACATCAATGAGTCCGTCGAAGCCTCGCTGCGCGACATGAATACAGATCGTATCGATCTGCTCCTGATCCACCGTCCGGATCCGATGATGGATCCGGAGGAGACCGGTGAGACGCTGGATGCGCTGGTGGCCTCCGGCAAGGTCAGGAGTGTCGGCGTATCGAATTTCAGGCCATGGGATTTTTCGCTGCTGCAATCCAACATGACGGAAGAGCTGGTCACCAACCAGATCGAGATCAGCCTTGCTGAAACCTCTGCCTTCACCAATGGCGATCTCGCCTATCTCCAAGAGCGTGCGCTGCCAGTCATGGCCTGGTCGCCTCTGGGCGGTGGGTCGCTGATGGGGAAAGACGGTCCATTGTCCGAGGCGCTGGAGCGTATCGCCCAGGAGAAGAATGTGGATGCGGCAGCTGTTGCCGTGGCCTGGCTGCTGGCCCACCCGGCGAAGATCCTGCCAGTGATGGGAACCAACAACCTGGCCCGTATCGCTGCCATTTCGGATGCCGAAAAGGTCGAAATGGACCGCCAGACATGGTTCGAACTCTATACGCTGGCAAATGGTCGTGAGGTGCCCTGATGACATCGATGAGCAGTGTGAACACGCAGACCGAGCATCTCTTCGTTCCGGACGCGACGACCGCGCGAAGCTTCCGCAATGCGCTTGGAAACTTTCCAACGGGTGTGACGGTGGTGACGGCCGATACGGCCAACGGGCCGCTTGGCATGACGGTCAACAGCTTCTCGTCCGTGTCGCTGGACCCACCGCTGGTGCTCTGGTCTCCAGCAAAGACCTCAACCCGCCACGACTTCTTCATCGGCGCGACAAATTTCGCCATCCATGTTCTGGACGCCGAACAGGACGCGCTTTGCTCACGCTTTACCCGCGGCGGTCGCGGCTTTGAGGAACTGGATTGGGAGCGAAATTCAGAGGGAGTGCCGATCATTCCGGGGACATTGAGCCGCTTCGAATGTGCCCAGGCGTCAGTTCATGACGCGGGCGACCATTCGATCATCATCGGTCGCGTTCTTCGCGCCGCCCATCGTGAGGGCGACCCATTGTGTTTTGCCCGCGGTGCCTTCGGACGCTTCACCGTTAACGCGTGACGCTGTCGGTACTCAGCCCTGAAACAGCGCCAAAACCGCAGAGATCACCGTCGCGCCGCCAATCGGCGCGACGAGCGCCAACACGGCGTTGAAGGCCAGCACCCAAATCAGAACCTTCTGCTCGCGCTCAGAAAGCTGCCGATACTCCGGTTTCCGTGGTGGCGGTTCGGGTTGCTGTCGATAGTAGCCTTCCAAATCACGATACATGCCGTTTCCCTCGCATCGTATTCATAACTATACTACCAACGGCTCGGTCTGGATCACAAGATGGACCGACAAATCGAAGATCTCTGAAACGCATTCCTTTTTTGTTGTCGATGCACCAACTGGTGCATGAAAACCATACGCTTGTCGGATGGTAAGCGGCGCTTGCGGCGCCACTCACCTTGCCTATTCGTGGCCTAGAACAGGTCTTGAGGAATGGGAAGACGGTCATTTTTCGGCGCAGGTCCGAGCTTTGACGTTGGTAGGCGCACGGGCCTTGCCCATTCCCGCCGCGCGTCTTCCGAGAGAACGAGGCCGTGGCCGGGGCGATTGGGTGCGTAAGCATAGCCATCGCGAATTTCGATCGGCGTTTCCACTAGATGATCGTAGTTCTGGAAGGAGTATTCCAGCCATTCCACTTCAGGCAGAGCTGCCGCCATATGGATGCCGACTTCCAGGAACGTGTTGCCGAGGCTGACGGGGATGCCCATTTCGGCGGCGAGCCAGCCGATACGCATGACATCCGTGACCTGGCCATGAACATTCAGAAGGTCGGTACCATGGTTCTCCAGAAGGATGCGCTTTCCCGGCATGTCGAGATACTCGCCGCTGTTGATTTGAGTCCAGTTGACGGCGTGGCGTAACGTCCGCAGCCCCTCAAAATCATGACGCAAAATCGGGTCTTCGACCCAAAGAAGATCGTGGCCCGCATCTCGAATGGCTGTCAATTTGACCAGCGCCTCTTTTGAATTCCAGGCTTCGTTGGGATCGATCATGACCAGCGACCCGGCCGGTACCGATTCCCTCAAAAGCTCCAGTCGTCTCAGGTCCCGCTGAAAGTCCGGGTGGCCGACTTTTATCTTGAAAGCTGTGTATCCAATGCTGGCCGCATAGGAGAATAGAGCGCGAAATGCTTCGTCGCTGAGGTGAAAATCAAGTCCGCTTGCATAGGCGCGGACGCGGTCTCGTCTGCTTCCAAGAAGCTGGTGAAGCGGTAGGCCCGCTTCTTTTGCTGCAAGGTCCCAGAGAGCAACCTGCAGCGCTTCGTGGAATGGTAAGAAAAAGGCGCGCTGATTTCCGCCACGAGGTCTATTGACGCGATGCACGATACCTACGGCCTTTTGCCCCTTAATCGTCGGCCAAACTTCGGTTTCGAAGACCGTTTCAATCTCTGCCTGATCGGGCAGGGGATAAAACAGCGACTGAATGAACCCCAGTCCGACCTCACCGCTTTCGGAGACCAGTTCCAGGGCGGCGACATTGGTATCGTCGATACGAACCTGACTATCGCCAATTACTCTGTCGCGGGCAAACTGAAATCGCGTTATACGGAATTGAGAAATAGACATGATGCGCTCTTTGATCGTTTAATGACATGCACTGATCTATCAGAAGGAAAAATTTTGTCATCATGAAAAACATGCCGGAGCGAAGAAGTGCGAGTTCGAACGGAGCGACGTCGGGTGCTCCGCGCCTGAGCGATGTCGCTTATGAGCGTATCCTCGAAAGCCTCTTCGAACGAAGGGTGCCGGTGGGAGCGTTCATTTCGCAAAATGAACTATGTGCGATCGTGGATGTGCCGGTCGCCCCGCTGCGTGACGCGTTGCGGGTGCTGGAGACGGAAGGCATTCTGACAATCCATCCCCGCTCCGGCATCCAGTTCATCCGGCCTGGACTTGAATTGACACGCTCCACCTATCAATTCCGATCAATCGTAGAGCGCGCCGCCGTGCGGGTCTTTGCCGAGGAGGGGGATGAGAACGTCACAAATGCTCTGGAAGTCCGGCATTCCAGGCTTTTGCGCCGTGTCGAACGCGATGGGATAGGGCCGGATCAGATCCAGGAGATGGATGCTCTGGAAATGGAATTGCATGGGCAAATCATCCAGGCGTTGCGCAATCCTTTGATCGAGAGTGCGTATAGACGCATGCACAATTATCTCAGATTGCTGCGTCTGGAGCGAAAGGTCACGCCACCCATCATGACCCGAACGCTCAAGGAGCACCTCGATATTCTCGAGGCTTGCGGCACGAGAAATCCCGACGCTGCGGAGAAAGCTCTTTATGCCCATTTTCAGGCGGCCATGCAGCGTAACCTCGGCTTGGTCTGATCTGCCATCGCGAAATAAAGGCGGCGGGCACTGTCCTGTGTTGCTTACCTCAAAGAAGGGTGTTAGGTTCTACTGATAGATCAGAGAGGGAGTCTGATCTTTTGGGAGGTTTTCATGCAACTTAGCAAACGCGAATTCTTGGCCGCGAGCGCGGCGCTGGCCCTGGCCGCAGGCCTGCGTAACGCCAATGCCGCCACGTCCATCAGCTACTGGCATCATTTCGCCAGTCAGTCGGAGATGGCAGGGCTGGCCAAAATCATTCAACTCTTTGCAGCAGCACATCCGGATGTGTCGGTCACGCAGGAGAACATCCCCAATTCCGAATACATGGCGAAAGTGTCTTCGGCGGTTGTTGCCGGCGGCCGACCGGACACCGGCATGGTGATCGCCGAACGTATTGCCGACTTGACGGCGATGGACGCCCTCGTCGATATTTCCGAGCGCGTCAACGCGTGGGATGGTAAAGCCAATCTCCCGGAAAACCGCTGGGCGGGCATGTCGCATGAAGACGCGATTTACGCGGTTCCGGCCTATGCATTTGTTGACTGGATGTATTACCGCAAGGACTATTTCGAGGAGGCGGGCATTGCCGGTCCTCCGAAGACCTTCGAGGAATTTCTGACGGTTAGCCGCAAGCTGACGGACCCTTCCAAGAACCGCTATGCATTCGGTATGCGCGGTGGTGCGGGTGCGTTCAAATACGTCATCGACGTGATGGAGGCCTTCGGCTCGCCGATCGTTAAGAACGGTCAGGCGGCCATCGACAAGCCGGCTGCCGTGGAGGCAATCACCTTCTATGCCGATCTGTTCCGTAAGGAAAAAGTTGCGCCGCCAAGTGCGCCGAACGATAGCTACCGCCAGATCATGGAAGGTTTTAGAACCGGTCAGACGGCGATGATCTGGCATCATACGGGCTCGCTGATCGAGATTTCGACCGCTCTTAAGCCCGGCGTGCAGTTCAGCACGGCGCCCATGCCAGCGGGGCCGAAGGCGCACATTGCACGCGTAGCCTACGCTGGCAACGGCATCTTCAAGGAAGACAATATCGAGGCCGCGTGGAAGTGGATCAGTTTCTGGGGTCAGACCGACGCGGCAATCGCCCTTCTTGAAGCCACCGGCTATTTTCCCGCATCCACAGCCGCGTTGAAGGATGAGCGAATAACAGGAAATCCGATCTATGGCGCGGCAACACAGACGCTTGATTTCGGCCGTCTCCCGAACGGTTTCGTGGGTGCTGCGGGATGGTCTGAGAACGTCGTCAATCCCACCTTCCAGGCGGTTCTGACGGGGCAACTGGAGCCAGGTCAGGCTGTCGATCGCATGATAGAAGGGCTTGAAGCCGCCCTTCGCTAACCGCCTTCAGGCGCGGGACGTCCAAGCGTACCGCGCGCCAAGCAGGGACGGCGTCCAAGCCGCATGTTCATGACCTCACATTCCAGACGCCCGTTTCTCAGCAGCCTCGGAGAAATCTCGGAGACGCGATACTGGGTGTATCTTCTTTTGCTCCCGAGCCTTCTGTTACTCTTTCTCGTCGTCGCCTATCCGACGATTTATGGCTTCTTCATCAGTGTCCGCGAGATGCGTCTGACACGACCAGGCCTTAACGGCTGGGTGGGGATGAAGCACTATGCTGCGATGATGTCGGACCGCGTTTTCTGGATTTCGCTGAAGAATACGGCGATCTGGGTGGTCGCAGCGGTGACGATCGAAATGGCTCTGGGCTTCGTTGCAGCCCTCGCGTTGAACCGCAACCTGCCGGGAACGAAGATTTTCGGCATCCTCATTCTTCTTCCCTATTTTCTTCCCAATGTTGTTGCCGGACATATGTGGGCGCTGCTTCTCGATCCGCGTCTTGGCGTCATCAATGATATTCTGGTCCGGCTCGGTATCTTGAGCACCTACAAGGCTTGGTTTGCAGATCCGAATACCGCTTTGGCTGCAACAATCCTCGTCGAGGCCTGGCACGGTTTCCCGTTCTTCGCGCTTCTCTTTCTCGCTGGCCTTAAAGGTATTCCGGAAGACTTGTACAAGGCAGCCGCGGTGGACGGCGCAGGCGCTTTTACCAAGTTCAGATTGATCACTGTGCCGATGTTGAAGACGGTCATCACAGCTGCCGTGATCCTGCGTGTCATCAGCCTTGTGAACTCGCCTGATCTTCTGCTGGTTCTGACCGGCGGAGGGCCTGGCAATTCCACGCAAGTCCTTTCGCTCTACGCTTTCCAGACAGCGTATCGCGACTTCAATTTTGGCTATGCGGGTGCTTTGTCCGTGGTGATGTTCTTCATCCTCATGGTCTTTGCAACGATTTACATCCGCCTGGCGCGCATCACGAAGGAATGAGCGATGTTTAAAAGCAAACGCCAAAGGCGCATGGCGGGCGACATTCTGACCTATGTCGTTCTGTTTACCCTGGCAGGGTTTTGTCTTGGGCCGATGGTCTGGATGTTCCTGACGTCTTTGAAGCCGGAGGCCGATATCGTTACCTCTGAGATGCAGTATATTCCCCGGCACGTCACATTCGAAAACTACGTGGCGATCTGGACCCAGTCGAATTTTCCAGTGCTGATTACCAACAGCTTGATCGTCACCACCATCACGGTCGCGATCTGTGTCGTGGCGGGAACGCTCGCGGCCTACGCCTTCGCGCGCCTCACCTTCCGCGGGCGCAACAACATCATGCTGGGATACCTGCTGGTCCGCATGTTTCCCGCAGTGATGATGATCATTCCGCTTTACGTCATGATGAGGACGGTGGGGTTGGTCGATAGCAGGTTTGGCCTGGCGCTGGCCTATACGAGCTTCCTGCTGCCGCTGTTCGTCTGGATGCTGAAAGGCTTCTTCGATGCCGCGCCCAAGGAGCTTGAAAGCGCAGCACGTATCGACGGTTCGACGCGTCTTGGCGCCATGGTCCGCATCGTTCTGCCGCTGGCGCGAAACGGTCTTGTCGCAAGCTCGGTTTTCATCGCCATCGCCGCGTGGAATGAATTCATCTTCGCTTTGATGCTGACCACGGGGCAGGGGTCTCGAACCTGGCCTGTCGGCCTTCAATTGATGGTCGGGGAATTCCAATTGCCCTGGGGCGTTCTGGCCGCAGGCGGCATTCTCAGCATTCTTCCCGTCATGCTGCTCTTTGCAATCGTTCAGCGCGCAATGGTTCAAGGCCTGACGGCCGGGGCCATCAAGGGCTAAAGGAACAGTTTCATGGCAACACTTTCCCTCAACAACGTCCGCAAATCCTACGGTGCACTCGAAGTCCTGCATGGCATAGATATCGAGTTGGAGGATGGCGGATTTCTGGTGCTTCTTGGCCCGTCCGGCTGCGGCAAATCCACCTTGCTCAACATCATTGCCGGACTTGACGAAACCTCCAGCGGTGACATCGCCATAGGCGGGCAATCGGTCTCCGACCTGCCGCCCAAGGACCGTAACATCGCTATGGTCTTCCAGTCCTATGCGCTCTATCCCACCATGTCGGTGGAGCGGAACATCGGCTTTGGTCTGGAGATGCGCGGAACGCCGGCAGATCAGCGCCTTGAAGCGGTGAAACGTGCGGCAGAGATGCTGCAGGTCAGCCACCTCCTGGACCGTAAGCCCGCCAATCTCTCAGGCGGTCAGCGCCAACGTGTAGCAATGGGCCGCGCCATCGTCCGCGATCCGGATTTGTTCCTGTTCGACGAGCCGCTCTCCAACCTCGATGCGAAGCTTAGGGTCGAGATGAGAACCGAGATCAAACGGCTTCATGAGCGATTGGGAACGAGCATCGTCTACGTGACCCACGACCAGATCGAAGCCATGACGCTCGCGACAAAAGTGGCGGTCATGAAAGGTGGACATATCCAGCAACTGGCAGATCCGCGTACGATCTATGAGCGCCCTGCCAATATGTTCGTTGCTGGGTTCATTGGCTCGCCAGCCATGAACTTCATCAATGGTCGCCTGGCAAAACACGGCTCTGGCTGGCTGTTCGAGGCACAAGGCGTTGCGCTTGATTTGGGTCCCACCGATAGCAATTGGTCTGAGAAAGACGTCATTCTCGGTGTGCGACCCGAAGAGTTCAAGATTGCGCGCGGCGATGAGGTGACACCATTTTCCGGAAGGATCGATGTGGTGGAACCGACAGGACCGGATACGATGCTGACCGCCCTGATTGGTGATCAGACGGTTGTTGCGCGTGTAGAGCCCCGCTTTTCAGGGAAGCGAGGAGACGGCATTCGCTTTGCTGTCGATGTCGCGAGTCTCAATCTCTTCGATCCGCAGACACAGCTAAGACTGGATTGGCGATGATATCCTTCTATAGTCGCCTACAGCGACTTGGTGAATAACCGACACGCTTATCGAACGCATTGGAGAAATACTGGCTAGAATTGAAGCCGCAACTCAACGCAATTTCGGTCACGCCGGTCGTGCTGGGCTCCTGCAAGAGGCAGGATCAACAAAATGCACATAGCCGTCTCGGACCAACATACGGGTTGCTGGTCGAGTGTAATTGCCAGGGCCGGCTGACGATGCGTTGGGGCGGATAGAAGTAAAAAGCGGACCGGCAGAAGGGGACTTCGAAATGGTCCCCTTTGCCTGTTACGCTAAATCATGTGATAGAGCGGATGGGGCGTGAATTACTTGACCCCGCCCGAGATGAAGGCCTGCAATTCGGGCGTCTTCGGTTGCTCGAACAATTCCTTGGACGGTCCCATCTCCCAAATCTTGCCTTGGTGCATGAACACGGTCACATCTGCCACGCTACGTGCGAAGTTCATTTCGTGTGTCACAAGCAGCATTGTCATCCCTTCCTTCGCGAGTTGCTCCATCACGAGCAAAACTTCACCGGTCAGCTCGGGATCGAGCGCCGACGTCACCTCATCGAAGAGCATGACCTTTGGCCGCATCGCCAGAGATCTCGCAATCGCCACGCGTTGCTGCTGCCCTCCAGATAGCATGTCGGGATAGGCATCGAATTTCTCGGAAAGTCCGACCTGGGCAAGCACCTTGCGGGCCAGCGCTTCCGCTTCCTCATGTCCGACGCCCTGCGTGATCCTGGGTGAGAGCGTGATGTTCTGACCGACCGTCAGGTGAGGAAAAAGATTGTAGCTTTGGAAGACGATGCCGACATCTTTGCGAAGCTCTCTGAGCTTTGCCTGGTCCTGTTCGACTTTGTGGCCAGCGACTGTGATGCTGCCTGCTTGAAACTGTTCAAGCCCATTGATGCAGCGAAGCATGGTGCTTTTGCCAGAGCCACTCCGGCCGATGACGGCGACAACCTGTCCGGCGTCGACGGTAAGTGAAACGCCCTTCAATACCTCGAGCGCACCATATCGCTTGTGAACCTGATCAATTGCTACGACCGACATGAAGGACCCTTTCAAGATAGCGGCTGAGACGCGACAGCGGGAAGCAGATCGCGAAATAGAGGATGGCAACCACGAGGAAGACCTGAAACGGCCTGAACGTCGCGTTGTTGACGAGCTGTCCAGCACGAGAAAGCTCCACGAAGCCGACGACGGAAACGATGGACGTATTTTTAACGAGTTGGACAAGGAAGCCGACCGTTGGCGGCAGCGAGATGCGCAATGCTTGCGGAAGGATGATGTAGCGGTACTGTTGGAAACGCGTCAGCGCCAGAGATGCTGAAGCCTCCCACTGCTGCTGGGGGACGGCCTGGATGGAGCCGCGCCAGATTTCCGCGAGATAGGCGGAGACGTAGATCGACAAAGACAGGGAAGCTGCAAGCAGCGGTGGAAGTTCAAAGCCGAAAAGCGTCAGTCCATAATAGGACATGAAAAGGATCATCAAGACCGGAATGGACTGGATGACGGTAATGTAACCCGCAGCGATGCTCCGAAGCACCCAATTTTGCGCCAATCGCATGATGGCGAAGGCACCACCTGCAAGAGACCCGATTGCAAAGGCGATGCCTGTCAGAAGCACCGTCCAGCCAGCAGCACGCAGAAGAAACAGAAATTCGGGCCAACCAAATGTCGACATCAGGCGATCCCTTCCTTGACGGTCACTGGTGGGGTGACTTTCACGCGGCGGCGAAACAGCCATTGGCCGAGCCACACCAGAATTAGTTTCAGCGTCAGTGCAAGGACGAGATAGATGATCGTGACCACGATATAGGTTTCGAAGCTGCGGAAGGTGCGTTGTTCAATGATCGAGGCAGCGCCTGAGAGTTCCGGCACCGAGATGAAGGAGCATATGCTGGAGGCCAGCAGCATCAGGACAAACTGGCTCGACAAGGCGGGCCAGATCTTGGCAAAGGCTGGCTTCAGCATCACGTAGCGGAAAACCTGGATGCGGCTGAGAGCCAGCGACATTCCAGCCTCCACCTGCGAGCGATGGATCGAGTCCACACCGGCGCGGATAATCTCTGTCGCATAGGCGGAGAGGTTGAGCGTCATGGCAAAGAGCGCTGCCTGGGTGCCGGACATGCGAAAGCCGATCAGCGGCAGACCAAAGAAGATCATGAACAGCTGAACGAGGAAGGGCGTGTTGCGCAACAGTTCGACATAGGAATCGACGCCGAAGCGGACTGGCCCGTTGCCGAGCGTTCGAAGCCCTACGAGGATGACTGCCACCAAAGTGCCGAGAACGATTGCCGTTGCCGACAGGCCGATCGTCAAGACGATACCGCGCAGGATGAGATCGGATTCGGCAAAGACCGATTCGAAGTGAAGTGTAAAATTCATGAGATGATGTCCTCCCGAGCATCCATTGCCGGCGCGCACCCTTTAATGAGGCGCGCCGGGAATTTTCCGGTCCGGATGGGAGCGTTTAAGGTGAAATGGCGCTTCACCTCGCTGCACTCCACTATTGCCATCTGGCATGTCCGGACGCGTCGCCGCTTCAAACGGTTGCCGGAAGCTGCTTAAAACGTCGGAAGCGTTGGCAGAGGAGTGCCGACCCACTTGCGAGCAATGGCATCCAGTTCACCATTCTGCTTGATGTAGTAGATGGTGTTGTTGAGCCACTGATGAAGGTCATAGGCATCTTTGCGAACGGTCATGGAATTTGGTTGCATACCGAAGAAGAACTTCACTTCCGTTGTGGTATCGCCACGTGCGCGGATGGCGGCATTTGCCTGTGCGTCCGGCCCGGCGATTGCCTGAACCTGTCCAGAAAACAGCGCCTGCATGGTCGTCGCATCGTCATCGAAGCGGAGGATGGTCAGGCCAAGCTCTTTCTCGCGGTTGACGAACTCCCGTTCGACGCTCGAGCCTCGGTTTACGCCGACCGTCATGCCCTTGAGATCGTCCCACTTTTCGATCTTGGTATCTTTATTGGAATAGATGCCAACCTGGAAGGCACTGTAGGGAATGGTGAACATCACGGCTTTCGCGCGTTCAGGCGTGGGGGCCAAGGTCGCGATCAGAAAATCCACCTTGCCGGACTCCAGCGCGGGAATACGGGCAGGAGGAGTGAGTTGAACCATGGTGACCGAGACACCGAGATATTTGCCCACGAGCGTTGCGACATCGGCGTCATATCCGATGGGATTGCCTTGGGCGTCCACCGAGCCGAAGGGTGGTGCGCCGACGAGAACACCAATCTTCACCGAGCCGCGCTTGACGATCTCATCGACGCTTTGCGCGCTCGCTGAAAAGCTCGTGAACATTCCGGCGCAAACCGCAATCGCAGCCGCTGCAATTTTAAAAGATTTCAAGAAGCTCATCACTCTCTCCCTTGTTTGATTGAGCTGTCATTCCCGGGCGGCTTTCGACGACCGGACGTCCTTGCCCTTAGTGGGCGGCCTCCTTTACGATGTTGACGCAGTCGCGGCCTTGCAGCCGACGATTGACGTTTTCCGCAATAGTATGCTGACGGCGTTTGATCGTGCCGTTGGTCCAGCCCGACATGTGCGGCGTCATGACCACATTATCGAGTTCGTGAAAGGGAAGCGCTGAAGGCTGTTTCGTCCGCTGGTCAGACGTCGGGTAGGCATACCAGGTGTCGATGACGGCGCCGCCAATCTTGTGGGTCTTCAAGGCGTCGTAAAGCGCCTGTTCATCGATGGTCGGACCGCGTCCGACATTGATGATGACGGCATTGGGCTTCATGGCGGCGAAAGCACTGGCACCAACGATGCCACGTGTGGCGTCGATCAACGGGACCGAGACGACGATAAAATCCGCGGTCCCCCAAAAATTGTCCAACTGGTCCAGCGTGAATGACTGATCCACCAGATCCGGCACATCCACGGGACTGCGATTGGCAACGCTGACCTGCATTTCGAAGGCTTTGGCGCGCTTGGCAACAGCTTTGCCAATATGGCCGAAGCCAAGCAGGCCGATCGTTTCACCGCATATCTCGCCGTGTAGGCGGTCGCTGGAGCCGGACCAATATGCCCATTCACCGCGACGCAATTTCTCGTCCGCATCACGCAGAGGTACGTGACGATTGAGAATAGCACTGAAGATATATTCTGCGATGGCGGGGTCGTGCCCGAAACAGTTACAGACAACGGCACCCTTCGGCATCAGATCCAGATTGACCGCGTCATACCCTGCGCCTGGAACATGAAACAGGCTCAATCGCTCCGGTTTCGGTAAAGAGGCATCGTATTTCACGCCGACAATAATATCGGCCTGGCGATAGGTTTCCTTTTCGGCCTCGCTCGTGAGGACATCCGGCAGGATCACAATCTCTGCTCCATCCTGCACCAGCTTTTCAAAATCATTGCTGAAACACGCGGCGTTCTCACCGTGAAAAACGATCCGTGGCGACATATCTGCTCCTCCCACACTTATGTCTTCAATTCAAAAACCGGCAACGCCGACAAACCGCATTGGCTTATGTGCGAATGCGCTCCCCCGTTTTTGCTGCAAAAAATATCGCCTGACCGAGGTCGATGGTGGCCCATACCGGCTGCCCGATCGAAAGATCGCAGTAACCTGGAACGGTCACCATCACCGCATCAAGGTCGCCATCCTCGTCATGAGCGGTACGACCATCCTTCAGGCGAACGGCTATGACGGAGTCCGCGCCAACGTGCTCGACCATAACCACGTCGCCACTCAGGGCGCCTTCGACAGGTGCGCTCGACACTGTGACGGCGTTGGGTCTGACGCCCAGCAGGACATCGGATGCGGTCTGTGTCGCAGGCGGTGTGAGTGGCAGAATGGTCGAACCAACGGTCAGTTCGTTGCCTCGCCTGTTGGTGACGATCAGGTTCATGGGCGGTGTGCCAATGAAACGCGCGACGTAAGTGTTGGCTGTATCGGTGTATATTTCCCGGGCAGTACCGAATTGCTGGATGACGCCATCCCGCATCAGGGCGATTTTCGTGCCCATGGTCATTGCCTCAACCTGGTCATGCGTCACGTAAACGAAGGTTCCGCCTATCTCCTTGTGAAGCCGCGAGATCTCCGAACGCATGGATGTCCGCAATTTGGCATCGAGGTTGGACAAAGGTTCGTCCATCAAGAACACTTCAGGCTCGCGTACCATGGCGCGCCCAAGTGCAACGCGCTGGCGCTGCCCGCCCGAGAGCGTACGCGGAAAGCGATCCAGCATTTCCGTCAATCCGAGGATCTTGGATATCTTCGTCACCTTTTCGACGACGCGGGGAGAGTTTTCGATCCGGCGTTTCGCCATACCGCCGATTATGGGCAGGTGATGCCAAAGACGAAACTCCTGCATCAGCAGAGGAAACGACATGTTTCGGCGTACGGAAAGATGGGGGTAAAGCGCATAGGACTGGAAGACGAAGGCGATATCACGGTCTCCCGGGGGCAACTGATCAACCCTCTTGCCGCCAATGACAATCTCACCTCCGGAGATGCTCTCCAGTCCAGCCAGCATTCGCAGCAATGTCGACTTGCCGCAGCCGGATGGTCCCAGCAGAACGAGGAAATCCCCTTCATTGATGGAGACGTTAATGTCGCGAATGACTTCCTTCGCACCGAATTTTTTCGAAATATTGTTGAGTTCAATAGCAGACATGACGTGCTCCCATCAGCCTTTGACACTACCAGCGGTCATTCCCGAGACCACATAGCGTTGGGCGAAGAGGTAAAAGACGATGGCTGGCAGGGTGTAGATGACGCCAACTGCCATGACCGAGTGAATGGGTGTGGAGAGTTCACCGACGAAACTTGCAAGACCGACCGATGCTGTACGCAGGGCCTCACTGCTGACGAGAGTCTGGGCAAAAACGTACTCGTTCCAGCCGTGGAAAAAGGAGATCACGGCAGCGGCAGCAAGGGTCGGGGCAATCAGTGGGATGACGATGCCCAGCACGATATCCAGTCTGGAACATCCATCAACGCGTGCCGCTTCTTCAATCTCGAGGGGAATGCCATCGATCGCGCCCTTGATGATCCAGGTGATGACGGGCACGACGAAGGCTGTGTTGGCAAGGATCAGCCCCGTGATCGAGTTCAACATGCCGAGGTCTCCAAAGATCGAATAGAGTGGCACGACCAGCATGGCTTCCGGCAGCATCTGTGTGGCAAACAAGGCAAAGCCAAGCAGCGCCAAACCCGCAAAGCGGAAGCGTGACAAGGCATAGGCCGGCAAGACGGCGAGCAAAATGCTGAGGACCGTGGTGCCTGCTGCAACAAGAAAGCTATTCTTCAGCCAGGTGGCGACGGGGATCGTATTGAAGACATCGACATAGGTGCCGAGTTGCGACCAGTCGGGTAGCAGGCGAGAGGAGGATGCGAACAGCTCCGACGAGGGAGTCGTAGAGGTGACGAACATCCAGTAGATCGGAAAGGCCGCGAAACCCAGCATGAACAGAACTGAGAGGATACGCAGGTGCTGACCATTTCGTAGCGTCGTCATCAGCGTTTTCCCTGTGCCTGTTCGGTCATCTGCGTGACCTTGAAATAGATGACGGTCACGAGCAGGGCGATGGAAAGACCGATCATGCCGATAGACGCTGCCGCGCCGAGATCGCGGTAGACGAAGCCCTGCCGATACAATTCTATGACGAGCGTATTGGTCGCGCCGATCGGGCCGCCTTGGGTCATCAGCCAGATCAAGTCGAAACGGCGCAAGGACCAGATGGTAACGAAAAGCGTCAGCATCAGCACAGTCGGCTGGATGGTCGGCCAGGTTGCCGTCTTGAAAATGTTCAGGCGATCTGCCCCGTCGATGACCGCAGCTTCCTTGAGTTCCTGGGGGACACCCTGCAACGCAGCGAGAATGACAACCGAAGAGAACGGAAATATCTGCCAAATTGTCGTCAGCAGGATTGCGGGCAGTGCGAGCTGGGGATCATCCAGCCAGTTTTCGCCGCCGAAGGGCAGACCGAGACCGGTCAGCACACGGTTGAAAATGCCGTATTGCGAATTGAATATCCAGGTGAAGACGAGGGCTACGGCAACCGACGGTGCTGCCCAGGGAATTGTTATCAGCGCGCGCGCAATGCCGCGACCAAAGAAAGGCGAATCGAGAAGAAGGGCTGACCCCAGTCCGACGCCGATCGCAAAGACGACGCAGGCCACGGTATAGATCGCCGTCACCGACAGGACTTTCCAGAGCTCACCGTCCTCGATCAGGAACCGATAGTTGTCAAAACCCACGAACGGATTGACGCCCGGTGTCAAAAGGTCGGTTGCGGTGAAGCTCATATAGAACTGCTGAACCAGCGGATAGAACTGGAAAAGCAGCAGGTAGATGCCGACGGGTGCGGCAAAGAGATAGGGCGTCCACGGATGGCCGTCGAGCCTTGCTCGAACGATTTGGGCGCGTTTCATCATTGACCTCGATCAGGAAACGAGTGGGTTTGCGGAGGCTTGATGGGAAGCCTCCGCATGTCACGTCACCGCAGTACACGCCGCTCGACCAGCGACTGTGCACGATCCATCGCTTCTTTCGGGTCCGCGTTTTCAAGAAGGACCTTCAAAACCTCTTCAAGCACGATTTGCTGGATTTCCGGCGTCTTTCCCTCGTGACCCATGACGAGTTGCGGAAGAGCATTTTGCATCTGCTCCTCATAGACCTTCAGCCACGGTTGTTTGGCTTGCTCTTCAGCAGACATGGCAAGCTTGGTGCCGACGCCGGTTCCCATCGCGGCCTGAAGGCTCTTCTGGTTCTCCGGCGCGTAGGCCCACTTGATGAAAGTGCCGGCCGCATCCTTGTGCTTCGTATTGGCATTGACGACGAGTGCCGTCATGATGAGGCCCTGTGCTTTGTCCGGAAAGGGCGAAGGAGCGGCTGCAAAGGGCAGTTGCGGCGCATTTTGATGGAATATGGCCGCTACGCCGCCATTGTCGATGTTCATGGCAATCTTGCCTTCCCAGAACATGCGACGATAGGTGGCGGCATCGGCGCCCTTCGGGGTAACGCCTGCGTCATAAACCTGCTTGTAAGCGGTGACGCCCTTGATGACGTCGGGACTGTTGAGCGTCAGTTTCCCGTCCTTGTCGCTCCAGCGTCCGCCGAAGCCAAAGACATAATTGCAGAGGTCCTGCCAAAAACCCGCACGCTCCGCCATCGTTGCGCGATAGGCGTAGCCGAAAGTCCCGTCTTTGGTTTTCTCCTTGGCTGCCGCCAGGAAGCTGTCGAAATCCTTCGGCGGTTCGGGGAGGATGTCCTTGTTGTAGAGCAGGGCGTAGCCTGTCGTATCGAACAACAGACCGTAACGAACGTCCTTGACCTTCATGAAGCGATCCGGACCAAGAAAATCATAGGCCTTGTCGTCGATCATATCGTTGAGCGGCATGAGTCGCCCCGACGGGATGGCCGCAAAAAAATCCGTCTGATCGAAGCGAATGAGGTCCGGGCCGCCGCCTCCGCCCATCTGGGTGAAGACAGTGTTGGCGAGGCTGGAGAAGGGGATCGCAATGGGTTCGACTTCGACCTGATCCTGACTTGCGTTGAAGGACTGTATCCACGCCTTCACGCGGTCGCCGCGCCCTGCTTCGGCAAAGACGGCGGCGGCGAAGGTGATCTTGTCCTTCGCGAATGCCGGTGCCGCCCATGGGGCGATGACTGCCATCATACTTGCCGCGAGAAGTGCCTTTGCTGCTCTTTTCATTTGTGTTCCTCCCTGAGTGATCTGCGGCACCTCCCAGCACCGCATTCGCAATAACATTTTGTGAAATTTCAATGGACTGGGTAAAGTTATGCTGTCCTCTGACCGGTATCGGCCCCGCACTCGCTCCTTCAGATCTCACTCAAATCTTGAAAATCGGCTCAATGCTACAATCAAGCAGCCTCGGATCGATGCCGGCTTCCATCTCAACGAACATGGAATCGACAAAGCCGATCAGGGCATCGGTGGCAGAAAGAGCTGTATCCAGATGCCGGTTCGCCACCGCATTCAGCACGGACAAATGGCAGTCGATCGTCGTCGACAGATCGGCTTGCCCATGGGTGATCGTGTGATGAATGAAACCGATGCGGCGGTAGATCGTGTGCAGGGGCCGCAATGTGTGCTCGAGAAAGGGTTCGTCTGCTGCAGCCAGTAAGATCTGGTCGATACGACGATCCAGCACGTTGAATTCACCGAGCGTGATCTCGTCGCGACGTTCGCGCAAGGCACGTTCTATGTGCAGCATCTGATTGCGATGAGACAGGCTTGCGCGCTCGATTGCCAGTCTTACCACGAAACGTTCCATGTCTCTGCGCAACTGCAGCAGAAGACGCTCTCGTGCGAGATCGATGGGCGCTACCCTTAGTCCGTGACGTGGCAGGACGATCAAAAGGGTGTCCGCTGCAAGGCGGCTAACGGCATTGTGGACAGGCGTGCGGCCCAATCCAGTGGCATCCTGGAGCTCCTGCAAGGTCAACTGCCTGCCGGGCTTAAGCTCGCAATTGATCAGCAGTTCCTCGATACGCTCATAGGCAAGATCGAAGAAATTGACTCTGTTTGCCCGCTTCGGCTTAGCGCCTTCGGTCACGAGCGCGGGTTTGGTCTGCTTGCGTGCCATCTCCGGTCTCCTCCCCGTCGCGGTCATGAAAGTCAGCGTATCAGTCGTATAAAACATGTTGTGAAATTTCACAAGCGATATTATTGTCCATTCAGAGGCTGGCTGGGAGGCTTGCCTTCTTGTCGGAATGAGATCGGGCGCGCAGCGGCGCGGCACGGGAGGAACGAATGAAAATTACGTCTATCGAGACGTTGCGAACCGAAGAGTTCGCAAACGTGCTGTGGGTTCGCGTCCATACCGATGCGGGAATTATCGGACTTGGCGAAACCTTTTATGGTGCAGGCTCGGTCGAGGCCCACATCCATGATGTGCTTGCAGGACGCCTGCTCGGTCGCGATCCCCTGAGAATCGAGGCACATGCGCGCGAGCTCGTGAACCTGCCGATGGCGCAGGCGTCCACTGGTGCTGAATACCGTGCGGCATCCGCGATCGATCTTGCTCTGTGGGATATATTCGGGAAAGTGTGCGACCAACCGGTGCATCAGATGCTAGGTGGTCTCTGCCATGATCGAATCCCGGTCTACAACACCTGCGCGGGTTACGGTTATGTCCGCTCGAACAAGATCAAGCCGGTCGATACCTGGAATTTCCGCGACAATTCAGAGGGGCCATACGAAGACCTCAAGGGCTTCATGACCGATGCGGGAGCGCTCGCGGAGAACCTTCTGGAGCAGGGTATTTCCGCCATGAAAATATGGCCGTTTGACCCTGCCGCCATCGAGAATGATGGCCGTTACATCACAGCGGACCAGCTTCGAGCGGCCATCAAGCCGTTTGAGCAGATCCGCGCCCGGGTCGGTGATAAGATGCGGATCATGGTGGAGTTTCATAGTCTGTGGAACCTGCCCACCATCAAGAGGATTGCCCGTGAACTGGAAGCATTCGACCCGACCTGGTACGAAGACCCGATTCGAATGAACTCGGTTTCGGCACTTTCAGAGCTTGCAGCGTCAACGAGCGTACCGATTTGCGCCTCCGAAACGCTGGGTTCACGCTTCCCTTATAAGGACATGCTGGAGTCCGGCGCCATCGGCATCGTCATGACCGATCTCGTCTGGACTGGTGGTCTGACGGAGGGCCGAAAGATCGCTTCCCTTGCCGATACATACCACCGGCCCTATGCACCACATGACTGCACGGGCCCGGTCGCCTATGCCGCTGCCGTTCATTCTTCCTTCTCGCAGACCAACACGATGATCCAGGAATCGGTCCGGGCTTTCTACACGGGCTGGTATAAAGAGCTTGTCACCCATGTTCCTGTCATCGAGAACGGATTTGTCCTGCCAATGGAAGGACCAGGCCTCGGCACCGAATTGTTGCCGCAGGTTTTCGAACGTTCGGACCTGACGGTTCGCCGCAGCACGCTTTGAAGAGGAAACGATGAGCAACCATTCCATTTTTGATCTTACGGGTCTTACAGCACTGATAACGGGCTCTTCACGCGGGCTCGGCCGGGCCATGGCGGAAGGCCTTGCCGTGGCGGGTGCCCGTGTTCTCATTAACGGCACTGACCCGTCCCGCGTGACGGAAGCGGTGGCGGAATTTCGCAAGGCAGGGCACGAGGCGGAGGCGGCGGCCTTCAACGTGACGGCTGAGGATGAGGTGAAGGCGGCGTTTGACGGGTTCGACGCGGCAGGAATTGCCGTGGACATTCTCGTCAACAATGCCGGTATCCAATATCGCAAGCCTATGGTCGAGCTTCAAACAGTGGACTGGCAGAGAGTCATCGATACCAACCTCACAAGCGCCTTCGTCATCGGGCGCGAAGCGGCAAAGCGGATGATCCCCCGCGGTTACGGCAAGATCGTCAATATCGGCTCGCTGACCAGCGAACTCGCCCGCGCGACTGTTGCGCCCTACACAGTGGCCAAAGGTGGCATCAAGATGCTGACGCGGGCCATGGCGGCGGAATGGGCGCAGCATGGCATTCAGGCCAATGCCATCGGTCCCGGCTACATGCTGACCGACATGAATCAGGCGCTGATCGATAATCCCGAATTCGACGCCTGGGTGAAGGGTCGCACGCCATCGAAGCGCTGGGGCAAGCCGGAGGAGCTGATCGGCACGGCAGTCTTCCTGTCCTCATCGGCCTCCGATTACGTCAATGGCCAGATCATTTATGTGGACGGCGGGATGCTGGCCGTTCTCTAGAGCGCCGCGCGTCCCTTTGGATGCACGAGGGACGCTTTATCTCTTTAAATCTACGCGTCGTCTTTTCCGAAATGGA
>NZ_JBQEPP010000006.1:0-353398 GCF_052045735.1 Agrobacterium sp. 22117 | reverse complement strand
CGATGCTGGAGCAGCACGGGTATTCAAGGGAGGAGAAGACCATGCGAGGAGTCGTAATCCACGCACCGAAAGATTTGCGCGTTGAAGATGTTGGCGTACCGCTCCTCGGCGCAGATGAGGTTCTGGTCCGGGTCGCTGTCGGTGGAATTTGCGGGTCGGATCTGCATTACTATCATCATGGCGGTTTCGGCACAGTCCGCGTGCGTGAGCCCATGGCGCTTGGCCACGAATTCTCCGGTGTCGTGCAAGAGGTCGGCGGGGATGTATCCGATCTCGTGCCGGGCATGCGCGTTGCGGTTAATCCCAGTCGGCCCTGTGGCCATTGCCGCTATTGTGCCGAGGGGATGCAGAACCAGTGCCTTGACATGCGCTTCATGGGAAGCGCCATGCGCATGCCGCATGTGCAAGGAGGGTTTCGCGAAAGCGTCACGGTTCACGCGTCACAACTTGTACCGATAGACGACGCGTTGTCGATGGCAGAGGCGGCCATGGCCGAGCCTCTGGCGGTATGCCTTCACGCGGCGCGGCAGGCCGGATCATTGCTCGGCAAGCAGATCCTCATCACCGGGGCTGGACCGATCGGCATGCTGAGCGTGCTGGTGGCGAGACGATCGGGCGCAGCGCGCATCGTCATTACCGATGTCGTCGATGCGCCTCTCGACCTGGCAAGGCGCCTTGGTGCTGACGAAGCGATCAACGTTTCGAGCAGTCCGGCGGCACTCGAGCCTTACCACATCGAAAAGGGCACATTCGATGTGCTATTTGAAGCGTCCGGAAATCAATCGGCGCTCGTCTCGTCTATGGATGTGCTGCGTCCCGGCGGCGTCATCGTACAGCTTGGTCTCGGCGGCGAGATGACGCTTCCGGTCAACACAATCGTTGCCAAGGAACTGCAGCTTAGAGGCACGTTCCGCTTCCACGAAGAATTTCAGCTCGCGGTGGATATGATGGGACGGGGCCTGATCGACGTCAAATCTCTCATCAGCAGCAGCTTTCCGTTTGAACAGGCGCGGGATGCGTTCGAGCGCGCTAGCGATCGCTCGCAGAGCATGAAGGTTCAACTCGTCTTTCGAGGAGCAGACACATGAAGCCTATTGTTGCGACGCCGCTGACAGCAGAGAGTTTCGAATTCTTCGGCAACGTTTTCGACATATCCTCGCTGAAAGGCTCAGCCTTTGCGACTGGCACGTTCGATGCGACGAGCGAGGCGAAATTGCCGGTCTTGCAAATTGTTACGGTGGAGACGATCGCGCCAGAGCTGACGATCCGTCAGCTTGAAACGCATCCGTATTCCTCGCAGACATTTCTCACTTTGGATCAGGCGGCGTCTCTCATCGTTGTTTGCAAGCCTGGCGCGGACGGTCGACCGGATGTCTCGACCTTGCAGGCCTTCATTTCAGCGCCGCACCAGATCGTCACCTACAGGCGAAACGTTTTGCACCACAAACTCACCCCTTTGAAGGCGCCTGCGTCCTTCGCGATGACGATGTGTCACACGGGCGTTGGTGGAGACACGGTCCTGCATGATCTGCCGGAAGCCATCACTCTGGATGTTACTGCGGCTGTTGGATAACCCGAGCCTTTCCGGTCGATGCATCACCGTATGAAGGGGTGTCGAAAAAGCAAATTGCGCGCATGTCCTGCACTGGCTTGATCTCAAAGCTGATCAAAAGGCTTTCCAGCCATGGGTGCTGTTTTGGTGAAGAGCAGATCCTGGTGTTGCCATTGCTCCTCGAAATCGGCGATGGAACGCGCGCTCATCTCCGGGTTGAGCGCGCCCAATTCTGCAGAGATGGCCTCCGCAAGCCCGATGCCCGGAACGACGGTTGCGTAGAAAGACGTGCTCTCTGCCGGTGCCAGCAGCAGATAATCGGCATTTTTTGCCAGTGCATCCACGGCAGCGTCGGTAATCACGCAGGTGGTTGCGCCCTTGGCCTTGGCCTGAGCGGCAGCCCTGATCGCGGAATTATAGAGGCGCCAAAAGGTGAAGATGATGACGACATCGTTTTCCTTCACATCGCCCAAAGCATTGGCGATCATCACCCCGTCGGTTGCCAGTTCCATGCGATAGCCGCAGAGCGTGGCGTGGTGTGCGAGGATGTTGGCAATCGATGCGAAACTGCCCGATCCAAGAACGATTCGGCGTTTTGCCCCTGCAATAAGTTTTGCAATCTCCTTGACGGAGTTGCGGTCGGTACGCCGGCGCAGAGCCGTTAGTTGCTCCATCTGCCGATTCATGGCCGCGTCGAACGGGCGCTCATTGCCGGTCTCCTGCTGATGGACGACGCTGACCTCAGGTGCCGAAAGCTTGCTCATGAAGCGTGTACGGATTTCCTGCCGCAGCTCCGGCCATCCTGAAAAACCAAGGCTTTGCGCGGTTCTGGTGATCGTCGCGACGTTGACATCGGCCTTTTGCGCGAGTTCGGCGGCGGATGCAAAAGAGGCGTGCCGTGGATCGTTGATGACGGCTTGCACGACTTCATGAGCGGCAGGCGTCAGACAAAATTTCTCATCGAGATGACGCAGCCAGTCTTCAAGCGTGCCTGCAAAATCACCTGCAGCGTTTTTTGCATATTGCATTCACAAATCTTCCTGTGCAAAAAATGTTGCGCGACGAAACGACGCGCACACCATCCGCAAAGCGGCGGAGGTGACACATTATAATGATGGGGACTGCGAATGTATAATACTGCTGCAAGACTGGAGAGGCTGCCCGTCGGGCGCTTTCAATACAAGCTGCTGATGATGGGCGGGCTGGGCTACATGTTCGAGGCCTGGGACGCGGGCATCATCGCGTTTCTGCTTCCCGCGCTTCGGGCGCAGTGGCAACTGACCAGCCTTCAGGTCGGCTATCTCGCCAGCAGTACCTATGTTGGCTTCCTCATCGGCGCGCTTATTGCCGGAGCGATCGGCGACCGTTATGGCCGCAAGAACGTCATGCTCTGGGCACTCGTGCTCTTCTGCCTGGCAAGTCTCGGTGGCGCTGCCGTCAATGATTGGCACCAGTTTTTCGCGCTGCGTGTCGTTGGTGGTATCGGCATGGGGGCCGAAGCAGCGATCATCGCGCCGTTTCTTTCGGAATTTGTTGGCGCAAAGTATCGTGGCCGCTTCACGGCCTCGCTCGCAGCCTTCTTCTCCTTCGGCTTCGTCATCTCCGCGGTTCTCGGATATCTGCTTGTGCCTGCCTCCGACGACGGATGGCGTTACGCGTTGATCGTCACCGCCATGCCGGTCGTGGTGGTTCTGTGGTGGCGCCGCGGCTTGACGGAATCGCCGCGTTGGCTGGAGAGCCAGGGTCGGCATCAGGAAGCAAATGACATCGTCACCGGCATCGAAAAGCAATACGAGGCCCGCGGCGTCGTTCTGCCCGCGCCGGAACCGACTGCGCAGGTCTCTGCAACGCCGAATACCTCGCTGATGGCAAACTTCAAGGCGCTGCTGTCGCCACGCTTCCTGCGTATCACCATTATGACCTGGCTCCTCTGGGTGTCGGTGACCTTCAGTATCTACGCCTTCATGACATGGATCCCGAGCCTGCTCGTCGAGCGTGGCATGACCATGACGAAAAGCTTCTCTTTCTCGATCCTGATCTATGCGGCGCAAATCCCGGGTTACTTCACAGCCGCATGGTTCTGCGAGAAGATCGGCCGTCCCTATACCATCGTGCTCTATATGGCTCTGGCAGCTGTTTCGGCTCTCTCGCTTGCTTTCGCCACCGGTGACACGCAGGTTATCGCACTTGCCATGACGCTCTCCTTCTTCATCAATGGCGTTGCAGCCGGAGAATACGCCTATACGCCGGAGGTGTTTCCGACACGCATTCGCGCGACCGGCGTCGGTACGGCCTCGGCAATTGGTCGCATCGGCGGGATTGCCGCACCGATCCTCGTGGGTGCTGTATATCCGATTGGCGGTTTCGCTGGTGTGTTCGGCATGACGACCGTCATCCTGTTCATCGGCGCCGCGTCCGTTCTCTTCCTCGGCATTCCGACAAAGAACCGGTCGCTCGAGGAAATCGAGGCGGAAGAGTTTGCCGCGCGCTGACAACCAGGCCCATCAGGGAGCGGCAACTGCTGCTCCCTTATCAGCAAAAAGGATCGACACATGCACAATGAGATCAGCCTTTACGAGGCCATGAAGCAGCCCGATCAGCCGACACCCTTCTTTCAGGCTCTCGATGAGCTGTTTCAGCGCGAGATCGGGTACGTCCTCTTTACCCTTCTGGCGGTCGATGGGGGTGAGGTCGTTCGCATCTACTCCTCAGACCCCGAGCACTATCCGGTGTCCGGCCGCAAGCCTATGACCGACACGCCCTGGGGCCGCCATGTCATTGGTCAACATAAAAGCTTTCTCGCCAAGGATATGGACGGCATCAAATGGGCCTTCTTCGATCATGAGCTCATCGCAAGTCTTGGTGGCGGCACGCAGATCAATGTGCCCGTCGTCTTCGACGGAGTCTGCATCGGAACGATCAATCTCACCCATCGCGCCGGTGTTTATGACGAACGCCATCTCGACCGCGCCGAGGCTTTGGCACCGTGGTTGGTGCCTTACTTCCTGCTTGCCGCCAAACAAAGTTGAATCTCGGCGTACACCTTTAAAAACATCGACTGAAAGTGAATGCCATGAGTTCAATTCTTCTCAAAAACGCCCGCATCGTTGATGGATCGCAGGGCGAACCGACCGCTCCAACGGATGTGCTCATCCGTGACGATCTGATCGTTGACGTGGGCAAGTCGATCTCGGAGACTGCCGACCGGGTGGTCGATCTGGATGGCAAGATCCTGATGCCAGGACTGATTGATGGGCATGTGCATGTCATCGCCACCAAGCTCGATCTGGGGGCGAATGCCGATCTGCCCAACTCTCTTGTTGCGCTGCGCTCAGCCAACATCATGAAGGCAATGCTGATGCGCGGCTTCACCACGGTCCGTGACCTTGGCGGTGCCGATCACGGTCTGGTCGAAGCGCTTCAGGAAGGGACGATTATCGGCCCGCGGTTGATCATCTGTGGCAAGGCGCTGTCGCAAACCGGGGGCCATACTGATTACCGTGGCCGGTTCAATCGCCGTTCCGTCGAGCATTATCCCGATCAACTGGGTGCGCTCGGTCGAATTTGTGATGGCGTCGACGCCGTTCGCCAGGCATGTCGTGAGGAGGTCAAGGGCGGCGCGCAGTTCATCAAGCTCATGGCCAATGGTGGTGTATCGTCGCCGACCGATCCGATTGCCAATCTCGGCTTTTCGAGAGAAGAAGTGCTCGCAGCCGTCGAAGAAGCGGAAAATGCGCAGACCTATGTGGCCGCTCATCTTTATACCGATGCCGCAATCCGCCGCGCGATCGAGTGCGGCGTCAAGTCGATCGAGCATGGCAACCTGATCACGCCGGAAACCGCACAGCTTGCCAAGGAACGCGGTGCCTTCGTCGTGCCGACCAACATCGTCTATGACCGCCTGGCAAAGGACGGCGCATCGCTCGGCCTGCCGCCAGTCTCTGTCGCCAAGATCGAGGATGTGCGCAGCGCCGGTTTCGAGGCGCTGAAAGTGCTCCACAAGGCGGGCGTGACCATGGTCTATGGTACGGATTTGCTGGGTGAAATGCATGAGCATCAGTCAGAGGAATTCGTTCTGCGCGGGCAGCATCTCCCGGCCGCAGATGTGATCCGTTCCGCAACGCTCGATGCCGCCAAGGCTTTTGGCTTTGAAGGCAAACTGGGAACCGTGGCCCCGGGCGCTTATGCCGATCTGATCGTCGTGGACGGTAATCCTCTCGAGGATCTGTCAGTCTTGACGGGGCAAGGCAAGCACATGCCGTACATCATCAAGGGCGGTGAATTCGTCAAGCAGAGCTGAAGCCATGAGAGGGGCGGGGTATGTCGGGTTTCACTCCGCCCTGTCCCGCCACCTTTTGGCGTAGGTGTCCAGGTCCGCAATCCTTTCGGTCACCAGCTCGACAGGAACATTCGATTTCGTGCCGGTCAGAAAGCTGGCGCCAAGCGATGTGCCTGTATGAGAGGCGGAGGCATACACGTCTCTACCGGACAGGGTGGAGAGCGCTGCCCGGAAGACTTTATTTGCGGCAAACGGGCCTTCCACCACGATTGGCCCACGCGATCCGATCAGGTCGAGGCAGGTCATGGTCATCAAGGCCTGGTAGAGGCTGGCAGCCGCGCGCCGGCCTTCATCCGTTTGCGGCTCGTTGCGCCAGCCGCCCGTCGCGCCGGGAAACGGGCCGGTGCCGCTGACGACGCTTGGCAGCAGCATCTGGCCTTGGGCTACGACGTCTTCTACCGCGATCCATTCCGCGTCCGGTGCAACCTGTTCCAGACCCTTGGTAATGATCTCCCATTCTCGGCCGCCCATGTAACGGGCGGAAGGCACGGGTTTGCCGAATGCGTCGACATTGACCAAGGTGTCGCGGTTCTCATCAAGATCGTCCGCCTGTCCGCCTGCGGCAAAGCACACGACCCACGTGCCGGTCGATACGACCGTGCAAGGAAGGCCAAAGCCGACGAGGTGCGGGAGCAACGACGCATTGGAATCATGGATCCCGCAATAGACAGGAACGGGTGCAGCGAGGCCGAGTTGCCGAGTGATAGTCAGCGTCGTTTGTCCCAGAACGTCGAAGGCAGAGCGTATGGGCGCCATGAGATCGGCAATACCGAGACGCGCGACGAGGCTTGAATAGTCGCCTTCAAAGGGGCGCCACAGATCCGTGTGGCATCCGAGAGAGGTGGCCTCATTCGCAGCGATACCGGTTAAGCGGTGCGCCCAATATTGCGGGTAGGTCAGGATGGTCGACACGGAGGCGAACGCCTCGGGAAAGCACGCACGCTGATAATGGAGTTGCGCACCGAGATTAAGTCCACCCGTCAGGCGTGGCGAAAAAGTCTCTGCAAACTCCGGGCGGATTGCCTCGTAGACTTCAACGATCGGATTCGGGAATGTGAACTCGTAATCGAGAACGGGCATCGCCAACTCGCCCGATGCATTCAGGAGTACTGCACTTGCACCATGTGTGGTGATCGAGATTGCCTGATAGCCCGGCCCATTGTTGAGTTCGGCAAGCCCTTCCTGAATGAAGCGCCACAGCGCATCCGTATCATAATGCGGATAGGGCGGGCCGCTTAAGACCCTGTTGGCAATCTTGCGTGACGCCAATTCCTTGCCGCTCTCAGCATCGACAACGATCAGTTTGGCATGTGTCTTGCCGATATCGATGACGGCAACGGTCCGGATCGGCTTGCTCATGGGAGATGAAAGACGGTGATGAGATCGGTTGCCACGGGGGAATGATCCGGGTTGCTCTCCATGATATCGGCCATATGCGCCCACCATTTCTTCATCACGGGATGATCGGGCAGCGCCGCCATGCCGTGATCTTTCGGACGTGTCAGGACACCGAAAAGAGTATTGGTTTCTGGGTCAAGGTGGATCGAGTAGTCGGTCACGCCGGCCTCGTGCAGCAGGTCGACGAGCTCCGGCCAAATCTCGTCGTGGCGCTTCTTGTATTCCGCCTGCTTGCCCGCAAAGAGCTTCAACTTGAAGGCGTGTTTTTCAAGCTCTGGCATGATTTACCTCATCGCTTTCAGGCGGCGCACGACGATTGGAATGGCAATCGTGATGATCAGCAGAAGGCCGACAAAGATCGACATGACAATGCCCGGAACGTTAAGAAGACCAAGACCGAAAGTGACGAGCCCCATGACGAAAGCTGCAATCACCACGCCGCCGATCGTGCCCGAGCCGCCCAGGATCGACACACCGCCGAGAACGACCATGGTCACGACCTCCAACTCCCACCCTTGAGCAATCGACGGGCGCGTGGAGCCGAGCCGCGAGGTGAGGCATACGGCGGCGATGCCGCTCATCAGGCCCGTGATGAGGAACAGGATGAACTTCACGCGCTCCACGGGCACGCCGGAAAAACGGGCGGCAAATGGATTGTTGCCGATGACATAGACCTGTCGTCCAAAATTCGTCGCATGCAGCAGGATTGCAAAGACGATCGCCATCATCACGAAGAGAACGAATTCGAAGGAGATCACCCAGAAGACATAGCCCTGGCCGAAATAGGCGAAGTCCGCTGGATATTTGCCATAGGCCTGGTCGCCCAGCACCATATAGGAAATACCGCGAAACAGGCTCATCGTGCCGATGGTGACGACGATAGAAGGCAGCTTCAGCCCTGCGACGAGAAAGCCATTGAAAGCGCCGCAGGCAAGGCCGACGCTAATACCGATCGCCACAAGTCCAGGCGTTCCCACACCCATCTGCACCGCGTAACCCATGGCGGTCGAGGCGAGTGCGATGATGGCTGCAACCGAAAGGTCGATTTCACCGGCGATGATCAGAAGCGCCATGGCAAAGGCGATCATCGCCTTTTCGGTGAAGTTGAAGGTGGCGTCAGAGAGGTTCCAGGCGTCGAGAAAGTAGGGGGAGGCCAGCGAGTTGGCGATGAAGATCAGGATTGCGACGCCAAGCAGCAACAGTTCCCAGCTTGCCATGATGCGGCGCAACGGCGTGCCGAGCTTGTCCGGAATGATGCGAGGTGACGCCTGCGGTTGGGATTGATCGATGCTCATGCCGCAGCCTCCTTGCTCTGTTCTGTGGCGGCTCTGTCACGCAGGATGATGCGGCCTTTGCGCGCTTCTGCGCGCGCATTGAAGACGACGGCCAATACGATGACGATGCCGGAGATCGCCATCTGCGCGAATGGAGAGATCCCGATCACCGGAAGTGCGTTCTTGATGACCCCGAGGAAGAGCGCGCCGAGCACGGCGCCGAGTACCGAGCCGATACCTCCCGCAATCGAGATGCCGCCGATCACATTTGCCGCGACACTATCCAGCTCGAAACCTTGAGCAATATCCACATAGGCGACGGCGTAACGCGACACCCATAGATAGCTCGCAAGTCCGGCAAGCGCGCCGGAGAGGACGAAGGCGAGGAAGCGCGTGTGGCCGACATCAATGCCGGCATAGATCGCAGCACTCGGGTTGCCGCCGGAAGCATAGGCCGAACGACCAAAGGCGGTTCGCTTCAGGATGATCCATGCAGCGACGATAACGAGGATCGCGACCCAGGACAGAACCGGCATGCCGAGGATGGACGTGCGGGGCACGTTGAGAAATGTCGGAGACATCTGGTGCGCGTTTACCCAAGCGCCGCCCGACAGAACAAAGGCCATGCCGCGATAGATGGTGAGTGTACCGAGCGTCACCACGATTGAGGGAAGCCCAAGCCACCACACGAGAATACCGTTGATCGAACCGAGCAGTGCACCGATCCCAACAGCCATCGCAACGAGGAGGGGAAGCGGCACACCTGGGAATGCGGCATTGGTCATCGCCACTGCCATTCCGGTAAAGGCGAGATTGGCTGCCACCGACAGATCGATCGACTTGGTGAGGATGACCGTCATCTGTCCCAGCGCCAGAATGATCAGGATCGACGTATCGTTGAAGATGTTCACAAGATTGGCAGGGCGCTCAAAGCCCGGCGAGCGTAACGAGAAGCCGATGATGAGAAGAATTATGATGCCAGCCAGCAGCCATTCGCGGTTCTTCAGAAGTGTCTTCATGCGCATTTCCTCTCACGCATTTCCGGTGGCAGCGCGCACCAGCTTTTCCGGCGAGAACTCCGCCCGCTCGAACCGGCCTGCCACCAACCCTTCGCGCATCACGATCGCGCGGTCGGACATGCCGAGAATTTCCGGCAGTTCGGATGAGATCATGATGATGGACAGACCTTCCGCCGCCAGTTCACTGATGAAACCATGGACCGCAGCTTTCGAGCCGATATCGATACCCTTTGTCGGCTCGTCCAGAATGATGACCCGCGGCTTTGTCGCCAGCCACTTACCGATCACGACCTTCTGCTGGTTGCCGCCAGACAGCGTTCCAACGGGCACGGAAAGTGCCGCCGCACGAAGATCAAGGCGCGTTGCATATGTGCGCGCCAATGCGAATTCGTTTGCGGCTTTCAGGAAACCCTTGCGCGATGTGTGGGAGAGAGAGGGCAGGGACATGTTCTGGTAGATCGGCATTTCCAGCGCCAGACCATGACGCCCCCGCTCTTCCGGCACATAGGCGATCCCGGCCCGAATTGCGTCTTCCGGTGAGCGGATCGTTACCGCCTTGCCGTTCAGCTTCAGTGTTCCGGATGCGGGACGGGTCATGCCGAAGAGGGACTGGCAAAACTCCGACCGTCCGGCGCCGATCAGACCATAGAGCCCAAGAATTTCGCCCTGTCGCAAATCGAAGGAGATGCCGCGAAACTCCGTTTCGTGGCAGTAATCCTCCACGGAGAGCACGGTGCCGCCGATGTTGACGGCCTGCTTGGGGAAGGCGTCCTTCACATCGCGGCCCACCATCAACCGGACAATCTCGTCCTGAGGCGTGGCAGTCAGTTTCCCTGCGCCGACCATGCGTCCGTCGCGAAAGACGGCATAATTCTCCGCAATCTCATAGACTTCGTCGAACTTGTGGCTGATGAACAGGATCGCCTTGCCTTGCCGCTTCAGGTTTTCGACGATGCGGAAAAGATCGTCGATTTCCTTGCGTGACAAAGCTGCCGTCGGCTCGTCCATGATGACGATGCGCGCCTCGACCGAAAGTGCACGGGCAATTGCGACCAGATGGCGCTGTGCAATGGAGAGATCCTTGAGCCGGATTGTGGGGTCGATCTTGCTTTCCAGTCGCTCCAACAACGCGCGGGATTTCTCGTTGATCGTTTTCCAATCGATCAGCCCGAAGCGGCCCTTAGGCGCATGCCCGAGAAAGATGTTCTCGCCAACCGAAAGCTCGTCGAACAGAACGGTTTCCTGATGAATGGCAGTGACGCCTGCATCGATTGCATCCTGCGCGCTTTGAAAATGAACCGGTGTGCCGTCCAGCAGGATTTCGCCTTCATTGGGGCGATAAATACCGGTCAGGATTTTCACCAGCGTGGACTTGCCCGCGCCATTTTCCCCGATGAGTGCCGTCACCTGGCCGGAATAGAGCTGGATGTCGACATTATCCAGTGCCTTCACGCCTGGGAAAATCTGACTGATGCCGCGCATTTCCAGAACGGGGTTCAAGCGGTCCTCTTGTCGTGCGTAAAGCGCCGCCGTTTCGGTCATTGTCTCTACCGCCATTTTTCTTACGAACCTGCGTGCTCTTTATCGAGCAGAAGAAGGAAAGCCTTCACTCGACGGCATCCGGATGCGTTTGCCGATGAAACCATCCGGCAAGCATGATCGATGCTTGGTTCAAGCTCGAGGATGACGTCGACTGAGGGAACGTTGGAAACATCTCCCGGCGGCTGTTGTCGCCGGGAGATGAAGTCAAAGATCAGAAAATCTTGGAGAACTGATCGATGTTCTTCGCGTCATAGACAAACGGATCGGCCATTGCGGCTTCGCTGTTTTCGCCAACCTTGATCTTGCCCATGCGGCCAGCTTCGATTTCCGAGCCCGGCTTGCCATCGGCATCACCCTTGACGAGGTGGTAGGCGATCTGGGTCGCAGAATAGCCAAGGTCGATCGGGTTCCAGATGGCGAATTCCTTCGTCGCACCCGACTTGATGGCGCCGGCCATTTCAGACGGAAGGCCAAGGCCCGTGACATAGACCTGACCGATCTTGCCAGCATCCTTGACAGCCTGAGACGCCGCCAGGACGCCAACCGTCGTCGGGGCAACGATCACCTTGACGTTCGGCTTAGAGGTCAGGAGACCCTGCGCTTCACGATAGCTCTTGTCGGCCAAGTCGTCGCCGTAGACGGTGGTGACCAGGTTGAGGCCGGGGAAGTCCTTCAGTTGCTTCTTCATCTCCTCGATCCAGATATTCTGGTTCGTGGAGGTGGTTGTGGCCGAAAGGATGGCGAAGTCACCCTTGCCGCCTTCGAGATGATCAGCCGCAAGCTGCAGGCACATTTTGCCGATCAGCGCATTGGAGGACGGGTTGAGCTGCAGAATGCGGCCTTCCGGTGCGACACCCGAATCCCAGGAGATAACCTTGATGCCGCGCTGTGTGGCCTTCTTCAGTGCGGGAACCACGGCGTCCGGATCGTTTGCAGAGATCGCAATCGCATCGACGCCCTGGGCGATCAGCGAATTGATGACCTCGATCTGGCCTTCTGCTGTCGTCGTTGTCGGGCCGGTATAGATGATCTCCACGCCGCCAAGCTCCTTGGCTGCTTCCTGCGCACCCTTGTTGGCCGCCTCGAAGAAGCCATTGCCAAGCGACTTGACCACGAGTGCGATTTTCATGTCTTTCGCCTGGGCGACGCTGCCGATACCGGCAACACCAAGCGCTACACCGAGCGCAAGCGCGCGGGTGAGTTTTCTGCGTGTAAGTTTCATTCCCTTTTCCTCCCGTTAAAACCTTCCCTTCGGCGCTCCTCAAGCAACCGAAGCGGAATCCTCCTCTGTTGGCGGTATGTCCTCCGCCTGCGCGGCCGCCGCTCCGGCGATGACCAGCGTCACTCCCGCGGCCTCCACCATGCGTGCGGCCTCGTCTGAAATGTCTTCGTCGGTGATGATTGTCGAAACCGTATCCAGGGGCGTCAGGATAAGGCTGGAGCGTTTGCGAAACTTGGAGGAGTCGACCATCACGATCAACTCCTCTGCCTGCCGCATCAGCTTCTGTTCGCTCTGGATCACCATTGCGTCGGATTCCATGATGCCAAGCGCGCCGACCCCCTGTGCTCCAATGAAGATGCGCCGCGCATAGAAATTGCGGATCGCGTCATTTTCGAAAGGAGACAGGATGAGGCTCTGGTCGCGATAGATTGCGCCACCAGGGACGCTGACATTGCATTTCGAGTGCTTCACCAGATGCTCAGCAATGGCGAAAGAGTTGGTCATTACCTGCAGACGCCGGGCCGACATGAAATGCACCATCTGGAAAGTGGTCGTACCGCCATTGATAATGATGGCGTCACCCTCTTCGCACAAATCGACAGCCTTGCGCGCAATTGCGCGTTTCTTATCGATATTGACCGATTCCGAGACGCGGAAGGGACGTGCGGCCAAGTTGCCGAGCTGTGGCGGATGCACCGCCTCGGCTCCGCCGCGCACACGGCGCAGTTTCCCCTGAACGTGAAGAGATGCGATATCACGCCTGATCGTTGCCTCTGACGCATCGGTCAGTTCGGCAATGTCCTGCACCGTCACCACAGGCTTTTCCTGAATGGCGCTCAAGATGATGCGATGGCGTTCGCTCTCGTACATGGGGTCCTCCTGACCGCAATCTTTCGTAAACTTCGATTGTTGTCAATCAAGTTCGATCAAAAATATCAATGGTGCGGCGCACAATGAAAATTTATGATCGTTTTTGATTGACATGGCGCTTTTAGATGCGCGATATCTGCTCTCAATGGGAGGCGAGTTCACCTGGGACTCGCAATATTGCCGTGGGAGGATACTGCGATGGGACAATCCCGTCTTCTCGAAAATCGCTGGGACGACGCTTATGCAGCAACGCTGGATGAGCCGGGAAAGCTGCTCTATCGCTCCAACCTTCTGGGCGCTGACAAACGGATCACCAATTACGGTGGTGGCAATACCTCTGCCAAAGTCTGGGAAACCGACCCGCTCACCGGCAACAAGGTCCGCGTGATGTGGGTTAAGGGATCTGGCGGCGATGTCGGCACGATCAAGCTTGACGGCTTCGCGACCCTCTATATGGAAAAGCTTGAAGCGCTCAAGGGCATCTATCGCGGTGTGGAAGACGAAGACCGCATGGTCGGTTTTCTTCCCCATTGCACGTTCAATCTCAACCCGCGTGCGGCCTCCATCGACACGCCGCTGCACGGTTTCGTGCCTTTCGATCATGTCGATCACATGCATCCGGATGCAATCATTGCCATTGCGGCTTCGAAGAATTCACGGGAACTGACGAAGGAAGTTTTTGGAAGTGAGATTGGCTGGCTGCCTTGGCGACGCCCGGGCTTCCAGCTCGGTCTCGACCTTGAAGCCTTCGTCAAGGCAAACCCCGATGCCAAGGGCGTTGTGTTGGAAAGCCATGGTCTCTTCACCTGGGACAACGATGCCAAGGCCTGTTACGAGCTGACGCTTGCGATTATCAACAAGGCGATCGAGTGGTTCGCTACCAAGACGGAAGGCAAGACAATCTTTGGTGGTGCCGTCGCCAATACCTTGCCTAGGGAAGATCGCCGGGCAATCGCTGCCCGGCTGATGCCCGAAATTCGCGGACGCATCGGGAAAGACGAGCGCAAGCTTGGTCATTTCGACGATCAGGATGCCGTGTTGGAGTTCGTCAACTCGAAGGAATTGAAGCCGCTCGGCGCGCTTGGCACATCCTGCCCAGATCACTTCCTGCGCACCAAGATCCGCCCCCTGATCCTAAATTTGGATACGTCGAAACCGGATGTTGACGCATTGCTTGCGGGCCTCGATCAGGCGCTTGAAGACTACCGCGCCGATTACAGCCGCTACTACGAGAGCTGCAAGCACGCCAATTCGCCGAAGATGCGTGATCCTAACCCGGTCATCTTCCTCATTCCCGGCGTCGGCATGTTCTCTTTCGCCAAGGACAAGGCAACGGCGCGTATCGCAGGTGAGTTCTACGTCAACGCCATCAATGTGATGCGCGGTGCATCGGCGGTGTCGGAGTATCAAGGTCTGCCGGAACAGGAGGCCTTCGACATCGAATATTGGCTGCTGGAGGAAGCGAAGCTTCAGCGCATGCCGAAGCCGAAGAGCCTTGCCGGGAGGGTTGCATTCATTACCGGTGGTGCAGGAGGTATCGGACGCGCTACAGCGGAGCGGCTGGCAAGCGAGGGCGCTTGCGTCGTGCTTGCCGATATTGATGAGGCCGCACTCGGAAACACACAGGGTGATTTCGAAAAGAGGTTCAGCGCTGATGCCGTTCATACGGTCAGGCTGGACGTCACGCAGGAAGATGCCGTTCTTGGGGCGTTCGCCGAGGCGACCGTCGAGTTTGGCGGCATCGATATCCTTGTTTCAAATGCGGGCATTGCCTCGTCTGCACCGGTTGAAGACACCACACTTGCCATGTGGAACAAGAATATCGACATCCTTGCAACGGGCTATTTCCTCGTGTCACGAGAAGCCTTCCGCCTGTTCCGACGTCAGAAGCTCGGCGGCAATGTCGTCTTCGTCGCATCCAAAAACGGCCTGGCGTCTTCACCCAACGCATCTGCCTATTGCACTGCGAAGGCCGCTGAGATCCATCTCGCTCGTTGCTTGGCCCTTGAAGGTGCCGATGCCGGCATCCGCGTCAACACCGTCAATCCCGATGCGGTTCTGCGCGGCTCCAAGATATGGAACGGCGAGTGGCGCGAACAGCGCGCGGCATCCTCCAAGATCGAGGTGGACGATCTCGAGGAACATTACCGCAAGCGTTCAATGCTGAAGCTGAACGTCTTTCCGGAAGATATTGCCGAAGCAATCTTCTTCCTGGCGTCAGACGCATCTGCCAAGTCGACGGGGAACATCATCAACGTCGACGCCGGCAACGCCCAGAGCTTCACGCGCTGAGGCACAAACCGCCCACGCGTTCAGCAGTGGGCGGTTTGCAGGTCAGGTGCTGGTGATTGCAAAATGAGAAAGATCGCCATGGTCAAGCCCTTTCTCCACTCACGATGAGGTGGTTACAGGACGGCTTGAAGAGGACGTGGTGCAGAGGGAGGATGACATGACGGAACTGAGAATTGCGGCGGATCTGGTCGATCGCGAGAACGAGAAGCGCGCGAAGGCGCATGAAGCAGATTATGCGGCCCTCGGTGACCATCTGTCACGCCGCAACATCGATATCGATGCGATCACGGCCAAGGTTGCCGCGTTCCATGTCGCCGTTCCATCCTGGGGCGTTGGAACCGGCGGTACACGCTTTGCCCGCTTTCCGGGCCTCGGCGAACCACGCGGTATTTTCGACAAGCTGGATGACTGCGCTGTCATCAACCAACTGACGGCTGCCACGCCCACTGTCTCTCTTCATATCCCATGGGATAAGGAAGATCCTGCAAGGCTGAAGGCACACGCCGACGCGCTCGGCCTTGGCTTCGACGCGATGAATTCCAACACCTTTTCGGATGCTGCAGATCAGCAGCATTCCTACAAATACGGCTCCCTGAGCCATACGGATGCAGCAACGCGCCAGCAGGCGGTCGAGCACAACATCGAATGCATCGAGATCGGAAAGGCACTCGGCTCCAAAGCCTTGACGGTCTGGATCGGGGATGGCTCCAACTTCCCTGGGCAGAGCAACTTTACCAAAAGCTTCGAGCGCTACCTCGCCGGTATGGCGGATATCTACAAGGCACTGCCGGATGATTGGCGGCTGTTCTCAGAACACAAGATGTACGAGCCGGCTTTCTACTCCACCGTCGTTCAGGACTGGGGCACCAATTACCTGATCGCCAACACGCTCGGTGAGAAGGCTTTCTGCCTCGTCGATCTTGGTCATCACGCACCCAACACCAACATCGAAATGATCGTCGCTCGCCTGATCCAGTTCGGCAAGCTTGGCGGCTTCCACTTCAACGACAGCAAATATGGCGATGACGATCTTGATGCCGGCGCTATCGAGCCATATCGCCTTTTCCTCGTTTTCAATGAATTGGTGGATGCAGAGCACCGCGGCGTGAAGCACTTCCATCCGGCGCATATGATCGACCAGTCGCATAACGTCACCGACCCGATCGAAAGCCTGATTTCCAGCGCCAACGAAATCCGCCGTGCCTACGCGCAGGCATTGCTTGTCGATCGCGCCGCGCTTGAAAACTTCCAGCAGGAAAATGATGCGCTCATGGCGTCCGACACGCTGAAGCGCGCCTATCGCACGGATGTCGAGGCCATTCTTGCGCAAGCCCGCAAAAAGGCTGGTGCGGCAATAGATCCAGTCGCAACTTACAGGGCTAGCGGCTATCGCAAGCAGGTCGCGGCTGAGCGCCCTTCACAGCGTGGGCGCTCGGGCGGGATCGTCTAAGAAGCAGCAGAAACCTGTGTCATTTGTCCGGCTAAGGCAAGCCGGACAACCCATGAACAAAACGTGGTTCAGCCGGTTAGACAACGGTTTCTGGCCGATGTGTCAGCGGCACGTCGTGCCGCTCACGAGCGAGATTGCAAGAGCGATCTGCAGATAACCGCCGGAGATCCCAATAGTATTGCTGGCGTTCTTATCAAGTAGATCGTGCTGTCGGCGATACTGGGGTTCTAAGCTTCGGAGCTAGAATGAAGCGCCGATGGCGAGCAAGTTATCTGAGCTTGTAACGGCAACGACGCCACTTATCGACGACAAGCCACTGCCATCGCACCGCCGGCAAAACCCGCACGGCGTTGCGGTATTGCCGCATTACGCGGTGGCTTACTCTGCAGCATTTCGGCTCTATATCGATAATTGCCGTCAGTTCGCGCAAGCAGATCCCCACCTCACCGTTATTCTGACGCCTGCCAAAGCATGACGCATCATAAATAATCTCGCTTGACAGAGAAAACGTTTTCCCTATTTTGAGAAAACGTTTTCTCATTAGGTTCTCTTCGATGATCGAGAGTGGAATAGGCGCAATAGCTGACGTATTGGCGGACGGACAGGATGCCTCTTTGCGCGTGACCATCAAGGATGTTGCTGCGGCAGCTGGCGTGTCGATTTCTACGGCATCCAAGGCATTGAATGAGCGCGGCCGAATGTCTGGAGAAACCCGCGAACGCATTCAGGCCGTCGCTCAAAAGATGGGATTTCGTCCAAACGCCATGGCACGCGCGCTTGTCGGGCAGCGATCTTTCACCCTCGGCCTTCTAACCAACGATACATATGGCCGCTTCACCTTGCCGATTGCCGCAGGCCTTTCCGTCGCGATGGCGGATCGCGGAGTGTCGGTTTTCCTTTGCGCCATTGATGACGATCCGGAACGTGTTCGTTCCAATATTGAAGCGATGGAAGACAAGCGTGTCGATGGTTTGGTGGTATCCGGCAAGCGCGTTGACCGAGTTCTACCAGTGGATCTTCCCACTGTGCATATGCCGGTTGTGTATGTGAACGCTGCGTGTCCCGACGGTGCGATCGGCTTTGTTCCGGACGATGAGGGTGGTGCTTACGCAGCTGTCTCTCATCTTGTCGAGCTGGGTCGCAGGCGTATCGCACATATCACCGGCCCCAGGAGCTTCAGTGCCGTCGGCCTGAGAGAGCAAGGCTGGGAACGAGCATTATCCGAGGCAGCGCTCCCCTGCTTCGAGGAAGCGCTGTCCGGCGAATGGTCCGAAAGATTCGGATATGAAGCCGGGCAGCGCTTCGTAACCATGGCGAGCGCCGATCGACCAGATGCCGTCTTCTGCGGCAATGACCAGATCGCGCGAGGTCTTATCGATGCACTAACCCTGTCCGGCATTCGCGTTCCGCAAGACATCGCTGTCGTCGGCTTCGATAATTGGGAGATCTTTGCCGCAGCGACGCGGCCTCCGCTAACGACGGTCGATATGGCTCTCAAGGAGCTTGGCCGTCAGGCGGGAATAACTTTGCTTGATTTGATCGACGGGAAGCCGGTGGAGGCCGGTCAACGTCGGCTCGCCTGCCGCCTGATGGTCCGGGAGTCATGCGGAGCGTCTATCAGCAGTTCTGATTGAGAATTCAACAGCGCCGGATCGGCGCATTTCGGGAGGAGAATGTACATGAGACATTGGATATTTGGGTTGAGCGGTCTTGTGGCTGCCGGACTTGCCTTGCCCGCAACAGCCAACGCTGAGAATTTTTCGCTGTGGACCCGCTCCGACAGCTCGACCTTCATGCCGAAGCTCGTCGATGCGTTTAACGCCAGTCAGAAAGAACACCACGCGGACTTGCAGATCGTTCCCGTAAACGAACTTGTCCAGAAATACGCCGTTGCGACCGCGGGCGGCACCGCGCCGGATGCCCTCTCCCTCGACCTGATCTACACCCCGGCTTTCGCTGCGGCAGGACAATTGGAGGACCTCACTGATTTCGCAAAATCGCTCCCCTATTTCAACGCGTTGTCGAAGGCGCACATCTCGGTCGGAACCTATCAGGATCATATCTATGGTCTGCCGTTCTCGGCTGATGGCTCCGTTCTCATCTGGAACAAGAAGTTGTTCAAACAGGCGGGCCTGGATCCCGAAAAGGGACCGAAAACATGGGCGGAAATTCGCTCCGCAGCTGAGAAGGTCAATGCGCTGGGAGGCGACATCAAAGGATTTTACTTCTCCGGAAACTGCGGCGGCTGCAACATCTTCACCTTCACGCCTCTAATCTGGGCGTCTGGCGCAGATATTTTTTCGGCAGATGGCCGTCAGGTCACGCTCGATACGCCGCAAATGCGCAACGCTATTGCATTCTATCAGAGCATGGTGCGTGACAAGCTCGTCCCTGCAGGTGCGCAAACCGATACCGGCTCGAACTTCTTCGCCGCCTTCGCCACGGGCAAGATTGGCATCACGCCTTCGGGCTCCTTCGCGATCGGGGCTCTTGCGACACAAAGTCCCGACCTTGAATATGGCGTGACCCCGCTTCCCGGTAAGGATGGCGGTTCCTCTTCCTTTGCGGGAGGCGACAATTTCGTCGTTTCGAAAGGCACAAAGAAAATGGAAGCGGTGAAGGCGTTCCTGCAATTCTCTTATTCGCTGGAAGGTCAGAAACTTCTCGCGCGGAATGGTTCGCTGCCAATCCGCAGTGACATCGCCAAGGACGCCCTTGAGGGTCTGGATTCCCGCTACCTCATTGCCGCCGAAGCGATGGCGAAAGGCAAGACGCCTTACACGACCGTCTTCAACGATCTGTTCAACTCTGCCAACGGGCCATGGATCACCATGTTGAACACGGCATTCTTCGGAACGCCGGAGTCCATCGAACCGGCCATCCAGACGGCCCAAAGCACCATGCAGTCGATCGTCGACACCGCCCCGTAATCGCAGCGGACGATCAAGTTGCGGAGGTTTCCTCCGCCTCGTTGATGCCATTGGAGGAAACATTCATGTCGGACCAAATAGCGGCGCCCGCTAGAGGTGTGCCGAACGCTCATCTGCGCCCTCGGCGCAAGCGCCGCCGCGACTGGAAGGGTCTACTTTACGTTGCGCCTGCGCTGGCACTTGTGCTGGTGTTCTTCCTATTGCCGCTTTGCATGACGGCGTGGATGTCGCTTCACAACTGGCCGCTCCTGGGGTTGCCGCGTTGGATTGGATTTGGAAACTACAAGGCTCTCTGGAGCGATAGAAACTTCTGGAACGCGCTTGCCTTCACCATCCGCTACACCATCGCTGCGACGATCGGACTTCTGGCTCTCGGTTTATCGCTGGCGCTCCTGGTAGAAAAGGACCGGCCCTTCTCAGGCGTCTACCGCACAGCCTTCTTCATGCCGGTGGTCATCGGTTTTGCCTCGGCAAGTCTATTATGGAGCTGGCTTTCCAATGTCGATACCGGCCTTTTTTCTCCGCTTGCCGAAGAGCTGGGATTGACCCAAGGTCGCGTCAACCTGCTTGCAACATTCACGCCAGCCTTCTGGTCCGTCACTGCGATGGTGCTGTGGAAAATGGCCGGCTTCTACATGGTCATCTTGATGAGCGGCCTGCAGGCCATCCCCACCGATTTCATGGAAGCAGCTCGGATTGATGGCGCCAATGCCATTCAGAGGTTCCGCTTCATCGTCGTGCCGCTCTTGCGTCGGCCTTTCGCACTGGCGCTCATCCTGTGCGTCTCGGGCTCAATGCTGGCTTTCGATCAGTTCTACATCATCTTGGCAGGAGGACCACAGAACAGCACGGTGACAGCCGTCTACTGGATTTTCAGCCAGTCGTTTGTCTCTTTCCGTCTCGGTTACGGTGCAGCCCTCTCCATGGTGCTGCTGGCCATCCTGCTCGTATTGAGTGCCATCCAGCTCAGGCTTTTGCGTGAGGAGGAATCGAAATGACGGTGCTGAACGCAGTGACAACGAAGCCCGCCTATCGCCGCAGGGCGGGCCAGACGAAGCTCTATAAAATCCTGTTTCACGTAACCTGCATTCTGATCGCGTTGCTGTTTCTTGCGCCCATCGTGCTTGTTCTGATTGCGTCTTTCCACGCCCAACCATCCGCAGGAAGCGGCTTGTTTTCGTTAAGGGGGCTTTGCCTGTGCAGTTATCAAAGGCTGGAAGATTTCGGTTCGGGTATACTGCACTATGCGGGCAACAGCCTTTTCGTGGCGGCGGGAACGGCAATCCTCACGATTTTGATCTCGGTCTTTGCCGGTTACGGCTTTTCAAGGTTCCGCTTTCCACTGAAGTCACTTGCTTTCCTGCTGGTCCTCTCGACCATGATGGTACCATTTCAGTCGATTTTGACGCCACTTTTCTTGATTTTGGCGAAGCTCGGTCTGCAGAATACGCTGAGCGGCCTCGTTCTGATCTATGTCACGCTCCAACTGCCTTTTTCAGTCTTCATGATGCGCAACGCTTTCGACGCCGTGCCAAAGGAGATCGAGGAGGCCGCGCGGGTCGATGGCGTCAAGGGTTTTCGGTCTCTAATCTATGTCTCAGGCCCACTCGTGCTGCCTGGCATCGTTTCAGTGGGTATCTTCGCTTTCCTCAACGCCTGGAACGAGTTTCTCGCGGCACTCGTCTTCCTCACGGATCAGGATCGCTACACGCTTCCCGTTCTCGTTACCGCCGTACGATCAGGTCACTATGGCTCGGTCGATTGGGGCGCCGTGCAAGCCGGCGTCACCGTAATGATGATCCCTTGCCTCCTACTCTTTGTCACCTTGCAGCGCTTTTACATCCGCGGCCTGACGGCCGGCGCGGTGAAGTGAGCCTCCTCTCAATTCCTCGAAGGAAACCAACATGAACACTTCAGTTTCACGCGCCGACAATACATCCGCCAATTCGCTCTTCCGCCCACCGGCAGTGGACCGGGTTCGCGTGGGAGGGTTCTTCGGCCCGCGCATCCAGACGATTGCTGACAAGACGGCTCACACATTGCTCGATCGATGCATAGAGGCGGGCATGCTAGATCAGGTGGACCCAGACCGACCTAATCCCGGTCTGCGCATCCCTTACCAACAGGGGAATGACACAGTTAGCACGCAAATGTTCTGGGATTCAGACTTCGGCAAGAGTATCGAGGCTGCCGCCTATACGCTGTTGTACAAACCAGATGCCGTACTCGAAGCCCGCATTGATGAGATTGTGGAGGCCTATGGCAGGCTGCAGGACAGCAATGGCTATCTTAATTCGTGGTATCAGCGTATCGAGCCGGGCAAGCGCTGGACCAACCTGCGTGATTGCCATGAACTCTATAATGCCGGCCACCTGATGGAAGGGGCGGTCGCCTATTACTACGCGACGGGCAAGCGAAGATTCCTCGACATCATGGCCCGCTATGCCGATCATATCTCCGAGGTTTTTGGTCCAAGAGAAACGCAGAAGCCCGGTTACTGCGGTCACCCGGAAATCGAACTAGCACTGATCAAGCTCGGACGTGCCACGGGCGAGCAACGCTATATCGATTTGGCACGCTTCTTTGTGGACGAGCGAGGGCAACGGCCGGGCGGAGAGCATTATTACGACCGCGAAGCGCGCGAGCGCGGCAAGGACCCCTCGGATTATCATTTTGGGACCTATGAATACTCCCAAAGTCATGAGCCGGTGCGAGACCAGCGCCACGTCGTCGGCCACGCGGTTCGTGCTGCCTACCTCTATTCCGGCATGGCCGACGTTTCGACGGAGTATGGCGACGACAGCCTGAAACCGGCACTCGAGGCCATCTGGGGGCATCTCACGCGTAAGAACATGTATGTTACTGGCGGGTTCGGACCTTCGGCGTACAATGAAGGACTGACATTCGACTACGATCTACCCAATGAGACAGCCTACGCCGAAACCTGTGCTGCCGTCGCATTGGTCTTCTGGGCAAGCCGCATGCTTGGTCTTGGCCCCGACCGCGCCTATGCCGATGTCATGGAGCGGGCTCTCTACAATGGCGCGCTGGTCGGCTTGTCACTCGACGGCACCCAGTTTTTCTATGACAATCCGTTGGAAAGCCGCGGCAAGCACCACCGCTGGAACTGGCACCGTTGCCCGTGCTGCCCTCCGAACATTGCAAGGCTCGTCTCGTCGGTTGGCACCTACATGTACGGAGAGGCAGATAACGAAATCGCGGTCCATCTTTACTGCGATAGCGCGGCCGATCTGAAAGTGGCAGGGCAATCGATCAAGCTTCGCCAGACAACGATTTACCCCCTCGACGGCAAGATTCGGCTGACAGTAGAACCGGAAGCGCCCGTCGAGTTCACTCTGGCGTTGCGTATTCCTGCCTGGTCGCCGAAAGCCACGATCCGTGTCAACGGTCAGCAAGTTGAGATCGCCACCACCGAGGATAAAGGTTATTCAAGGCTCAATCGCCTTTGGCAGGCTGGCGACGTCGTTGAACTGGATTTGGAAATGCCGGTACAGGAAGTACACGCCAATCCAAAGATCGGCAACGACCAGGGACGGGTGGCGCTCCAGCGCGGGCCACTCGTTTACTGCCTGGAAGGTGTCGACAATGGCGACGATTTGAATTCCGTGTTGCTGCGTCCAGAAAGCGCGTTCCGCTGCGAGGCGGTGGAAGAGCTTGGTGGCGTTCCGGCCTTGGTGACCACCGGTGTTCGAGAAAGTATCGGCGACGATCAGCTTTATTCCATCGCTGCGCCGCGGCGACAGGAGGTGGATATCCGCGCAGTGCCCTATCATCTTTGGGACAACCGTGCGCCCGGCGAAATGCTGGTCTGGATCCGCAAGGAGGGCTTGTGATGAATGTGAACAATACGCAACCGGCCGCAGCGGCTTCAGTCCGCACAAGCGGGGTCGAACTGAAGGGGGTCTCCAAGAGCTTCGGCGCGGTGGATGTCATTCATGATATCGACCTGAAGATTGCCGCAGGCGAATTCGTGGTTTTTGTCGGCCCATCCGGTTGTGGAAAGTCGACACTTCTGCGGCTGATCGCAGGCCTCGAGGATACCAGCCAGGGAGAGATTCTCATTGGCGGGCGGGATGTGACGGAGGCCGATCCCTCAGAGCGCGGCATCGCCATGGTGTTTCAGTCCTATGCGCTTTATCCGCACATGACCGTGGCGCAGAACATGGGGTTCGGCCTTAAAATGGCGCATCGCCCGAAAGACGAAGTTCAACGATTGGTTCAGGGCGCGGCTGAGGTTCTGCATCTTACGCCTCTGCTCGATCGGCGACCGGGTCAGCTATCCGGCGGCCAGCGCCAGCGCGTGGCTATCGGCCGCGCCATCGTCCGTAATCCTGAAGTCTTTCTGTTCGACGAGCCCTTGTCAAACTTGGACGCGGAGCTCCGCGTAGGCATGCGCATTGAGATTGCCAAGCTCCACAAGCAGCTCGGCAACACGATGATCTACGTCACGCATGATCAGACCGAAGCCATGACACTTGCGGACAAGATCGTCGTCCTGAGATCTGGTCGTATCGAACAGGTGGGATCTCCCTTCGATCTCTATCACGATCCTGATAATCTCTTCGTTGCTGGCTTCATCGGTAGCCCGAAGATGAATATCATCAGTGCCAAGTTCGAGGAGGGGGCGCTGGTCATTGGTGAGCAGCGAATGCCAACTTCGGTTCCTCAAGCCTTGCCAGCTCAAGGCGAGTTGCAGCTCGGAATCCGACCTGAACACATACGGCCTGCTCGAAATGGCGAGCCCGCGCTCGAAATGACGGTTGACTTTACCGAGTTTCTCGGGGGCGCCACTTACCTCTATGGGCATCTTGGCCCTGGCCTCCCGCTTGTCGTCCAAGGCGGAACCGGTCCAGTGGCAAATATCGGTCAAACGATCTCCGTATCATTCGATTCTGACGACGCTAGATTCTTTGATAAGGAGGGGCTTCGCATTCGCGCGACCCGCGGCCAAATTTGATCTGAAAACACCTTTGAGTCAGGCGATGAGCTTCTTGTCCCTCCAGAGGCGAAAACCGCCTTCGAAGGCAAGGGCGTTGTCGCCTTTACGACACTTGGGCGGCAGTGAATCAAGTTTCTCCACATTGCCGCCACCGATGACCACATAGTCCGGCTCAAGGGCGTCAGTCAGAGCTTCGACCACGTCGAACACCCGTTTCTGCCACTTCTTGTGGCCTTTCTTTTCTCGGTAGGCTTCGCTGACGTAATGCTCGTAGCTCTTGCGCTTGCGATAGGGAAGGTGGGCGATCTCCATCGGCTGCGCGACGTTTTCCACGATCATCGCCGCCCCAAGCCCGGTGCCGAGGCCAAGAAACAGCATGCGGCCACCTTTATAGGAGCCGATTGCCTGCATCATGGCGTCGTTGACGATGCGAACGGGATGACCGAAGGCGGCCTCATAATCGAACCCAACCCAGCCCTCGCCAAGGTTCGCAGGGTCGCGAAGCGGCTTGTTATGGACAACCGGGCCGGGATAACCCATCGAGATCACGTCGTATTTCATGCCCTTCGCCATGGCCTTCACGGCCTCGACCATGTCGGAGGCGGTCATGGTCTTGCCGCTTTCCGCCTTCTTTTCCTCACCACCTGCGCTGGAAAGGATTTTGACGTGGCTGCCGCCGATATCGATGGACAGGACAACGCGATCTTTGGTCTCTGAAATGTCTTGAGTCATATATATTTTCTCCAGTGGTCAGGCGGTGTCCACCCAGCCTCCAGGCGGCGCGAAATTGTCCATCTCGGTTGGTCCCCATGTCCCCGGCTTGTAGGTCGGTGGAATGGTCTTGTCGTCCAGGATCGGCTCGACGATCTTCCACGCCAATTCCGCGGCATCCTGCCGGGTGAACAGTTGCCGATCACCGGCCATGGCGTCGCCGATCAACCGTTCATAGGGCGCCATATCGCCGATGCCATCATCAAGCGCCGTGAGTTCGACTGCCTCACCCTTCATTTTTTCGCCGGCTGCCTTGCGGCGCGCGCCGACGCCGATGGAGATATCCGGGCCAAGGCGGAAGCGGATGTAGTTGGCAGGTGTATCAGTAACGTCATCGAAGAGCGCCACGGGAGGGCGCTTGAAACGGACGACCACTTCGGTGGCGTGGGCGGGCAGGTTCTTGCCGGCGCGGATGAAGAACGGCACCCCATTCCAGCGCCAGGTCGCAACCCGGAAGCGAACGGCAGCGAAGGTTTCCGTCGGCGATGATGGAGCCACGCCGGGTTCGTCGGTGTAGCCTTCGAACTGGCCGCGCACCACGTCTTCTTTGGACAGCGGCGGCATGGCTTTCAGCACCTGCACCTTCTCGTCCACGAGATCGTCGGAGGCACCCGACGCCGGCGGCTCCATGGTGAGGAGCAAGAGGACGTTGACGAGATGGTTCTGGATCACATCGCGGATGCAGCCCACTTCGTCATAAAATTTGCCTCGCCCCTTAATGCCGAAATCCTCGGCCATGGTGATCTGCACGCTCTCCACATGGTCTCGGTTCCAGACCGGCTCGAGGAAGCTGTTGGCAAAGCGAAAATACAGAAGGTTCTGAATGGCTTCCTTGCCAAGGAAGTGGTCGATGCGAAAGATTGCATCTTCCTCGAACACCTTGTGCAGCACGTCGTTCAGCTTCTTGGCCGAAGCAAGGTCGCGCCCAAACGGTTTTTCCACCATCAGCCGGGCGTTCTTGGCGATGCCGGCCTGATCAAGACCATCGGCGACTGTCTCGAACAGGGACGGTGGAATTGCGAGATAGTAGAGCGGGTTTTGATGTCCTGCCAGCGCCTGCTTCAGTTTGTCGAATGTCGACTGGCTTCGGTAGTCGCCGGAGACGTAGGACAACTTCTCCGCCATCTTTGAGAAAGCAGCCTCATCGATGGTGTCAACGTGTTTCGACACGGCGTCTTTGGCACGCGCGATCAGTTGGTCGCGCGTCCAGTCGTCAAAGGCCACGCCGATGATGGGCGTGTTGAGCGCGCCGCGCTTCACCATCGCATAGAGCGAAGGAAAGATCATCTTGTGCGCGAGATCACCGGTGGCACCGAACACCACCAATACGTCGGACTGTTCCAGTGCCATGGCTTTTTCTCCCGCCTTACTTGGCTTTTTCCAGATGGCCGCCAAAGGCGTGGCGCATGGCCGATAGCACCTTGCCAGCAAACTGTGCCTCACCGCGCGAGGAAAAGCGTTCGAAGAGCGCCGAGGCGAGAACCGGGGCCGGTACACCCGTTTCCACGGCGGCCTGCAACGTCCAACGGCCTTCGCCGGAATCCGATACGCGGCCGTCATAGTGTTCGAGATGCGGATCCTGTTTCAGAGCCTCAGCCGTCAGATCCAGCAGCCATGAACCAATGACCGAACCGTGTCTCCAAACTTCTGTCACAGCGGGCAGATCGACATCGAAACGATAATATTGTGGATTGGCGAGCGGCGCCGTTTCTGCATCGACCTCGCGCTCGCTATTCCCGGCGTTGGCGGCTTTCAGGATGTTCAAGCCTTCGGCATAAGCTGCCATGACTCCATATTCGATGCCGTTATGCACCATCTTGACGAAGTGGCCGGCGCCGGCCGGACCGCAATGGAGATAGCCTCTTGGAGCTGTGCCGGTTTCCGGATCCTCCGCAATGTTCTGCCCGGCACCCGGTGCGAGAGAAGCAAAGATCGGATCGAGACGCTGTACGGCGGCCTTTGGGCCCCCGATCATCAGCGAGTAACCACGCTCCAGGCCCCAGACGCCACCCGATGTCCCGACGTCGATGAAGTCGATGCCCGACGGTGCGAACTCCGCGGAAAGATTGATCGCCTCATGATAAAGCGAGTTGCCGCCATCGATAATGGCGTCTCCATTATCGAGCTTTGAAGCAAAATCCCGCGCAATCTTCGGGGTGATGGCTGCCGGCAGCATCAGCCACACGGCGCGCGGCTTTTCGAGTTTGGAGATGAGATCCTCAGCCGAGGAAGCGCCCTTCGCGCCTTCTTTGACGAGCGCCGCGACATTGTCCGCATTGACGTCGAAGACGACGCAGTCATGACCCTGTTTGAGGAGGCGGCGAACCATGTTGGCGCCCATACGGCCGAGGCCTACCATTGCAATTTGCATCTCATTCTCCATTTTCGATGCGGGCTGAATCACCTGATTCATCCACGACGTGAACGGTAAAGTTGGTGTTTTCCCACGTTCCGCTGTCTGGCCAATAGAAGGTGAAGACGATCGTTTTTCCTGCGCCTTCATGCTGGACAGGCAGGTCGGCGCAATAGGTGCCAAGTCCCGATGGTGCCATTGGCGTATCGGAAGCGCTGACCCAGCCGTCCGCGCTCCAATGCACCACCGCGTTCGTCTCGGTTTCCAGTCGAAGCATCTTGCCAACGGGGATCGATGACAGGCGGTTGTTGAAACGCCAGATGCGCAACTGAGACCCTGTCTTGTTCTTGATGTAGCGCTCGACGCCTTGCGGCGGCATATCGAACACGGTGCCATCCTTCAGCGATCGCAGAAGCTTGATATGCTCGGAATGGGCCCAGACGAGTGGCATGGCACTGCCCGACGGGCGACCGAGAAAGAGCTCCTTCTCGGGCAGATCCGGTCCATCCCAAACCTGCTCCGGGAAAAGCCCGCCATAGCCCGCCGATTTCTCGAGCGTTCCCAGAAGCGCTTCGGCGGCTTCACGCCGGCCGGCAGCAAGTTCGTAATGCGCGCGTTCGCCAGCCAATAGCGGCCAAGGCCGGCCCTTGCCCGTACCATCGAAGGGCGCGCCATCTTCATGCTCGCCATAGCCATCGCCGGTGTAGCGATACCAGAGCGATCCCTGTGGCAGATCGGCGCGCAGGCTGTGATCGATGGCTTGGATGGTGTCGAGAATATGCGGATCGTCGGGCGCGCGCAGGCCGAAACGGACGAGCGCCAAGGCATCCGGACTGAGCACGTCGGCTGTCGGCAATAGTGCCCGGTCGGGCGTCTGATTGCGGATCTCCGTGTTGCCTGTAGCACTTGCCTCATCCGTCGCCCCGAGGGGCGCGATGCGGACATAATGACCCGAGATTTTAAGCGCTTCGCAGAAATTCTTCTCGCCGGCAAAGGTCCATTGTTCGATCTGTTCGTTCCAGCAGTCCGCGGTTTCGCGCAGATGATTGGCAGCCACATCGTCGCCGTCAAGCGAGAGCAAATCGGCCGCTGCAAGCAGTGCGGCGATCTCAACGGCAAGCGTGAAGGGACTATAGCCTGCATCCTCCTCCCAACGATCCTCGCAGGTTGTGGGACCGTTTGTCAGGATGTAGTTCGCCGCGTTTCGCACCATTGGCATGAAGCGCTTCTGTGCCTTCGCATCAAGATGACCCAGCCTTCGCAGCATGTCGGTGAGCAGGATAGGAAAGGCGCACTCATCCATCTGGATGCCTGGCCAATAGGGTTTCCCATCGAGCCAGAGATTCTGCGGCCAGCGGCCGGAAGGCTGTTGAACATGGCGCAGATAGTCGAGGATGGCGATCGCTTCCTCTGTGTCACCTGCGGCCAAAAATCCTCCAGCCGTCTCCACCAGGTCGCGGGGCCAGACGAGGTGGTAGCCGCCAAGGTCGTCATCGCCTTTGGAGAAGCCCCACGGAATGGAGAGGCTGGCAACCACGGCGCCGGCTCGATCCGCTGCCCTGTGCGAGGCGAGAACGGCGGTTGATACCCGGTAGGCATTCACGCCGGCCTGCTCCTGGCGATCCAGCGGGACGAGCTTTTGCTGCCAGGCCTGCCAGTTGGCGACATAATGTTGTTGTGCCTTTTCAAACCCGTCCTTGAGGCTGCCCGCTGCGGCGGCGGCTGCCTCGAATTCCGTTTGACCGAAACCGATGGCCATTGTCGCTTCCTGGCACGCAACGGTGAAATCGAACTCACCTGCCAGGGCCACGTTGCCGTCATCGGCTCGCTGGTATTGTTCGGCAATGCGCCCATGTTGTTTCAACTGCCGCCAGCCATCCGAAACGCCGACAAAACCCGCGCTCACAGCGCGCCATGGCGTGTCGGAGATGAGCGCCAGATAACGTGAGCGGCCGGTGGCGAACAGCACGGCCTTGTCCTCGAACTCACTAATCCAGGCCGAGTTCAGTTGTCCCGCATTGACCAGATGGGGAGCGAGCAGGGCGGTGACCCTGTAGTCACCCACCTCACCCTTGAGTGCCGTGAAGCGGACACGCTGCAGGACGCAGGCACGAGACGGATCTGTCACTACCTGCTTCTCGATCCGGTAGCGCCCATCTCGCGCGGTGTTGATGATGGAGAAGGCAGGAATTCCAGGGGCGATTGTCCCGGTTTCCGTTTCGCAATCGCGCTTTTCCTCGGAGAAGTAACCGTCATTGCCGGTGACGACGAAACCGAAATCGCGTGTGCAGGCGCTGTCGACGCGGGGATAGTAAATTTCGTTGAGAACGCCGTGGCTCAAGGTGAACCAGACACGCGAATGTTTGGAGAGTGCGGTGCCAATGCCGTTTTTAGCGCTCGATGTCCAGCGCGCTTCGATCCCAGGCGCTCCAGGAGCAGCGTCCACCATTTTGCTCAACTGAGGTGTGCCGGTATCTGACTTGTTTTTCGTTGTCGGGATGGAAGGTTCAGGAAGGGAACTCGTCATTTCAAGAATGCCTTGATGCGCTGCAAAATGAATAGCTTAAGTTCAAAACAAGAGAGGATCGGCTGTCACCCCACCCGGAATATTTCAGTTCATACTCAGATACCACAATAGTACTTGGCAACTTACATTTTCGTAATTCTTAAACAAACTTCGATGCTTCTGTCGCCTTATCCAGCGCCGTTGTCGTCGAAGCCTTTCAAATTCATGCGAACAACGAGATTGAGCGGCTTTCGGTTGCAGCGGTGAAAAATTTCTTATGACGATCCAGTCCGGGAGACCGGTAGCGTTACAATGGCCTGAAAACCGTTTTTGCTGTTCTGGAGCGTAACGGTACCGCCATAGAGTTCGACAATTTCCTTCGATATCCCCAAACCGAAGCCACTGCCCTGTACACTCTCATCCAGCCGCATACCCGGCTGGAAAGCCTCGGTGATTCTGTCTTCGGCAATGCCCGGGCCGTCGTCGGTAATCGTGATCGCGACAAGGCCGCCTGTTCGCGTGGAAGTGACTGTTACGGCGGTAGAAGCCCATTTAAACGCATTGTCCAGCAGGTTGCCAAGAATTTCGTCCACGTCCTCCGGATCGCAGCGAATGCCGGCGCGGTCCTCGACTTCGCAACGAACAGACAAAGCCTTGTCGCGATAAATGTTCGAGAGAACGAGAATGAGGTCGTCGAGACGAGGGCGAAGCAAGACGTGCCGATCGGAAGGCTGGCCTGCCGTGGACTTTCGCGCGTCGGCAAGATGATGCCGGATTCGACGATCGATCCGCAGGACGAGATCTCTCAACCCGCCATTCGGGTCGTTGTCGTCGTTCAATCCAAGCGTCAGGCTGGCGACGGGCGTTTTCAGCCCGTGCGCCATATTGGCAAAATGGATCCGCGCCTCCTCAAGTCGCCTTTCGTTCAATGCGATCAGGCGGTTGATCTCCGTCGCGACGGGTTTCAACTCTTCGACTTCTCCCTCGGGCAGAGTTGAGCGATTGCCGGCTGATACCTCTGCGATATCGGTCGTCAGGCGCTTGAGCGGCTTGAGGCCGAACCGCACCTGTAGATACGTTCCGATGAGGAGAGTTATACCGAGCAGCGCCATGGCCGGCACGAGCCACATGAGGGATCGGAACGCCGGATCGGTCAACGCAGCCTCAGGCGCAGACGCCGTGATCTGCACCAGCTGGCCGTCGATGCGTGTCGACAGGGTGCGCGTGTAAAGCCCGCGTCCATTGCCGTCTTCCGTCTCACCTGGCCGCGGTCGTGCGGACGCCAGATCGCGCCAGTCCGCCTGGCGACCGCCGGGTTTGAGGGCGCGACGCTCCAGAGAACGGGACGAGAGCGTCGATGTCTCTGATCTCACCTGCCAGTACCATCCGGAATTCGGTCGATCAAAGGGCGGTCCGTCCAGTTGAGAAGCCATCGTCAACTGGCCGTTTTTGCCAACGGTCAAGCTGCTGCGCGCACCTTCGATCTGAGTATCCAGCCGCTGGTCAATCTGCTCGCGGACGACCCCGGCAACGATGAACCAGAGAATAACGGACGCGACGAGAATAGCACCGGCCACGAAGGCGGCGGAAAACGCCGTCAGGCGTCCGGCAATCGAGGTGGGGCGGGAAAGGCGCGGCCATCTCATGATGCAGCCGTCATCATGTAACCCCTGCCACGCACGGTCTCGATATATTCGGCGCCAATCTTCCGGCGCAGCCTAGCGACGATGACTTCGATGGAGTTGGAATCCACTTCGGCGTCGCCATCATAGACGCGCTCCATCAACTCGCTCCGGTCCACGATGATCTCCTTGCGCAAGATCAGGCAGGAGAGCACACGCCACTCCAGTGCCGTTAGCTTCAAGGGAACGCCGTCCTTCTCGAATGTTCCAAGCTGGGCGTTGAAGGTAATCGATCCACAGGTCACAGTCGCGCTGGCATGGTTGTTGGCGCGCCGAACCAAAGCGCGCAGTCGCAACACCAGTTCCTCGACCTTAAAGGGTTTGGTGAGAAAGTCATCGGCTCCCGCTTTGAAGCTCGCCACCTTGTCTGGCCAGCCGTCCCTTGCCGTCAGTACGAGTACAGGAAACGTCTTGCCTGCATCTCGCCAGGAGGCGAGCACCGAAACGCCATCGATCTTGGGGAGGCCGAGATCAAGAACCGCGACATCGAAGGCTTCTGTCAGGCCTGCATGCTGACCGTCTTCACCATTGCGTGCGACATCGACAACGAAGTTTTCGTTTCTCAGACTACCGGCAATGCGGCCTGCAAGGTCGGTATCGTCTTCGACAAGAAGGACACGCATGAGGGAATTCTACTCCGTGGGATCGAGCTTTCTTATGGTGCTGGACGCTTAACTCAAGCTGAACAGGATGGTTCAGGCTGGCGGTGGTGGGGCTTTGATAGAAAGGCGTCATTCCAATCACAAAGGAGACCAGACATGTCTATTACACCTGAAACCGAAACCAAGCACCACGACGACATCAACCACGTTCACCCGCATCCGAAGAAGCGGTCTGTCGCGGCCTTCGCGGTCGGCGCCATTGCCATTCTGGCCGTCGGCGTTGCCGGCGGTGCCGGCGCCATGAAGCTGACGCAGCCCAAGGCAGAGCTTGCGCCGATTGTCCCCGTCGCCATCTCTGCCATGCCGGATGACAGCCTGACCAGCATCAAGGGCAAGGTGGTCGAGATCTTTGGCAACAAGTTCATCATTCAGGATGAAAGTGGCCGTGCTCTCGTAGAAACGGGACGGGAAGGCAGGGGCGGTACTCTCGTCAACAAGGACGAAGTCGTTACCGTTCAGGGCCGCTTCGATGACGGCTTCCTTCACGGTAGCTACATCGTTCATGAAGATGGAAAGACCAACCCGCTCGGCCCGGCCGGCAAGCCGCCGCGCGGCCCGGAAGGTGGTCCCCGTGGACCGGAGGGCGGCCCTCACAAGCCTTGATATTTGAGGTTCGCAACATAGCTGGAAAAACACACGGCCGCTCGGATACGAGGCGGCCGTGTCGTCATGGTTTAGCTATGGCGACGCTGGCGGAAGATAGCAGCGGCTAGGTCGACTGCTTTCGCCGCAATGCGTTTTGCAGGCCCGAAATGAGATATCCAAGACCGCTCTCGAATACGTCTTCCGTGTTGACCGTTCCAACCTGCCGAAAGGTTTCCAGGGCTTCGGTCAACAGAGGGAGGGGAGCAAGCTCCGCGTCGAAGTCGACTTTAGCGCCGTTTTGATCGATCCGTTCTCGCTCTTGCTCCCCCTGTTCTTCAAGAACATACCCCACCACATAGCGTGTCACGCAGATGGCGATGCCAAACGCCTCCTTGGTTGAAAAGCCCGCATCGACATAGAGCTGCAACACCTTTTCCGTATCGGCAAAATCGGTGACCGATGGCCGCGTGCCTGCGGTCAATCGCGCGCCGTCACGCACGCTGAGCAGCGCCTTGCGGACGCTGCGGGCGTTTGAAAGCGTAAACGACACCCAGTCCTCTCCAGGTTTTGGCACGCGGTCGTCATGATAGCGCAGCAGCATTTCTGAGTTGATCGCATCCAGCAGCTGAGATTTGTTGCGAAAATGCCAATAGAGCGCCGGCTGCTGAACGCCAAGCCGTTCTGCAAGCTTTCGGGTGGATAGCTTGTCTATCCCCACTTCGTTCAACAGCAGCAAAGCCTCATCGATGATGCGCTCGCGTCCTATCGCCATGGAAAACACCTCTTGACTTATCACCGATAAGGGAGCTTATCACTGATAAATTTATCGTTGATAAAGTCTATGAGGATATCTCTCCATGAACAAGGCCCTCATCGTCATTCTCTCCACCGTCGCGCTCGACGCGATTGGCGCCGGTCTGATCTTTCCCATCCTGCCGGATCTGTTGCGCGAGGTGATGGGCGGAGACGATTTCGGCTTCCTATACGGGCTCATGCTGTCTGTGTTTGCGATCATGCAATTCGTCTTTTCACCCGTTCTCGGCGCGCTCAGCGATCGGTTCGGGCGGCGTCCCGTTTTGCTGCTCTCTCTTGCGGGCACACTCATCGATTACCTTGTTATGGGACTTTCGCCGCTTGGCTGGGTGCTTGTGGTGGGAAGAGCGGTTGCGGGAATAACCAGCGCCAATATGGCCGTCGCGAGCGCCTACATAACCGATATCACGCCAGCCGCTCAGCGTGCGCGGCGGTTTGGCACAATCGGCGCGGTGATGAGCACGGGCTTCATCATTGGCCCGGTGATCGGCGGTGTCATGGGTGCCTGGTGGCTTCGCTCGCCCTTCCTGGCGGCGGCGCTGTTCAATGGTCTCAATCTTCTCGTTGCGCTTTTCGCACTGCCGGAAAGCCGGTCGACGAGCCAAGACAAGTTCGAGCTGAAAGAACTCAACCCGTTGCGACCTCTGCTCTGGCTGTGGAATTTTAAAGACCTTCTGCCGCTTGTCACAGTCTTCGTGGTCTTTGGCCTGGTTGCGGCAATACCCGGGACGATCTGGGTTCTCTACGGCGCCGAGCGGTTCGGTTGGGATTCCGTTCATCTCGGGCTGTCATTGTCGGTCTTCGGCGTCAGTGGCGCGCTCGCTCAAGCCTTTCTCGTCGGGCCGTTGTCGCGCCGCTTCGGCGATCTTGGCACGTTGATGATTGGCGTCGCCTTCGACATGCTCTCCTATACGCTGATGGCCTTCGCTACTCAAAGCTGGATGGGTTATGCTGTAGCGCCGCTCTTCGCACTCGGCGGTGTCGCGATGCCAGCGCTCCAGTCGCTTGCAACAAGCCGGGTGAGCGATGAGCAACAGGGCCAGTTGCAAGGGGTACTGGCGAGCCTGATGGGCATCGCCGGTATCGTCGGACCCGTCCTCACCACTGCCTTGTTCTTCTCGACCAAGGCGAGCTGGATCGGCACCACATGGCTGGTGGGGGTCGGACTTTATCTGTTGGCCTCCCCGCTTTTTACGACGGTGAGAGCACCCAGCCGTGTCGAGGGCGAGTCGTCAGGTCGTCCCAGCGATGATGGTTGAAATGCGAGATCGACGATTAGCGCGTAACGCGCCCGTTTTCGGCAACCAGACGCCCTTGTTTGAAGACCTTGTGCCGCGTTGGGAAGGCAATCACGGCCTCCGGTACATGGCCCGCCGCCAGAGAAACGAAGTCCGCCTTCGCGCCCACTTCGATGCCATATCCCTCAAGTCGCAAGGCTTTCGCACCTGCTGCTGTCACAATGTCGAATGCGGCTGCCAGTTCATCGTCGGTGTAGAAGCCTGATCTGTAGCCAATGATCTCGGCCCGGTGCAGCATATCGCCATCACCATAGGGCCACCAGGAATCGCGGATATTGTCGCTGCCGCTGAAAACGGTGACGCCCTCGCGGCGCAGCAGGGCGACCGGTGGGAAATTGTGGTTGCCGGGGGCATTGGTCATGATCGAGACGCCGCTTCGTGCGATCCGGGCTGCAATCTTCTTCGCCGCGTCCGGTGCGAGGTCGCCGAGCCCATAGGCATGACTGACGGCGACATGTCCCTGCATGCCGAGTGCGACGGTGCGGTCGCAAATTTCCTCGATGGTAAAAGCACCCATCGAGCCTGCATCATGCAGATGGATGTCGATATCGACACCGTGCTTTTCGGCCACGCCGAACACGACGTCGAGATGGCCGTTGACGTCGCGGTCAAAGCTAGCAGGATCAAGACCACCGACGAGGTCTGCGCCAAGACCGATGGCGGCATCGAGAAGCTCTGGCGTTCCCGGGCTTTTCAGGATGCCGCTTTGTGGAAAGGCGACCAGCTGGATGTCGATCATGTCCTGATATTCCTCGCGCACAGCGAGGATGGTTTCCAAAGACTTTAGCCCAACCGAGCCATCGACCATGACGTGGCTGCGCATCTGGGTCGTGCCTTTGGAAATGCAAAGATCGAGTTGATTGCGCGCGCGCTCCGCCATCGGCTCGGCTTTCGCCATGTTCTCGGCCTGGAAGGCCACGCGCTCGTGCACATCAAAGCCGTTGGTGCATGGGCGATGTGGCACCCACTTGCCGCCGTAGAAGCTGGTGTCGAGATGGATATGTCCCTCGACGAAGCCAGGAAGCAGCAGATCGCCGGAAAGGTCGATTGACGGGGTCGATGCCGCGCCGGGAGGCGTTGAACTCCCCGCTGTTTCAATGGCTGTGATCCGACCATGTTCCACGGTGATATCGCGCAGTGAGCCGTCGGCCAGCTTGGCATTGGTGAAGATGGTTGTAGTGGTCATTGGGATTCCTTTTCGTATTCACTCTCGTGAGGCGTCAGCCTGCGCTTGCTCATCACGGCATGTGTTTATAGTGGCGCCAGGTGGCAGGCGATCTTGCCGCCGCCATCCCGGTTGCGGACCTCGGGTGCGACCATGGTGCAGAGCTCTGTTGCGATGGGACAGCGCGGATGGAAGGCGCAGCCCTTTGGCGGATCGAGCGGGCTTGGCGGTTCTCCGCCCATCAATGCGCGGTCCCGGTTAGGCGCCGCGACATCGGGGATCGTTTGCAGCAGAAGCCGTGTGTATGGGTGTTGCGGATTGGCAAACAGAGCCTCGGTCTCTGCCTCCTCCACGATACGGCCGAGATACATCACCGCGATGCGGTCGGCCATGTGGCGGACGACTGCGAGATTGTGGCTGATGAAGAGATAGGTCAGGCCAAGCTCATCCTGTAACCTGCGCATGAGATTGAGGATCTGCGCCTGGACGGAGACATCGAGTGCCGAGGTCGGTTCGTCGCAGACGAGAAATTCGGGCTCGCTGGCCAGCGCTCTTGCAATCGATATGCGCTGTCTCTGGCCGCCGGAAAATTCGTGCGGAAAACGATTGGCGTCGTCCGGCGACAGACCGACGGTGCGCAATAGTTCGGCCACGCGCGCGTCGATCGCTTGTCTGCCATCTCGCAATCCGAACACCTCGATCGGCTCGGCAATGATATTGCCGACGCGCCAGCGTGGGTTGAGGCTGGCATGCGGATCCTGAAAGATCATCTGGGCTTCGAGTGGCTTGCCGCGGTTCGCGCCCTTATCGGCTGGTGCAAAGACGATGGCACCTTCGCTGGGATCGTAAAGTCCCGTCACCAGCCGTGCGACTGTTGACTTGCCGCAACCGGATTCGCCGACAAGCGCGAGGCATTTTCCCTTCTGCACCGTGAATGTCACATCCTGCACGGCGCGAAGATAGCGCTTCGGCTTGCGGTCGATGACGCGGTTTAGCCATGGCGCGGAAACGTCGAAGACGCGCGTCAATTGATCCACTTCGAGCGCGTTGTCAGGGCTTCTCATGCGACGCCTCCATCGTGAATGAGGCAGGCGACGCTGCCGTGATCATTGCGTACCATCGCCGGTTTGACCTCTCGGCAGCGGGAGCCGACATCCGGGCAGCGCGGATTGAAGGCGCAGCCTTGTGGAATGGCATTGAGCCTTGGCATGGCACCATCGATCTGTGTCAATCGCTCGACGCGGGCGCCAAGGGCCGGAATGGAGCCCATCAAGCCACGCGTGTAAGGGTGCTTGGGGTTGCGCAGCACCTCGTCCACCGGGCCAACCTCAATCACTCGCCCGGCATACATGACGGCCACGCGGTCGGCTGTTTCGGCAATCACGCCCATGTCGTGGGTGACGAGCATGACGCCGGCGCCTTTCTCGCGGCAAAGCTTGCGCAGCAGCGTGGTGATCTGTGCCTGAATGGACACGTCGAGCGCTGTTGTCGGCTCGTCGGCAATGATCAATTGCGGATCGCCAGCCAGTGCGAGCGCTATGACGACGCGCTGGCGCATGCCGCCAGAAAACTGATGCGGATAATGGTCGATACGCTCGTCTGCACCCGGAATACCAACCTGTTTCAACAGGTCGATCGCGTGAGCGCGTGCTTCTGCGCGGCTGCGATCGGAGTGCAGGCGGATCGTCTCGGTCAATTGCTGCCCAACCGAAAAGAGCGGGTTGAGCGATGTGAGAGGGTCTTGAAAGATGGCGCCGACCATGCGTCCGCGTACCATGCTCATCTCAAGTTCGCTGAGAGTGTCGGTACGCGTTCCGCCGATACGAATTTCGCCCGCTGCAACCCGGCCCGGCGGTTCAAGCAGGCCCAGCACCGCCATGCCGGTCATTGACTTGCCAGCGCCGGATTCGCCGACGACGCCCAGGATTTCGCCACGCTCGACGGTGAGCGACACATCGGAAAGGGCGGTGAGGATGCCCTTGCGTGTCGGGAATTCGACGGACAGTCCTTTGACCTCCAGGGCCGGGATCGCGGCCGATGTCTGGTTGGGGGTGATCATCGCGATACCTCGCTGATGTGATGCGAGAGCGGATAGCTCGGCGGGAAAATGTCTTCGACAGGAGGGTGTTGGAAGGTTCGTTCCGGATATTTGGCGACAAGACCATCGAATTGGCGCTGCGCCTGCTCTCGTGCAGCGACGAGATCGATACCCGCAACCGCGCCGTCGCGCATCGAAATCCTGCCATCGACGATGGTTGCGCGGGTGACACGACCGGTGGCTCCGTAGACAAGGGTCTGGATCGGGTCGATCCGTGGCGCGATCATGCTGTCGGCCATGTCGAAGATGGCGATGTCTGCCTTCGCGCGCGGAGAGATGCGGCCGAGATCACGGCGTTTCAGTGCATCGGCGCCGGCAATGGTGGCGGCATCGTAGAAATCGGCGGCGGAACCGGCATCCCCGCGGCCCTCGGCAAGCCGGTTCATCATCAGACCGACCGACATGTTGAGAACCATATCGGGAGGGGCGGTATCGGTGCCCATGCCGATGCGGATCCCCATCGCCTTCAAGCGGGAGAAGGATTTGAGCGTCGATCCATGGCGAGCCGAAACGAGTGGACAGTGAGCTATGGTCACGCCATGGTCGGCATAACGTGCGAGATCGTCCTCCGTCGCGACGGTCGCATGCGGCGCGATCAGGCGAGGCGAAAGAAGGCTAAGGCGGTCCAGCCATTCCGGAGCCGTGACACCATGCAGGCGGCGCATGGTGTGCAATTCCATCTCGCCCTGCGCCATATGGAGGCGAACAGGCATCTCCATATCATCGGCATGGGCGAAGGTCTGGCGGAGCAGCGTTTCGGTACAGGTTTCCACGCGGTCCGGCGCGAACATGCCGGAAATAAGGCCGTTGGCTCTGCCGTGAATGCTTTTGGCAAAAGACGCTGCTTCAGCCAACTCGGCCAATCCCCGCTCTTCATCGAAGACAGGTTTCATGGCGCCGTTCTCATCAAGGATGACGCCGCCGCTGCGATAGGCGGGACCGAGCCACACGCGGATGCCGAGGTCTCCGGCTGCATCTGCTGCTGCTTCGAATTCTGCGACCGTCTCACCCCATGCACGGTAAAATAGTGAGGCGATCGGAAGTGCCGAGGTAATGCCGTTCAAGAGAAGCTGCGCAAAGGCGTAGCGCTTCTGGAAGGCAAGTTCGGCCTGGCTATACATTTCATAGGCGCGAGGTGCGTAATCTGCGGCCCAGACGCGGCCTTTTTTCCAGCCGGGCTGGTTGTCCATGGCAAGCACGGTCGTATCGAGATCGGAAAGGGCGTCGAGATCGACAAAGCCAGGACCGATTAGGGCGTCACCCATGTGATAGCGCGCCGAAACGTCGCCCTCGAAATCGCGCCCAACCCAGAGAATTGTGTCGTTCTCGATGACGATTTCGCCATCGGGAATAAGGCATCGTCCTTCCGGCAGATCGGCAACGACGAAGCGCGCTTTCAGCGCCCAGCGCCCGTGCGGCCTCTTGCCAAGGGGAAGCATCGACCAGGATGACGGCGCGTTCATGGACGCTCCTTCAGGCTCTTGCCATCTCGCGCGACAACATTGCCAGCGGTCACCACAAGCTTGCGAGGTTGATGCGTGACGATCGCTTCGCCGACGGTCTCGCCTTCGACGATGACGACATCCCCACGACCGCCGATCGTCAGCGAATGTTCTGCACGATCCATCGCGCGAGCACCGCCAGTGGTACAGACATCCAGCGCCCAGAGGAGCTCATCGTCGCGGCGCAGGTTATTCTTCATGCCGAGTAACATGGACCGCTCAAGCATGTCGCCATTGCCATAGGGTCCCCAGGTATCGCGAAAGCCATCGACACCTGCACCGAAGCGCACTCCGGCGGAGCGCAGGCGGCGCAGGGACGGCACTTCGCGGGAGGGCGGGGCTGTTGTCAGGATCGGCACGTCGAGTTCGGCGCAGGTGTCGATCAGCGCCTGCGTCAGGTTCCAGTCCGGATCGCCAAGGCAGAAGGCGTGGCTGACGGCGACCTTGCCTTGCATGCCGAGCGCACGGATACGCTCGAAGATCAGTTCCATCGAGAAAGCACCGAGTTCTCCGCTTTCATGCAGATGGATATCGATGCCCTTGGCGTGTTTCTCGGCAATGGCGAAGATCGTATCGAGATGAGCCTTCGGATCGCGATCCATGCCGCAGGGGTCGAGACCGCCGACGAGATCAGCCCCCATCGCCATGCCGGCATCGATCAATTCCGCTGTGCCGGGGCGGCGCATCAGTCCCGATTGGGGGAAGGCGACAATCTCGATTTCGACAATGCCGGCCAGCTGGCGGCGGGTCTCCATTACGCCTTCCAGGGCGATCAGTCCTTGGTCCGTGTCGATATCCACATGGCTGCGGATGAGGGTCGTGCCGTAGCCGACCGATTGCAGCGCCTGGCGCATGGACTGGACATGCGCGTCCAACCCATAGTCGCGCTTGACCTTGCGCTCATTGTCGATCTTGTCGATCAGACGCGGGCCGACTTCATTGACGTACCAGGGGTAGCCCAGCAGAGATTTGTCGAGATGGGTGTGGGCATCGACAAGGCCCGGAATGGCGATACGTCCACCGGCATCCTCGACAGGCAGGCCCGCTGCTTCCAGACACTTACCGATCTCGGCAATACGACCGTCGCGGATCAGGATATCGGCGGTGTCGCCGCCCATCGGTCTTGCGTTGGTAATCAGAAGATCGCTCATGTGAAATGTCTCCGCACGGTTTCAGCGCAGTTTGGGATTAAGGGCATCGCGCAGCCAGTCGCCGAGCACGTTGATCGACACAACGAGCAGACAGAGCTGCAGTCCAGGAAAGAGCACGATCCACCAGAGCCCAGAGAAGAGATACTGGTTGCCGATGCGGATCAGCGTGCCGAGCGACGGTTGCTCGGGCGGCATGCCGACACCGAGGAAGGAGAGCGTCGCCTCGATGAGAATACCGAGACCGAAGTTCAACGTTGCCGTGACGAGCAGCGGCGTCGTGGTGTTGGGAAGAATATGCTTGAGCATGATCTTCCATTTCGACAGGCGGATCAGCCGGGCGGCCTGAACATATTCCTTGTTGCGCTCCACCATGGTTTGCGCGCGCACGGTACGGGCATATTGCACCCAGGCCGATAGCGAGATCGCAAGCACGATGACGCCGGAGGCGCCGGCTTCCCGCAGCGATGGCGGGAGTGCCTGTCTGGCGAGCGCGGAAACCAGGATGGCGATCAGCATGGTCGGCATGGATAGGAGAACATCGCCCGTGCGCATGAGCAGGCCGTCGGCCCATTTGCCGTGATAGCCGGCGACGAGGCCAAGCATCGTGCCGATGACGAGCGATACGAGAACCGAGCTTGCGCCGATAATGATCGAGGCACGCGAGCCGTAGAGAATGGCCGAGAGCACATCACGGCCCTGCACGTCGGTGCCCAGAATGAAGGGCCATTGTCCCTCCGGCATCCAGATCGGCGGGATCTCTGCATTCAGAAGATCGAGTGACGCGAGATCATAGGGGTTCTGCACCGTGATCAGTGGAGAGAAGAAGGCCGTGCAGATGAGGATCAGCAGCAGGATGGCTGCAGCAATCGCAGAAGGATGTCGCTTGAAGCTCCACCACAGATCGGATTGGAGAGCCCTCGACAGGCGAGATGGACGGGAAACGGTGGCGGTCTGTTCGATGGCGGTCATGATGGTCTCCCGGTCATGCTGCACGCAGGCGCGGATCGATGACCGCATAAGCGATGTCCACGAACGTGTTCAGCGTGACGAAGATGAAGGATACGATGCAGAGATAGGCCGCCATGACGGGGATATCGACGAAGGTCACGGCCTGCATGAAGAGCATGCCCATCCCCGGCCATTGGAAGACAGTTTCGGTGACGAGCGCAAAGGCGATGAGATTGCCGACCTGCATGGCCGTCAGCGTGACCACTGGCATCAGACAGTTCTTCAACGCATGGCGAAACCAGAGTGCACGTCTTTTGACGCCGCGGGCGCGGGCGAACTTGATGAAATCGGTCCGCAGCGTTTCCAGCATTTCGGCACGCACCAGACGCATCACCAGAGTGATCTGGAAGAGCGACAGCGATAGTGCCGGCAAGACGATGGCCGCGCGTCCCGAGGGGGTCAGGAGGCCGGTGGACCACCAGCCGATGCGCACCACATCGCCGCGACCGTAACCCGGCAACCAGCCGAGCGTAACGGAAAAGGTGAGGATCAGCAGGATGCCGACCAGAAAGCTTGGCAGGGAAACGCCGACGATCGATGAGAACTGCAAGGCCTCCGCCCACCAGCGCCCGCGACCTATGGCGGTAAAGACGCCGAGCGGAATGCCGATGGCAAGCGACAGGAAGGTGGCGATGAGCACCAGTTCGAACGTCGCCGGGAAACGCTCTGCGATCAGCGTCAGCACGGATTGCTGGTTGCGCCAGGACAGGCCGAATTCGCCCTGCGCTGCGTTGGTGACGAAGCGGACATACTGAACGAGAAATCCGTCATTGAGACCGAGCCTGGCGCGCAGCTCGTCGCGTTCGACCTGGGTGGCGCTTTCATTGACCATGATCTCCACCGGATCGCCAAGGAAACGGAAGATGAGGAAGGCGAAGAAAGCAACCGTGAGCATCACGAGAACGGCATTGCCGATCCGCTTGATGAGGAAGGCGAGCATGACACCCTGTCCTTTGTCGGAAGAAAGAAAGCTGGCCCCCGCGACGGCTTTGCGCGGCGAGGGCCATCCGCTATTACATTTTCACCAGCCAGAGGCGTGGAAGGTTATCCGAGAAGAGCGGGAAATCCTTGACTTTCGCGCTGGTTGCCCAGGCCAGCGGCTGCTGGTGCAACGGGATCATCAGCGCATGGTCCTTGGCAATCTTCAGGGCGTCGGCCGAAAGGGCCAGGCGCTTCGTCCGGTCGAGTTCCACTGCCGAGGCTTCCGTCACCTTGTCGAACTCCTTGTCGGACCATCCACCCCAGTTGAAGATGCCGAAGGAACCTTCCTTGGTGTGGAGAACCTGCGAGGTGAGGCTGTAGGCATCGAGCATCGGCAGCGTTGCCCAACCGAGCGTGTAGACATCGACCTTGCCGGACGAGCGCTTCGGTGTCTGCACGGCGCGAGGCCCCTGGTCGAGCTTCGGCTTGAGGCCGACGCGTGACCACATGGAGGCAACCGCCTGACAGACCTGCTCTTCATTCACCAGCGTGTCGGAGCAGTTGAAATCGAATTCGAAGCCTTCTGCACCGGCTTCCTTGAGAAGGGCCTTGGCCTTCTCTGGATCGGCCTTGACTGGGCTGTCGAGTGCCGCGTCATAGCCGGGGATCTGCGGCGCGACCAGTGTGCCGGCATTGCGCGACTTGCCGCGCATGACGCGTTTTTGAATGAGGTCCAGATCGATTGCAAGCTGCATGGCCTGGCGGACGCGCAGATCCTTCATCGGGTTCGGGGCGCCGGACAGCAGAGTGTCGCGCTGGCTGAAGCCGATCATCACGGTGCGAAGATCAGTGCCTTCCAGAAGCTTCACCTGCGATGCGGCTGCTTCCAAGCGTGGCAGGTCCTGGACCGGCGCCTGATCGGTAAAATCGATATCGCCGGAGAGCAGTGCTGCGACACGGGTTGCGCTGGAGGCAATCGGCGTCAATTCAATCCGATCGATATTGTGCTCAGGCTTGTCCCACCAGCCATCATATTTCACGAAGACCGTCTTGGCGTCGGGCTGCCGGCTTTCGACCTTGAACGGGCCTGTGCCATTTTCATTATAGGTCGCGTAACCTTCGGTGCCGGAGCCCACATCCGTCGGCGCTTCCGCCTTGTTGTCCTTCAGCCATTTGGCGTTGAAGATGTAGATGGTTGTCAGGTCGTTCAGGAGCAGCGGGTAGTTTGCCGTGACATCGATCTCGATGGTGTGTGGATCAATGACGCGCGACCCTTTGTAGGCCGGAATGTTGCCACGCAGTGGCGACTTCGGGTCGGTGGCGCGCAAAAGCGAAGCCTGGACATCGTCAGCGGTAAACTCGGCGCCGTTGTGGAATTTCACGCCCTCACGAAGCTTGAAACGCCATGTGGTGGGCGAGATGATTTCGTATGAGGTGGCAAGCGCCGGTTCCAGCTTGAGATCGCGGTTGTAGCGCATCAAGCCTTCATAGGCGTGATTGAGCACGCCGAGCGCGAAACTGTCTCCATAGGAGTATGGGTCGAGAGAGCTGATGTCTCGCGAAGCGCCCCATTTCAGCGTGTTGGCCATGGCGGGCATGGTGAGCGAAAGAAGCGCTAATCCAGTCCCGAACAGTATGCGTTTGCTTATCATTATAATCCCCTTTTATTGAATGCAATCCGCGCAAAATTATATCCGGTATTGCATGCGATTTTCTCAAGTGCGGCCAAATTTAGCGACATCTACCATGCAGAGAGGCCGTTCTATGCGGCTTTTGGGGGAGCCTAGGCAAATTTGTATGCAATATCAAGCAAAAAATTGTATGCAATAAAATCGACTGGTGAAAATACAAATTCTGTGCAATATGCCTCTAAAATGTATACGAACAGGGTCTCGCAGCGATGTCCACCAATCTGACCAGAAGCGACGCGATCTACGCCTCGCTCCGTCGCGCCATTCTTGAGCAGGCGTTGAAGCCAGGCACCAAGCTGCCGGAAGATTCGATTGGCGATACCTTCGGCGTCAGCCGCACGAGCGCGCGCAACGCCCTTGTCCGGCTGTCTTCGGATGGGCTTGTCGAGATCAAACCGAACCGCGGCGCTGCCGTTGCCATGCCGACGCTGGAGGAGGCGGTGGAAGTCTTTGCGCTTCGACGGTGCCTGGAGCGAGAGGTGATCGACAGGCTCTGCAAGCGAATGCCGAAGGACGGCATCGATGCCTTGGTCAGCCATGTGCGTGAAGAAGAGCGAGCCTTGCGGGCATCCTCGCCGCGGTCTATCCGATTGGCTGGCGAGTTTCACATTCTGCTGGCGGAGCTCACCGGCTCGAAGCTCTTGATCGAATTCATCATCCAGGTCGTCTCACGGTCTTCTCTCATCCTTGCGCGTTTCGGCAGGCCGCACTCGGCCGAATGCGGTATCGACGAGCACATTCAACTGATCGAGGCGCTGAAAAACCTCGATGTGAAAGCTGCGACCGACATCATGGACCATCATCTGCATGCGGTCGAAGATCGCGCCAAGGCGGATGACGAGGATGACGGTCCAGATATCAGCGAGATCCTCAGCCGTTACATTTCGGCCTCGGAGTAAGGGCTGTACGGAATGGCGACCAACGAGGACACCCTTTTGCAGCAGAGCCCGCATGCCGCGAGGTCGCGTCATGGCATGGTCACGACGCCACATCGCGCTGCAAGCGAAGCGGGTGCCAAGGTGTTGCGGCGGGGCGGAACGGCGATCGAGGCCATTATTGCGGCGGCGGCAGCGCTTACGGTTCTCTATCCGCATTTTTGCGGACTGGGCGGAGATGCCATCTGGATCGTGGCCGATAGCGAAGGGCGACGCGACGCGATCATGGGTATTGGGCAAGCGGCTGAGGCGCTGCCGAAGCTCGATGTTATCCCGACTCGTGGCCCGCTCTCCACCTTGACGACGGCGGCACTGGTCGACAGTTGGGGTAAGGCGCTCGACTATTCTCGTACCCATTGGGGTGGCACGGAAAGCTTTGCCAGGCTGCTCGGAGATGCCATAGAATTTGCGGCGGGCGGCTTTCCTGTCAGCCAGTCGCAGGCGCATTGGCATGCATTTCGCAAAGACGAGATCGATGGATGGCCGGGCGTTTCCCGGTTCTTCGTCAAGGAAGGTGTCCAGCGTCAGCCGCAATTGGCCGCTATTCTGGAAGAGATCGCCCTTCATGGCTACAGGACATTTTACGAGGGCGACGTGGCTGACCGGATTGCAAGCGGGCTTGAGGCGGCCGGCAGCCCGATCAGAAAACGCGATCTGGAAAAGACATTCGCGACACTGGCCGCGCCCCTGTCGCTCGCCTATCGCGATTTCGAGCTTCTGGCCCCACCGCCGCCCAGCCAGGGCATCACGACCCTATCGATCATGGGCATCCTGTCGAACTTCGCAATGCAGGACATCGCTCCGGATACGTCGCAGTTCTATCACCTTTGCGCGGAAGCCATCAAACAGGCCTTTCTGGAGCGGGGTGGTATCGCCGATCCGGCGTTTATCGAGCAGGATTGCGCCGCCTGGCTGGGGCAGGATTTTCTCGCGACCAAGGCCCAGAAGATCGATCGCAATGTCGCCCTGCCTTGGCCTGCACCCTTCCGCACCGGCGACACGGTCTTTCTTGCGGCGACGGATGCGCAAGGCCGTTCTGCCAGCGTGCTTCAAAGCACCTATTACGATTGGGGCAGTGGCGTGCTGCTGGAGGATACCGGCATCCTCTGGCAGAATCGCGGCGCGGCATTCAGCACAGATCCCAAGAGCCCCAATGTCATCGCGCCCGGAAAGCGGCCCTTTTATACGCTCAATCCCGGTATCGCGTTGCGCCATGGCAAACCGGCGTTCCTCTACGGCACGCAAGGTGCCGATGGTCAGCCGCAAACGCTGACATTGCTCCTCAGCCGATTGATTGACCACGGCCTTGATCCGCTTTCGGCATTGTCGGCGCCGCGCTTTCTTCTTGGGCGCACCTTTTCAGACAGCCGGGACAATCTCAAGATCGAGCAATCCGTCGGCTCGGACGTGATCGATACGCTTTCAAGCTACGGCCATGGTGTCGTCGCCATTCCAGAACTCAGTGCGCTTGCCGGTCAGGCAGGGGTCATCAAGATTGGCCCAGATGGGTGGATCGATGGTGCGCATGATCCGCGCAGCGACGGTTGCGCAGTCGGAGTATAAGCAAGACATGCGGGCCGATTTCCTTCTGCGAAACGTTCAGACGGCCAACCAGCCCGGCGTCATCGATATCGCCATTCGCGACGGTCTGATTGTCGATATGCGCCACGATATTCGTTGCGACGCCGTCGAGGAGGAGGATTTCGGCGGCCGGTTTGCTTTCGCCGGCTTCGCCGATAGTCACGTCCATCTGGACAAGGCCTGCATTCTGAAGCGCTGCACGATCTGTGAAGGCACGTTGGAGGAGGCCGTGCGGGAAACAGCGAAGGCCAAGGCGGGCTTTACGCAGGAGGATGTGTTCGAGCGGGCAAGCTCAGTCGTGCGCCAAGCCATCATGCATGGCACGAACCGCATGCGAACCTTTGTCGAGATCGACCCTCGCGCGGGGATGCGGTCGTTCGAGGCGATCAAGCGGGTACGCGAACATTATGCCTACGCCATCGATATCCAGATTTGCGCTTTCGCGCAGGAAGGATTGACGCAGGAGCCCGAGACGGAAGCCATGCTCGATGAAGCACTTCGCACCGGCGCGGACCTCGTTGGCGGATGTCCCTATACTGATCCTCGCCCGGAAGAGCATGTGCGTCGCATCTTCGATCTCGCAAGAAAGCATGATGTAGATGTCGACTTCCATCTGGATTTCAGCCTCAACCCCGCCAAGACGGATCTTCCGGCGGTGATTGCCGCAACCAAGGCCAACGCCTATGGAGGTCGCGTCACGATAGGCCATGTCACCAATCTCTCCGCTCTTGCTCCTGAGGATCGCTCAGTTGTTGCCCGCCAAATTGCCGAGGCTGGCATCGCGCTGGTCGTTCTGCCGGCGACGGATCTTTTTCTCATGGGGCGGGGGCAAACGACAAATATTCCGCGTGGTATCACCCCGGCTCATCTCCTTTCGGCAGATGGCGTTCGCACCGCGGTAGCCACCAACAATGTGCTCAACCCATTCACGCCTTTCGGCGATGCCTCGCTTGGGCGGATGGCCAATCTCTATGCCAACGTCATGCAGCTTTCGCGGGATGATGATGTCGACCAAGTCTTTGCCATGGTCAGCTCCAGGGCAGCTTCTATTATGGGCGTGGATCATCAATTACGGATTGGGGGTCCCGCCGATATCGTCATTCTGGACGCTGACGATCCTCGTCATGCTGTCCGCTCGTCGGCACCTGCGATTGCGGGCTGGAAGGCCGGACGAAGAACCTTTGTTCGTCCAAAGCCCATCATTTTCGACCCGGCATCATCCCGTTTATAGGTACAGGCCCTAGGCCGCTGTGGTGTGTCATCACGAATCCGACTGGCGGTATCCACCGGCCTCGGCTAAACCGAATTGAGTGTTCGTGGAGGCAGCGTTGAGCGATTTGGACAGGAAACGGGCGGAGCGGTTGATGCGCGAAGCTGGCCTTGATGCATTGGTTCTTTTCCAGCCGGAAGCGTTTCAATATGCGATCGGGGCGCCCGCGGGTGTCGCCACCATGTGGGGCAGGGCGGGGGCTGCGATCGCACTGGTGCCGAGTGATGCGCAGCTTTCGCTTGCGGCGATTGTCAGCGATCATGCGGCACCAGTGGTACTGCAGCGGGCTCCAGACGTTGAGGTCCGCACACACCGCATCTGGATCGATGGGGTCGATCTGTCGGGCGTAGACACGATTTCCGGTATCGATGGCGCGTATCGAGGTTCAGGCGTTGGAGGGCCGAGACCGGAAACCTTCGATCGGTCTGCATGCTTCCATCTCTTGGCCGATCTGTTGCAGGAGAAGGGTCTCCGCGATGCGAGGATCGGGGTCGATCTTGAATTCATGCCCGCTGCCGATTTCGAGGCTTTGAAAACGTCTATTCCCTCAATCCGCTGGGTCGATGGCTCCCTGGTTTTGAGGCGTCTGCGCGCCATAAAGACGCCCCGTGAAATAGAGCGACTCCGGCATGCGGCCATGGCGGCGGAGGCTGGCCTCGTGCGCATGATGGAAGCCGTCTCGCTTGGAGCTTCGGTCGCTAGCCTCTCGGCGGCGTGGAAAGCGGGCGCGCAGGAAGCGGCGGCCACAGGTGGCTTCTCGCTGAGTGGACATTGGGATTACATCTCTGTCGGGCCGGACCTGTCGAATGGAAATGCGAAGGTGACGCCGGGCGCGTTGATCAAGGCTGATGTCGGCACCCTTGTCGATGGGTATTCGTCCGATGGCGCGCGCACCGTAACCTATGGTCCGGCATCGCCATTGGCGGAGGATATCTTCAAGGCGCTTGAGACCGCATTTCACGCGGGGCTGGATGAGATCACCCCCGGCAAGACTTTCGGCGCGGTGCATGACGCCATGCTCCGCTCAATGCGGCGCGATGGCTTCGGCGAATATTATCGCGGACATTTCGGGCACTCCGTCGGTGGCGGTGTGGGTATTGAAGAATGGCCGTTCTTTTCCTCAGGCAATTCGGAGATCATCGAGGCGGATATGGTCGTCGCATTGGAAGCGCCCTTTTACGGCCAAAACTTTGGAGCGCTGATGATCGAGGATCAGTTTCTGGTCACGCCGAACGGCACGCAATGCATGAACAGCCTGCCAAGAGGTCTACGCGATCTTGCCAAAGGCAGTGTCTGAGCTGGGCGCTCAGACTATCGCTCGAAAGGCTCCCCAAGCGAGGCAACACCGTTCAGCTTCAACAACCGCTTGTTGGCGGAAATGATGCCGAGCACGATGATGGTGACGAGATAGGGCAGGCTGGAGAGGAACTGCGACGGCAGTTCAACGCCGGTTGCCTGTGCCGCAAGGCTCATCAGCGACACTGCGCCGAACAGGCATGCTCCGAGAAAGATGCGTCCCGTCAGCCATGTGCCGAAGACGACGAGCGCGATCGCGATCCAGCCGCGTCCGGCAATCATGCCATCCGCCCAAAGCGGCGTGTAGACCACAGAGGCATAGGCGCCGGCGAAGCCTGCCAGAAGACCGCCGAAGGCGATCGCCGCGACACGCACGCCAATGACAGAATAGCCGATCGCATGTGCCGCTTTCGGATTTTCCCCAACCGCGCGGATCACAAGGCCGGTTTTGCTAAAGGCAAATCCCGCCCAGATGGCAAGTGTCAGAAGAAGCGACAGCCAGACGACGATATCCTGCACAAAAAGACCGCCTATGACGGGAAGATCGGACAGGCCGGGAATGGCAAGTTTCGGCAGTCCCCTGACCGTCAGGCTTTCATAGGTCTTGCCAAAGAGCGCCGAAAGACCTTGGCCTAGGATACCGACGGCGAGCCCGGTTGCGACCTGGTTGGCGCGGAAGCCAAGCGCAACCAGTGCGAAGATGAGGGACAGCAACACGCTGGCAAAGCCCGCCGCCATGAAAGCCAGCATGTGACCACCACCGTGATAGACGACGATAAAGGCGATGACGGCGCCAAGTGCCATCAAACCCTCGACGCCCAAATTGAGGACGCCTGCGCGTTCGACAACGAGTTCGCCCAGCGCCGCCAGCAGAAAGGGCGTTGCCGCCGCCAGCATGCCGGAGAGGATAAAATCGACCGCGTTCATGCCACTTTCCGATCTGCAGTTTTCGGCCATTCGAGGCGGTAGCGGACGAAGGCGACCGCGATGAGATAGGTGACGAGCAGGCACCCCTGGAAGACGCGCACCGCGGCAATCGGCAGTTCGGCGGAGACCATGGCATTGTCGCCGCCAATATAGATTACCGCCATGACGAGCGACGACAGGATGATGCCGATCGGATGCAGTCCGCCGAGATAGGCGACGATGATGGCCGCATAGCCGTAGCCGGTGGAAATCGAGCGTTGCAACTGGCCGATCGGGCCCGCCACTTCTGCCGCTCCCGCAAGACCCGCTGCAAAGCCGCCAATCAGCAGTGAGAGCCAGATGGCGCGGCCCTGACTGAAGCCGGCATAGTCGGCCGCGCGCGGGGCAAGGCCGCCGACCTGCAGCTTGTAGCCCAGAAAGCTCTTCTGCATGAAGACATAAGCGGCCAGAGAAAAGAGGATGGTGAGCGGAAAGGACCAGTTGACGCGCGTGCCTTCGATCAGGGTCGGGACCATGGCGTCATATTGAAACATCACCGATTGCGGGAAATTGAAGCCGTTTGGATCCTTCCAGGGGCCAAGCAGCAGATAGTTGAGGACCTGTGCGGCCACCAGGCTCAGCATCAAGGACACGAGAATTTCGTTGGCGTTCAGCCGCACACGCCAGAAAGCAGTGATCGAGGCCCAGAGCGCGCCACCGATGGCGCCGCAGACAAGCATGGCAGGCCAGATCCAGCCGCCGGTTGCTTCCGGATAATAGATGGGGATTGCGGAAGCGAAGATCGCGCCGAGAATGAACTGTCCTTCGGCGCCAATATTGAACACCTTGGCGCGAAAGCCGATGGCAAGCCCCTGCGCGATCACGAGCAGCGGTCCCATTTTCAAAAGCACTTCGGAGAAGGCTGACCAGGAGAGGAACGGCTCCAGCAGCATGGCGTAGAACACGGCACCAGGGCTTTTACCCATGACGGCGTAAAGCGCGAGATTGATGAGCGTGGCAATCGCGAGCGCCGCAAGCGGTGCCAGTATGGTCGCCTTCAGCGAGGCACGTTCGCGCCGAACGAAGTAGGGGAAGGCGCTCATGCGGACAGCTTTCCAGCAGCGGGGTTTTCGGTGGGAGTGGCAGCGTCGGCACCAATCATGAAGCGGCCGACATCTTCGACACGCGTTTCGGACGTCACGAGCGATGGGCTGAGCGTACCGGCATTCAGCACCTGAATGCGGTCGCAGATTTCGAAGAGCTCTTCGATTTCCTCGGAAATAACGAGAATCGCCATGCCGGCATTGCGCAACGCGATCAGTCTTTGCCGGATCGCCATTGCGGCACCGATATCCACGCCCCACGTCGGCTGGGCGACGAAGAGCAATTTCGGCCCCAGCATGATCTCTCGGCCAACGATAAATTTCTGCAGGTTACCGCCTGAAAGCGCGCCGGCCTCTGCGTCGGGTCCAGGTGTCCGCACATCGAAATCGCGAATGCAGGTCTCGGCGAACGTCTTGGCACCGCTGTGGTCGATCAGACCGTGCTGCAGCAGGCCGAGCGGATGGGCGGTCAGGAGACCGTTCAAGGTGAGCGAAAGCTCTGGCACCGCACCACGGCCGAGGCGGTCTTCCGGCACGAAGGCAAAGCCGAGCCTGCGACGGGCAGCGGCATCGAGGCGACCGACATCCTCGCCCATCATGAAGATGCGGTCCTTCGCTTCACGGCCAAGACGCGTTTCGCCCGAAATGATAGACGAGAGTTCCGCCTGCCCATTGCCGGAAATGCCTGCAAGCCCGAGAATTTCTCCCGCCTTTACCTCCAGCGTGACGCGCTTCAGCGGCACAGCAAAGGGATCGTCCGGCTCGTAGTCGAGGCCAATCAGTTCGAGGCGATTTTCGCCGGTCGCCACGACCGTCGGAGCCTTGATCTCCGGCATGTCGCGCCCGATCATCATACGGGCAAGATCATGGGCATCGTGCTCACGCGGATCCACGTGGCCGGTCACTTTTCCGCCGCGCAGGATGGTGGCGCGGTCGCAGATCGCCCGGATTTCTTCGAGCTTGTGGGAAATGAAGAGGATGGAGACGCCGCGATCTCGTAGGCGCTTCAACGTCTCGAAAAGCTTCTCGACCGATTGCGGCGGCAGCACCGAGGTCGGTTCGTCGAGGATGATGAGCTTGGGGTCGGTCATCAGGCAGCGGATGATCTCGACCCGCTGTCGCTCGCCGACCGAGAGCGCATGCACATGGGCCAGCGGATCGACCTCAAGGCCGAAGTCGCGTCCCAATGAGCGCACCTGCTCGATAAGATCACTCTTCTTTCCTGGCACGACGAGCGAGATGTTCTCGACGACCGTCAGCGTCTCGAAAAGGGAGAAATGCTGAAAGACCATGCCGATGCCCTGGCGGCGGGCCTCGGCGGGCGAAGCAAGCCGGATCGGCTCGCCTCGCCATGTCACAGTGCCCTCATCCGGCGTTTCCACGCCATAAATCAGCTTCATCAGCGTGGATTTGCCCGCGCCGTTTTCGCCGAGAATGGCGTGGATCGAATGGTCCGCCACGTCCAGATCGATCGCCTGATTGGCGCGGATTTGACCGTAGCTTTTCGACAGGCCGCGCAGCGAAAGCAGGGGTGCCTTTGCCCGTTCACTGTCTGCCGATGCGGGCAGGGTCGTCTCAGCCATGAGGGATCACTTCGGCAGAGGCGTGGTGACGCCCTTGACGTGCCAATCCATGGCCATGATCTCCTTGTCCGTCAGCGTCTTGCCGGCTGCGACGCCTTCCGAGCCATCCGCCTTGGTGATGGGGCCGGTAAAGGGCGAGAAGCTGCCATCGGCGATCTTCGCTTCGGTCTCGTTGATTTTCGTCATGGTGTCGGCCGGAACGCTGGGGTTCCAGTCCACGACCTTGACCACTTTGTCCGACATGCCGAGGAAGGCATTGGCGCCCTTGAAAGTGCCGTCCATGTGCGCCTTAACCTGCGCCAGAAAGTAGGGGGACCAGTCGGTCGCAACGCAGCCGAGATAGGTCTTCTGCGCGTAGCTCTTCATCGAGGAATTGAGGTTGAAGGCATAGACGCCGGCTTCCTCGCAGGCCGAGATGACGGATGGTGTGTCCTGCGCGTTGGAGAAGATCACATCGCAACCTTGCGACATCAGCGCCTTGGCGGCTTCCTGTTCCTTTGCTGGATCGAACCAGGAATTCACCCAGACAACGGAAACTTCGATATCTGGTTTGACGGCCTGGGCACCCAGCGTAAACGCATTGATGGAGGTGATGAGTTCGGGGATGGCAAAGGCCGAGACCGAGCCGAGCTTGCCGGATTTCGTCAGCGCGGCAGCCGCCATGCCCATCAGATAGGTGCCTTGGAAGTATTTGGCTGCAAAGGGCGAGAAGTTCGGCGCGACCTGAAAGCCGGACGCGTGCAACACGCTGACGTCCTTGTTGCGACGAGCGATCTGCAGCGCGCCGTTCTGATAGCCGAAGGAGCCGGCAATCAGGAACTTGTTTCCGTCGGCAACGGTCTTGGTCATGATACGGTCGGCATCGGGACCTTCCGGAATGTTTTCCAGAATGGTGACTTTCACCTTGTCGCCATAGGCCGCTTTGACCGGCTCCAGACCGGCGGCGAGCGCATGGCCCCAGCCCACGTCGCCAATGGGCGAGGGCACGACGAGTGCGATGCCGAGCGGCTTATCCGCTGCAAGTGTGGCACGCGCGCCAACGGCGCTGGCAAGACCGGTGAGTGCGACGCCCTTCAGCAGCGTGCGGCGATTGAGTGCGTTGATCATGATGGTTCCCCTTGTCGGTTGTGTTGTTTCAGAAATCGATGGTGGCGAGCGCCGCTTCTGCGTCGGCGAAAAGTTTTCCTTCATCCAGACCGGTAAATTCGCCCTTTGCCCACACCACACGGCCATTGATCATGGTCATATCCGTCGGCGCGCCGATGCCGACCTTGGCGATCAGGCTCAAGGGATCATGTCGGGTGCCGACATAATCCATGCGGCGGGTATCGATGGCAAAAAGATCGGCGGCCATGCCCGGTGCAAGCCGACCGATGTCGGTGCGGCCGAGAAGCTGCGCCCCGCCTGTGGTCGCATAGCCGAGGAAGTCTGCTGGTGCTGGCACAGGATGAGCGCGTGTCGAGGCCGCCAGGCATTGCAGCATATAGGCGGAATGGATGCAGTGCATGAGGTTGGAATTATCGTTGGAGGCAGCGCCATCGCAACCGAGACCCACCGGCACGCCGAAGGCGCTCATGGCCGGGATGTCGGTCACTTCCGCGCCGACGAGATAGACCGGCTCGGGGCAGTGGGCCACGCCCGTTCCCGACGACGCCATGGTGCGCAACTCGTCGTGGGTCAGTTCCCAGCAATGGGCGTAGAACGTGTCCGGTCCGGCAAAACCCATCTCGTGCAGATAATCGACAGTGCGCAGCCCGTGGCGGGCAAGGAGCACGTCGCTCTCACCCTCACCGACATGGGTGTGGAGCCGGACACCCTTGTCACGCGCAAGACGAACCGATTCCACGAAGGTCTCGCGATAGCTGTTGACGGGCTGGCAGGGTGCGACCACCACCTGGCGCATGCTGAAGGGCGAGGTGTCGTGATAGGTCTCGATCAGACGGGCGCAGTCGGCGATGAATTCGTCCGTCGTCTCGCGCATCTCGTCGGGTATGGTCGATCCTTCCGACTTGGGCAGCGAGTTGCCACCGCGACCGGCGTGGAAGCGCATGCCAAACAAATCGGCGGCCTCGAATTGCCGGTCGATCAGCCTTTTACCGGCATGACGAGGAAAATTATACTGATGATCGAATGCCGTGGTGCAACCGTGCTTGATCATCTCGGCCATGGCCGTGACGGAGGAGTGATAAAAGCAGTCCTCTGTCAGCCGCGAGAAGATCGGATAGATGCGATCGAGCCACTCGATGACCGACAGTTTCGCCCAGTCAAGGTCGGCGCGGTTGCGCACGAAGCACTGGAAGAAATGGTGATGTGTGTTGACGAGCCCCGGATAAACGAACCAGCCGCTGGCATCGGTGATTTCGGTGCCCTCTGGGATCGGTCCCCTCGCAAGATCCTCGCCGATGGCCTTGATTGCGGGACCGTCCGTCAGGAGATCGACATTGCGGCGTACGGACATGGCCGTCCCGTCATTGACGATCACAGCAGCACAGTTTTTTAGGAGATGTCCGGCCATACGCTTTACGCCTCTGCCGTTTCGGTCAGCGCTGGCGTCTCATGCGGGTCCGGCTTCAGCTCATGCAGACGGTGGATGCCTGGCATCTCGATAAAGCCTTCCAGCGATCTGATGGCACGCATCCACAGGCGGATGGAGGGGTAAAAATCGAGCGATACCCCGCCATCGGGTGCGAGCGCCACATAGGGGAAGCAGGCGATGTCGGCGATGGTGGCTGTGTTGCCGACGAGGAAAGCCTTTCCTTTCAGCCTTTGCTCGAAGAGGGCGGCTTCCAGTTCCCGAAGCGCAATCACGCCCGAGGCGCGCAAGGTGGCGATATCGCCCGGACGATGGAGCATCTCATGCAAGCGCGCCCCACCAAGGCTGGCCGTCAGCCGGGCTGAGAAGGCGAGCCATTGTTGGATACGGGCGGCTGTGGAAGGCTCGCCGGTACCAAGCCATGCGGGGGCAGCGTTGCCCGCGATATAGACGAGGATCGCAGAGGATTCGGTCAGAACCAGATCGCCATCCACCAGGATCGGGATAGAGCCTGCCGGGTTCAGAGCCAGCAATTCCGGGCCGCGATGTTCCGCGCCCGGATGAAAATCGACGGCGCGCAGCGTCAGTTTGAGGCCGGTGAGTGCTGCCATCAGGCGCGCTTTGTAACAGCTTGGCGAGAGGATGTAGTCGTAAAGGATCATTGGGCTACCAGCTGTGCGCCATAGGTGAAGTCGTGGCGCTTCAGCCAGCGGCGGTAAGCGACGGAGGTGAGGTCCGCGCGGGTGGGAATTTCCATGCCGGGATCGAGCGGCAGGCGGCGCGGGATCTGGTTTTCGAGGATCGAGCGGTCCTGCAGGAAGATCATCTGCTGGAAATGGATGAGATCGGTCATTGGTGTCTCATCGTCGTAAAGCGCCATCCACGGCCAAACATCGCAAAGCTCTTCCGTCAGCGGCTGGACGAAAAGCGTGATCACGTCCCATTCGCCGGGCTTCGGTGGGCAGGTCTTGTAAAGAACGGAGCAGGTGGGTGCGGGCACGCGGTACATATATTCCGTTGTGATGCCACCACTGGCCGACTTGGCTGCCTGCGGCTGATAGAATTTCACCTGCGTTGCCCAAACCTCGTCGGCGTCCTCGCGGATTTCGACCTTGTAGTTTTCCACTTCCGTATGGGGTTCGGAGCCAAGAATGTCGGTGTGGACAAAGGGAAAATGGGCGATGTCGAGAAAGTTCTCGACGGCGCGCAGCGGCGAGCAGCGAACGCGGACGACACCGACATCGACCAGACGACGGCCGGGCTGTTCGGCTTCCGGAATATCGAAGAGCGGTTTTTCAGGCACGCCTAGAGAAGACCAGACGTGACCATATCGTTCTGTTACGGGAAGAGCACGGCCATCGGCCGTTACGACCTCGGCCTTACCTTCGCCGTTGCGGGAGACACGGATCGTTTCGCCCATCAGCAGCGTCTCTTGCCCGTCGGACAAGAGCCGGCTGATCAAGCCGACAGGATACCATTGGTCGATCATCGCGTCGCGGCTCATGCGGCTTCTCCCCGGTTGGCAGCCGCCTCGGCCTGACGGCGCAGTGTTTCCAATGCGGTCGATGCGGCAATTTTCTGTGCTTTGGTCGCGTTGCTGTCGACCAATAGATGAACCAGCAGCGCGCCATCTTCTCCCGAAGGCGCAGTCAGCAGGCGTGCCCTCATTCCGTTGATCGCCCAATCGATGGCATCCTCTATAAGGTCGGCGCCGATACAGGCAGCAAGCGTTTCGGCTGTCGCTGACAGCGTGATACTGCGCAGCCCGACGAAGCCCTCATTCGACGGCATGTCGGCCGCGACCTCTTCTTCCGATACCCAAATCACGCCGTCCCGCTCGCCAGCCCGATAGGTCGCGACGCGGATTGCCTCAGGCGGCGTCAGGCTGGGATGGGCCGGAATGGCAAGACAGTTGCCGGATTTTCCGTAACGCCAGCCGTGATAGATACAAGACAAGGCTTCGCCACGAACGAAACCGTGCGAGAGCCGCATGCCGCGATGTGGACAGCGGTCGGCGACCGCTGAGACAGCGCCGCTTTGAGCGCGCCAAATCGCGAGGGATGCAGATGTAAGACGAGCGGGAATGACCGATGCCACCGGCAAATCCGTCGACAACGCGACCGGTATCCAGGCGGGGGCAATATTCTGAGGCATTTCAAAGTTCCGAGTGATTTAAGAGGCTTGGCCCCTGCACAGAGAAGGCGTCAGCGGGCAAAGCCGCGCGACATGCTGGGCACGTTTGCATAAAATTTTCGCACTTGCAACTGTGGCTGATATTTACGCAAACACTCTTTTTGATGCCTATCTCTGCTTTTCCATCACCGGCTGTTTAGACGGTATCGTCTACAGCTTCAGCGCGCTGAATATCCTCCACCCAGACGGTAATGGGTCCCAAGGAGCAGCCCATTTCCATAGCGTCGATCAGCTCTATAGGCCCTGCGAGGAGCAGTTCGATGCGTGCCTGGTCGGCATGGGAGATGCGCTGCTCCAGGCCGAGCTTGGCGGCATGGCGGTCGATCCAGGGCAGAAAGCTTTTCGTGTCCAGGCTGCCGAGAATGGTCATGCGTTCCTTACGAATGGCGGGGCCGTTGTCCCAGGGATTTTCCGGCGCAGGGAACTGATGATGGGATATTGCCATGATGTACTCGACCTGTGGTGCCCTCTAACGGGGTGTCGATGGTGTTCTCCCAAGATAGAAGAAGGCGCGCAAGTGCGAAGTTGCGCGCCGTCATTGGCCGTGGGGCGTTGTCCGGTAGAGGTACTATAACGCCTTTGCCGCGACTGCCTCGTCTTTCGCCTGGTTCAGGGACAGAAAAACGACGATGGCGGTGATGGTGGTGATGGCCGACAACAGGATCAGCACCGACGAGAAAGCCTGGCTATAAAACGACTGGAGTTGGCTGACCGTGGAGCCGGGCAGTGCGGCAAGCGCGCCTTCGAGATTGCCGATGGCAAGGTTTTGGCCTGCCGTTTGTGCCGAACCTTGGAGATCTGCAGCACTGAGGCGTCCGGCAATCAACAGTGAGAGAATGGCGCCGATGACCGCAAGGGCTACTCCTTCACCAGCGACCCGGACGGTGGAGAAGATGCCCATCGCCATACCCGCACGCTCGCTGGGAACCACGTCAACGGCAAGACCGTCCATCAAACCCCATGGCAGGCTGATCCCTGTGCCGATCATCAACATCGGCAATAGGAGCAGAGCCGCCGGGGTGCCGGATGGCAAGGTGGAAAGCCAGCCCAGGCCGCAGGCTGTCAAGATCAGTCCGGTGCCGCATAAAGTGGCGGGACGCAGCCAGCGTGTTAGCCAACCCGCGACGATCGGCAGTATCAGAAGCGGCGCGGAGAGAGCGATCATCAATCCACCGCCCGCAATGGCTCCCATTCCCTCGATGCCGACGAAGCGCAGCGGCAGCAGAACCAAAAGAACCACAAAACCATAGGCAGGCGCCGCCGCGAGCAGTTGGACACCGACGAAACGGCGATAGCGGAAGAGCGAGAGATCAAGCATAGGCCGCGCTACCGTTCTTTCGATCTGGATGAACAGGACGAGGCAGACCGCAGAGCCAATCAAGGCGCCGACGACCAGGCCGTCGCTCCAGCCGCGTTCGGGAACCAGCAGCATGCCGTAGGTAAACAGGGCGAGCATGGTTGTGAAGCCAAGCGCACCCCGCCAGTCCAATCTTCCCGCAGCGGGGTCGCAGCTCTCTTTCAGGACCCTGTAACCGATCAGGAAGGAAAGCGAGGTGAGGAGCACCACAGCGAGGAAGATACTGCGCCAGCCGAAGCTCTCAATCATCGCACCCGAAACCACCGGACCAAGGGAAAGACCGACGCCGAAGCTTGTACCGAGGACGCTGAAGGCCCGCATGCGGCTTGCTCCATTGAATTCCTGTGCAAGTGCTGCGGCGCCGCCAGCATAGGCGGCCGCGGCCGCAAGACCCTGGCCACCGCGAAGCAGATCGAAGAGTAAGATATCCGGCACCACGGTCAACGCCAGCGAGAAGAGCGCGAAACTTGCCGCACCCAACAAGAAGACGCGGCGGCGGCCGAGACTATCGGCCAGTGCGCCAGCCACCATAAGGGTTGAACCGAAGGTCAGCATGAAGGCGTTGGTAGCCCACGCGGTCGCCACGGGCGAGGCATCAAGCGCTTGCGCGATCGATGGAAGCGCGACTGCCGTGCCGGTGAAAGTGAGTGGCATGGCTGCCGCTGCCATGCAGACGGCAAGCAAAGCGAGGTAGGGATGCGTGTGAGGACGCGCGGAGATATGGGGTTGCATGAATTGTCCTCCTGAAAAACAGGCGTCATTGATCACGGGTACCGTCGCCAACCAATATACTTGCGCTCGAATGTGCGATAAGCTCCAATCATATCCGATCAATCAGGAATAAAAGTCTTGAATAGGAGTGTTTGATGGACCGTCTCGCGGGCCTCTCGGCCTTTGTTCGAACTGCCGATCTTGGCAGCTTTGCCGCAGCCGGTCGGGTACTGGGCCTGTCGCCCTCAGCCGTCGGGAAGGCTGTGAGTAAGCTGGAAGCTCAACTCCAGGTACGGCTTTTCCAGAGGACCACCCGCAGTCTTCGGCTGACGGAGGAGGGACGGGCCTTTCACGAACGATGTCGGCATATTCTCGACGACCTCGACGATGCGCATGAAAGCCTGATGCGCACCCGCGAAGCGCCGCGCGGCGTCATCCGTATGTCCTGCCCGATCATCGCCTATCATCTGCTGTTGCCGGTGATCCCCGACTTCATGGCCCTCTATCCCGACATCACGCTCGATCTTGATTTCAATGACCGCATCGTTGACCTGATCGAGGAAGGGGTGGATGTCGCTATTCGCAGCGGCCAGTTGCCGGACAGCCGGTTGATGGTGCGCGCACTCCGGCCTTTCCGCCTGTTGCTGGCGGCTACGCCTGCCTATCTCGCCCGCCACGGCACACCTGGCTGTCCGCGTGATCTTGCCGATCATGCCAGCATCGGCTTCCGCTACCCCAATAGCGGCAAGATACAGCCGTGGCCGCTGCGCCGGCCAGAAGGTGAACCTGAACCGAGGCTAAGCTACGTGCTGACCTGCAACAATATGGAAGCATTGCGTGGCGCAGTGATGCGCGATTTGGGGATCGGCTGCATGCCTGATTTTCTGGCGGAGGGTCCGGTCCGTTCCGGCGATCTCGTTCCCCTGCTTCTCGATCATCTCGACGCGCCCGGTCAGTTCAACCTGCTCTGGCCATCCAGTCGGCATTTGTCGCCGAAGGTGCGCGTTCTCGTCGATTTTCTTGCCGAACGCCTGTTCATGTCAGAGCCTTGCCTCTCCTATGGCAAAACCCCACAGTTCGCTGGCCGGACATCATAAAGCCCGGCCCGGCCAACGCGAAATCTTCGCTTTCGCGGCTTATTAAGACCCAGTGCACTTCAGAGGTCTGAAGCCTCGATGCGAACGGGTACGGCCTTCGAAGCTGGCGTTTTCGACAGTTCGTCGTGATGGTCGATGGCAATAAGAACGTTGGCTTCCGGGTAATAGGCGCCGATCGTTCCCTTTGGAAGATTGTGTTCCCTGACCTTCAAGCCAGCGAGTTCACGGCGCACGCCGTCGTTGAAGTCGCTGACGAGTTTAACCTCCTGGCCTTCCGAAAGACCAGCTGAGCGGATGTCCTCACGACACATCAACAGCACGTCGCGCGTTCCTTCGATGCCGCGGAAGCGGTCCGAATAGCCGTAGATCGTGGTGTTGAACTGGTCGTTGGAGCGCATGGTGATCAGGCGGAAGCGGCCTTCAGCATCATCGAACGAAAGAGCATTGAGCTGCTTCGGCGTGGTGAAGACCGCTTTCTTTTCCTCCGTCTTCCAGACCCGGTTATGGGCCGAATTGCCACGATAAAAGCCGCTCGGTTCGAACATACGCTCGTTGTAAGCCCTGAACTGATCTGGATACGTGGCCTCGATGAGGTCTCGGACGAGGCTGTAGTCGGCGGTCCATTCGTCCCATTTTAGTTTCGGGTTGGACGCGACAGCCGCCTTGGCGATGCTCGTCACAATCGCCAGTTCGCTTTTCAGATGCTTCGATGCTGGCGTGCGTTTACCGACGGAGCCCGAGATGTGCGAGAAGCTATCTTCGGTCGTCACCGATTGCGGACCGGATGCCTGCTCGTCTCGTTCCAGTCGCGAGAGGCAGGGCAGAATGTAAGCTTTCTTTCCCGGAAAGAGATGGCTTCGGTTCAGCTTGGTGGAAACGACGACTGTGAGATCCTGGCTCGCCCATGCCTCTTCCATGGCTTTCTGGTCTGGAACAGCGCGCACAAGGTTGCCGCCGAGCGAGATCGTCGCTTTGATCTGGCCCGACATCATGCCCTTGACGGCGTCGACAATGGTCACCCCATCCTCTGTCGGCGGATCGAAGTCGAAGAGGGCCTTCAGCTTGTCCATCGGGATCAGCTTTGCCTTTTCAGCAATGCCCACGGTGCGCTGGCCCTGGACATTGGAGTGACCGCGTACAGGACAGCATCCAGCACCTTCACGGCCAATATTTCCACGTAGCAGCAGCAGGTTCACCACCATTGCAACGTTGAGCGCCCCTTGCGAATGCTGGGTCAGGCCCATTCCATAGACACCGATGACGCGTTCCGCCTGGATGTAGAGTTCGCCCGCGCGGCGGATTGCCGTTTCGCTCAGGCCGCTTTCTTTCTCGATGACCGACCAGTCGGTGCTGCGCACGAGATCGATAAAACGTTCCAGGCCGACCGTGTGCTCTTCGATAAATGCAATATCGAGGACCCTCGCTGCCCCCGTGCTGACGGCCGCATCGTCCGCTTCGATCACCACCTTGCAGAGGCCGAGAATGGCGGCGATGTCACCTCCGGCCTTCACCTGAAGATATTCATCCGAGATCTGCGTTTCACGTCCCGTCAGCATGTCGACCGGGCTTTGGGGATTGACGAAGGAGACGAGCCCTTGCTCGACCACGGGATTGAAGGTGACAATCTTTGCGCCGCGCTTTTTCGCCTCCTGCAGAGGATGAAGAAAGCGGGGGCTGTTCGACCCGGGGTTTTGGCCGAAGAAGAAGAAAGCATCGGCTTTCTCGAGGTCTTCCCAGACGACGGTGCCGACAGGCGAGCCGATTACCTTCTGCAGGCCAACTGACGTCGTCTCATGACACATGTTCGAGCTTTGGGGCAAGTTATTGTTGCCGTAGGTTCTGGCAAGCAACGCGTAGAGATAGGAAGCCTCCAGGCCCGCATGTCCGGAGGAATAAAAGACGACACTCTCGCGTGGAAGGGACTTCAGGGTTTGGCCGATATCGTCGAAGGCCTGATCCCACGAGACTTCGACGTAGCGATCGCTGGCTTCGTCATAACGAAGTGGATGCGTCAGCCGACCCGTCTGTTCGAGATCGTAGTCTTTCCAGCCGCGAAGTGATTGGACCGTGTGATCGGACCAGAAACCCGGCGTGCATCGCGCGCTGGTCAGGTCGGAGATTGTTGCCTTCGCGCCGTTCTCGCAGAATTCGAAGGGATGATAGTTGGCCGGTTTTGGCCAGGCACAGGAGACGCACATCACGCCCCCGGGCTTGTTTTGCCGTGCCAATTCCTCGAGCACCATGGGCGAGGGTTTGTCGTCACCCAGAATTCGCGCAATCGATTTTACCGATCCCCAACCGCCAGAGGGACCTTCAGATTCAGGGTTCGGGATGGTGTCGGTCATGATGTCTTCCATTCAAAAAAGGGGCAAGCGCCCCGCGGGAGCGGAGCGCCTTCAGCAATCATTGGGCGCGCTTATGCGGCAGGCTCATGGAACGGACAGCCGTTAAATTTCGCCCGGAACTCGGCTGAGTGGCGGTAGGTGTCCTTCCGCGCACGGTTGATATTGCCGAGCGGCTGGTGATCGGTAAGACCTGTCCAGATGCTGAACCGCATCTCTTCGTCCACCTTCTGCACCTTCTCATCACTCCAGCTATCCTGTGGATGTGCCGTGATGGTCGCGACGGTGACGAATGGTGCATCGTCTTCTTTCCACTCGACCGTAGGGTCTTCGATTGGCTGTTTTTCGAGATCGCGACAGAGCTGGACCTGAAACTCCCAAACACCATGGGTTTCCTGCATTTCTGCCTGGACCGTTTCGCGAATGGCGTCTTCTCGCACACTGACGTCGATCTCTGTTCCGGTGCGTTTCGTCAGATCGGGCGAAACGGGTTTCAGCCGGAACTTGGCGACATAGTCGCCATAGCGGAAAGGCGTCACGCTAAAGTAGGTTTCACCCAGCGGATCGACATCGGGTGCGCCACCGAGCGACTGGATGGCGGGACTAGAGACCCCCACCGCTTCAAGACCCTTATTGACGGTCTGAAGCACGCTCGACATCACCACCTTGGTGCCTTCCATCTTGTCGGTCGTCTTGGCAAGCAGCTTGAGGCTGGAGAGAAATTTCTCCGCATTCGGTGCCTGGAAGACTGGACCGTTGACCATGACGAAGTCCTGCGTCGAACCTTCCGCGTCGGGCAAGCGCTGCCCTTGGACATCCAGCACCTTCAACGCCATTCCCCGAGGAAGCGACACGGCATCGGGAAGGATATCGCCTGCATTTGTGGAGAGGCGCATGAAGGCCTTGTGAGTGCCGGGCGTGGCGAAGAGGCCCTGTGCCAGTTCCGGCGGCAGACCGGGTTTTACCACCATCTCCGCTTCGATGATGCCATGCGCTTTCGCGTGGACGGAGCGAACCGCGTGCCCGTAATTCTTGGCCGTGGTTTCGAGGATGGTATCGAACTGTTCGATGAGGCCTGAGATGGTTTCCGGCTCCTTGTCTCTCATGGTTTCCAGATCGGCGGAATAGCGGATGGGCTGGGCTGTCAAAGTTGCGCTCCTAAGCAAAAACGAGAAACGCCGTCCCGTGAACTAAGGTTCCTCAACAACAACTCCGTCATGGAAGCTGTCTGGGTGCGCTGGGCTGCATCGACAATCGCTTGGTCTGCCCGCAATTGCGCGAACTCGCTATCCGATTTCGTACAAAGCTCGCGCTTGTCGGCGCTCTATGGCATAGAGTGCCTTTAGCCTAACGAGCGATTCCATGCCGCAGTCCCACAGTCCTACCAAAAGTCTTTTTGCCGAGAGCGGAAGCGAAACGCCGCTTTCGCTGTTGAAACGCGTCTATGGCTACGCCTCCTTTAGAGGCCGACAGGAAGAGGTTGTCGACCATGTGATGGCGGGTGGCGATGCCGTTGTGCTGTTTCCAACCGGCGCGGGCAAATCGCTGTGTTTCCAGGTTCCAGCGCTTTGCAGGAATGGGCTTGGAATTGTGGTCTCGCCGTTGATCGCGCTGATGCGCGATCAGGTGGAAGCGCTGAAGCAACTCGGGGTTCGCGCCGCGGCGCTCAACTCGTCGCTGTCGCGCGAAGAGTTCATGGATGTGCGCAACGCGGTCCATAGCGGTGAGCTCGATCTACTCTATGTGACACCTGAGCGCATCGTCACGCCAGGCTTCAAGGATCTCGTGGGGCGCACGAAAATCGCGCTGTTTGCGATTGACGAAGCACATTGTGTTTCGCAGTGGGGCCATGATTTCAGGCCTGAATATCGCGAACTTGGCCGTCTGGCAGAAGAGTATCCCGGCGTTCCGCGCATGGCGCTGACGGCGACTGCCGATCCTCATACCCGTGACGACATCATTGAACGGCTGCAACTTCAGTCTGCTGGTGTTTTCACCACCTCCTTCGACCGGCCCAATATCGGCTATGAAATTGTCGAGCGGGATCAACCGAAGCAGCAATTGCTCCGCTTCCTGTCGCGTCACAAAGGATCGAGCGGCATCGTCTATTGCCTTTCCCGCGCCAAGGTGGACGAGACGGCGGAGTGGCTGAACACGCAGGGCATCAGGGCACTTGGCTATCATGCCGGCATGGAGCGGGAGATGCGCGACCGCCATCAGGACGCGTTCCTGAAGGAGGAAGAACTTTGCCTCGTGGCGACGGTCGCCTTCGGCATGGGCATCGACAAGCCGAATGTGCGCTACGTCGCCCATCTGGATTTGCCAGGATCGGTTGAGGCCTATTATCAGGAAACCGGGCGTGCGGGACGCGATGGGCTGCCGTCCGACGTCTGGATGGCCTATGGCATGGCTGACGTCATCCAGCGCGGTCGCATGATCGATGAGGGGAATTCAAGCCCGGAGATCAAGCGTGTCGAGCGCGCCAAGCTCAATGCGCTGCTTGGCATCTGCGAAACGGCCGGCTGCCGCAGGCAGGCGATCCTCAAGCACTTCGGCGAAGCCCATGGTGGAAATTGCGGCAACTGCGATACCTGCCTGAAACCCGTGGAAACCTGGGATGGGACGGATGCCGCGATCAAGGCGATGGCGGCGATCTACCGAACGGGAGAGCGCTTCGGTACCGGCCACCTCGTCGATGTTCTGCTCGGCAACGAGAACGACAAGACAACCCGCTTCGGCCACGTCGATATGCCGGTTTTCGGAGCTGGCAAGGACCTGCCGGCCAAAACCTGGCAATCGGTCTATCGCCAGCTTCTTGCCGCGGGACTGATCAGCGTCGATCATGGCGCCTATGGAGCTCTCAAGCTGGAGCCGGATTCGCGCGCCGTCTTCAAAAAGGAACGCGAGGTACGTTTTCGCAAGGATCGGCCGACGACGGGCAAGGCATCCCGATCGTCCTCGGCAAGTTCAGCAAATGCAAAGTCTGGATTGGAAGGCGCCGATCTCGAACTCTTTCAGGCGCTACGCGCTGTCCGCATGGACATATCCAAGGATCTCGGCGTGCCACCCTATGTCGTTTTTCCCGACACGACACTGGTTGCGTTTGCGACCGAACGGCCATCCGACGAAGACGAGATGCTGGATATTTCCGGCGTCGGGCCTTCCAAGCTGGAGCGTTTTGGCGACGCCTTTCTTGAGGTCATCAACGCGCATTCGCGATGACCGTGACACTTTTGGCGCAGCCCTCAGTGTATATTAGTTCGATGCCATGGATGTGATCTTCTCCGGCTTGCCATGCGTTTTTCGATGGGCAAGAAGGAGGCGCAATTTCTATGGATTTTCCCACATGACACTTCTTCAGCGCGTATCTCGTCGCAGCTTTATCTTCGGAACGCTTTCGGCAACGGCAGCGCTTGCGGGCTGCCAGACAAACTCCACACCCGCAGTGGTGCCGCAAGCCGCTCGGCGGCCTATCGTGCCGCCGGATGAGGCGGAGTTGCAGCAGCGCTACGCGGCGTTGGAGGATGGCGGACACAGCCTCCCTGCAATTCCCTACCAGCAGATCGATCCGAAATACTACCGTCAGCGCGTGCTAGACCCGACAGGCGAGAAGCCCGGCACGGTGGTCGTCGATACGCCAAACCGCTTCCTCTATGTGGTCGAGCCTGGCGGAACGGCGATGCGCTACGGCGTTGGCCTCGGACGCGACGGCTTTGCCTGGGAAGGTGAGGGGATCGTTCATTGGCGCCAGCCTTGGCCGCGCTGGAAAGTTCCGGCTGAAATGGTTGCTCGTCAACCAAAACTGGCACGCTTCTCCGTCGAGAATGGCGGCATGGATCCGGGGATCAAGAACCCGCTTGGTGCCCGCGCGCTCTATATCTTCAAGGACGGCAAGGACACGCTCTACCGTCTCCATGGTTCGCCGGAGTGGCAGTCGATCGGCAAGGCAACCTCTTCGGGCTGTGTTCGCCTCGTCAATCAGGACGTGATCGATCTTTACCAGCGCGTGCCATACCACGCTCGGATTGTCGTCCATCAAGGCCCGCTCGGCGCCCGCGCCACAGCGTAGCTTTGCGCTATCGAAGAAGGCCATCGCGGTCGAACTCTTCCCAACCGGAGAGTTCGGCCGAACTACGCTCAGGCGGACGCGCCGACTTCGCCTTTTTGAGCGAACGTGTCAGCTTGGCTTGATGCGCCGCGCGCCGTCTGTTCTCTGCCTTCGCGGCGAGATCATGTTCTCGCCATTCGTCGATGGTGCCACTGTTGAGAAGCTCCTCGATGACCTTCGGCTCGAAGACGTGGAAGGTGATCCGTTTCGCCCTGCCACGCAGTCTTACCGTCCTGATGCCGCCGCTCGGCAGGCGACCATCTTCAAGCCAGCGTCGGCGCTCTGTGGTGGAGATGGTCAGGATATCCTCGATCTCGCGCGGCAGCACCGGCAGGCTTTCCATGGTTTCCAGCAATTTCGAGACCTTGGCGCGCGCCGTCTTGAATTCGTCCTCGTCGTCTTCTGGAACCGCGAGGGTCAAAACCATGCCTGCGATATCCAGATCCCTGCGGACGGCGAAAGGCAATTTGGCGCGCAACTCCATCAAGATGCCCTTGGCACGGACGGATGAGCCGAGCGTTGCCGCGGGCGGCAGCGTCCAGGACTCCTTCAGAAGCGGCACGGTGTTTGATTTCTTTTTCGCCATAGACACTGAAGTGGTGGCGACGGCGGATATGGTCAACACGGGAACTTGCAATTCATCATCTTGACGAAGCAAATCAGGAGGTTATCGCCGCCAGCCGTCGTTGCTGGCGAATGGCAGCCCGACCGCCACCCCACAAATAGGTCTTGATAAAAAACCGGAAGCGGAGCCCAATAGGAACGAGATCGTATCTGGGGGGTGGATGATGCGAGTAGTTCGGAGCGTGCTGACAAGCTTTGCTATCATGCTGGCATCGAGCGGTGTCGGTCGGGCTCAGGAGGTCAGTGAGGACATTGTGGACGCGACGGTGGGTGACTGGCTGATCGTGTCGGAGGATGGGAGCCTTGGCTGTCACATCACGCTGAAGAAAGACAAGACGATCGGCGGGCGGGCCGTGGCGGAAGGAAAGACGTGCGGCGCACCCTGGCACGATCAGATCGCTGCCTGGGATTTCGCCGGCCCAGGGATCGTCCTGCGCGACGCGACCAAAAAAGAGATCATCGGTTTTGGAGAACGGGAGGTCGGTCCATGGGTGACGGACATCGAGCGGTCACCCCGCATTTATTTCGTTCCGGAGCCTGGAAAGATGGACCGTGCCGCAACGGAGAAGGACGCTATCGGTAAATGGGTTTTGACCGACAAGAAGGGAAAAGCGCTCTGCCACCTGTCTTTGCTGGATACCGCTTCCACCAGGGGTGACGACACCAAGGGCCTGCAGATCAGAGGCGACTGTGCTGCCAATGTCAAAAAGAAGAAAATGGACGGATGGCAGATCGATGAGATCAAGCTCGTATTCATCGGTGGCGAGGACTATGCTTACTCGCTGATTCCAACGATCGACGGGTTCGTCACAGATGACGACCGATATCAACTCAAGCGCGATAAATAGGCGCCTCTCGGGTGAGGCCTCGACCAGGCTAGCCAGAGTTTATTAGGCGTTCCAGGCCAACTGAACTCGACGGTCAAAAGTCGAAAAGCGCCCGCCACATGCGACATCGATGCTTAAATCTTTGATCGACACCATCGCGACAGTGGCGGAATCGCGCTGTCATTTGGTGAGGTTGCTGATCATTAAAGGTCGCACTCGCGCACCAGCGAGAAATCCGACCCCGTCAAACTCTATGACCCGTCGTCTCACCCCATCCAACTTCAGCCCAGCGTGCCACTCCCCTCGAGTGGAAGGTGACGCTGAATCGCCCGCGTTTCAGGACGTCCTAACTCACCGTCAAGAACGTGATTGACAGCAACTCCCTTTCCGATATTCTCTTATAAAAGCTTATATAACATAATAACGGAACAATAAAGCTGGGAGTATGATATGAAACTGAAGCTCGCATTCCTTCTCGCCACGGCACTGATTGTCAGCCCGTCGGTTCTCTTTGCGCAGGATCGTGGTGGCGTGATCAATGTCGCAACCATCGGTGAGCCGCCTACGCTCGATCCAATGGCATCAACCGCGGATCTCGTCGGCATCGTCACGCAGCACATCTTCGAAACGCTTTATACCTTCGACAAGGAGTGGAAGACGACACCGCTTTTGGCGGAAAGTCTTCCGGAGATCAGCGCAGACGGAAAAACCTACACGATCAAGCTGCGCGCCGGCATCAAATTCCACGACGGCTCCGCCATGGCGTCGGATGATGTCGTTGCTTCCCTCGATCGCTGGATCAAGGTTGCATCGCGCGGCAAGCAGGCTGCGTCCTTTATCGACAAGATCGAAGCCACCGACCCGTTGACCGTCACGATCACCCTGAAGCAGCCTTATGCGCCGCTCGTTTCGCTTCTTGCCTTCAACAACTCCGCGGCGATCATTCTTCCGAAGGAAAAGCAGGAAGAGCCGATGAAGGAGTTTATCGGTACTGGCCCGTATATGCTAAAGGAGCGCAAGGCCGACCAATATATCCAGCTCGTGCGCTTCGACGGATATAAGTCCCGCGAAGGCGACAGCAATGGGTATGGTGGCGCGCGGCATCAGTATCTCGACGAGATCCGCTTCGTGCCCGTGCCTGACGCCAACACCCGTGTCGAGGCGGCGGTTTCCGGTCAATATGATTACATCGACTCGATCCCGGTCGAATCCTTCGACAAGATCAAATCCTCTTCCGTGACAGAGCCGGTTGTCCTGAAGCCGTTCGGCTACCCGGTCTTCGTCTTCAATACGGCGGAGGGGCTTGCCAAGGATGTCGCGATGCGCAAGGCAATCCGCCAGGCGCTCAGCATGGAAGACATGCTGGCAGCCGCCTTCGGCAGCACGGATTTTTATGCGCTTGACGGTGATATCTATCCGAAGAACTTTATCTGGAACACAAATGCAGGTGTCGAGGGCAATTACAATATTGCCGATCCGGAAGGCGCTGCAAAAGCCGCCAAGGCCGCAGGCTATGACGGCGAAAAGCCCATCCGCATCCTCACAAGCCGGCAGTATGAGTTTCATTACAAGATGGCGCAGGTCGCTGCCGAGTATCTGAAGCTTGCAGGCTTCAAGGTGGACATGCAGGTGGTGGACTGGGCAACGCTTACCCAACGCCGCGCAGACAAGGCGCTATGGGACATCTACATTACCCATAGCCCATTCCTGCCAGAGCCAGCTCTGATCGGCTCTCTCGCGCCGACATCGCCAGGATGGTGGGATACGCCGCTGCGCAAGCAGACAGTTGAAGCGTTCTCGGCCGAATCCGATCCTGAAAAGCGTATCGCTCTCTGGGCTGATGTTCAAAAGGCCATGTATGAGGAGATCCCCTACATGAAGATCGGTGACTTCAATGCGGTCGCTGCCAAGTCGAAGAAGATCGAGGGTATCCAGGCGGCACCTTGGCCATACTTCTGGAACGCTTCCATCAAGAAGTAGTCGATCGAGCGAGCGTCGTCGCGCCATTGTTCATCTCATGTCCAACGGGACGCAGAGAGAGTTGGCGCGACCCTGATACTCAGTCCAGCAACGCATACCCAAGCAGACTCCTTTACCCTGCGGCAAGGGAACGCCAAGCCCATGATACGATATATTCTCCAGCGCCTCGCAGGCATGATCGTCGTGATGTTTCTCGTCGTCACGATCGTCTTCATCATCGTGCGCGTTACCCCGGGTGACCCGGCAGCCGTCATGCTCGGCCCGGATGCATCAGCGCAAGACATTGCTGATCTGAGAACGCGTTTGGGGCTCGATCAGTCGCTGGCCGTGCAATATTTCTACTACATCGGCCAGATGCTGAAAGGTGATCTTGGGCAGTCGATCTTCCTGAATATGCCCGTCACGACGGCGCTGCTTGATCGCGCTGAACCGACCTTCTTTCTCACACTGTTTTCGTTGCTGATTGCCAGTGTCATCGCCTTGCCCATTGGCATTTACGCCGCCTATCGCCGCGGATCTTTCTTGGACCAGGCTGCAACGACCGTTGCGATGCTTGCGGCCAGCATTCCGAGCTTCTGGCTTGGGCTTATCCTCATGCAGTTCTTTGCGGTGCGGCTCAATCTTTTCCCGGTCTCGGGCTATGGTGGTCCTGGCTCAAGCTTCCTTGATCGCATGTATCACCTCACGCTTCCGGCTTTCGCACTCGGATTGGTGTCGTCGGCATTGATCCTCCGCTTCACCCGCGCATCAATGCTCGATGTGCTTGGTGACGATTATATTCGCACTGCTCGGGCGAAGGGTGTGGTCGAACGGCGGGTGGTGATGAAACACGCGTTGAAGAACGCGCTCATTCCTATCCTCACCGTTCTCGGGTTGACGGCTGCGGTACTCATTTCAGGCGCTGTCGTCACCGAGACGGTCTTCGGGCTTCCAGGCGTTGGCAGTCTCGTGGTTTCCGCGGTTCTGCGACGAGACTATCCGGTCATTCAAGGTGCGCTTCTCGTCATTGCAGCGCTCTACGTCCTCATCAATTTCGCGATCGACATGCTCTACCTGCTGATCGATCCGCGCGTGCGCTATTAAAGGGGGCGGGAACCGATGACGGATATTGCTACAACTACACCGACCCCTTCGAGCAGCGAAGGCTTGAAGTTTTTCAAACGGTTTCTGAAACGAAAGACGGTGGCCTTCGGCCTGATCGTGCTTATCATCTTCGTACTTCTGGCCGCGCTCGCGCCCTGGATTGCACCTTACTCGCCATCCAAGCTGTCCATCGTCAATCGCCTCAAGCCGCCCAGCGAAACCTTCTGGTTCGGCACGGATGAATTTGGCCGCGACGTCTTTTCGCGCACCATTTATGCAGGCCGGTTGTCGCTGCTTGTGGGCGCCTCCGTCGTTTCTTTGTCCGCGATCATCGGTGTGACGCTTGGTCTGCTGGCCGGTTTCTTCAAGCGGCTGGACACACCGATTGCGCGCCTCATCGATGCAATGATGGCGTTCCCGGATATTCTTCTCGCCATTGCGCTCGTTGCAGCCCTTGGACCATCGCTCACCACCGTGATCGTCGCGCTTTCTATCGTCTATTCGCCGCGCCTCGCCCGCATCGTGCGCGCCTCGACCCTTGTCATCAGGGAGCTTCCCTATGTAGAGGCGGCTCAGGCGCTTGGGATATCGACGTTCCACATCATGACGCGCCATGTGCTGCGCAACCTGTTGTCGCCGATCCTGGTGCAGGCCTCCTTCCTGTTTGCCAGCGCCATGCTGGCGGAAGCAGGCCTCTCTTTCCTCGGGCTTGGTGTCAGCCCGGAAATTCCGACCTGGGGCACGATGATTGCCGCTGGCCGCCAATATATCGGGCAAGCCGACTGGATGACCTATTTCCCCGGCTTCGCCATTATTCTTTCCGTTCTCTCGCTGCAAATGGTCGGCGACGGGTTGCGGGACATGCTCGATCCAAGACTGCGAAGGGATTTGTAATATGACCGGCCAACAGGCAAAGCCGCTGCTCATCAAGAACGTCAAGCCCATGGCTTTCGGCGAAAGCGGAAAAGATGCCGTCACCGACATTCTGGTGAACAGCGACGACAACATTGCCGCCATCGGACAGGCGCTTGCGTGCGATGAGGCAACGGTGATCGATGGTAAAGGTGCCTGGATCTCGCCGGGCTGGGTGGATCTGCATGTCCATATCTGGCACGGCGGCACAGACATCTCGATCCGTCCGTCCGAATGCGGTGCCGAGCGCGGCGTCACGACGCTTGTTGATGCGGGATCTGCAGGCGAAGCGAACTTCCATGGCTTCCGCGAATATATCATCGAACCGTCCCGAGAGCGGATCAAGGCCTTCCTCAATCTCGGTTCCATTGGCCTCGTTGCCTGCAACCGCGTTGCGGAACTGCGCGACATCAGGGATATCGATCTCGACCGCATCCTTGAATGCTATGCGGAAAACAGCGAGCATATTGTCGGCATCAAGGTTCGCGCCAGCCATGTCATCACCGGGTCCTGGGGCGTAACACCGGTGAAGCTCGGCAAGAAGATCGCCAAGATCCTAAAAGTTCCGATGATGGTTCATGTCGGCGAGCCACCGGCACTTTATGATGAAGTGCTGGAAATCTTAGGCCCCGGCGACGTCGTCACTCATTGCTTTAACGGCAAATCCGGTTCGTCGATCATGGAAGATGAGGACTTGTTCAACCTCGCCGAACGCTGCGCATCCGAAGGGGTCCGGCTCGATATCGGCCATGGCGGCGCGTCCTTTTCCTTCAAGGTGGCAGAGGCGGCGATTGCGCGTGGACTTCTGCCCCATTCCATCTCGACTGACCTCCACGGCCATTCGATGAATTTCCCGGTGTGGGATCTCGCGACGACCATGTCGAAGCTTCTGTCGGTCGGAATGCCTTTCGACAAGGTGGTGAATGCTGTGACGCATGCACCGGCAGAAGTCATCAAGCTCGATATGCTAAACCGGCTGTCCGTCGGAGCGCGCGCCGATTTCACCATTTTCGATCTGGTCGATTCCGATCTGGAGGCAACCGACTCCAATGGCGACGTCTCGGTGCTGAAGCAGCTCTTTGAGCCGCGCTATGCCGTCATCGGCGGGGAAGCCATTACTGCGAGCCGATACATACCGCGCGCTCGCAAGCTTGTGCGCCACAGCCACGGCTACTCGTACCGATAAGACGGCGGGTCGCCGCTGGAATGAATGAAAAGATGACAGGAGTTTGCGTGACACAGTCCCCGATCAAGATCGAAGCGAAAGCAGAGACGCCGCGCGATCGGCTTGCCGCACTCGGCATAGACCTTCCACCGGCGCCACCGCCCATCGCCAATTTCGTGACCCACGTCGTCGAAGGCAACATGTTGTATCTTTCGGGGCAGGGGCCGCGCGAGGCGAATGGTTTCATGCACACCGGCAAGGTGGGCGTGGATGTCTCGGTCGAGCAGGCCTATGAGAATGCGCGGCTGACCGGCGTCAATCTCCTGGCGGTGATGAATGAGGCGCTCGGCGATCTTTCCCGCGTCAAGCGGGTCGTGAAGCTGCTGGGGATGGTCAATGCCTCACCGGACTTCAAGGACCACCCGCAGGTGATCAACGGCTGCTCGGACCTGTTCAACGCCGTCTTCGGCGAGGCTGGTCGGCATGCCCGCTCGGCTGTCGGCTTCGGCTCGCTTCCGGGAAACATCACCGTCGAAATCGAAGCGATCATTGCATTGCAGGATTAACCGGCAAGGAGACGATTAGTGGTTGCGCCATCCCATCAGCTGTTCGATCCTTGCGGCCGACGCTTTCACGCGGTCTGCGTAGCCGGTCTTGTCAGCCATGACTTTCTGCTCGGGAAGGACGATAGAAATCGTCGCTACGCAGTCTCCGCGGTTATCGACGATGGGCGAAGCGATGCAGGCAACCGAGTAGTCGGATTCCCCCGCCTGGATCGACAGACGTTCTTCGAAGGCGTTGCGCGCGGCGTCCGAAAGGCTCTTGGCGTCGATGGTGGCGCGGCCCGTCGGCGAGATGCGGGCTCCGCGCTTGAACAGATCGATGCGTTGCTCTTCCGGCATATGGCCCACAAGAAGGCGTCCAGACGCCGTCCAGTTCAGGGGTACGCGGGTACCAACCCGCGAGGCGACCTGAAAATGGCTGGGGCCATCGGCCATGGCGAGGACAAGCATATGCTCGTCATCGCGTCCGCAAACCTGCACCGTTTCACCGGCGGCGCGGCAAAGATCATGCATTTCGTGCATCGCGACGCTCATGAAATCCAGCGAGCGAGCATAGGCGAGGCCGTAATGATAGAGGCGCGCACCAAGCCAGATACTGCCATCGTCGTTGCGCGCCAGCATGTTCTTTTCCACAAGGTCGTCAATGATCGCGTAAATCGTCGAGAGCGGTGCCTTCACCGCCTTGGCAATGGCGTAGGCACCGGCCGGCGCCCCCGTTTCGTACAGATGGTCAATGATCTGAATGGCGCGGTCGATGCCGCTGACGCGCGAGCGCCGCGCCTTGCCGCCTTCCTCGGAAGACGAGAGCTCGAGGGCTTCACCAGATGAAGATGTCATATCCAATTCACGCTCCCGCACATCAAAGAACCTATTGCGTTATTATGGCATAGCCTGACGCGGGGCAACAGAAATCATGCGCCAGACAGGCTGGCAAACTGGAGAGATGAGAATGTCAGACGATATCCGCACGAAGATGGGCCTTCGGCCAGTCATCAACGTTTCCGGCACGATGACGAGCCTTGGCGCGTCCATCGTGGTTCCCGAAGCGATCGAGGCTATGGCGGCGATCCTCCCGCAATTCGTGGAGATCAATGATCTGCAGCGCAAGGCAAGTGCAGTCATCGCTCGGCTGACGGGCGGTGAAGCCGGCTTTGTTACGGCCTCATGCTCCGCTGGTATTAGCCTCGCGGTGGCCGGCACCATCACAGGGCCAGATCTCCTGGCAATCGAGAGACTGCCGGAAACGTCCACGCCAAAGAACGAAGTTCTGGTGCAGATGGGGCATATGGTCAGCTATGGCGCGCCTGTCGATCAGTCGATCCGGCTTGCGGGCGGCAAGGTGGTGATGATTGGCCAAGCAACCTCCACCCATCGGTATCACATGGAAAACGCGATTACCGACAGGACTGCAGCGGCTGTCTATGTCGTTTCCCATCACGTGGTCGATTATGGTCTCCTCAATCTCAAGGAATTTGTCGAGATCGCGCATGCCAAGGGCGTGCCGGTTATCGTCGATGCTGCATCCGAATATGACCTGCGACTCTTCCTGGAGCAGGGTGCCGATATCGCGCTTTATTCCGGCCACAAGTTTCTGGGCGGCCCCACCTCCGGCATCGTGGCCGGCAAAAAGGAACTCGTGCGCAATGCCTTTCTCCAGAACATGGGAATTGGTCGCGGCATGAAGGTGGGCAAGGAAAGCATCTTCGGCGTGATGGCGGCCTTGGAAGCTTGGGAAAAGCGTGACCATGTGGACATACGCGAGCGCGAGACCGGCTATCTGAACCTGTGGAAGGAGACGCTTTCCGATCGCCCCGGCATCACCGCATTGATCGAGCCAGACCCGACGAACAATCCATTGGATCGTATGCGGGTGATTGTCTCTCCCCAGGAGGCTCACATCACGGCCTGGGATCTTGCCGCACGCCTTCGCAGCGGCCCGACACCGATCATCGTGCGCGACCATGAGGTAGAGCACCACTACTTCTACCTCGATCCCTGCAATCTTCACCCCGGCCAGGAGCGCATCGTCGCGGCACGGCTGGCGGAAGAACTGGATAAGGCGCGTGCCTCGAACGAAGTCATCGCGACGCCGTTCGAAGATCTGAGCCGCCATCGTTTCGATGGTGCGTTGCGCTGGCCCGACTGAGCAAGCGTGCGGCCCGGAGCGGCCGCATAGCCTGCCACTCCAACGAATTGACGAGGATCGACGATGATGATGTCCAACGCCCTGAACAAGACCGCGACTGCACCGGCCACCGGCCCGGTTCTTGCCGTTGAAAATCTCAGAACATCCTTCCTTGTCGATGGTGCCTGGAAGCCGGTGGTTCGCGATATCTCCTTTACGGTCATGCCTGGCGAAACGGTCGCGATTGTCGGCGAAAGCGGCTCCGGCAAGTCGGTCACCTCGCTCTCCATCATGCGCTTGCTCCAACCTGATATGAGCAAGATCGAAGGCAAGGTTATGCTGGGAGGGCGTGATCTTCTTGCGCTTCCGGAGCACGAGATGCGCAAGGTGCGCGGCAATGATGTCGCGATGATTTTTCAGGAGCCGATGACGAGCCTGAACCCCTTGCTCACCATCGGCGATCAGATCTCCGAGGCACTGCTTTCACACTTGCCGATCAGCAAGGCTGATGCGCGGGCTGAGACCATCCGCATTCTGGAGAAAGTGCGCATCCCCTCCGCCGCGTCTCGTTTCGATGAATATCCGCACCGATTTTCCGGCGGCATGCGCCAACGCGTGATGATTGCTATGGCGCTTGCAACCAAGCCTTCGTTGCTGATCGCCGATGAGCCGACCACGGCACTCGACGTGACCATTCAGGGACAGATCCTCGACCTGATCAAAATGCTGCAGGAGGAGGAAGGTACCTCAGTTCTGTTCATCACCCACGACATGGGGGTCGTCGCCGAGATCGCCGACCGGACCGTCGTCATGTATCGGGGCGAGCAGGTGGAAACGGGCCCGACCGCCGACATTTTCCATCGTGGCCAACATCCCTATACCCGAGCGCTCCTGTCCGCTGTCCCAGTGCTTGGCTCGATGCAAAACCACCAGAGACCTTTGCGCTTTCCGGTGGTGGATGTAACGACAGGTCAGTCCGATGTTCCTGTGGAAGTGAAGAATACGGTCGTCGAAGGCCGGCCGGTTCTGGAAGTTCGCAATCTCACCAAGCGCTTCGATATTCACTCCGGCCTCTTTGGCACGCTCACCGGCCGCGTGCATGCCGTGGAAGACGTGTCCTTCGATCTCCAGGCTGGGGAGACGCTCTCCCTTGTCGGCGAATCGGGATGTGGAAAGTCGACGACAGGCCGCGCCATCATGCGGCTTATTGAACCCGATAGCGGCTCCGTTATCGTTGAGGGCCGCGATGTGCTGGCGCTGAGCAAGCAGGATATGCGCGAGATGCGCAAATCCGTGCAGATGATCTTCCAGGATCCCTTCGCCTCGCTCAATCCGCGCATGACCGTTGGCGCGGCCATCGCCGAGCCGTTTCTCGAGCACAAAATGGGAAGTGCCAAAGAGGCGAAAGATGTCGTGGCCGACATGCTGACGAAAGTGGGCCTAACACCCGATATGGCGGGTCGATACCCGCACGAGTTTTCTGGCGGGCAGAGACAGCGTGTCTGTATCGCGCGTGCACTGGCGCTCCAGCCAAAGGTCATCGTTGCCGACGAAAGCGTCTCGGCACTGGATGTGTCGATCAAGGCGCAGGTGATCAATCTGATGCTCGACCTTCAGCAAAGCCTTGGCCTCGCCTTCCTGTTCATCTCCCACGACATGGCCGTGGTGGAACGTGTCAGCCACCGCGTCGCCGTCATGTATCTGGGGGAGATTGTCGAGATCGGCCCTCGCGCTGCCGTCTTCGGGAACCCGCAGCATCCTTACACCAAGCGGCTTATGTCTGCTGTGCCGGTGCCAGACCCGGAACGCAGACGCGTAAAAAGCGCAGCTGTTGTCGAGGAACTGAAAAGTCCCATACGCCCGGTCGAGTACAAGGTGATGCCTGCTCGTTTTCGTGAAGTGTCTAAAGGCCACCTCGTGGCCGAGAATTGATGTCTGTCGTGGTGGCATCCAGCCGCGGAAAGTGACGGGCAGCGCATTTTTCCTGCTCTGGAACAACAACCGTCCCACTGTGTTAGCTTTAGCAACTTGGGAGATAAGCCATGACCAACACATCCAATGACGACAAAAAGGCGACACCGCAAACATGGTCGGCTGATCATGGCGGGGGTGTCTCTCCGCCGACATCGACCGGAACGGTCGATAAAGAGCAGGTGCACGAGCCGTCCAATGACTGGCCCGCTGCGGACGGTGTCGCGCATGATCCGGTTGAACCGGTACCGTCTCCGGTGGAAGAATTCGATCCGCCAAAAGGTGACGGTCGCCGCACGTTCCAGATCGGTGATACCGATCGCGGTTGAGACGCCGGACGTTTAGAAACGGCGCCACACCGCACGCTCAGTCGGCCGCGGATCACTAAATTTGAGATGACAAGATCGAGCTTCTTACGCTTGGTCTTTCGCCGTGGGCTCGTTCAAGTCCGCAGCGCCACCAGATCAGCCTGCCAACAGTTTAGATCGGATGCGCCGCTCCGTATTCGCGCGTCATCCACGGGGTCAACGCTTGAAAATTGCGACCTACAATGTCAACGGCGTGAACGGGCGACTGCCGAACCTTATCCGGTGGCTCGATGAAGCGTCGCCTGACATTCTGTGTCTTCAAGAGCTGAAAGCGCCGCAGAACAAGTTTCCGATCAAAGCAATAGAAGCGGCTGGCTACGGCGCTGTCTGGCTTGGGCAGAAATCCTGGAATGGTGTGGCGATCCTGGCTAAGGGGCAGGAACCTCATCTCACCAGACGGGCTCTGCCAGGAGACAGCAAAGACGAACACAGCCGCTACATCGAAGCAATTGTCGATGGAATACTGATCGGCTGTCTTTATGCACCGAACGGCAACCCCTATCCCGGACCGAAATTCAACTACAAACTCAGATGGCTTAGACGGTTGCGCGCCTACGCAGCCGAGCTTCTCGAACTGAACGTATCATCGATCCTTATCGGCGATTACAATGTCATGCCGACAGAACTCGACGTCTACAAACCTGAGCGGTGGAAAGACGACGCACTCTTTCGCATCGAAGCGCGAAACGCCTTCAAAACGCTTGTTGAGCAGGGGTGGACGGATGCTTTGAGGCATCTTCATCCCGACGAGCAGATCTACACATTCTGGGATTACTTCAGAGACGCTTTTGGCCGAAATGCCGGGCTCAGGATCGACCACTTCCTTCTCAGTCCGGAAGCCGCTTGCGACCTTATCGCAGCTGATGTCGACAGGCATGTTCGAGCGTGGGATCACAGCAGTGACCATGCACCGGTCTGGATAGAGTTGAAAGAGTAAGCGGTTAACGCGTGACGTGACCCCGTTAAATTAGGCCATTTAGAGCTGGAATTTTCCACTTATGATTCCTTGTGGGAAGAAGAGGAGAATTCGATGAAGGCCTCGGGGCAAATACACCAAGGGAATTCCCGCCTTGTAGCCGGACGAGACCATCAAGCCGTATCGTCTTTCGTCAAAACGGGTTTCGAAGATTATGAAGTCGACTCGTTCCTCATACGGATATTTCGCCGGAAGTCTGAGAACGTTCCCGCGAAACAACGATGCCTAGTCGAGATCGATGAGCCTCTGCTTTGGGTGCATACCAGTCCGTTCTATTCAAACCCTCTCGTAGCGGCTCATCCTTGGTGCGGACATGCCAACACTTCCTCACAGGATGCTGACTGTATGCTCCTGCTTACAAAAGTGTGGCCTGAATGGAAACATCTTCGAGAGGCAGCAGCACCAAGCGTTCATCAGGCAAGGGCCGTTGGAGCGCCTTTGCCTCATCCCATGGCGCATTCATCCATACGTCCACTTCCTCGCGAGAAGTCATCATCGCGCTCAGCACAAATATAAGGCATCAACCCAAATCTTTTGTTGAGGTCGCTTTCGATGCCCTTCTTGATGGTCCGCTTGGCGGCGTCAATTTTCGAAAGCGCACCCACGATCACAGTTATTGGTATGCGGCGCGGTTCTCATCGTAACTGGACACCCAATGGACCCAGACAGAGATTCCTCTAGCCTTCAGCACTTCCATCACCTGTCGATTGGGATGCCCTGGCGTCGTAACATCTGCGTAAAGCTGGTCGTCTAGGACACGGACGCTTCGTAGACTGGGCATGTCGAGCAGAGCCGGGATGTTCTCTAACGCAATCCCCGCATTGATGGTCTCGATCTTGAATGGCGGCAGGAGGTCACGAAGGTCCACAGTCCCGATCATCGACGTTAGATCAAGACTCTTAATGTTCGGGCAGTGCTTGATCCCGGCAAGGCTGTTGATGTCAAAGATATTGTCCTCTCCATCCCAGAAAAACCAGACATATCGATAGATGGAACTGCCTCCATCCAGAACAAGCTCGTCGATCTGACTCAGTAGGTCGGTCGAGAGAGGGTAGCGATCCAGATAGGCTCGAACTGCGGGAATGGGCTTGTAGCCTTCGTTCTCAAGATCGACGGGCCGCCCAAGAACATGCTCGGCAAGCTGTTGTGGAGTCCCGAGATCGATCAGTTGTTTGTCAATGAGGCTGGATAGGATCGCAAGCTTCAGATTAGGATCACCGAACGGCGCACCCGACATATCTCCAGGCGCAGGGTAGCGTGATGCGGTAGCCATTCGCGACCATCCAAGGGTTGCGAGAATGCCTCCCGCGGCCACGAAATCACGTCGTTTCAGCATTAAATGTGCCATATCTCCATGAAATTGAGCCGTTTTACCGCGCTGACCTGCTTCAATAGCAGGTCTAGCGAAAGTAGCCTACACTGACTGAGCGCGAGATCGGTGTCCGGAATGGGCCGACGGCCGTCATGGCGCTGAAGCGCCAATAGGAGACATTGCATAACGCCGCCCCGGCTTGTGCTTTTACGGCCTGTCATCTGCTGCGCGATCAGCCGAGACATTCGACTTGCTTTCGGCGAAAAGGATTGGAATGACTGTTGTTCGTGGTCGAGGGACTTGCCATAGCCCAGCCCGATCCACGCACTTCCATCACGCGACGAGAAGGAAAAGCGAAACCCGAGGCTGCGCTCCGCTTTATGGGGGCGACATTTCTCGAGCTCGATCTACTTACGCTTAACTATAAGGCATCGCGACAAGTCCGAATTACGTGTGGCGGTAATTTCTCACTTGCTTGAAGAACTTCAATTCCAATGAGACGACCATCGCTATCAAAATCCAAATTGATTTGGCCATCTACCTCGTTTGGATCACAGCAGTATGTGAAACCAAATGGGGTTTGATCGCCATCGGATTTCAACTGAATGTAAGCGGCGTCAACCGACGGATACGAGCTTGTCGTTCCGGCTTACAATGGATGGCCATGTCATGCTGACAGCAGGTCTACTGGGCATGAATCGGCGTTGTCGGCGGCGCTTTGCCTGCATTTTCGTCTAAGCGATTGCCCTTAGCGGCCGCCTTACGCGATCGCAGGTAATTACTCGGTCGCCCACAGAGTTCGCGGTCAATTTTCGCCACTGCAAACGACCGCTTCTGGACCGACGTGGTGATCTGCACCGATTAGCTTACAACAGTTGTTCTATTATCTGCCACGCTCTCACGCCGAGTTCCGCATCGGCTTCGTCAGTTCCGCCGTGTGAATGTAGGCTGGATCGTCGAGTCGACTCACCGGGGAATAGTATCCGATGACCAGCATCTTGATCGAAAATGAGTGTCGCCGACTTTCCGTGCGCCTGTCGCGATTGAACGATCTCACGAGCGAAATCGTCGGATGGCCAGAGCGCATCGTCGCCACCCGCCACGAGGATCAGCTCGGCGACGGACAGTTCGACTGGAATTCTTGCGCGCTTGTTTGTTTGGACGTAGTTGGCGAGACATTTCTCGAAAAATGAACGATAGGAGATCAGGCCATCTCTGTATTCTTTCTGCCAACTTAGGTCGGACGGAATGAAGTCTAATGGAGTACCTTTTAACGACCAAGATGATCGTTCGGGCCAGGCTATACCGTCAACACCTTCACCAATGTTACCCCAAACCACCGACGTTGGGCTAATAGCAACCACGGCTTTGATGCGCTGATCAATGGTTGATGCAAGGAGGGCCGCTTCAGCGCCCTTTGACGTTCCGACAACAATGATACGGTTACATTCCCTCGACGTTAGAAGGTCCGTTGCATCAATGAAAGTCTCAAGCGGGATTTCGCAAATTCCTGGCGACTGACTGGGTCCTCCGAACCATTGCAACGCCAACGCATGTGCCCGGCTTGTGCAAATAAACCAGCCCTCGGGATGTCAACTCTCCCACTGGAGCCGCCTAGAACGAGTACTCCCGTCTTGCTTTGTGCAGCGCCGGGAAGGAGAGCCCCTCTAACTTTACCGTTCAAGTTCTCAACGTCGTGGGCGAACATCTTTGCCTTAGATCAGTGGCCGATCTAGTGGATCAAGCGCCCGTCCGGCCCACATGTCAACGGTCGCTTTTGGCGCGAAGCAGCCCCAATTGTTCTCCTTGGGTCGATTAGCGGTTGAGCTTCCTGCCTTAAGATGTTTTGTTCTAGAAGTTGAATCCTCGCCCTCCGTTCCAACCAGAGTTCGAGCGACCATGTCTATTTCAGATGCAATCTACCGCCCATTTGAAAAGCTGATCCAGCCACTGGAGATCCCTTACCGGCCGCTGCCGTCCAGCGGACCAGTGGCGATCCTCCTGCATTTCATATCCATGTTCCGTGGCGTGTTGATAGGCGTGGCGCTTTCCGCCATGGCGATGGAGGCCATCAATCTGTCCATCGTCTGGGGACTTACGGTCGTCGTTGATGGTGTTAGTCAACATGGTGCAGGTCCATTCCTCCAGAGCAAGTGGCCACTTCTCGCTTTTCTTGCTTTCCTTATATTCCCGGCTATGCCGATCGCGTCGTTCATGCTCAACACGCTCCAGTCGCATACGCTTGGCATCGGCATGCCCGCCGCGATCCAATGGCAGGGCCACAAGGCGGTTGAGCGTCAGGATCTCGCCTTCTTCCACGACCTTTTCGCTGGTCAAGTCGCTTCACGACTGCAGCAAGTGGCATCCGCCGTCCAGCAGCAGACCATAGCTGCATTCCAGACCATCCCCCGTTTTATGCTTCAGATGGTTGGCTCCGTGATCCTCCTTAGTTCGCTGTCATGGCAACTCGCGCTCCCGGTTGTCATCTGGATAGCTCTTAATATCGCACACGCGGTGAGGATCGTCCCCATCTTTGCCGAAAGCGCTCGTCGGACTGCCAAGCAGCGGAGCCTGCTGGCAGGTGCTATCACCGACCTCTACACCAATATGCAGATGATCAAGCAGTTCGCCGCTGAAGATAGCGAGGCTGGCGCGATCCGCCGTGCCATTCTGAAGGCTGTGAAGACACAGCAGAGAGAACAACGCGTCTACCGCACCTCGGAAGCGACGGTGGTCATTCTCAACACGCTGCTCTGGGTAAGCATGCTGACGATCGGTTTTTCTGGTCTCCTCAAGGGCTTTCTTACAGTTGGCGAATTCGTCGGTGCGGTCTACATTCTCCAGCGCCTGTCGGCACAAATCTTTACCTTTCTGCAAGTGGGCCAGCAGGTCTTCCAGGCGATCGGCACCATCAAGGACGCCACGCCCGTCATGACGACGCCGCCAACTATTACGGATCGGTCGGATGCCGCCGATCTCCAAGTTGAAGCAGGCGAGATACGGTTCGAGAATGTCAGCTTCGCGTACAAGTCGGGTAAGACTGTCATCGACTCCTTGTCGCTCGAGGTCAGGCCCGGCGAGAAGGTAGGCCTCGTTGGACTTTCTGGTGCGGGCAAGACGACACTCGCGAGTCTTCTCCTACGCTTCTACGATATTCATGATGGTACCATCCTCGTGGACGGTCAGGATATCCGAGCGGTCACACAAACGAGCCTTCGGGGTGCGATCGGCGTCATAGCCCAGGATGTCGCTCTGCTCCACCGCTCTATCGGCGACAACATCCGGTATGGCCGGCCGGATGCGACGCAGGAAGAGATCGAGAGAGTGGCGAAGATGGCAAGTGCGGATGGCTTCATCGTCGATCTTACCGACGGAGAGGGCCGGAAGGGGTACGATGCCTTCGTCGGCGATCGCGGCATCAAGCTTTCGTGTGGCCAGCGCCAGCGGGTCGCCATTGCCCGTGTGCTTCTCAAGGATGCGCCGATCCTCGTGCCGGACGAGGCGACGTCGGCGCTCGACAGTGAATCTGAGGCTGCTATTCAGGAAAAGCTGAACCTCGCCATGGAGGGTAAAACGGTGATCGCCATCGCACATCGCCTCTCCACGATTGCGCGGATGGACCGGATCGTTGTGCTCGACCAGGGACGTATTGTGGAAGAAGGCAAGCCAGAGGAGTTGATCGAGGGCGAGGGGCTGTTTGCTAGCCTATGGAGACGCCAGACGGGCGGGTTCATTCCCGAGCAACTCACATAGTCCCGGAAACGTCTGTGCGTTTACGACACGCGTGTAATCGAACGATCTGATCTTCAAATCAGAGCCGGCTCCAGGGGTATGACTGCACCGGCGCACCTCATATCTCCTTACCGTAAAATTTGCAGTCGCAGGAATTTCACAGACCGTTTCACTGATAGGGAGTTCCAATCATGCTACCGATTGTGTTTGATTTGCCGATTTGAGTGAGTGGAAAGCTAGAGCGTGGAGAACAGAGAAAAAGTAGCGCTGGCGGCGCTTGCTCGTATGGTAGATCAATATCTCGAGAAACGACCTGACGGCATGATAGATAATTATGCCATGTCCGCTGGGGAGAATGCGTTCGAGGCACTATACGCGTACGGGTATATGGAGGACGCTGGCATGCGTTTCGCCCGTTGGACGGAGTTGGGTGAGGCACTCCTTGCATGGTCGCATTTTCCAAATGAAAATCCATTTCCAGCCCCGATCAGAGGAGATGGCGGCAAGGCATCCCGAAGATAAGGGCGCATACTGGGCAACAAAGGACCCAGCGTGTGATTTGATTATGGACGCCGCTGAGCAACGGACTTGGGCAATTGGAACAGGTCATGAAAGCAATAGGTTTTACAATCTGACGGCGCCACCTAGATGACTGACTTTGATCCGATCTATTCGATGGTGAGCGCTAAAGCCATTAAGGGCTTGATTGAAAGCAACTACGCCTTGGCGGGCTTAGCATCTTGTCGCTTGCTCCAGCGCGGCCTGAACGATGTGTACTTAGTCAGCTCGACTAGCGGTGAGCGTTATGTGTTTCGGCTGTCCCACCACCGCGTACGAGGGCCAGCAGATGTAAAGAGTGAAACGGATTTTCTGATCCACGTCTCCAAGCTTGGCGTGCCGGTCGCAACGCCAATCCCAACCATCGGGTGCGAACTCTTCCTACAAGTCCATGCGCCGGAGGGGCGACGAGAAGGCGTGCTTTTTCAGGCTGTAGATGGGCGGGAACCTCATGCAGGCGACGTCGGCGATGCTCATGCAAATGGAAGAACTCTCGCTCTTCTCCACAACGCGGCTGAGACATACATTCCGAATGCGCCGCTGTACAAGCTCGACTTGCAACATCTGTTGTATCGACCGCTTGCGCGAATTCGTAGCAGCGGCGTCATAGAAGACCCCTCTGTGCTTGACGAACTCGAACAGATCGCCGAACGGACCGGCGCTGCGATTAAGCTCCCCGCTAATCTCTCGTGGACCTATTGCCATGGAGACTGTCACGGCTTCAATTCGAAAATCACTGAAGCTGGAGCAGCTGTTTTCTTTGATTTCGATGACGGAGGTCCAGGATATTTGGCTTACGACCTAGCTGTCTTTCTATGGGCGCAGGTTTCTTTCGGTCGGGAGACAACACGAGCTTGGACATCATTTTTGGACGGCTATCGGTTGATAAGAACAATCACTTCAGATGATTTCGAAGCTGCTCTGCGGTTTGTTGTCGTCCGCCACGTCTGGCTCATGGGAGAACATGCAAGCCGGGTCGACGAGTGGGGCAGAAACAACGTCCGCTGGATTTCCCGTGGGTTGGGTTTTGTTAGAGCATGGGAGAGCGAGCACTTGATGGGCCGTTTGTTTTAGGCTCCCATGATCTTTATCCGCTTGTTGCGCAAGATAAACTTGTTGTCCTTCGACAGATGTTCGTGCCTACTCATGCGTGAAGTTCATGCTGTCCAACTGATGTCTCAGGAAACAGGAGACTGCCTGTGGTGCAAATATTGCCGCCGAAACGATATCCTGAGATGAGAGAAAAAATTGCTCTTGTAACTGGCGGCAGCACCGGAATCGGGCTGGCGACGGCGCAAGCGTTCGCTCGCGAAGGTGCGACTGTGATCATTGCTGGCCGCAACGAGAAGAGAGCTAAGCAGGCGCTGACGACGTTTTCTCCAGATAGTCGTGTGAGTTGGATCGAGTGTGACGTAACGAGTGGCCGCGACGTCGAGAGGCTTATGTCTTCAGCTTTGAAAGAGCACGGACAAATTGACTACGCTTTCAACAATGCTGGTAGCGGAGGTAAAATGTCTCCGATTGCGAGCATGAGTGAAGATGCCTGGGGAAAGACGATCAATGGCTATCTCACCTCGGTCTTCCTCTGCATGCGTTATCAGTTGCCGTCAATGCTCGAGGCTGGGCGCGGTGTCATAGTAAACAACTCCTCAGTCGACGGCCTTCGAGGTTATCCCCTTCCTGGCGGCGCCGCTTACTCGGCTGCTAAGCACGGGGTTTTGGGCTTAACACGAAGTGCGGCACTGGAACACGCGAAGGACGGAGTTCGAATTACCGCAATCTGCCCCGGCTGGATTGGCACGCCGCCAGTCGAGAATTTCATTAGGAAAAACGAGCAAGTTGGTGCTCAGATCGTAGGGCAAGAGCCAATCGGCCGTCTCGGCACTCCCATTGAAGTCGCGAACGGCGTCCTATGGCTTTGCTCTGACGCCGCTTCATTCATGCTTGGGAGCCCCCTTGTTCTCGATGGCGGCTACATGGCCTAGTTCTGAGACTTCAGAGGTATCCTGGGCTTCGCGCCGGCCGAGATGAATTGTTGAAGTTCGGGTTATCAGTGCTTCAATCTGCGGCAGTGGCAGATTCCGGAACGCCATCGAGTTCTCGCTGCAACGGGTTGAGCAAAAATGAGTGTAGTTGATGTCAAAGGCTGACGTGCCCTACTTCAGCCAGCGGGAGGCCGCGAAATGACTTTGCCTAGTTCGACTGACCGAAACATAAACTTGGCTCAGGCGCTCTGCGTTATCTCTTCTGCCTCTACCGGTCCATTTCGCCGAGCCACCCGGACGCGAAGTCTACAAGCACTTTTCGGGCCACCGCGATCCGGAATGCAGGCGTCGCTGGTTTTATTGAAGCCAAGTCACCCCTGTCGTCGCCGAAGAGGATGTTACGTTCGACATGAAGGATTCCGGTCCGCTGGCGGAGCTCTCCATCCCCGTCGGAGAACTTCTCGCAGTCAGTTCGAAAATGCCTTCTCAGCTCTTCCTCGAAGAACGCGACTTGTCCTTCTAAGGAGGCAGCAGTAGCATTCGCTTGTCGGCGTACAGCCGCTGCGACGGCTCTCTTGTTCGCTGCAGTCAACACTTCGGCCAGCGTCAATTTCGCGGACGCCAAGCGCTTTTTGATGAGAGTGACGTCTTTTGTATCGATACGGGCGTCGATCTCCATCCCCTCGAGGATTTCTTGGCCTCTGCAGCGACCAGGGCCTTGACCACGGGGAAAGATGCCCGCGCCGCGAAGCACGTCCTCCGAACCTTTCAGGGTCTTCGAGAATCCCATCTAGGCCGATGGCTCGGTGTCAGGCAGACTGCACCGAGCCTTAAGGGAGGTTTTCGCTTCCGCTCCAAGTAGGATTTCGGTCAGCTTCTCTATCTCAACCGCCATCGCTAAAAGACGGCAGGTCGTCTGCTGCTGCAGGTCGGTAGTCTGCTGAACCGCCGGTGAAAGCGTCTGCGCCTTTGGATCGATTTCTGCCAACTGACTGTCCCTAGTTGGGACGTCCACGCGACATCGGACCCTTCAACGCCGGTAATCGGATCGCTAAAATGCGAGCAATTGTGGAAAGCTTTGACTACGACGTAAGCTCCGCATGTGGTTTCGTTGGTTGGCGCTTTCACACCGGTGTAATTCTCCGGCCCGTCGTCGGATCGAAAAGATGGAGGCTTTCGGTTTGCGCTCGAAAATGTAACGTCTCACCAACGTTCAAGTCGCTCGTTCGAGGAAACTCCGCGCAGAGCATCTTTGAGTGACCGATCTCCACATAGCCATACGTCTGACTGCCCAAGCGCTCTGCAACAAGCAACTCTCCTGTCACCCAGGCGTCTTCCTCAGAACACTGTATAAGATCTTCCGGCCGAATGCCGACCACGACCTGACTGTCAAGCCCGCCGTAACCAAACGTCTCATCAAGGTGGATCGACTTTTTGAGTAACGTGAGTCGGCCATGAGTAAGGCTTGCGGGAAGGGTGTTCATAGTTGGGCTACCGATGAAGCGTGCGACGAATAGGCTTGCTGGTCTATGATACAAATCTAGAGGCCTGCCGATTTGTTCGATGACGCCGGCGTTCATCACAACGATGCGGTCCGCCAATGTCATCGCCTCCACCTGATCGTGGGTAACGTAAATGGTGGTCGCCCTCATGCGATGATGGAGCTTAGCAATCTCAAGCCGCATCTCGACACGGAGGGCGGCGTCGAGATTGGACAACGGCTCGTCGAAGAGAAATGCGGCCGGTTCACGCACTATCGCTCGACCCATGGCGACGCGTTGACGTTGGCCACCGGAAAGCTGAGCTGGTCTACGGTCAAGATATTCCGTGATCTTGAGGATGTCAGCCGCGTGGGAAACGCGGCTCTGGATTTCCTCATCTTTACTGCCACGCATCTTCAGGCCGAAAGACATATTGTCTCTCACGCTCATATGGGGATAAAGCGCGTAGTCCTGGAAAACCATTGCAATATTGCGTTCTGCAGGCGGGAGCAGATTCACTGTGCGTCCTTCAATCTGTAACTCCCCGCCGGAAATTTCCTCCAGTCCGGCAATCATTCGAAGAAGGGTGGATTTTCCGCATCCGGACGGGCCAACCAAGACAAGAAATTCGCCGCTCTCGATGTCGATATCGATATCGTGGATGACTTTTAGACTGCCATAAGACTTCTGGATTCCCCTCAGCGCAATTTCGGCCACGTTTTCCTCCCGGGTAGCAACTTCGTGCTTGACGATCATTATCGATGTCAATATCGATAATGATAAGTTCATCGAGACGCAACAGCTCAGGCACATTTGGATGACATATTTTCCACCCCGGCAAACCGCCACGAAATCCCTTAAATCCAGCGCAGCGTTTGCTTCGCTGAAGCGCGACATCATGCTCGGCGTGCTTGAACCGGGAACGGGTCTGACCGAGCTGGATCTTGCGACCCACTTCCAATGTAGCCAAGGCACTGTGCGCGAAGCTCTATTGCAGCTGCAGGAAGAGGGTCTTGTGCTTCGAAAGGGCCGTCGAGGAACTCAGGTTTCCGAATGCACCGCGGACGAAGCGATCGAAATGTTCAGGCTACGGCAGCAGATCGAGGGGAGTGGTATTGCGCGGATGATGCGTGCGCCGAGCCGGACTCTGATCAAAGACCTGGAGGACTTGTTGGGCAAAATGTTGGCTGCGGCCGACGCTGCCGACGAACTCGAGCTTGCGGCCATCGACCGGGATTTTCATCGTCGCATTTTTGAGGATGCCGATCTGCCGGCCCTTGATCCAATTCTTCATCGCTGCCTGGTGCATAATCATCGTTTCAAGATTTCGCGTAGTCCGATGTCACGGGATTTGAGGGCGACAGCGCTGCGCCACCGCAGCATCATCGAGTCCATTGAAAGCGGTGATGCGCGGCGGGCGACCGCCTCGATGCATCATCACATTGCTACGATTGTCGATTTCGGTCCTGAGGTATTTCCGGAGAGCGTTCAGTGAGCGCCGCTCACGCAGTCTCTGGTGCGTTGTCGGCAGAGAGTGTTGCTCTGATGGCAAGGACGCTGGCTGAACTTGGCCAGTTGCCAGATCCAACAACGTTGGCGCCCGAACAGGGGAGGGCTCAGTCGGCGTTTGCGAGCACGCGTTGCAATGTCGATCTGCCGCCGATGCGCAGCGTGTCGGAAGTCTGGATCGATGCGGATCTCGAGCTTGGTTCTGACCGCTGTCGCTTGAAAATTCTAGTTCCGAAAGGTGCTGGGCACGGTGCGATCCTGTTTATACATGGCGGAGGCTTTGCGTTCTGCTCTCCGGAAACGCACGAGCGTTGTGCGCGAACCCTTGCGATTGAAAGCGGAATGCCTGTCGTGTTGCCGGACTACCGGCTGGCGCCCGAATGCCCGTTCCCCGCAGGTCTGAAGGACGTGGTCTCGGCACTCCGGCACGTCTTTAGCGCAACATCTGCCTCGGGTGTCACGCGTGGCCCGTTGCTGGTGGCTGGCGACTCGGCCGGTGCCAATCTTGCATTGGCAGCCATGTTGCACGAAGAGGCGGCCGGACGACTCCTGCCGGACGGCGGACTGCTCTTTTACGGAAACTATGAACGGTCTTTCGAGACGCCATCCTACGTCCAATTCAGCGAAGGGCCTGGACTGACTCGCGGTAAGATGCAGCGTTATTGGGACTTCTATGCCGGGGGGCAGAAAATCGAAGGTGATCCTTTGGCATGTCCACTTGTCGCAACTGGAGAGCAACTGGCGGCAATGCCGCCGCTGTATTTGATGGCGGCGGAGGTCGATCCTCTGCTGTCGGACACGCTTCTTTTGAGTGAACGTCTCAGGGCGCTCGGTCGCAGCGACGAGTTGTCGATTATCCCAGGCGTGATGCACGGCTTCTTACAAAATACATCCGAACTGTCTGCTGCGCGGGAGGCGTTGGCAGCAGCGGGGAATGCAGCGAGGCGGCAGGCTGGCCGCTGAAAACAAATCAATCTGGAGGAGGAAAGCATGAAATTTCTGAAAACAATGGCGCTCAGCGTCGCACTGGCGGCGTCGGCAGCGCTGTCCCAGGCAAAAGCGGAAACGGTCCGGTTTTGGTACCACTTCGATAATCCAGCCAACCCGATGGCTGACCTGGTAAAGAAATTCGAAGCAGCCAATCCGGGCATCACAATTCAAGCCGAGAACGTGCCGTGGAACAGCTATTACGACAACCTCTACACCTCACTCGTGGGAGGTAATGCACCGGACGCTGCGATGGTGAAGCTTTTTGCTCAACCGCGCCTCGTTGAAATGGGTGCGCTCGAGCCGATCGGCAATATGATTGACGCCTGGAAAGGGAAGGCCGATCTACTCGATAACGTACTCGAACTGAACAAGGGGCCTGACGGTACTCAATATTACCTGCCGGTCCAATATGTCGTTCTCTATCTGTATTATCGCACGGATCTCTTTCAAGCCGCAGGCCTGCAGCCGCCCAAGACCTGCGAGGAGTTCAGGGATGCCGCTATCAAACTGACAAGGGCGCCCGACACCTATGGGTTTGGCCTGCGGGGCGGCAAAGGTGGATGGGATCAATGGGGCGCGTTTGTATTTTCTCAAGGAGCCGAACTGAAGCCTGACGGTCTTGTTAAGCCAGAAGCCATCGCTGCCAATCAGTGGGTAATCGACCTGTTCCAGAAGGACAAGGTAATACCACCATCCGCTCCGAATGACGGGTTCCAGGAAATCATTGCTGCTTTTAAATCCGGGAAAACCGCGATGACGATCCATCACATTGGCTCGTCCAAGGATCTGGTCGCGGCGCTTGGAGACAAGGTTTCAGCAGTGCCGGTACCAAAGTGCGGGAACGGTCAGTGGACATCCTACGGAGACGAGTCCCTCGCGATCTTCTCGAATTCATCCGTGAAGGACGCTGCATGGAAGTGGATTTCGTTTCTCGCCGAGGGTGAGAATAACGTCGCTTTCAATGGTGCAACAGGCCAAATGACGGTCACCAAGAGCGGTTCGGCGAATTGGAAGCTTCATGAACGCCGTTTCGTCGATGCTACGATCCAATCCCTTCCTTTTGCGACAGTGCTGCCGCAAACGTCGGCTGTCTCCGAATTCGTCAACAGTGCTTGGCAGACGAATATGCAGCAGGCGCTCACAGGGCAGATCAATTCGCAGCAGATGATGGAGCAGCTTCAAACGCTGTTTGCTCAGTAACACTTGCCATCTGTGTGCCCCGACGTCTGCGTCGGGGCCTTCCTCAAGGCTTGAAACGGACGCAGTATGTCTCTGTCAGCAACATCTTCCCCTAGGCGCCGCGCGACTTTCGACTGGCGCTCGGAACGGCTTCTTCCATATGTCCTGCTTGCGCCTGCATTTGTCGTGACGCTGGTCATTGTCTTCATGCCGATGGTGCAGGCGGTTTGGACGAGTTTCTACGATCTCATCCTCTTTAAACCGAACGCCAGCAAGTTTGTCGGTTTCGGAAACTATGTGACGCTCTTTAACGATCCCGTTTTCTGGGCCGCACTCTGGAACACCCTGTTATGGATCGGTCTGACCGTGCCACTTCAGATGGGGCTCGGCCTTCTTACGGCTTTGCTGTTGAACCGGGAGTTTCCCTGGCGTGGTCTAGCGCGAGCGCTGATCATTATTCCCTGGGCTCTGCCCAGCGTGGTGATCGCTCTGATGTGGCGTTGGATTTATGATCCCAATACAGGTGTGCTGAACGACATCCTTATCTATCTGTCGGTCGTGCAAGCGGCAGTGCCATGGCTCGCCGATCCAAAGGTTGCGATCTATGCGATCATAGCGACGTTGACATGGCAAGGCTTCCCCTTCTTTGCGGTGATGATTTTGGCAGGGCTGCAGGGTATCCCAAAGAGCCAGTATGAAGCTGCGTCGATCGACGGAGCGTCATCCTGGAGGCAGTTCCTGCATATAACGTTGCCTGGGATCGCGCCGGTTCTTGCGACCGCAGGCCTGTTGCGCGTGATCTGGGTTGCCAATTCGATGGACGTCATCTTCGTGATGACGGGAGGTGGACCCGGCTATGCGACTTATACGCTGCCGCTTTATGCGTTCATAAAAGCGCGCCAGAACCTCGACTTCGGATACGGCACCTCAATCGCCGTCACATTCACAATCCTTCTCGGAGCGTTCGTGGTTCTCTACCTCGCTCGTACCATGCGCGAGGTTGAAAGATGACGCAGAAAAACACGCTTCGCCGGATCGTCACAACAGATTTGCCTGTTCTTGCGATCGTCCTGTTCGCCATGGCACCGTTCGTGTGGATGATACTGACGTCACTCACGCCAACTGCCACCCTCTCCGCCACTGGCGTCTCCCTCTCGCCCATGGGTTGGCGGATTGACAACTATGTCCGATTGATCGAGCAGACTTCGTTTTTGAAAAACATGCTGGACAGTCTTATCATTGCTGGCGGCACGGTTGTGGTCGGCTTGATTGTCTCGGTTACCGCTGCCTATGCGTTCTCGCGTTTCCGCTTCCCTGGACGGAAACTCCTGATGATGCAGTTCTTGCTGATCAACATGTTCCCGATGGTCCTGCTGATCCTGCCGCTCTTCATTCTAATGCGCCGGATTGGAATTCTCGACACTCATATCGGGCTCATTCTTGCCAACGCAACAGTCGCTATTCCATTCGCCGTTTGGATGCTGACAAGCTACATCGCTGCAATCCCGAAAAGTCTAGATGAGGCGGCAATGACTGATGGCTGTTCGCGATTAACGGCTCTCCGAAAGGTCGTGCTGCCACTGACGATGCCGGGAATAATCTCGACCGGGATCTACATCTTCATCACCGCCTGGAATGAATATCTCTACGCGTTGACGCTGGGGGGCAGAAATGTCCGTCCTGTGACTGTCGCGATCCAGACGCTGATTGGCGAGTATCAGATCGAATGGGGATTGCTTGCTGCGGGTGCTGTGGTCGGTGCCATGCCTGCAACTATCCTCTTCCTGCTCGTTCAGCGTCGATTGGTTGGCGGCCTGACTCAGGGCGCCGTGAAGGGCTGATATTGACCCCAAACCCTTGCAAGCAACTCAATATCTACGCAGTAAAAAAGGAGGCAAAGATGAACCCTATCGGGCTGATTTCAATGCAATATGCCCGCCCGTTCACGGCCGAGCACTTCCCATTTTTTTTGAAGATGCGCGAGCATGGCTATGACTTTGTTGAACTTCTTGTTCCCGAGCTCGGTGAACTCGACATCAAGGCCACCAAAACAGCTCTCGATGATGCCGGGCTGGGCGTTGTTCTCGCCGCACGTGTGAATCTGCAGAGGAACTTGTCCTCTGCCGATGCCGACGCCCATCGTGCAGGCATCGATTACCTGAAATACACGGTGGATTGCGCCGCCGGTCTTGGCGCGACGGTCGTCGGGGGGCCCCTGACGGGAAACCCCCTCGTATTTGCGGGTCGTCCACCGCAGCCCGTGGAGGAGTCTGAGCGCGTTGCTCGAAAAGACCGGTGTGTCAAAGGGCTGAAGGAAGCGGGAGACTACGCGCAGAATGCTGGCATTGTTCTGGCTGTCGAGCCCCTCAACCGTTTCGAGAGCGACGTGCTTTGTACGACGCAGCAGGCGATGGAACTGCTGGATGCCGTTGATCATCCTGCTGTGAAGCTCATGCTCGACACCTTCCACATGCACATGGAAGAGAGTTCTCTTTCAGAGGCCATCCGGCTCGCAGGGGATCGCCTTGTCCATTTTCAGGCGAACGAGAACCATCGCGGCTTCCCCGGCACTGGCCTGACGGACTGGGTCGACGTTTGCCGCGCCCTCCATGAGGTTGGCTACAAGGGGCCGGTCTCGCTTGAACCCTTTCGTCGTACCGATGACCGTTTCGGTGTTCCGTTCGCCCAGTGGCGGGCGCCCCACGAAGACGAGAGCGATCGCCTGTCGGCATCGAGTGCATTCATGAAATCTCACCTCCTGCTTACGGAATATCGTCGATGACTATGAAAATCGGTTGGATCGGTTGCGGCATTCACGCAACCCAGATGCTGCTTCCGCAGCTTGTTCGCCATGACGTCGAACTCGTCGCGCTTTGCGATATAGATGGCGCGCGACTGAGAGATGCTGGACGTCAGTTCGGAGTGATCAATCTTGTCAGTGACGTTGCGGATCTGTTGAAGACGCCGGGCCTCGATGCGGTTGGAATGGCGGTTGGCCCTGACCAGCACTTGGCCTTCGGAAAGATGGCTCTTGAGCGGGGCCTGCCTGTTTTCATGGAAAAGCCGCCGTCGGGTAGTGCGGCAGGTGCTCGTGAACTTCTGGCCGCGTCGGAAAAGGCCAAGAAACCGCTCCTTCTGGGCTTCATGAAACGTTACTCAATCGGTAATCGCATGGCGGCCAATATCGTCAAGTCCGGTCGTTTCGGCGATGTCCTGGGATTGACCGGTTACTATATGACCGCACCGGGATATTTCGTTGGTAATGTCGACTATACCGGCTTCTTTCTCCACCATTGCGTTCATTATATGGATCTCGTGTCTTTCCTGGTTTCCCCGGTCCGCTCGATTAGTGCCCGTAAAGTCGAGAAGACGCCGGGACGCGTGCTCTTCCACGTCGGCTTCGAATTCGAATGCGGGGCCATCGGGAATGTTGCGATGGGCACAATCCAATCACGCGGCACGCCGGTTGAGCGCATCGAGCTCATGGGCGATCACCAGCGGATCGAAGTGGAAGACGTCATCGACATCAAATGGCATCGTAACCCGCCATTCAAGATCGACGATCTCGGCGCAACACTGAACGATGATTGCGACACGCTGACATGGAAACCGAATTTTACGGCAGCGGCCAATGAGGATCCCAAAGGGTACCATTCTCTGCTTGCAGATGTCGTCCCCGCCCTCGCTGGAGCAAGTACTCCTGCGCCAACGATCGCCGAGGGAGTTATTGCGATGGAGCGTCTGGAAACGCTCCGCCGTGAACTTGCGCTTTGATGCCCGAACGAGATCGCCCCGAAGAGCGGGGCGATCTCGTTCAATAGTAATCTTTGCGTAGAGTAACAGGCTATTGCGCGCAGTCGATCTTTCGAATGTGGTGCTTTGCTCGAGTTCATAAAAACAGGGAGGATACAGCAAGTGTTGGTCATCAAGCGCTTGGACATAGAGGATGCGCGTAGCTTGATTGCAGGCGCGCGAGCCAAAGCGACTGAAATTGGCGTGCCAATGTGTATCGCTGTTGTCGATGAATCCGGTCAGTTGATCGCGTTTGAACGGATGGATGGAGGTAAGATAACCAGCACCATCATTGCGCAAGACAAAGCGTACACGGCTGCGGGCGCAAAGCGAACGACCGAGAGTTACGGCACGGCAAGCCTGCCAGGTAATCCCGCCTACGGCATCAACTCTGCGATCGGTGGGCGCCTTATGGTCGTCGGCGGTGGCTTGCCAGTGATCGTTGATGGCGAGGTCGTCGGAGCAATTGGCCTGAGTTCGGGTACGCCGGCGCAGGATGTTGAATGTGCTCAAGCCGGAATTGATTACTTTCAAGCTTCCAGAAACTAAGCTCGTGATAGGTCAAATTTCTAAGTGAGATGGTGGTTGCTGCCAGAAGCGGACCAGAAGGCGGCGTATCTTGACGATGAGTTACGAGGTGTCGCTGCCGAGCTAGTCGAGGAAGTGCTCGACACCGCCATTCGTTCCTCACGGCGATGGGTGTGACGCTCATTCTTCGTGAACGGAGGCAGCAACTTCCTCGGGATGAATATCTGCAAAACTCAAAAGCTGAGCAGACACCCTAAAAACTCGACGCACCGCCGGGTACCGAACGGCTGCAGCCCACCTCCCATGTTTGATGTTCCAAGTCTCCGAAGCTGATGAGAGGCAGCGTAGCTCGCGAGTTAGATGAGCCGCGACCGCGCGCTTGGGCAGACGCTTCTTGCAGAAGATTGGACGTTCACAATGACAGCGGTCGCAGAACTCCGCAGCTTTGAGAATGGCCCTTCCGAAATTGTAAGAGGCGGTCAAAGCAACGAAAAAGAATCCAATCTCATAGGAAATCTGCAGCACGTCCGGCTTGACGCCTCCGAAAAATGAAGATTATGTTAATCGGTAAGATGTCAGACCAATTTGCAAGTGCTGACATTGCGGGGGCAAATGGATCAGACACTCGAAAAGCATGTGATGACTCCGCTGCCAGTCGTAGACCGGGTACGGCAGGTCGAAGGCGCGCTTGTCGAGTTTGTCGAGCGGGCTGATCTGAAGCCGGGGAGCCGCCTACCTGCCGAGCGTGAGTTGATGTCGGCGCTTGGTGTCGGGCGTTCCACCATTCGTGAGGTCATCCGAAAGTTTCAGGCGCTTGGTATTATCGATTCCCGCAAGGGCAGCGGCAATTATCTTTTGAAGCCGATTTCCACCGCGACTGTCCATATGCCGATTTCCATTGAGGCGCAAAGCCTGCGAGACGCGCTTTTGATGACGCTGGAAGTGCGCCGTGGGATCGAGGTTGAAGCGTCGATGGCGGCGGCTCGCCGCCGCACCGAGGACGATATCGAAACGATGCGTCTTCGGCTGGAAGAGATGGAGCGCGTTCATCTGGCCGAGGGTACGTCCGGCAAGGCTGACCTTGCGTTTCACCTTTCGATTTACGACGCCACTCATAATTCGCTGTTCAAGCAATTGCTCGAGCAGATGCGCGAAGGCTTCGAGCGCTTCTGGTCCAAGCCGTTCGACAGGCCTGATTTCGCCTCTCGCTCCTTTCCGTTTCACCGCACCCTGTTCAACGCGATCGTGGCCGGTGACACGTCGGCGGCGCGGCAGGAAACATTGAAAATCCTCGCGATCGTCGAGGAAGATATTAAGGACATGTCCAAATGAGCCAAGGCTCTGATTTTTTTGATGCAGCATCGCTCATTGTCGCGCATGACGAAACGCACGCTTTCGAAGCCGTGGTCCCACCGCTGGTGCAGACATCGCTCTTCACCTTTTCAAGCTATGACGAAATGGTCGCGACCTATCGTGGCGAAAAGAGCCGTCCTGTTTACACACGCGGGCTAAACCCGACCGTTCGCATGTTTGAAGAGATGTTAGCTAAGCTCGAAGGTGCTGAAGACGCACTCGGTTTTGCCAGTGGCATGGCAGCGATTTCGTCCACCGTACTGTCCTTCGTTTCTCCCGGCGATCGTATCGTCGCGGTCCGCCACGTCTACCCGGATGCCTTCCGTCTGTTTGGTACCCTGATGAAGCGGATGAAGATTGACGTGACCTATGTCGACGGTCGCGATGAGGCCGCAGTCGAGAAGGCGATGCCCGGCGCCAAACTGTTTTACATGGAGAGCCCGACAAGCTGGGTGATGGAGGCGCATGATGTCGGTGCCTTGGCAGCGATTGCCAAGCGACACGGCGCGATCTCTGTCATCGACAATTCCTGGGCCAGCCCGATTTTCCAGACGCCCTTGGCACTTGGCGTCGATATGGTGGTGCATTCGGCTTCGAAATATCTCGGTGGTCACAGCGACGTTGTTTCGGGCGTCGTTGCCGGTTCCAAGGCGATGATCGACCGTATTCGCGCGGAAGCTTACCCCTATCTTGGCGGCAAGATGTCGCCCTTCGACGCATGGTTGTTGATCCGCGGGCTGCGCACGCTTCCCATCCGCATGAAGGCGCATCAGGAATCGGCGCTTGCGATCGCATCGCGTTTGCAGGCGCTCGACGTCGTGGAGGCTGTTTGCCATCCGGGGTTGGCAAACCGTCTTCCGCCGGGGCTGAACGGCACGTCCGGTCTCTTCTCCTTCATCTTCCGGGAAGGTGTGGATGTACGGGCCTTCGCCGACCAGCTTCAGCTTTTCAAACTGGGTGTTTCCTGGGGAGGACATGAAAGCCTGATCGTCCCAGGGGAGGTGGTGCTTGAGCAGAAGGCGCAGCCAAATTCAGCACATACTTTCGGTATCAGCGCGCGCTCCGTGCGCCTGCATGTGGGCCTGGAGGGTACTGAAGCTCTCTGGAATGATCTTGAACCAGCCATCAGAGCGGCATCTGCCGCAGCCTGACGCATCGTGACGACAACAAAAAGGGAGAACGACATGAAAAAACTGGTAGCAGCAGCATTCTTTACCGCCATGATGGCCGGAACGGCGCTTGCCGACACAACCCTGAAACTGGTGGAAGTCATCACCAGCCCCGAGCGCACCGAGACGTTGAAAAGCCTCGTCGGCAAATTCGAGGCCGCCAATCCCGGCACGAAGGTCGAGATCATATCGCTTCCATGGAACGAGGCCTTCCAGAAGTTTGCCACCATGGTATCGGCTGGTGACGTTCCGGACGTGATGGAAATGCCTGACACCTGGCTGTCGCTTTATGCCAATAACGGCATGCTCGAGAGCCTGGAGCCCTATCTGGCAAAGTGGCAGTACACGTCGGATCTGACGCCGCGAGCCCTGGAGCTTGGCCGCGATGTGAAGAACACCGCCTACATGCTGCCCTACGGCTTCTACCTGCGCGCGATGTTCTACAACAAGAAGCTGCTTGAGCAGGCTGGCGTGAAGGAACTGCCGAAGACGCTGGACGAATTTGCCGACGCGTCGAAGAAGATTTCGGCCATTCCCGGCAAGTATGGCTATTGCCTTCGTGGCGGCGCCGGAGGTCTGAACGGCTGGGTGATGTTCGGCGCATCCATGGCCGGCTCCAATGAGTTCTTCACCAAGGACGGCAAGTCGACATTCGACAGCCCTGGCTGGGTCAAGGGCCTCACCTACGTCGTAGATCTCTACAAGAACGGCTACGCGCCAAAGGACAGCGTCAACTGGGGCTTCAACGAGATCGTCGCTGGCTTCTATTCCGGCACGTGCGCCTTCCTTGATCAGGATCCGGACGCCTTGATCGCCATCGCCCAGCGCATGAAAAGCGAAGATTTCGGCGTCATGACCATGCCGAAGGGACCGGATGGAAAGACCTTTCCGACCATCGGTTTTGCCGGCTGGTCGATGATGGCGTCTTCGAAGGACAAGGATCTTTCCTGGAAGCTGATCGAAACGCTGGAAGGACCTGAAGGCAATATCGAGTGGAACAAGAAGACCGGTGCTCTTCCAGTTCACACCTCCGCCGAGAAGGACCCCTTCTATGCAAGCGAGCAGTTCAAGGGATGGTTCGAGGAACTGGCCGACAAGAATGCCGTGCCGACAACCATGCCGACCTATCTCCAGGAGTTTGCGTTCTTCAAGGATTCGCTCGTGATCAAGACCTCCCAGGAAGCTCTTCTGGGTGACATCACACCCGAAGACCTCGCCAAGCAGTGGGCGGACTACATGACGAAGGCGCAGCAGAAGTTCCTTCAGTCCAAGTAAGGGACACCGGTGGCGTATCTTTCAAGGTACGCCACCTTCCTGCTGCCACGAGCTTTGAAGCGCTTCGCGAGCTTGTTGATCAGCGCGCTTTAAGCCGTTGTTTTGTCGCATGTCGTTACCGCAAAGTTCTCGAACACCTTTGTGCGACGTGCCGTGAAGTTGAGATCAGCGCGTGGCCTCCGGCCCAGACTTCGTTACGCTGAGGAGCAATTGATGTCGTCATTTTCAAGCGCCGCACCTGCGATGTCGCGCAAACCTATGTTGCGTAGGCTGGCCAACTCGGCTGAGCCATGGCTTTATAGCGCGCCCGTCCTCGTTCTCATCGTCACCGTGATGATGGTGCCGCTGGTGCTCGGGCTTTCCTACGCATTCCGCGACGTCCAGTTGCTCAATCCGTTTTCCGGCGGCTTCATCGGCCTAGAGCATTTCAAGACGCTGTCTCAGGATGCCGCATTCTACCGCGCTCTCAAGAACACGCTGTGGTGGACGGGCGCGTCGGTGTTCCTTCAATTCTTCTTCGGCCTTATCCTTGCCCTGCTGCTTGACAAGCCCTTTGCCGGTCGCGGTATCGCCCAGGCCTTGGTCTTTCTTCCATGGGCCGTTCCAACCTTTCTGGCAGGCCTTAACTGGGCCTGGTTGTTCAACCCGGTGATCGGACCGCTGCCGTACTGGATGACGTCGCTCGGCATGCTCTCGGCACCGAATAACATTCTGGCCGATCCGCATCTTGCCATGTGGGGACCGATCATCGCCAATGTCTGGTGGGGCATACCTTTCTTCGCCATCACGCTATTGGCCGCCTTGCAGGCCATTCCCCGCGACCTTTACGAGGCGGCTTCTATCGATGGAGCGAGCCCGCTCCAGCGGTTTACCTCGATCACCCTGCCGTTTCTGGCCCCGACGATCGCCATCACCGTGCTGCTTCGTACCGTCTGGATCGCCAATTTCGCCGATCTCATCATCGTCATGACGAATGGTGGCCCGGCCGACCGCACGCAAATCGTTGCAAGCTATATTTTCACCCAGGCCTTCAAGCGGCTGGACTTTGGCTATGCGTCGGCGATCGCGCTGGTTCTGCTCGCGCTTCTGCTCGCCTACTCCATGTTGATCGTCATCATGCGCCAGCGCCTTATCGAGAAGGATTGATCCGTGACCGGCCGAATTTTTCTCACAGTCGCGCATCGCCTGGCGATCCTCGTCTACATCGCATTCGCGCTCTTTCCCTTGTTCTGGCTGCTCAAGGTTTCGGTGACGCCGAACGACTTGCTCTATAGCGAGGGTGTGCGGCTATGGCCATCGCGCGCAACCTTCGACCATTATCGCTTCGTCATCGAAAACAGCGCCTTTCCGACATTCTTCAAGAACAGCGTCATCGTGGCGGGATCAACGGCTTTTGCCGTTACGGTGCTGTCGTCACTTTCCGGCTATGCGCTTTCACGCTTCCAGTTCCGCGGGAAATACTGGATCATCGCGCTGATGCTCATCACCCAGATGTTCCCGTTGGTCATGCTGGTGGCACCGATCTTCAAGATGCTGTCTCCGCTCGGCCTGACCAACAGCCTGACCGGCCTCGTCATCGTCTACACCGCGTTCAACGTGCCTTTCGCCACGTTCCTGATGCAGTCGTTCTTCGACGGCATTCCGAAGGATCTGGAGGAGGCCGCCATGATCGACGGCGCAAGCCGCTTTACCGCCTTCCGCCAGATCATCCTGCCTCTGACGCTTCCGGGAATTGCCGCGACGCTTGGCTTCGTCTTCACCGCGGCCTGGAGCGAGCTTCTCTTTGCGCTGATGCTGATTTCTGGAAATCAGAGCGCGACCTTCCCGGTCGGCCTCCTGACATTCGTCTCAAAATTCTCCGTCGATTTCGGGCAGATGATGGCAGCGGGCGTCCTGGCGCTCGTTCCCGCATGCCTCTTCTTCCTGCTGATCCAAAGATATCTCGTACAGGGCCTGACGGCCGGTGCAGTGAAAGGATAAATCCATGGCTTCCATCGAGCTGAACCGCGTCGCCAAGTCCTATGGGGATCATCCTGTCCTGCACGGTGTCGATCTCTCCATTGCCGATGGCGAGTTCGTGGTTCTCGTCGGCCCGTCCGGATGCGGCAAATCCACGCTGCTGCGTATGATCGCCGGTCTGGAGGAAATCACCTCGGGCACGCTCTCCATCGATGGGCAACTCGTCAATAATCTCAAGCCCAAGGACCGTGACATCGCCATGGTGTTTCAGTCCTATGCGCTCTACCCGCATATGAGCGTCGCCGACAATATGAGCTACAGCCTGCGGCTTCGCCGCAGCCCCAAGGAGGCGATTGCTGCGGCCGTTTCGTCAGCATCGAGTAAGCTCGGTCTCGATCCCTATCTTGCAAGGCGCCCAAAGGCGCTCTCCGGCGGCCAGCGTCAACGCGTTGCCATGGGGCGCGCCATTGTGCGCCAACCCAAAGCCTTCCTTTTTGACGAACCCTTGTCCAACCTCGACGCGCGTCTGCGCGAACAGATGCGTGCGGAAATCAAGCGGATGCATGCCGATCTACGTGCTACCTCCGTCTACGTCACCCATGACCAGATCGAGGCGATGACGCTCGCCTCGCGCATCGTCGCCATGAATGCCGGCTATGTGCAGCAGATCGGTGCGCCGCTCGATCTTTACGATCGTCCGGCCAACCTCTTTGTCGCCGGGTTTATCGGTTCGCCAGGAATGAACTTTCTTGAAGGCCGCTGTGTTCAAAAGCCCTATGGAAGCGCAATGTCCTTGCCAGACGGTAGCCAGCTTCCCCTGGGCCGAACGATTCCGCTTAGAGATGGCGAGGCCATGACCCTCGGTATCCGTCCCGAGCACGTTGTCGTCTCACCGGAGACGGGCGGCGTGGATGCCAAGGTGGAGCTCGTCGAGCCGACAGGCCTCGGTATTATCCTGCACCTCACGGTACACGGACTTCCCTTCAAGCTGTTTTCTTCCGACCGTGCACTGTTGCAGCCTGGAGCTTCGATTAGCGTTGGCTTGCCGGAAGCCAGGCTCCACGTCTTTGACAGCAACGGTGACCGCGTGAATACAGATCAATAGGCTCGGGCCCTCAAGTGGTTGCAGCTTCCTCTGATCTTGGCAGCCACGCCTCATCGGAGCCGAAATCTGGACTGATCTTGAATTGCACGCTCTGTGGGCAAAAAGGACGTCGTACGATTCTGATGCGTCTAAGATTACGCGCGGCGTTCTAAGGCCGCCGCGCCGAAAATCCTATTTGCACAATAGGATAGATCAATCATTTGAGAACGTCGTTGCGCTCTGAGACGTTGAGACCATCATATTGTAGTCGTTATAGATCCACTCCAGATCGTTGGCGGCTTTACGAGCATCGCCCTTGGCCTTCTGCAGTTTTTCCTGGAAGTCCCGCAGCTTGCTGAGAAGCGTTCCTGGGCTGGATTCGAAGACGTGGAACGAGCCGGGATGTTCAGTCGCGTAGTCATCGAACACCTTGACGGCTTCGGCATAGTCCTTGAGCGACGCGTTATAGGCGCCGAGGTCGACTTTTGTCTCATTGCCGCTCGGCAATGTCTCCATGACGGCTTGCGCCTTGATCATGATGTTACGCACTTGCCAGCGTGATTTCTTGCCCTCGGCCTTCTCCAGCGCGGCCAGTTCCTGCAAGTCGATTTCCCGCTTCTCCTTGGCCAGAAGCGTGTCGGCCTCGGTTCGTGCCGTTGAAAATTCATCCGCAAACTTGATGATCTGAGCGTGAAATTCCTTGCCGCCCTGCATCTTGTCGCTCTTGTAGTCCGAGCGGTCGTAATACTTGCTGGCTTTTTCCAGAACCGGCGCCAGCTCCTTATAGACGGCGATGAACCGGGTCATGGTTGCGTCGAGATCAGGCATCTTTGGCTCGGCACCTGTTGCCTCTTCCGCTTTGGCAATTTCGGTGCGAACGTCATAAGGTGCGTAAAGCCCGTAAATGATGCGTTCCTTACCGGTTGGACCCTTCTTCATGTTTACCCAGCTTTCGTAGCGGAAAAGCGAGTCCGACGCGCGGATCGCGCGGTTCATGAAGCCGACATAGGCATTCATTTTCTCCACCGCAGCACCGTGATCCTCTTCTCCAGATTGCGCCCAAGCAGCTGGGGCCAGGGCCATGGTGAACGCCAGACAAACAAAAAATCTCATCAGTTTTGTCAAATTTCTCTCCTTTATCAGATGCTTCCCCGTAAATCCCGCCGCCTTGGTACTCCTTTGCGCTGCAGCTGGAAGGTGCGTTTTTTTACCAGGACTTTTTTATAGACGGCGCGCTTAACAGGTTTGGGAGGGGCTTTGCGTTGAGACGGATTTGGGCGTTTGCTTGCGGGTTCGATCAACCCCAGGCGACGGATCGGGCACCCGTTTTTAGGCAGTTCCCGGATATAAAGTGAAGGACAAGATCTGGTCGTTGTAACGACTGCAGGATCGCCTTTTAGTGTTCATGGTTTGCAGAAATGAGAAGCCATGATTCACCACGCGCTCAACGCGACATCGATACCGTTTCAGGTCTGCATCGTCGGGGCTGGTCCGGTTGGCCTTGCTCTTGCGTGCAGATTGGAAGAGCAGGGTATCTGCGTTCTCCTGGTTGAAGCGGGTGAGAACGGCGATGCAGGGCGCCACGTTAGTGTCGCAAATCAACATCACGCTCCATTGATGTCTGCAACGGCGAGTGGGCTGGGCGGTACATCATCGCTGTGGGGAGGGCGATGCGTCGCCTTTGACGACATCGATTTTCTTCAGCGCCCATACGTTCCGAACTCCGGATGGCCGATCTCCCATAGGGAGGTAAGTGGCTACTACGGAGACGCGCTAAAGTTTTTGAATGTCGCCGACATCGATTTAGGTGATGAGCAAATAAACGGCGATTCCGATGAGGTTCACCTCGACGCCATAGAGTGGTGGAGTTCTCAGCCCAACCTCGGACTGCAATACCGCGACCGTATCGATCAATCCAAGCTGATCCATTTTCTCCCAGACACGGTTCTCAGCTCGATCGAGCTCGATTCTGACCACGCCGTCACTCATCTGCACCTTCAAGGCAAGGCGGGGACTTTGCGAATTCCCGCTCAAAGGCTGGTGCTTGCCGCCGGCGGTATCGGGAACGTGCGTTTGCTCCACCAATTGCACACGGCGCATCCCGGGGTTCTTTCCCCTGCACTTGGGCGCTATTACCAAGGACATCTGACGGGTTACATTGCCATTGTGGAACTAGAAGACGACGTCGGCGTCGATGCGCTGTCATTTCAAGCGACCAAAGGGGGAGGCATTTTTCGGCGCCGTTTCCAGCTTTCAGGTGATGCGCAACAGCGCCTCGGCTTACTCAATTGCGTCTTCTGGCTCGACACGATCTCCATCTCGAATGCCCTCCACCATTCGGCTGGACTTTCCGCGGTGTTTCTCGCCCTTCAACTGACGGGTCTCTACCGTTTTTTTGCCAATGGTAAAGCTGCGGGCTCGCGGCTTCGAAGAGGTCGTCGATACCGGGATCATCTTCGTAATCTCGTCCCCTCTGCGTCAGTCTTGAAGGATATTCGCCGCACCATCGGCCAATTGCTGCGGCGCCGCGATCGGAGAGTGCCGATCGTCAACCCCGCCCGGCGCTATTTGCTGCGCTACCATGCCGAACAGGCTCCCGACATGTCCAGCACCGTCATGCCATCGCCGTCGACGCAGGAGGATCAAGTGGCAGCGGTTGCTATCGATTATCGCGTGCGGAATGAGGACCTCATATCGATAGAAAGGTCGCATGCTGTTCTCGATCGGTGGCTGAAAGAAAGAGGGATGGGAAGGCTCGATTACCTGCACCCGGCATCCGCCCGCCTGCAAGCACTCCGTGATCAGGCCTATGACGGCTTTCACCAGATCGGCTTGACGCGGATGAGCGCTTCGCCCGAAGAGGGCGTTGTCGATCGTGACTGCAAGGTTCACGGCGTCAGCAATCTTTTCGTTGCGGGAAGTTGCGTTTTCCCCACGGGCGGGCACGCAAACCCGACCATGCCCGCAGTCGCACTCAGTATGCGACTGGCAGACCATTTGGTTGAAACGCTCACAGCCAAACAAGCTGTTGGGCCGGTCGCTATCAGTTGAATCCCATTTCGGTAGCCATTGTGCAAAGCCGCGTGCAGATACACGCGGCTTTGCATCAGGTTAGGATTCTAACGCCTTCAGCGCGCGGCCCAGTTGGCGCCGCGGCGGAAAATCTCCCGCATCTGCGGAACGGCAAATTCCTTAGCCTGGTGACCGAGTGATGAATAGAAGACGCGGCCTTTCCCGTAGTTGCGCTTCCAGGCGACCGGCATGACGACTCCGTCGATCCACCAGGCGTGATCGCCGGTAAAGGTTGTCGTCGCGAGAACCTCGTTTGAAGGGTCGACATGCATGTAGTACTGCTCGGACGTGTAGGGGAAATCGGTGATCCCGGCCATGATCGGGTCTTCCGGCTTGGTGATGTTGACGGTGTAGTCGATGATGTTGCCGGGGTGGGCAACCCATTGTCCGCCGATCATGAACTGATACTCAACGCACTCGCGAAAGCTGTCGCCGGCGCCGCCGTGATATCCGGCGATGCCGACACCGTTCTCGACGGCGGTCGCAAGATTCTTGATCTCTTCCTTTTCGATCTTGGACATGGTGACGATCGGTACGACGAGGCTGAGATCGTGGACAGAGGGATCGGCGAAGGCCTCGGTGCTGTGTTCGACATAGACCTTGAAGCCTTCCTCTTCGAGAAGATCCTTGATGATGACCGAGCATTCCTCGGGTTCGTGGCCGCTCCAGCCGCCCCATACTATCAGTGCTTCACGCATTTTATTCCTCCTCAGAATTATTGACCGATCCGGCCGTCGACAAGCGACTCGGCCAGCGGGGCCGGACGGTCGACGACGGTGGTGATGGAAACGGTTGTGCCCGTGTCCGATGCGGTTTGAAACGCTTCCATGACTTCAAGAACGTGCAGTGCCAGATCGCCATTGGCTCGGTGCTGGCGATTGGAGCGGATAGCATGGGCCATGTCCGCGACGCCGATCGATCGGTAGTTGCCATCCGCGTAGGGCGAAGACAGTTCCTGGATTTCGAACTCGCCGCCTTTTTTCAGAAGCTGGACCTCGCCACCAAAGTGGTTGGGATCGGGTACAAGCAGGGTCCCCTCCGTGCCATAGAGTTCGAGCGGGACATGTCTGTGTCCAGCCACGTCGAAACTCATGCCGACCTGAACAATCGCGCCGTTCTGAAATGCAAGCGCGCCTGCGACATGGGTCGCCACATGGACCGGGATTTTCTCGCCGTTGCGAGGCTCGCTGGTGATCAGGCGCTCGGTACGTGGCGAAAAGGCAAAGCCTGCCACCTTGGCGACGGGTCCAAAGAGGTTGACGAGGTCGGTAATGTAATAGGGTCCCATGTCCAGCATCGGTCCGCCGCCGACTTCGTAGTAGAAGGCGGGGTTAGGGTGCCAGCGTTCGTGTCCCGGGCACATGAATGTCGCCGTTCCGCCGACTGGCGTGCCAAGAACGCCTTGATCGATGAGTGTCCGCGCGGTTTGATGACCGCCGCCCAGGAACGTGTCCGGTGCCGCACCGATGCGCAGCTTCTTCGCTTTCGCCGCTTCCGCAAGCCGTTTGCCCTCGGCAAAGTTAATGCCAAGCGGCTTTTCGGAATAGGTGTGCTTGCCGGCGTCCAGTGCCCTCAAGCCCACCTCGACATGCGCCTTGGGGATCGTCAGGTTGACGATGATCTCGATCTCCGGATCCGTCAGCAAATCCTCGACGCTTCGCGCGGCGACGTTAAATTCCTCGGCCTTTGCTGTGGCCATCTCCGCGTTCATATCCGCGACACCCTTGATGTCGAGGATCGGGAAGGATGCCATCGCCTTCAAGTAAGCGCCCGAGATATTGCCGCATCCGATGATGCCGATGCCGACCTTTTGCATATTCTACTCTCCCATCATGCTTGCGCCCGCTCACTCCTCAGAGAGCTGGGCCTGTGGTGTTCCAAGGCGATTCGTACAGTTCGTAGAGCGCGACAGCCGCAGCACCCTGTGCCCAGAGCTCGTCGCTGGAGTTGTCGAAGACCAGTTCCGCCACGCCTTGTAGGGATGGCGGCACGGAAATCTCGTAGGCGCTCCTGATGCTATCGATGAACGGGGCACCGAGATCGAGGCTGGAGCCAACGAAGATGACGCGCGGCGGAGCAAACAGGGTCACGATATTGGCGAGCGTCAGACCTATCGCGGCACCCGCCCGTTGGGCAGCGGCGATGAGATCATTGTCCTGCGCCAGCACCAGCGCTTGGGCATGTTGAATGCCCCGGCCAAGCCGAATTGCTTCGGCGAAACGTCCGTCAGCGGGCCGCGACGCAAGGATTGCATTTTCGCCGGCCTGGCTCGCCAGCCGAACGGTTCCTTCCGGGCTCGCGACAAGCACAAGATCGCCAAGATTATGGCTGAGACCACCGGCACCGCGGAAGAGGTCGTTTCTATGCAGCACGCCTAAGCCCAGCGTCTGCTCCAGTGAGATCAGCACCATGTCCTCAAGATCGCGCGCCTTGCCGAACCAGTGGTGGCCAAGCGTCACGGCATGCGCATCGCTTTCAATGATGGTGGGCGTCCCAAAGCGGGCCGTCATCTCGCCTGCAAAGTCGATGTTGACTTCGCGTAGCACCGGGCTGAAGCGGATCTTGCCGGTGCGGTGTTCAATCACTCCTGGCAGACCGAGGCAGACCCGGTCGACATCTTCGAGTGAAAGCCCTGCATCGACGACGCATCGACGCACACCGTCTTCGATCAGATCTGCAATGACGCCGATCGGCTGGCGATCGATCCGAATTGGCAGCGAGAGGGACGACAGGACGTTGCCGCAGAAATCGGTGACGACGAAGACCATACGGTTGGCCGCGATCTTGGCCCCAACCACCCTGGCAGCATCCGGATTGAGTTCCAGCATCACGCGGGGACGGCCGCGCGAGCCCTCCGTTCGTATATCGCCCAGGTGGCGCGACAGAATGAGGCCATCATCCAGTAACGATGCCGTTATCGCGGAAACTGTGGTGGTGGAAAGCTGCGTCCTTTCACTGATCTCCACACGCGAAATGGGGCCGTGACGACGGATCGTGTCGAGGACGTTCAAGCGATTGATTGCACGCATCAGTTCGGGGTCGGCAGTCTTCATGGGTCCAGTCGCAACGAGCTTGAGCAGAGCAATTCAGGATGTCCGATTAATATCGGATCACGGATTAAATAGCCCGAATATGCGTCGCCATGTCAAGCTGCGTTGCGGAAAATAGTAGTTACGCCTTGACAGTTAGTGGATTCTTATATGAATTAATTCGGATTGGGGAATAAATGTGAGGAAGTCCCCGGGAGGATCATCATCATGACGTTTATGCACGCGGGCGCAAGCCTGGGCGGCAAGCTGATCACGCTTGCCTCCACCACAGCCATTACATTCATGCTCGGCGCAGCAAGCGCTTCTGCCGCAACTGTCGTCAAGTGGATGCACGTCGAACTCGATCCGAAATCCGTGGCAGTGTGGGAAGAGATTGCCAAGGATTACGAGACGAAACACCCCGATGTCGACATTCAGCTGCAGTTTCTGGAAAACGAAGCCTTCAAGGCCAAACTTCCCACCCTTTTGCAGTCGAATGACGTTCCTGACTTCTTTTACAGCTGGGGCGGCGGCGTGCTTGAGGAGCAGTCCAAGACAGGCACTCTGAAGGATCTGACCGAAATCTTCGATGCTGATGGTGGCAAGATTCGAAACGCCTATAACCCGGCTGCCATTGATGGCTTGTCCTTCGACGGCAAAGTGTGGGCTGTGCCTTACCGCGTCAGCCTCGTCAGCTTCTTCTACAACAAGCAGCTGTTTTCCAAGGCCGGCGTCAAGGCGGAAGACATCAAGACGTGGGACGATCTTGGCGCCGCGGTAAAGAAGATCAAGGACGCCGGGATTGTTCCGATTGCCGGTGGTGGCGGGGAGAAGTGGCCGATCCATTTCTACTGGAGCTATCTCGTCATGCGCAATGGAGGCCAGGCGGTCTTCGATGCCGCGAGCAAGGGCGAGGGCGAAGGCTTCATGGACCGGACGATCATCAAGGCTGGCGAGCAGCTTGCAGAATTCGGTAAACTCGAACCGTTCCAGCCGGGCTATCTCGGCGCCACCTGGCCACAGGCGCTAGGTGTTTTTGGCGACGGCAAAGCGGCGATGATCCTTGGTTTCGACAATACCGAAGCCAACCAGCGCAAGAATGCAGGTGACGGCAAGGGTCTTTCCTCCGACAATCTCGGTCGCTTCGCTTTTCCGATGGTCGAGGGCGGTGCGGGCAAAGCCACTGACACGCTTGGCGGTCTGAATGGATGGGCGGTGACGAAGAATGCTTCGAAGGAAGCAATCGATTTCGCCACCTTCCTCACCAATGCCGACAACGAGAAGAAGCTCGCGGCAGCCGGCATGATCTTACCCGTCGCAGTCGGTGCGAGTGAAGCGGTGAAAGATCCGCTGATGGCCGATTCCGCCAAGCAACTTGCGGCGTCCACGTGGCATCAAAACTTCTTCGACCAGACGCTCGGTGCCGCTGTTGGCCGCGTCGTCAACGACATCTCCGTCGAAATCGTCTCCGGTCAAATGACGCCTGAAGAGGGCGCGCAGCAGATCCAGGATGCTTTCGAGCTTCGCTGATCCCGCCTGAACGGTGGGTGCCGCCTGGTGCGGCGCCCATCGCCATTGCGTGAATACGAAAGCGGATAAGATGACCAATATTTCCATGAACGCTGCGCCCGCGCTGACAAGCCCGGTCGTAAAATCGAAGCGGAAGCAGAGCTCCGTTGCGCATGACCGCGCGCTGACTTTGTTGATTTTCCTGCCCCCGGCGCTGTTGTTGTTCACCCTCTTCGTGATCTTGCCGATGGGGGAGGCGGCCTGGTACAGCCTCTACCGTTGGAACGGCTACGGCACGCCGAGCGAATTTATCGGGCTCAAGAATTTTCAGGTCCTGTTTGGCAATGCTGCGTTCTCGCAGGCGCTGATCAACAATGCGCTGATCATCATCATTTCGATCTGCATACAGATCCCGCTGGCAATCTGGCTTGCGACGATGTTGGCCCATCGCATTCCGGGCGTCGTGGGGTTTCGTCTCGTCTTCTTCCTGCCCTATGTTCTTGCAGATGTCGCAGCCGGTCTTATCTGGCGCTTTGTCTATGACGGCGACTACGGTCTCTTTGCCGCCATTTCGAACTTCTTCGGGTTCGCCAATCCCTATGTGCTGGCGGATAAGGATGTTGCGATCTATGCCGTGCTTGCCGTCATCGTCTGGAAGTATTTCGGCTTCCACATGATGTTGTTCATTGCCGGCCTGCAGTCGGTGGACAAGAACGTGCTGGAGGCGGCCGAAATCGATGGGGCCTCAGGCTGGCAGAAGTTTCGCTACGTGACTCTGCCGATGCTCGGCTCGACGGTTCGGCTTTCGATCTTCTTTGCCGTGATCGGCTCGTTGCAGCTCTTCGACATGATCATGCCGTTGACGGGCGGTGGTCCCTCCAATTCCACCCAGACCATGGTGACGTTCCTTTACACATACGGCGTCATGCGCATGCAGGTCGGGCTTGGAAGCGCTGTCGGGGTGGTGCTGTTCATAATCTGCGTCACGCTTGCCTTCGGTTACAAAAGGATTTTCATGCGCCATGACTGACACATCCACATCCGTTCGCGTCAGCGTCCAGACGAGGATCTACCTCTATGTGTCGCTGACCCTTATTGCCGCTATCGTACTCATACCACTGCTAACGACGGCGCTTGGAGGCTTCAAGACGCTTGGCGATCTGCGCGTCAATCCCTTCGGTCTGCCAGCCGAGTGGCAGTGGGCAAACTATGGCGATATCCTCTTTGGGAAACGCTACTGGCTGCAGATTTTCAACTCGCTCGTCATTGCCGTTCTCACCGTCTTCCTGACGCTCGTCGTCTCGGCGATGGCGGCCTTCACCTTCGCGCATGTCAAGTTTTTCGGGTCCAACTTCCTGCTCAATTATTTCCTGTTGGGACTGATGTTTCCGGCTGCGACCGCAATCCTGCCGCTCTTCATTCGCATCCGCGATCTGGGGCTGCTGGACACCTATTGGGGCGTGGTCCTGCCGCAGGTGGCCTTTGGCCTCGGCATGAGCATCCTGCTCTTCCGCAACTATTTCAAGAATTTGCCGGACGAACTTTTCCAGGCAGCCTTCGTTGACGGCTGCGGTTACCTGAAATTTTTCTGGCATATCTCCATGCCGCTTTCGCGGCCGATCATCGCAACGGTCGGGATCGTCTCCTTCGTCGGCAGCTGGAACAGCTACATCCTGCCGCTCATCATGCTCAATTCCGAATCCAAATACCCATGGCCGCTCGGCATCATGGTCTATCGCGGTGAGTTCGGTACCGAGTGGCAGCTGGTGCTGGCCTTCATCACCATGACGATCCTGCCCACCATCATCGTGTTCTTCTTAGCGCAAAAACACATCATCGCGGGCCTGACGGCCGGCGCCGTCAAGTCCTGAGGGGAGAAGACAATGGCATCTGTAGAACTGAAAGATATTCGCAAATCCTACGGCTCGCTTGGCGTCATTCACGGCATTTCGCTGGAGATATCCGATGGCGAATTCATCGCGCTCGTTGGGCCCTCCGGATGCGGCAAGTCCACGCTGCTGCGCATGATTGCCGGGCTTGAGGAAATTACCGATGGCGACGTGCTGATTGGCGGCAAGATCGTCAACGAGATGACGCCGAGGGAGCGCAACATCGCCATGGTGTTTCAGTCCTATGCACTTTATCCGCATATGACGGTCGCCGAAAATATGGGTTTCAATCTGAAGATCGCCGGTCAGCCAAAAGCGGTGATCGAGGAGCGCGTCACCGAGGCCGCGCGGATGCTGGACCTTGCCAACCTGCTGGATCGCAAACCCTCGCAGCTTTCCGGTGGTCAGCGCCAGCGCGTGGCGATGGGGCGCGCTGTCGTGCGCAACCCGGCGGTCTTTCTTTTCGACGAACCGTTGTCCAACCTTGACGCGAAGCTGCGCGTGCAGATGCGCAGCGAAATCAAGACGCTGCACCAGAAGGTCGGCACGACGTCGATCTATGTGACGCATGATCAGATCGAAGCAATGACGCTCGCAGACCGCGTCGTCGTCCTCAATCAGGGGCGCATCGAGCAGCAGGGAACGCCGCTCGAGCTTTACAAGAAGCCCGCCAATCTCTTTGTCGCCGCCTTCATTGGCTCGCCTGCCATGAACCTGATCGAATGCATCGTCGATGGTGACGACGGCGCGCCGGCAGCGCGGCTGGATGACGGCACGGCCATTCGCATTGCCGCCGATCGCAAAGTCAAGCGCGGGCAATCGGTCACCATTGGACTACGTCCCGAGCATTTTGCCATGGGAGGCGAAGGCGACGTGATAGTCTCCGGCAAGACATTGCTGGTCGAACCGACGGGTGCGCAGACCCATGTGGTTTTCGATCTTGCCGGACATCACGTGACGGCGGTGGTTGATGGCGAACAACTGGTAAGAACGAATTCGATGTTTGCGGCCAGTATCAATCACGAACGGGTTCATGTTTTTGACAGGGCAAGCGGGTTGGCTCTTTGAAGCAGTGCTGAGGAACGTAGCGATCTTTCAGAGTGCAAGGGCTTTGAGGGGATCGACGTGACCATTGTAAGCAAAAATGTAAACGCTGGTGCTCTCATGATTGCATCGATGGCTGCAGGAAGTTCAAGGGGAGCAATGACGCTGTGACCCACCCTGTCAGCGGCACGCCGATCGCCACTACGATTGGGAGATGCCCTGGCTTCTACCGCACTGGTTGTACAAAGCAGCGCAAAAGCTCGCATCGGTGTCGTCATGAGTATCGTCTTGAAATCGCGCCGTCATTTATCGGTTGAGACGGCACCCACTGCTGTGCATAGTCGGCCTGATCACCTGTAGAGTGAGGTGGCCGATTTACGTCTAATTGATTTTGGTCTCGAAATTTGGGATCAAAGCCGGAGCACCTTATGCCCTTTTCTCGAACGCTTGCCCTGACATTGTCGTTCGACGAGGCCGTTGACCTGAGCTCTCTACCGGTGCGTAGGCATTTGCCCTACCACCCATTTGTTGAGCGGCTCCGACAAGCCGTGCCCTTCGATTTCTTTGCAGTGTCCGGTTTGGATCTTGATGGCTATCGATTTGGAACCGGTCATTCCATCGACACGGACGTGCCTCCTGCATATTTGGACGCATATTATGGGGACGGGCTGCTGGCCATAGACCCATTCGTCAAGGCTTCTTCAACGGCGGCGCGTGTTGTCATCGAAGAAGAGATCTATGCGGAAAATCCGCCGCCCCAGCGTCTCCTCTATCTTGCGCAAAGCTTTGGTGTGTTCAACCGCACCCTTTTTCCCATCAGGCGAGGCACGAAGGTGTTTGGAGCCGTCACGTTCTCCCGCGCGACCCCATTCACCACCGAGGAAATTGAGTTCTTACAGGAAATTGTCGGCACGCTTCATAGTATTATCACAAGGCCAATCATGGAGAGGTTTGCGGCTCAGGAGATGAAGCTGACGGACGGTGAGCTTGATTGCCTAAGATGGGCAAGTCGCGGCAAGACCAGTGAAGAGATCGCTGAAGTATGTCTCTTCACGACGGATACGGTGAATAGTTACATCAAGGCGGCAACCCGTAAACTTAGCGCCAAGAACCGCAGTCATGCGATCGCTGAGGCGATCCGACGTGGTCTCATAGAGTGAGATCTCATATTTCCATCCTTTAAATTGTAAAATTCGTGCCGATGTCGCATAATGAGTGATTGAAAATTTAGACTATAGTTCAAATCGCGTGTGTATTGCTCTATTAGCGAGCAAATGATTTTTGGCGAATATTCGAATTAATATTTTTTTCATCTTTCACCCCTAAATTTGGAATCGCACGAAGGGGCTGGAGTTACGCCCGCCCCGAGAGGTAACCATCTGCTTTAGCTGCAACTCCGCGCTCTTCTCGCTCATCGCCCGGATCGCGCTTCACAGAGCTGCGCTGGATCGAGGCCGGTTACCTCGTCGCATTCAAGGGGCCTAAATCTAGGAGCCTGCAGCGGCATGAAGCCGAGCCGTGTCGGGGGGGGTCATGCGGTCTGTTCATGTTCGATGCCATGTAATGTCTCTTCTCCGGGTGATCGTCATGTTGACGATTTCTGGATGCGCCGTCGTCTTCGGCGGTGAGGCGCTCGACACCCTTATCAGGGCAAATGACGGCTACCATATCGATGAGCTATTTCTGGCTCTAAGCCTTGCGGGCGTGCTCGCCCTTGGCTCGTCATTGTTGTTGGTCGCCGATTTTTCGAATGGTGCACGTCGGCCAGACTGCCATCAAGCGAAACCCCACTGGTTACAGTTCCATGATGCCCTTACGAGCTTGTCGATCCGTCAGGTGCTTCATCTCTTCTTGATGGGCATTCCGCTCACGTTCTCGTTGGGGCAAGACCGATTGGCAACCTTCCGCCTCTGCACCGCCTCTGCCAGTAAAACCGGGCCTCCTCAGCGTGGCACGTTGACGGCTTGAAGAACGTTCTCCGAATAAAGTCGGAAGCAAACTGAGCAACAAATCGCAAAACGTTTGAGAGACAGGGTCTTATACTGTCATCGACAGCGCGTGCCGCCTTGGGAAGACCACGGGTCCGCACCTGCGCACACATACCCCGAATTCTCAGACAGGTAATAACACCAGAGCATAGGAGGCTTCACGCCTTGCTCTGACAACCGCTAGAAGGCACGACAGCATGTTCGGTTACTCCAACACCACCCATATGCAGACCAATTCCTTGGATCATATCACGGCGAACATCATGATCGCCGATGCCGGTCTCAACATTCGCTACATGAACAAGGCCGTGCAGGAGCTTCTGAAAGAAGCTGAGACCGACCTGAAAAAAGAATTGCCGCGGTTTGATTTCGAAAAGCTCATCGGCAGCAATATCGACATTTTTCACAAGAATCCCTCCCACCAGCGCAACATGCTGGCTCAGCTTCAAGGCCAGCATCGGGCGACGATCTGGGTTGGACATCGTGCCTTCGATCTGATCGTGACGCCATTGCGCGCGAACGGAAAGATCACTGGCTTTGCTGTCGAATGGGCGAATGCCAAAGAGCGGCTACAGAATATGGACTACACGGCGCAAATGGAGGCCGTTAGTCGCTCCCAAGCGATTATCGAGTTTTCCACCGACGGCGAAATCGTGACCGCCAATGAGAACTTTCTGAACGCACTCGGTTACCGATTGGACGAGATCAAGGGTCGTAACCACAAAATGTTGGTGGAGCCGACCTATGCTCAGTCCCCCGAATATTCGGAATTCTGGGCGGCGCTGCGTCGAGGCGAGGTTCAATCCGCCGAATTTACGCGCTACGGCAAGAACGGTAAGCTGGTCGTGATCAATGCCGCCTATAATCCGATTCTTGATGCCAAGGGCAAGGTGGTCAAGGTGGTCAAATTCGCGACCGACGTCACGCAGCGCGTGCACGCCGTCAACACTATTGGTGCAGCGCTGACGAAACTGGCACAAGGCGACCTTTCCTTCAGCATTGATGAACCCTTCGCACCCGACTTCGAGGAATTGCGGCGCACGATGAACGACGCGCTCAGCCAGATGCGCAATACGTTGAGCGCCGTTGCCCATTCAACAGACCAGATCGACATGGGCACGCGCGAAATTAGCCAAAGCGCGGAAGACCTCTCCCGTCGTACCGAGCAGCAGGCCGCGTCACTCGAGGAGACGGCTGCGGCACTGGACGAAATTACAGTCAATGTGAATAACGCTTCACGGCGTGCAGATGACGCGAGACAGGCTGCGATCACGGCCAGTAACAATGCCACGCGGTCCGGCCACGTGGTTGCGGATGCGGTGGCTGCCATGTCGCGCATCGAAAGCTCCTCCAATCAGATATCGAACATTATCGGTGTGATTGATGAAATCGCGTTCCAGACGAACCTTCTGGCGCTGAATGCCGGCGTCGAGGCAGCCCGCGCGGGTGAAGCTGGCAAGGGATTTGCGGTGGTTGCACAGGAAGTCCGTGAACTTGCACAACGGTCCGCTCAAGCTGCCAAGGAGATCAAGGGCCTGATCCGAAATTCCAGCGAAGAGGTGAGCACCGGCGTCAAGCTTGTTAGCGAGACGGGAGAGTCCTTGCGAACAATCCACGAGAACATCACGTCGGTGAACCAGCATATGGAAGCGATCGCAAGCTCCGCAAAAGAGCAGGCCGTCGGACTTTCTGAAGTCAATTCCGCCGTCAATCAGATGGATCAGGTAACGCAGCAGAACGCCGCGATGGTGGAGGAGACGAATGCCGCGGGCGTGACGCTTGCGCAAGAAACTGCCCGCCTTCGTGGTCTCGTGGAGGGCTTCCAGCTTGGGAACCGTCCTAAAACAAAAAGCCAGAAGACGGTCGCTGTCGCTACCCCCGGCGATCGACCAGTGTCTTCCCCCGCTCGCAATATGGTGACGAAATTGGCGAGCGCTGTTGGAGGACATGGCAAGGCGGTAGCGGAAGGGGGCTGGGACGAGTTCTAAGTGGCTGATCGGCGCTCGGGTCGCGATGGAGTAGAATTCTGCAGCAGGGACGGGAAAGACGCATTCGAGTATCGTCCTTGCACCGACCCACCTTATGATCGACCTTTCGCCTTCGAGTGAGCGGTGGGAAATGACGCATTATCAATGACAGGCGACGTTAATCGCGCTACCCCGAAAGAGATACACCGTCGACGATTCGATATCGCTCGACAGGCGCAACTCACCAAAATACGCGTTTTTCGCGGCTATGCTTGGCACTTCCGCGTGCCGACCAACAGCCGCAAGTGTCGGGGGGACATTGATGAGCAATATAGGTAGCTACTTTCCTAGCTGGCGGCTGAAGACGGAAGGCCGGATCATGCCCGACGAGCGACTGCCAGCCGGACAAACCGCGGTGCTTGGCCTGCAGCATGTGGTAGCAATGTTTGGCTCCACGGTGCTCGCGCCACTGATCATGGGTTTCGATCCCAATGTCTCCATCTTGTTTTCTGGCATATCGACGCTGATCTTTTTCATCGCCGTCGGTGGTCGCGTGCCGAGCTATCTCGGTTCGTCTTTTGCCTTTATCGGCCCGGTCCTGGTGGCCACAGGTGCGGCTGCAGGCGCTGCGAGCCCAAATATCGCCTTGGCGCTCGGCGGCATCATTGCCGCGGGAGTGCTCTACGCGCTCATCGGCGTCATCGTAATGGTCGCTGGCCACAACTGGATCGAAAAGCTTATGCCGCCGGTGCTGACCGGCGCAATCGTTGCTGCGATCGGTCTAGTGCTCGCGCCGATCGCGATCGCAAGCGCTTCAGGCACAGGCCCAGGTAATCCCGACGGCGATCAGATCTCACGTTGGATTGCGATCCTGACTATTACATCGGTTGGTGCGATCGCAGTCTACGCGCCTGGAATGGCGCGGCGCTTGCCCATTCTGCTCGGCGGCGCGATCGCTTATCTCGTCTACCTTGTGGTCGCAAATGGCTTAGGCCTCGGCAAGCCGATCGACTTCTCAGGCGTTGCGGCGGCGTCCTGGTTCGGCATGCCTAGCTTCACGACGCCGGTCTTCTCCGCTTCAGCCATTGCGCTGATTGCTCCTGTCGTGGTCATTCTGGTAGCCGAGAACCTCGGGCACATCAAGGCAATCGGCGCGATGACCGGACGTGATCTCGACGCCTATCTCGGCCGTGCCTTTATCGGTGACGGCATTGCGACGATCTTCTCCGGCGCTTTTGGTGGCACCGGCATGACGACCTATGCCGAAAACATGGGTGTGATGGCGATCACCCGCATCTTTTCGACGCTCGTTTTCGTTGTCGCGGCATTCGTCGCCATCATCCTCGGCTTTTCGCCGAAATTTGGCGCGCTCATCCAAACCATACCAGGGCCGGTGATTGGTGGCCTCTCTGTCGTTGTGTTCGGTCTGATCGCAGCGACAGCGGGTCGGATCTGGGTGGAGAATAAAGTGGACTTTTCCGAGCCGCGAAACCTTATCACCGTTGGTATTGCGCTGGTTCTAGGTGCTGGCAATTTCAAGCTTAACGTCGGAGGCTTTACGCTGGACGGTATTGGCACGGCGACAATCGGAGCGATCGCCTTTTTTCACCTGCTTGGCCGGGGGAAGCCACGCCATGGCAAGTGATGCCTGGGCTTTCCTGGGGGATACGCCTTCTGTACATACTTGGACAAAAGCATTCAACACGAAACGCGCCTTCGCGCATCGTGTTGATCTTGAACGCTGTCGCCGGCCGCCAGCAGATGAAGCTCGAAAACGACATGCAACGGCTTGCGGAAAAAACCTCGGTAAGCTGTCACAAAGAGCAGGTACTTTAGCAAAACGATGCTGAGATTGGAACTTTAACGTCGACAATGGCTTGTCCCGTTGGCTGCACCGATTGCGGTGGGAGGCGCAACTTTGTTGTGCCGCAGACATGAAGGATAGAGCCTTGCACAGCACAACTGAAGTATCGTTCGAGGTCAACGGTAAAGCGGAAAGCTTGACACTCGATAACCGTACCACCCTCCTTGACGCTCTACGGGAGCACCTGCATCTCACCGGAACCAAAAAGGGATGCGACCATGGCCAGTGCGGTGCATGCACTGTCATGGTCAATGGTCGTCGCATCAACGCCTGTCTGACGCTTGCGATCATGCATGAAGGTGATGAAATCACCTCCATCGAAGGTCTTGGTGAGCCGGACAATCTGCACCCCATGCAGGCGGCGTTCATCAAGCACGATGGTTTCCAGTGTGGCTACTGCACGCCGGGGCAGATCTGTTCCGCCGTCGCCGTTCTGGAGGAAATAAAGGCGAATATTCCTAGCCATGTGACGGGCGATCTGACAAAGCCTGCCACGCTTTCTTCCTCGGAAGTACGCGAGCGCATGAGCGGAAATCTCTGTCGGTGCGGCGCCTACTCCAACATTCTCGAGGCCATTGAAGATGTTGCGGGAGTAAGCGCATGAGAGAGTTTTCCTACGAGCGAGCCACGTCGATCAAAGGCGCAGCGGAGGCTGCTGCTCAGCATGACGACGCAAAATTTATTGCCGGTGGCACCAATCTCCTGGACTTGATGAAGCTTGAAATCGAGCGGCCATCCCACCTTATCGACGTCAATGGGCTCGGCCTCGACCAAGTAGAGACAACATCCGACGGTGGCTTGAGAATCGGTGCTCTCGTCAGAAACACCGATCTGGCTGCGGATGAAACGGTGCGTCGCGACTATCCACTTCTGTCACGCGCACTTGTAGCCGGTGCCTCTGGCCAGCTAAGAAACAAGGCGACGACGGCAGGCAATCTTCTGCAGCGCACGCGCTGTCCCTACTTCTACGATCCCAACCAGGCGTGCAACAAGCGACAGCCGGGCAGTGGCTGTTCCGCCATTGGAGGATACACCCGCCAGCTCGGCGTGATCGGAGTGAGCGACGCCTGTATCGCCACGCATCCGAGCGACATGGCTGTTGCGCTGCGCGCTCTGGACGCAAAGGTCGAGACGGTTGCAGCGGATGGAACGGAGCGCTCGATACCACTTGAAGAGTTCTATCGACTGCCCGGCGACACCCCACACATCGAAACGGAACTTCGCGCGGGCGAACTCGTCACCAGCGTTGTCTTGCCCAAGCCTGAGGGCGGCAAGCAAATCTATCGCAAGGTGCGCGACCGCGCGTCCTACGCTTTCGCGCTCGTATCGGTCGCGGCTGTCATTAAGCCCGATGGCTCTGGAAAAGTTGCGGTCGGCGGTGTGGCTCACAAGCCATGGCGCGTTGAAGAGGCTGAAAGTGAACTGGCAACTGGTGCGCGGGCCATGTCCGCGGCACTGATGGAGGGCGCACGTCCGACGAGTGAGAATGCATTCAAAATTGACCTCGTCGAAAGAACAATCGGCGCAGTTCTTGAAGAGGCGAGGGTTTAAGCGATGAAGTTTGAAAAGCCAGCGACCACAAACCCGATCGATCAATTGAAAGTCGTCGGTAAGCCGATCCACCGTATCGATGGTCAGTTGAAGACGACGGGCCACGCGACCTATGCCTATGAGTGGCATGAGCCGGGCGTTGCTTATGCCTATGGATATCCGGTTGGTTCAGCGATCGCCAAAGGCCATGTGACCTCCATCGACACATCATCTGCAAAAAACGCACCGGGTGTCCTGGATGTCATCACCACGCTCGATGTCGGGGACCTCGAGAAAGGCGAGTACAACACCGCCAAACTCTTTGGCGGAAGCGAGATCCAGCACTATCACCAGGCGATCGCGATCGTTGTGGCCGAGAGTTTCGAGCAGGCGCGCGCTGCTGCGTCCCTCGTTCGCGTCGATTACGCGCCCGCGAAGGGCCGCTTCGATCTGCGGGCAGAAATGGGTAATGCCGAGACCCCCGATCCGAAGACAGAGCCGGAAAGCGCGGCTGGTGACTTCGACGCTGCTTTTGCAGACGCGCCCGTGACGCTGGATGCCGAATATACAACGCCTGACCAGTCTCATGCGATGATGGAGCCCCATGCTTCGATCGGTGCGTGGGAAGGAGATAAGGTCACGGTATGGACCTCGAGCCAGATGATCGACTGGTGGCGTGGCGACCTTGCGACGACGCTTGGCGTCGACAAGGAGAACGTTCGCGTCGTTTCGCCCTATATTGGTGGTGGTTTTGGCGGAAAGCTCTTCCTCAGAGCGGATGCCGTCCTCGCAGCCATTGCGGCAAAGTCCGTGGGGCGTCCGGTAAAGGTCACGCTTCCTCGACCGATGATGCCGAACAACACCACCCATCGGCCCGCCACCATTCAGCGTATCCGGATCGGCACTGAACGAGACGGCAAGATTACCGCGATCGCGCATGAAAGTTGGTCCGGCGATCTGCCTGATGGCCAGCCGGAAGTGGCAGTCATGCAAACGCGGTTGCTCTATGGTGGGGCAAACCGGATGACCGCGATGAAGCTGGCAACGCTCGACCTACCAGAAGGCAATGCTATGCGGGCGCCCGGCGAGGCCCCCGGCCTGATGGCTTTGGAGATCGCGGTCGATGAGATGGCAGAAAAGCTGGGGATGGATCCGATAGAGTTTCGGATCAAGAACGACACCCAAGTCGATCCGGAGAATCCTTACCGACCCTTCTCTTACCGCGACCTTATCGGGTGTCTGAGGCGTGGCGCGGAGACGTTCGGGTGGGACAAGCGCACCGGTCCTGCAGAGCGCCGGGAAGGCAACTGGATGGTTGGGATGGGCGTTGCGGCAGCCTTCCGCAACAATCTCGTCATGCCGTCCGGTGCAAAGGTGAAACTCGGCAGCGATGGCGTGGTAACTGTCGAGACCGATATGACCGATATCGGCACCGGCAGCTACACGATCATCGCTCAAACTGCGGCGGAGATGATGGGTGTTTCGATAGACAATGTCGTCGTCCGATTGGGGGATTCGAATTTCCCTATCTCGGCCGGCTCAGGTGGACAGTTCGGTGCGAATTCCGCTACGTCTGGTGTTTATGCTGCCTGCGTCAAACTCCGCGAAGCTGTCGCCAGCAAGCTTGGATTCAACTCGTCTGATGTCGTCTTTGAGGACGGTAAGGTGCGTTCAGGTAATCGCACCGTCGCGCTTGCAGAAGCCGCTGGCGAAGGTGGGCTTGTCGGTGAAGACTTGATGGAGTGGGGCGACCTGACAAAGACACATCAACAGTCTACATTCGGCGGCCACTTCGTCGAGGTCGGCGTTGATGTTGCAACTGGCGAGACGCGGATTCGGCGCATGTTGGCGGTCTGTGCCGCCGGGCGAATCTTGAACCCCATCACCGCACGCAGCCAGGTGATAGGCGCGATGACGATGGGTGCTGGCGGCGCTCTTTCCGAGGAGCTTGCGGTCGACACGCGGCACGGTTTCTTCGTCAATCACGATCTCGCCGGTTACGAGGTGCCGGTCCATGCCGACATTCCGCATCAGGAGGTGATCTTTATGGACGAAACTGACCCGTATTCGTCGCCGATGAAAGCAAAGGGTATTGGCGAACTCGGTCTTTGCGGGGTCTCCGCGGCTATCGCCAACGCTGTCTATAACGCGACAGGGATACGAGTTCGCAATTACCCGGTCACCTTGGACAAGCTCATCGACAAGTTGCCTGAACTTGCATGATCGAACACCGGTGGCCTTTTGGCCACCGGTCCATTTTGAGGGAATGACGTGAGCACTTCCGTTTCCACTGCACTGCCAGTGCCCGTAAGGGTCAACAACTCCGATGATCCAGCGGACATACTTCGCTTTGCTTTAAACGCCCTGGGTGGCGGTGGAGCCGCTCTCGCGACGCTGGTTGAAATCCGAGGCGGAGCAGCACGCTCCCTTGGTGCTCATCTCGCCGTTTCATCAGACGGGCATTATTGCGGATACCTGTCTGGTGGCTGCATTGAGGCTGCGGTTGCGGCCGAAGCCTTGAAAGCCATGGAGGAGGGGCGCGACCGCGTTGTAAAGTACGGCGAAGGCTCGCCGTTTTTTGACATTGTCCTTCCGTGTGGCGGCGGCGTGACGATCGCGATCCACGTGCTTCGCGCAACGGAAGCGCTGGCGATTGTTCTCGATCAACTGGCAGACCGTCAAACCGTCGCCTTGAGCCACGACCCAAAATCACAGGCGCTGACACACAGTAAAACTGTTCCACCCCGTTCCGGCTGGTACGAAGGGTCATTTGTATCGGTCTATCGTCCTCAGACATGTGTGTTGATTTCCGGTCAGACGGCGGAGGCCGATGCAGTTTCGCGTCTGGCACACGCCTCCGGCTACCAAGTGCAGCTGCTGTCCTCTTCGAAGGACCCTAACGCGATTGAAATCGACAGATTCACGGCTGTGGTGCTTCTTCATCACGATCTCGATCTAGAGGCGGCTGTCTTGGAGCGCGCTTTGACGTCTCCTGCCTTCTACATTGGTGCGCTGGGCAGCACGCGCACGCACCGACGGCGCACCGAGTTGTTGCGCGAAGCAGGCGTTTCCTCAGAAAACATCGATCGTATCCGCGCTCCGATCGGTCTCTTCGGCCCGACACGCGATTCTGCGTCGCTGGCACTCTCTGTGTTGGCGGATGTGGCTGCCGCAAGATTGGAAGTTTTTCCTTCATGAGGAGCCGAAACCATGCATCTCTATTGAGGAGGGCAGGGACCGGTTCCCTCGCGATGGCATTATGGGATCGGAGAGTTCACGCGTTATGAGGATTGCTGGAGTACTCCTCGCGGCGGGTCAGTCGAGCAGGATAACGAGCGGCCATCACAAGCTTCTGGCGGAGTTCGATGGGTTGCCGCTGGTTCGCAGGTCCGCCGAGACGATGCTTCGCTCGGGGCTGTCGTCCGTCCTTGTTGTGACGGGACACCGATCGACCGAAATCGAACGCGCGATTGACGACCTTCCTTTGTCGGTCGTATTTAATGACCGTTTCTCATCCGGCATGGGAACATCGCTTGGTTGCGGTTTCAGACATGAAAGTTTGAACGGCTGCGCAGGCGCCCTCATCATGCTTGCCGATATGCCGATGGTGACGGAGCAGCATATCAATCAGCTCATAGCCACCTTCCGTATGTTGGACGGTCGTCAAGTCGTCCGCGGAGCAAGCAAAGGCAAAGCCGGGCATCCGGTTGTGATCCCGGCTACTCTCTTCGAGAGATTGAAGCAGCTGGAAGGCGATGAGGGGGCGAAGGTGATTTTGCAGGATGCGGGGGTGGAGACACACTTGGTCGATCTTGGTCATGCCGCGCTCATTGATGTCGACACACCAGACGCCGTTCGATCAGCGGGTGGCCTCCTTAAGAATTGACGAAGATCAGCATCCCGCGACGGGATGCTCGCAATAAGCTATCCGCCCAGCAAATTGACGCGAGTGTTGAGCGGTCTTTGGACTTGAGCTGCTGCTTCAGCAGGCGTTGCCTGTTATCCGGCAAGCATCTTCGCGAGCATAAAGCCAGAGCCGGCACCCGTTCCCGCACCCGGCCACGTCGCGGCCCCACACATGTATAGGCCGTCGATCGGGCTCTTATAGCGTGAATAGCCTGCAACGGGGCGGAAGAGGAAGTTCTGGTCGAGATGATGCGACCCGGACAGGCTATCACCACCGATGAGATTGGGATTTTCCGCCTGTAGATCGAGTGGCGACCAGACAGACTTCCCGCGGATTTTTGAACGGAACCCCGGTGCGTAATTCTCTATGATCGAGATGACACGCTCGGCATAGGCGTCTTTTACCGACGCCCAGTCCTTAGCAGCGATCTCGCCTGCAGCATCGCCCTTGATCTCGGCCGGCAGCACACGCACCTGCACCCAGAGGACATGCTTGCCATCGGGCGCACGGGTTGGATCAAGCGCTGTTGGCTGACCGACGACAAGCGCCGGCTCTTGAGGCAGGAGACCGGAGATCGCGTCGTCATAGACTTTCGTCATCATCGAGAGAGTGGGCGCGATGTGGATATAGGCGTAGGAATTCAGGTCCGGAGAGGCTGTCCAATCCGGCAAGTCGTCCAGCGTCAGATGGATCATCATTGCGCCGGGTCCGGAGCGGTAGGACTTGATGCCTTCGACAAATTTCGGAGGCAGCTGGCTGTTCTTCACGACACCGTCGAAGAGAAGCTTGGGGTGAATGTTGGAGATGATGGCGCGCTTTGCCGTTAGTCTGCGTCCGTCTGCCAGCGTCACGATTTTCTTAGTGCCACTGAAAACGTCTACGGAGGTGGCGGGAGAATTGAGGAAAACCTCGCCGCCTTTGCTCTCCAACAAGCTCACCATCGCCTTGATGATGGTATCGGCGCCACCTTCACCGATCACCATTCCGAAGGCCTGATCAGCCATGGTCTCCAGATAGGGAAAGAGCGCGCCGCCGGAAGCGTCCGGAGGGAAATCGAGATGCAGACCCCAGGTCGCCATGGTCACTTTGAGCTTCTCATTGTCAAAATGGCGATCGAGAAAACCGCGTGGAGACGACAGGAGCAGGCGGAGAAGATCGGTGAGCAGGGGAATGCCGCCGGCTCGCCACGCCTTCCAGACAGTCTTGGCGCTTTGAAACGAAGGCATGGGAGCGCCCAATAGACCGAAGAGATGGGGAGCCTTGGCACCAAAATCATCCGACATGGCGGCGAAGCTCTCGGCATCCTTCTCCGAAAGGGCAGCGATCGCTGCCTTGTTGATGGAAAGGTCGGTTCCGATGCCGAGATGGGTTCCGTCTGGAAAGACGCTGGCAAAGCACTTCGAGGCGGGGACGAATTTCAGGCCGTGCGCTGCAAGCTCTTGAGCATAGGTTTGATGAAAAGCGGAACCAGCGAACATGGAAAGGTTCATCGCTGCCAGATCGTGACGGAAGCCGGGTTCAATCAATTCCTGGGTCTTGACCGCACCACCGGCACTCGTTTTTGCCTCGACCACTGCGACCTTCCAGCCTTTCGCGGCCAGATGAACCGCTGCTGCCAGCCCGTTGTGACCCGCGCCCAGAACCACCGCATCGAATTCAGCCATCTCGTTCCACCAGTGTTTTGATTTTATTTCTGTATGCATACATTTTCTCGATAATGCATCAAGCTTAAAATAAATGAGGTTTGGAACGTCTCGATCTTTCCTGATCGGATCGATGTTTTTGCCGCTGATTACCCTATCTTCCGGGCCCTTGATGAACGATAACTCAAGAAATACCAACGAAAACGCGACGAATGCTACCCGTCGGGCAATTTCATGAAATATTCTCTTTCATATTATTTTCGAAAATGGCTGGTCCGGCTCTTGTCAAAATCGGAATTTTAATTTTAAGTTTAAAGCAATAACAAATCCGGGAAACACCGGAAGTCCTTCAAGGGGAACTTAGGAGTCAAAAATGACTGACATGACGCGTCGTGGCGTACTGGGACTAGGTGCGGCTACCGTTCTGACCGGCATTCTTGCCGGACGAATTTCGGTTCAGGCCGCAGAAACGAATACTCTGACGATTGCCTTCAATTCCAACCTGCCATCCTTCGACGGGACGGTAGGGCTATCGGGCGTGAACCCGGCAATCCAGGCGATCTATCGCTCGATTTACGATCAATATATCGGCCAGAAGCCGGATCTTTCCTTCGAGCCCGGGTTGTTGACCGACTGGGGCTGGAACGACGATAAGACCAAGGTCTGGATGGATGTGCGCGAAGGTGTGAAGTGGCATGACGGCTCGGACTTCACCCCAGAAGATATCGTCTGGTCGCTGACCCGCGCCGGCAAGCCAGACAGCGGCAATCCTGTCGCGAGCGTCTGGGCCAGCATCGGCAACTACAAGGTCGAGGGCAAGCGGATCACCGCCGACGTTCTCAACTTTGATCCGACGATCTTCAAGTGGATGGCCTTCCTCACCGGCTATGTGCTGCCCAAGGCCTATTACGAAAAGGTCGGTTCGGAAGGCTTTGAAAAAAAGCCTGTTGGCACAGGCCCCTACATGTTCGACGCCTATGAGGGCAACTCCTTCCTGCGCCTCAAGGCCAACCCAAACTACTGGGGCGGCAAGCCCGCCTTCGAAACCGTCATTTTCAAATTCGTCACCGATCCGACGAGCCGTGTCGCCGAAATTGAATCCGGTTCTTCCGATGTCACTCTCGAAATTCCTTATGAGGAATTCGACCGACTGAAGGCGAAGAAGGGCCTCGCCGGCGTCTCATCGCCGATCTCGGATATCGGCATGATCTTCATCACCAATGTCGAACCCATGCTGGACAAGAATGTTCGACTGGCGGCTCATCATGCCATCGACAAGGCCGGTATTGTCAAAAAGCTCCTGCGTGGCTACGGCGTTCCGATCGACACATTGGAAGCTCCGGAATACGAAGCCTATGACGCTTCGATCAAGGTTGGCTACGACCCGCAGAAGGCTGCCGAGCTTCTCAAGGCTTCTGGTTATTCCAAGGACAAACCGGTCAAGTTCAAAATCCAGACGACACGTGGTCTCAAGCCAAAGGATTACGAGATGATCCAGGCGATCGTCGGCATGTGGCGCAGGGTTGGCATTGAGGCCGAGATCGAAGTCTACGAGGTGGCGAAGCACTTTGAGCTGCGCGCCGGTCACAAGCTCGCGCCTGCGGCTTTCTACAATTGGGGCAACGCGATCGGCGACCCCACGACATCGACCGGATTCGCCATGTTCTCCAAGTCGCCGCACTCGGCCTGGAAAAGTGACGATGTCGACGCTCTCATTGGTCCGCTGTGGGGCGAGAAGGACGAGGCCAAGCGTATCGCCGGTTGGAAGGCAGCTGACACGTATATTGCCGAGCAAGGTTACGTCATTCCGCTTTTGCAATATGTGCAGCCCATCGTTTTCAAGTCTTCGCTGAAGGTGACGCCGAATGTTTCGAGCGCGCTTCAGCCGACGCTGGTCTCCAAGGCCTGACGAGATAGAGCAGCGTTGCGTCGCGTTCGTCGTGGCGCTGCTCGCCCCTGTTCGCAGGACCGCGCGTCTGGCAGCCGCCGACGCTGACGGCAACAGGAAGGTTTGATCATGACCGTTTCCGATCTTCTCAATCGTCTTATAATGGCGGTGCTGACGCTCATGGGCGTCGCCGTCATCGTTTTCTGTCTGCTGCGCATCGTGCCGGGCGACCCGGTCGCCATGATGATTTCGCCGAGTGCGACGCCCGCCGACATTGCAGCGCTGCGCGCCCATTACGGGCTCGATCTCGGTCTGGCGCAGCAATTCGCCATCTGGTTCGGCGATGTCTTGAAGGGTGATTTCGGCACGTCGATCTCGCAACGCCGCGATGTCCTGGAACTGATCGGTGGCCGCTTGCCGGCGACGCTCGAACTCGCCTTTGCCGCGCTTGTTTTCGGGGTTCTCACCGGTGGCATGATTGCGGTTCTCGGCGCACTCGCGCGCGGCACAAAGCTCGATCCTGCGCTGGATTTTATCAACGGGCTGTTTCTTGCCGTACCAGATTTCGTCTGGGCGCTGGCGCTTGTCCTCCTACTTGGTGTGTGTTGGCCGGTCTTCCCGTTGTCCGGTCGTATCGATCCGGGGCTGACGACGGATTTCCGCACGGATTTCTACCTGATCGAGAGCCTGGTTACGTTCAAATTCGCGGCTTTCGCTGACATCCTCGCCCACATGGTGATGCCCATGCTGGCGCTCGGCCTGCCCTTGGCAGCCATCGTCGTGCGCACGCTGAAGGAAGCGCTCGCGGAAGCCATGGTGCAGGATTACGTGCTGCTGGCGCGGCTGAAAGGGATGTCGCCGCTTCGGCTGGTGCTTCAGGAGGCGCTGCGCAATGCCGTCGGGCCGACGCTGACGCTTACAGGCGTTCAGTTCACCTTCATGATTGGCGGCACGGTCATCGTGGAGCGCATCTTTTCCTATCCTGGCCTTGGCAACATGGCGATCGACGCGGTCATCAACCGCGATCTGCCGCTGATCCAGGGCATCGTGCTAACCTTCGGCGCGATCTTTATTCTGGTAAATATCCTGGTTGATCTCATCGCTGCATGGCTGAACCCAAGGAACGCCGCTCATGGGTGAGATGTCAAAAACCGCAACCACCATGGACACAGCTTTCCGTTTCCGGAGTCTGCCGATGAAGACCATCAAACCGCTTTTGCGTGAACCGCGGGTGGTGATCGCCGGCGGCTTCCTCCTCATCCTGTTGCTCATCGCGCTTTTCGCGCCCTACATCGCACCGAAAGACCCGCTCGAGCAGGATCTGATGTTGGGCAACATGCCACCCGCAAACTATCCGGGGGCAGAGCCCGGCTACTATCTCGGCACCGATGACCTTGGCCGTGACGTTCTTTCCCGTGTGCTCTACGGATCGCGAATAGCGTTGACCGTTGCATTCGTTGCCGCCAGCCTGTCGGCCATCATAGGAACGCTGCTTGGCCTCGCCGCCGGTTGGTATGGCGGGTGGGCGGATCGCGTCATCTCACGCCTTGTCGATATATGGATGGCCTTCCCGCCGGTGCTTCTTTCGGTACTGCTGGTGGCGGTCATCGGCTCAGGCCTTCACTCGGTCATCGCCGCGATCGTCATCATCGACTGGACGCGCTTTTGTCGTGTCGTGCGGGCCGAGACAATGGCGCAGGCACGTCTTGATTATGTGATGGCCGCTCAGGTGATCGGTTTTTCCCGCAGCCATATTCTGTGGCGTGAGATTTTGCCGAATGTCGGGCCTGTCCTCATTGCTCTTGTCAGCCTTGAAATGGGCATTGCCGTCATTGTCGAAGCGATCCTTTCTTTCGTCGGCCTGTCGCTTTCTTCGGACATCCCGACATGGGGCGGTATGATCGCCCAAGGTCGCCAGATGATCCACCAGGGATGGTGGGTGTTCGTCTTTCCTCTCCTCGCGCTCTTCGCCACCGTTCTCGCCTTCAATCAACTCGGCAACGGTCTGCGCACGGCGCTCGACCCGGTGATGCGCCGATGACCCAGTCGTTTGTTGCTATTCAAGGCCTCAGTGCCATCTCCACGCGTGATGCCGGCGCGCCAGTCCTTCGCGATGTTTCGCTCACCCTGGAAAAGGGGGAGGTGCGCGGTCTCGTGGGTGAATCGGGCGCTGGGAAATCCACCATCGCCAAAGCCCTGCTCGGCATTTTGCCGTCCACTGTCAAGATCACGGGGGGCTTCATTCGTTTCGAGGGGCGTGACCTCCTTTCCATGCCCCGCCGCGAACTCGCTGATATCATGGGTCGCGACATCACGCTGATCCCGCAAGACCCGCAAACGGCACTCAACCCGGCGCGGCGGATCGAGGCGCAATTGACCGATGGGCTAAGGCTGAGGCTTGGTATGGGCAAGACGGATGCCCATAAGCGTGCACTTCAACTTCTCGACGAAGTACAGATCCGTGATCCAAAGCGGGTGCTGAACGCCTATCCGCATGAACTGTCCGGGGGCATGCGCCAGCGTATTCTGATCGCATCGGCCTTTGCGTTGAATCCCAAGCTCGTTGTCGCCGACGAGCCGACGACCGCGCTTGACGTCACTGTACAAAAGGAAATCCTGCGTCTCATCCGTCGTATGCAGGAAGCTCATGGAACCGCGGTGATCTTCGTGACCCATGACCTCGGTGTCGTGGCAAAGATCTGTGACAGCGTAACACTTCTCTACGCAGGCAAAGTGATCGAAGATGGCAGGACCCGTGATCTGCTGATGGCACCAAAGCATGCCTACACCAGCGCATTGATCGCTGCTGGCCCACGCTACGATCGACCAGATGCAGGGCTTGAGCCCGTGCCCGAAGCTGTGTTCCGCCAATTGCGCGCTGAAATCGGCATCGCCGAGAGGAGAGTGTGAAATGAGCGATCTTCTCTTTGAAGCAAAGGGCATTGAAGTCACTTACGGCGCGAACAAGGGGCTTTTTGGTCGTGGCCGCACCGGCGTTCGTGTCCTTCACGGCGTCGATGTGTCGATCAGGCGTGGGGAGACAGTTGGCATTGTCGGGGAGTCTGGCTCGGGCAAGACGACGCTTGGCCGTGCGCTGCTGAAACTGGTCCCTGTCTCGGCCGGTACCATTCGTTTCGATGGGCAGGACATCACCGTCTTGTCGCCTGAGGCTATGCGGCCCTTGCGCCGGCGTATGCAGATGATCTTCCAGGATCCGATGGCATCTCTCAATCCGCGTCATACCATTCGTCGTATCCTCACGGAGCCGCTTTTCCTGCATGGTCTTGCGAGCGACCGCCGCGACGCCGAGCGTCAGGTGCGTGCCATTCTTGACCGCGTGTCACTGCCTGCCGTGATGCTGGAACGTGCACCGCATGAGTTGTCCGGTGGTCAGCGTCAGCGCGTCGGCATTGCGCGCGCCGTTCTGATGAAACCAGATTTCGTGCTTGCCGATGAGGTCGTGTCCGGTCTTGACGTCTCGACGCAGGCGCAGGTGTTGAATCTGCTGAAAGAGCTATCGCAGGAGATGGGTCTCGCCATGGCCTTCATCAGCCATGACCTGTCGGTCATCCGTGCGATCTGCGACCGCGTTACCGTGATGCGGTTTGGCGAAGTGGTGGAGGAGGGGAGATGTGGACCTGTGTTTGATGCCCCCAAGACGCCCTATACGCGCCTGTTGCTTGACGCCATCCCGCTTCCCGAGATCGATGACGGCTGGCTGACACGGCCGCCACCTGTGCTTGAGCCAGCCGCGTGAGAGCCGCATCTAAACTCGCAGAACAAGACCGCAGCCTGATCGGAGACGTGTCATGACAGCTTCCACCCAAAAAGGCCTTCCAGGCCTCGTCGGCCACGACCACACCGGGCTTACGGTACCGAACCTCGATGAGGCCATCGACTTCTTCGACCGGGTGCTCGGGTGCATCCATGTGCTCACCTTCGGCCCTATCGGCGATCCGGAAGGGAGTTTTATGACGGAGGCGCTCGGCGTTCATCCGCGCGCGCGTATCGAACGCGCCGCCATGATCCGCTGTGGCAACGGCTCAAACCTCGAGCTCTTCGAATACTCCGCACCCGACCAGCGGGATTTAAAGCAGAAGAACAGTGACATAGGTGCGTTTCATATCGCTTTCTATGTTCGAGACATCGCCGCTGCGAAGGCCTATCTGGACAAGATGGGCGTTGAGACCCGGCTCGGCCCCCTCCCTATTCAGGACGGCCCGATCGCCGGCCAATCAATCCTATATTTTCAGGCGCCCTGGGGCTTGCAGTTCGAGGCGATCAGTTATCCGAACGGTATGGCGTATGAGAGCACGAGCACGGTCCTGTTGTGGAACCCGGAGCAGCCAGCCACGTGAGCGGCAAGAGAGCAGTAAGGCCTGATGCTGCCAGCGGACCTTACGTCGGCTCCGTTATGTGCCGCCCGGTTGTTTCGTCGTCGTTGCGACCTTCGCGCCACTACGAAAGATGGGTGGAGTACATCGAAGAAGGGCTGCTGTATCGGGACATACAGACACCTAACATTAGACCAGCCAATCCGGCATCGGTCTGAAGATCGGAATTGATTTTCAGAAAATGACGACGCGTCGATTGGCGACGACGGGATCTTTGATGCGTCTGAAAGAACGCGCGGCACTCGGGTAGGACAAGCAGAGGCGGGGCTACAATATTGGCCCCGCCGCAAAAGGCAGATCGCTATCTCAATTCAGCCTTCATGGAAGAATGGTGTTCTTGAGCATATCGACAACGCCTGCCGCACGTTTAGGGCCGGAGAGAATTCCCTTCGCCGAATAGAGCGCCATTCCAAAGACTTGTCCCGCTTCCACTTTTGGGGGCATGACCAATTCGTCGCGGACGGTCACGACATCCAGCAGGGCGGGACCCGGTTCGGCGAGCCACGCTTTAACGGCGTCCTCCAGGCCATCTGGATGCTCGATCCGCCGGCCCCACCAGCCCATCGATTCCGCCATCCTGCCGAAATCTGGATTTTGTAGCTCTGTAAAGGTATCGAGTAGACCTTCCACTTTTTGCTCGATCTCGACAAATCCGAGCGTGCCATTGTTGAAAACGACAACCTTGATCGGTAACTCTTCCTGCACCGCGGTCAGCATGTCGCCAAGCAGCATAGTCAAGCCGCCATCTCCGGACATGGAGATCACTTGCCTGCCTGGGTAGGCGGCCTGCGCGCCCAGCGCCTGTGGCATCGCGTTTGCCATCGTGCCATGGCTCAAGCTTACGATTGTACGGTTTGTGCCAGTCGAAGGAATATGGCGAAGGCACCAGACCATGGGCGATCCGCCATCGGCGGTGAAGACAGCGTCTGGTGTGGCGTGCTGTCCAATCAGCCCGGTCAGATATTGCGGGTGGATAACATCCCGATGACCTGATGTCTGACGTGCATCGAGGGCCTTCTCGGCTTTATGCGTGTGTGACAGGGAGTGGTCCAGGAAGCTGCGGTCATCGCGAGGCTTAACCAGCGGGATCAATGCCTGGAGCGTGTCCACGATCGTCCCGACTGCGGCGATGTCGACTGGATGACGGCGCCCCAAATGAGTGCCGTTGACGTCGATCTGGATGATTGTCGCTTTGGTCGGGTAGAATTGCCGCCATGCGAAATCGCAGCCAAGTAGCAGAAGCGTATCGCAATCCATGATGGCTTGGTAACCGCCCGCCGTTCCGAACACCCCCGTCATTCCGACGTCATAGGGATTGTCATGTTCGAGGAAGTCCTTCGCACGGCTGGTACGAGCCACAGGTGCCTTCAGACGCTCGGCCAGAGCGAGAACTTCGCCATGCCCCTTCTCACAGCCAGAGCCGCCATAGATAGCAATCTTCTTGCCGTTGTTGAGCGCCTCCGCGATCTGTTGCAACTCGGCGTCGGATGGGCGCATCACCGGTTGGGCACGGTGGACGGTGAAATCGGGTTCATCGGGGGCTGCCGCTTGCGACACGTCGACGGGAACGATCAGAACCGCTACGCCGCGTTTCGATAGTGCAGCTTGCGCAGCCATGGCTGTCATTCGCTTGGCTTGCGCGGGCGTGCGGATCTCTTCGCAGAAGACAGTTCCTTTGGCATAGACGGATTTGAAATCGACCTCTTGCGGAAATTCAAATCCAAGTTCGTCCTGCACAATTTGGCTGGCGATCAGCACAACCGGGGCACGGTTTCGATTGGATTCCCAGACACCGTTGATGAAATGAAGGCTGCCCGGTCCGCACGATCCGGCACACATGGCAAGTTCACCGGTCAACAGAGCGTCGGCACCGGCGGCAAATGCCCCGGCCTCCTCGTGCCGGACATGCACCCATCGTATGTCGCTTCGGCGAATGGCATCGGTTACGTAATTCAATGTGTCGCCCGGCACACCATAGCATCGCTTTGCTCCAGCGGCGGACAGGGTTTCTACTATCACATCAGCTACACGTCTCGTCATAACGAATTCCTATAAAAAAACTTCCTGACGCTGGATAAATCCTACGTGCAAGGATTGGTTCCTCACGGAAAATGCGCGGTGTATAGGTGTCCAAGGCATTGCTTATGCTGCTAATAATACAGATGTGAACGCCGATTTGCGGAGCCCGAGCATTGCAATCCGGCGCGCATATAGTTCACCTGACGACCTGTGTTTTGAAGGAGCAGCCGAGTTGGCAACCGACAATCGGACGGCAATCCGCGATACTTTGCGAAAAGCGTTCTATTTCGACTGGCGAGGCGCTGTCGTCGCCACGCCCGCTCTGCTCCTGCTACTGATTGTTGGCGTACTCAGCGAGGACCATGTTCAGGCTTCGATCGCGGCAGGTGCAGCCTTCGCAACGGGCTTCGGAGCGACCAAGCGTGTCCGCCATAAACGTCTGGATGCGATGCTGTTGACAGGTGCCGGGATGACGGCAGCCAGCATCCTGGGGACCATGGCGGGCCAGGACCCTTTTATTGAACTCATCGTGACAATGCTCATGGGCGGATTGTGCGGTGCTCTCATCCGTTGGGACACCGCGCTCTGGTGGGTGTGGTTGCAGATTATCATCGCTTTCCTCCTGGCGGCGCACTACCCCGGCAACCTGATGGACGGGGTCAGTCGGGCAACATTGGTTGCGCTGGGCACGGGTATCCAGATGGCTATGGTCCGGCTCATGAAACTGGGTGTCGATGCACCGGAACGGGTGGCGACACCCGAAGACAATGTTCGAACCATCGATCTATGGCTACATGCCTTGCGCGCTGCAATCTGCATAGGCGTGGCACTGCTGGCCAGCCGAGGCGCTCACATCATCCATGAATATTGGGCCCCAATGACTGCGATGATCGTCCTAAAACCTGGCCTGCGCGACACGGCTTTCCGCGGAATCGAGCGGATTGGAGGGACCATACTTGGCATTTTGATCGCAACAATCATTATCATGGCAATCGATTCACCGATACTGAAGGTCATCGCCGCAGCCTTACTGGCCTCGGCTGCATTCGGCCTGCAGCAGGCCCGCTATGCCGTTCTCGCCACTGCCATCACTGCGACAGTCGTGTTGATGATTGCGTTGGCAGGCGGCGAGGTTTTTGGTGTCGACTGGGATCGACTGAGCGCCACTGTGATCGGGGGAGGCGTCGCCCTTGCTGGGGCCGCCATAGCGCCGAAGCGGCGAATAAGGGCGAGGGATGACAACCTCTGACCGCCAATGGACGTCTCCGGTGGATGCCCCTCTTGCGTCGTAAAGCCCGCACTGTTGTTCCTGGTGCTGAGACGCCCTTGCGACAAACAAATCAAGTTGCCCCCGGTGCGAAGGCTGTAAAGTCTAAGACAAGACGCGTGGGCCGAGAGTTATAAGCTTCGCATAGAATTCGAAGGAGTGAGGCATGGGACTTTAGGGTGAGAGGATCATCAAAGTATGTTCAATTTGCGCTAGGTGACGCTAGCGCCGCAACCCATCCATGACCAGCCGTACGATCCTGTGCGCACGATTACGCCAATCCGGACCTTCCGGTATAGAGTAGATACCAAAGAGCGCATTGAGCACGTCTGCTGCCTCGATATCTGCCTTGACGGCATCGGCCTTGACGGCGTTGTCCAGCAGTTCTCGAAATGCCATATGTAAGAGCCTGGTGCCGTCGGCAAACAGCGCGGAATTCGATGTAAACAGAAGTTTCAGGCTGCTGGCCATGCCCCGTTTTGCCGCCATGTAGCTGACAAATCTGTTCATCCACTCTTCAACCGCCTTTGCAGGTTCTTCTTCCTGTATCAACGCGCGAGCGGATGTTGCAAGTAGTTCCAGTTCCCGGCGATAGACGCTTTCCACCAAATGCTCGCGGCTTGGGAAGTGTCGATAGAGAGTGCCAATCCCGACCCCCGCACGCCTCGCTATATCTTCCAGCGACGCAGCCGCGCCCTGTTCCGTAAACGCCAGGGCTGCAGTCTCGATCAGCTTTGCGCGGTTCCGCTTCGCATCTGCACGCAGTGGCGACGGTTCAACCGATGGCGCTCGTTCCTTGGGCACGCAAAAGCCCTTCCATAAGAAATTGCTTGACGAATGATCGCAAGTCACTAGTTTAAACGGAGGCGCCTCCGTTTAGCGATGCGCCCTTCGTTTCTCTAAACCAACCAAGAGACGAATGTCATGCCGAGAATGACGATGGCGGGCGACTATGACCCAAAGAGCTCCATAGGAACTTCGCTGTCATCCATCCATTTCATGTCACGATTCCGGAGGCTCTCATGACGCAATCGGCTATCAACATCAGGGACAACGATGATGCGGGTCGTTGGTTGCCTCTTAACACTGACATTTCTGCATTGCCGCCAACGCAGAAGGCTTTCTCAACCGATGCGGCCTATGACATCCTCGCTTTCGCCATTGAGAGCAAGGAGGCGGGGCTCCAGGTTGGATTGTGTACCTTGGTGGACATCCGTGGCGGCTCTTCGCGCGCGCTTGGCGCGCACATGGTGGTCGCTGACGACGGTCGTTATTGCGGCTATGTTTCAGGGGGCTGCACGGAAGCTGCCATTGCCGCTGAGGCCCTGGAGACCATAAGAAGCGGACACGATCGCTGTTTCATGCTGGGTGAGGGGTCGCGCGTCTTCGATATCGTTTTTCCTTGCGGAGGCGGCATTACGGTTGCCATCCACATTGTCAAAAACATCGAGCCGCTGCGTTCCATCATCAGCCTCGTCGATCGCCGTCAAAGCGCATGGCTTCACTACGTCCCGCGCCATGAAAAACTTTCGGTCACCACAGAGCACTGTCGGACCGGTTGGGACGGGGACGCCTTTGTCACCTGTTACCGGCCTTCAGTGCGCGTGATTTTATCGGGGCGTACGCTCGAGGTCGAAACAGCGGCCAGTGTCGCAAAAGCCGCGGGATACGACGTCATTTTCTTTGACGATGCGGCCAGCCTTCCGCCCGACCGCGCGCTGATTGATCCACACAGTGCGGTTGCACTTTTCTACAGCATGACCTGGATCGAGAAATACCTGTTCTTGAGGCTGCGCTCGCTGCATCGCCCTTTTACATCGGCGCTCTCGGCAGTTCGCGCACGCATCAGAAACGAGTAGAGCAATTGCTGCAAGGTGGCCATTCGGCTGAGGTCATCGCGCGGATCAAGGCCCCGATCGGCATTTTCGCTGGAGCAAGAGACGCGCAGTCTCTGGCCCTTTCTGTCATCGCCGATATAGCCGCCACCCGGCAATCTCTTTCGACGCACAACTAATGCAGGGCACAAACCGTCGCATCGATCGTTTCGACGGAACGCCACGACGAAACAGTATGAGAAGTTTCACACAGGCCGTGAAGACGCGTTCATCGCGGACCTTAAGATGAGGAGATCTGCAATGCGATTTAACATCAATGGAACGGCAGTGGAGGTCGAGGCGGATATCCGCACCTCGCTGCTTGATCTCATGCGCAACTATCTTCATTTGACCGGCACCAAGAAAGGCTGCGATCAAGGGGCATGCGGGGCATGCACCGTTTTAGTGGACGGTGAGCGGATCAACTCTTGTCTCGCGCTGGCCGTCCAGTATCAAGGCCGCAACATTACCACCGTGGAGGGCCTTGCTGCGAATGGCAGCCTCCATCCATTGCAAAAAGCCTTTATAGAGCATGACGGGTTTCAATGCGGATATTGCACACCCGGACAGCTCTGTTCCGCCGTCGGCATGGTGGGCGAAATTGAACGAAATGTCCCAAGCGTCGTCACTGCCGATCTTACAAGCGACCACATCACCCTCGACGAAACCGAAATTCGCGAGCGCATGAGCGGCAATCTCTGTCGATGCGGCGCCTATAACGGCATCGTTGAAGCCATTTCGGAAACACTGATCGAGCAGAGGTCGATGAAGGCCGGCGAGAGGGCACCGGCATGAATATTTTCTCCTATCACCAGCCAACGGACGGTGCATCGGCCATTGCGATCAAAGCGGCCGGCCCAAACGCGAAATATTTGGGCGGCGGCACCAACCTTGTCGATCTCATGCGTGAGACTGTCGAGAGACCAGAAGCGCTGATTGATGTTACGCAGCTTTCGAACACGATCGAATTGCGGGCAGATGGCAGCCTTCTGGTTGGCGCCGGAGTAAAGAACACGGCGCTTGCCACGCACGCGGTCGTGCGGTCGCAATTTCCGGCCCTTTCCCGCGCCATTTTGGCGGGTGCAAGCGCGCAAATCCGAAATGTCGCAACGGTGGGCGGCAACATTCTTCAGCGCACCCGGTGCCGGTATTTCTATGACAATGCCGCCAGATGTAATAAGCGCCGACCGAATTCCGGCTGTGATGCCCTGGAAGGGTTCAATCGCTACCATGCGATCCTCGGCGCATCGAAAAGCTGCGTCGCGACGCATCCTTCGGATATGTGTGTCGCACTTGTCGCCCTAGATGCGGTGGTCCATCTGCAGGGGCCAGCAGGCATGCGCAAACTGCGTTTGCAGGATCTTCACCGTTTGCCCGGCGAGACGCCGGAGATCGAAACAGAGCTGCATCCGGATGAACTCATCACCGCGGTGGAAATTCCTCCGCTGTCTTTTGGCAATCGATCCACCTATCGAAAGGTAAGGGATCGCGCGAGCTATGCTTTCGCTCTCGTCTCCGTTGCCGCTGCCCTCGATGTCAACGGAGCTGGCGAAGTGCAGGATGTCAGGCTGGCTCTTGGCGGCGTGGCACACAAGCCTTGGCGGGCGCTTAAAGCCGAAGCGATTTTGAAAGGTCAAAGGGCTACCGCCGATACGTTCCGTGCCGCCGCCGAAGCGGAACTCGCTGACGCGATTGGCTTGCGAGACAACGCTTTCAAGATCGAGTTGGCAAAGCGCACCATCGTTACGGTTCTTGAAGAATTGAAGGGAGAGAACGCATGAGCTCCGACACCAAGATCCTACCTGATGCAGCCAGACAAGGTCGCTGGCAACCCGCGGTTACCAGTGACCCTCTTTTGCGAAAACATGGATCGCTTGGGCAGTCCGTATCGCGCATCGAAGGCCCAATGAAGGTCCAGGGAAAAACGCGCTTTGCGGCGGAATTTCCCTACGATAACATCAGCTATGCAGCTCTTGCATTCAGCACCGTTGCGCGCGGGCGCATCATCGACTTGCATGTCAGCGGGGCAGAAGCCGCACCCGGCGTTATTCTCGTCATGACTTATAAGAATGCACCGAGGATGAAGGCACCCTCGCTGATGATGTCATCTCCGACAGCCGCCGGGGCGAGCGATCTTCCTGTGATGCAAAACGACGAAATCCATTGGAACGGTCAGCCGATTGCTTTGGTGCTTGCCGAGACACAGGAGCAGGCGGATTACGCTGCATCGCTGATTGAGGCAAAGTACGAACTGATGCCCGCGGTCCTGTCTTTCGAAGAAGCAAAAAAATCGCCAAGGCAACTCGAAAACCTGCTCGGTCAGCCCCCGTTGGTTGAAATCGGCGACGCCAAGGCTGCATTGGCGAATGCAGACGTCAAGGTCGATCTCGTCTACCGAACACCACGCCATAACCACAACGCCATTGAGTTGCATGGGGCAACGGTTGTCTGGAACGATGACGAACTGCGCGTCCACGATGCCAGCCAGTTGCTCGACCTGACCACGGGACAATTGGCGGATATTTTCGGCCTCGATATCAGCAAGGTTCATGTGACCTCGCCTTACGTTGGTGGGGGCTTTGGCGGTAAGTGCTTGTGGGATCATCAGATCCTGGCTTGCGCGGCAGCGAAACTTGCAGGGCGGCCTGTGCGCATCGTCCTCTCGCGCGAGGGTGTGTTCCGCATCGTCGGCGGACGCACGGTGACTGAACAGCGCGTGGCATTGGGTGCAAGGCGCGACGGTACGCTTGATGCGCTGATCCACACCGGTACTGCTGCGATGACGCCGCATAATTCCTGTCCGGAGCAATTTACGTTTCCTGCTCGCCATCTCTATGGCGCCAGAAACTTCAGGATCGGACAGGATGTGGCAGACCTGGACATGCTGGTGAACACGTTCATGCGAGCGCCGGGAGAGTCCGTCGGCACTTTCGCGCTTGAATGCGCCCTGGATGAACTCGCGGAAAAACTGGGGCTTGATCCCATCGAATTGCGTCGGCGGATTGAGCCGGAGACGGATCCAACGACTGGCAAGCCATTCTCTTCCCGCTATCTCATTGAAGCCTATGAGAAGGGCGCGGAGCAGTTCGGTTGGAGTAAAAGAAGCCAGACACCGCGTCAAAGACGCGAAGGCGAGTGGCTCATCGGCATGGGATGCGCGACCGCGACCTATCCTTACCATCGTTTTCCTGGTGGTGCGGCGCGGATCAGGCTGACGGCGGACGGCCATGTTACGGTTTCGACTGCTGTCCATGACATGGGCATGGGAACGGCCACCGCTCAGGTCCAGCACCTTGCTGCCCGCTTGGGTCTCCCGCTCGATCATGTCACTTTTGAATATGGCGACAGCCGACTGCCAAGGGGCGTGATCGCCGGGGGCTCGACGCAGACTGCATCCATCGGCGGCGCCATCATCGCGGCGACCGAAGTCTTTGTCGAAGAGTTGATCAAACTCGCCGGCAACGACTCTCCTCTTGCTGGCCTTTCGCTTGCGGATGTCGAGACCAGAGATGGTGGGCTGGCGCATATCAGTGACAGCAGCCGTTTCGAAAGCTATCGATCGATCCTTCAAAGAGCGGGGAGAGAAGAGGTCGTTTGCGAGGCGGAGGCACCTGCTCCTGCGGAAATGGAGGCCTTCTCGATGCATTCCTATGGCGCGCAGTTCTGTGAGGTGCGTGTGAGTGAGGTGACAGGCGAGGCCCGCGTGTCCCGCTTCCTGGGTTCGTTCGACGCTGGGCAGATCCTCAATCACAAAATGGCAACCAGCCAGTTCAAGGGTGGCATCATCATGGGCATTGGTCTCGCGCTAACCGAAGAAACCAACTTCGATGAGCGGACCGGGCGCGTCGTGAACGCATCGCTAGCGGATTACCACGTGCCAGTGCAGATGGACGTCCCGGCAATCGAGATCCTCTACACCAACAAGCCCGACCCGCAAGCGCCGATGGGCGCGCGCGGTATCGGTGAAATTGGTATAACCGGGGTCGGTGCGGCCGTTGCGAATGCGGTTTACAACGCCACAGGGATTCGCGTTCGCGATCTCCCCATCACCTTGGACAAGCTGATGACAGGTTTTGCTGACTGATGCGTCACGCCTAAAGGTGGTCGCCCGGAATTTGGGATTTAATGGAAAGAGCCGCGACAGACGCGGCTCACTCGCCGCCGGCCGTCATTTGAGAGAAACGACACTGTCCTTGACATTCGGAAGTGCTAGAATGATGCCGCTTTTGGCATACCATTCAGCGACGGCTCCAATCTGTTTGACGTCCGCATCGGTTACGGACGTCGTGGGCACGGCGTTGTTCTCGCCGATTTTTTCCGCGAGATTGCTCGGGACATTCATCTCCTTGACCCACACCGCGCCAGCTTCTTCCTTATTGGCGACCGCCCAGGCGTTCTCGGACTTGATAACATCGAAGACGAGTTGAAGTTGGTCTGCCTTCGACGTGGCAAACTCCTTGCTGGCAACCAGAACGACGGCATTGTCCGACTTGATCGCCGCCCCATCGGCAACCACCTTCCCATCATAGGCGGTTTCCGCGATGGTCAGGAATGGGTCCCATGTCGCCCAGGCATCGACGTGACCCCGGGTGAAGCTCGGCCCGCTATCGCTTGGGCTCAAATACACACGCTCGACGCTTTTCGGGTCGACACCATTTGTCTGCAGGCCCTGCATCAGGAGATATTCACCCGTGCCACCCCGATTGACGGCGACCTTCTTGCCGGCAAGATCCTTGATCGAGGCGATGCCGGAGTCCTTTTTCACCACGATGCCTTCAGCACCCGGAGACATTTTCTGGTAGGCGAAAATGACCAGCGGAATTTTAGCCGACAAGGCAGCAATCGCCGATGTCGAGCTGCCTGCCGTGATGTCGATGCTGCCAGCGTTGAGCGCTTCGAAAGCGGGAGCTGCTGCGGGGAAGGGGCCAGCCCATTCTACTTTAATGCCCTTTTCGGCGAGCGCTTTTTCCAAGGTGCCGCGCGACTTGGCCAAGGTAATATCGTTCGGCCCGCGAAGCCAGCCGATGCGGATCGTTTGGTCTGCTGCCTGAGCCGCAGGGATAAGGCCCGTCACCGACGCCGCTACAACGAGGGCGGATAACAACTTTCGCTTGGTAAACATCATAATATCCAGTCTGCCGCTTCGGCTAGGGAGTGAGGTTTGGCTTCAGGCATGGGACGGTTCGACGCCTAGCTCTTGCAGGAGCTCTGTTTCGACAAGCGTCAGTTGAGGATCGCTTCGGCGCCGAGGATGGGGAGCATCGATGCGGATTTCGCGCGCGATACGCCCCTGATCGAGAACAAGAATGCGATCGGCAAGCGCGACGGCTTCCCATACATCATGGGTGACGAGCAACACGGCGGGCTTGTGCTTGCGCCACAGTTCAAAAACCAGATCGTGCATGCGCAATCTGGTCAGCGCATCAAGGGCCGCGAAGGGTTCATCGAGAAGAAGAAGAGCGGGCTCGCGCACCAAGGCACGCGCCAGCGCTGCCCGCTGTGCTTCGCCTCCCGACAAGGTGAGAGGCCATGCATCTTGCCGGTGAGACAGCGCGACATCCGCCAATGCCTGGCTGGCGCGCGAACGGGAGTGCGGCGTCTTCACGCCGAGCGCGACATTATCCATGACGCTTTTCCACGGAAGAAGTCGAGGCTCCTGAAACACCACCGAACGCCTCGAGGGAATCTCCAGTTTTTCTGCAGGAGCGGCGTCAAGGCCTGATAGCACCCGCAGCAGCGTCGATTTTCCCGATCCACTGCGACCCAGAAGCGCAACGAATTCACCCGGCGCGATCGTCAGGTCGATGCCGTCCAGGATGGCCGGTCCGCCAAAGGAGCGATGAAGCTGTCTGATGTCGACAAGATTGCTCATGCGATCACCTGCGGGCGCCAGCGTAGTGCATAAGCTTCGATCATCCGCACCAGTCCATCCGTCAAAAGACCCATCATCGCGTAAACCAGCAGGCAGACGACGATGACGTCGGTTTGCAGGAAATCGCGTGCATAGGTGATGATGTAGCCGAGGCCGCTCGAGGCATTGATTTGCTCGCCGACCACAAGGCTGAGCCAGGCGACGCTCAGCCCGTAGCGGATGCCGACCAGAAGCGACGGCAGCGCGCCTGGAATGATGATGTGGCGGATAATGCCAGCGGTGCCGAGATCGAGTGTTTGGCCCGCTTCTATGAGCTTCCTGTCGATGCCGCGGATGCCGCCATGTAACGTCAGATAGATCGGAAAGATTGCGCCAAAGGCAACAAGACCGATCTTGGGCGCTTCGCCGATACCGAACCAGAGAATGAAAAGCGGAAGAAGGCCGAGGAACGGCATGGCTTTCAACATCTGGATCGGCGGATCGATGACAGCTTCACCGAGCCGTGAGAGGCCGGAAATAAGCGCAAGCGTGATGCCGACGAAGACCGCGATCGAAAACCCGGCCACGACGCGCAAGAAAGAAACAGCAATCCCTGTGATAAGTTCTCCGGACTCGATCAGACGAACCGCCGTCGCGACGATATCGCTTGGGGCTGCAAGTATGCGCGGGGACAACAGACCGACGGTGCTGGCAACTTGCCATATGACGATGAGCGCAATCGGAGATGCGATACGGGCGCCGATCGTCCACAGCCGGCCGTCTGCATTCCTCGGCCTGGCGGATTGGTCGGCCCGTTGCCGCTTGTCTTGCGCTGATGCCATTGTGTCAGACATTGGCAGGCTTTCCGCTGAGGTCCCGGTCGAACAGGGTGGACCATGTGAAATGCTTGCGTTCCGGTGTCACGCGCGCCACGGGAAGGCGCGGTAGTACCAGTTCGCCGAAGCGATAGGCCTCTTCAAGCAGGGGCATGCCCGATAGAATGAAGGTATCGACGCCGATTTTCTGGTAGGCTTCGAGCGTGCGGATCACTGTGTCGGGAGAACCGACAATGGCCGTGCCTGGACCTGGACGAACGAGGCCCACACCTGCCCACAGGTTGGGGGCAATCTCCAGATCGCGCAGATTGGCAGGCTTGATGCCGCCATGCATGGCGCTCATACGCTGCTGGCCGACCGAGTCCGTGTTGGAGACGAAACGTTGGTTTGCCGCGATCGCCGCGTCGTCCATCTCATCGTAGAGGTCGGCCGCGGCCTCCCAGGCCTTTTCATCGGTTTTGCGGACGATGACGTAGAGGCGGATCCCGTAGTTGAGCTCTCGTCCGTACTCGGCAGCCTTTGCCTTGACCCGTTGAACCTTCTCCCCCATCTGCTCGGGTGTCTCGCCCCAGGAAAGATAGGTTTCGACGTGCTTGGCTGCGACGTCCATGGCGCTGTCCGAAGACCCGCCAAACCAGAGCGGCGGCGGCTGGATGGAGGCGCCTGCTGGCAGTGCCAGCTTGGCCCCTTCCGTCTGGAAATACTTGCCTTTGTGAGTGACGCTCTCGCCCGCCATCAGCCGGTGCCAGATGGCAAGATACTCATCAGCCATCGCATAGCGCTCGTCATGCGGCAGCATCATGCCATAGGCACCCAGCATCTTGGCATCGCCGGAGACGACATTGAGCATCAACCGGCCGTTCGAAAACTCCTGAAATGTCGCAGCCATCTTTGCAAGAAGGGTGGGCGCGATCAGGCCGGGATGAAATGCGACGAGGAACTTCATTCGCTCTGTGTAGGGCAGGAGGGCACTGGCGAGCGGCCAAACGTCATGCGCACCCGTGGCGAATAGAGCACCGGTAAAGCCCAGATGGTCATAGGCCTGTGCGAGCTGCTTGTAATAGCCATAGTCGATAGTGCGGGAGCCTTCCGGCTTCCAGGGATAAGCGCCATCGGGCGCGCACATGTACCAGAGTACGTTCATGTCAGAGATCTCCCTTATCCACCGGATAGATAGTCAGTTTCGTATCAAGGTCGCCGTGGTGAAAGAGTGTGTCGGCCTCTTCCTGCTGTTCGCGCAGCAGCGCCTGGTCGGCTCCATCCACCTGCCAGTTCCGCTCGGAAACCACGCGGGTCCATGCGCGCCGTTCAGCCTCTTCGCCAGAGGCGGACAGAAGCTCGGCGGCCTTTTCCGGATCGTTGGCGATCTCTCTGCCGAGACGTTTCAACTCGCCAGTGAAGTCCTCTAGGGTTGTCTCGGTCAGTCCGCGATTTTTGATCGTCCAGAAGGTTGAGCGATTGGGAATAAGGGTCCCGCATCGCGCAAGAACGGTAAATTCGCCGCTGACGAGAACCTGCTCCAGATGCGGGGTCATCGCAACCCAAGCCGCGACGGCGTTATCGCGCAACGCCGCAAGAGATTCAGCGGGCGACATATCCTGGCGAATGGTGTCCGTCAGGCGTAGTCCGATCTCTTCGAGTTGCTTAGCCAGAAGATAGCTCAAGAAGGAGCCATCGACGAGGGCGATCGGCTTGCCTTTCAAATCCGCGACCGCATTGATGTCGCTGGTTTTCGAGATGAGGATCGCACCATTCGTCGGCCGTGGCGCAGATGCAGCCGCATAGACGACAGGAAGCCCGGATGCTTTGGCGAGGATCGGCGGCGTCGACCCGGTGCCGCTGATGTCGAACTCACCCCTTGCCAGCCGCGCGCCGGTCTCTCGGCCTTCAGCATAGGCGACGAACTCCGGTTTCATGTTTGAAAATGCGCCCGGCCAGCGAGAGGCCAAGGTGAGATGGAGGTTATTCGGATGGTGACCGATCCTGAAAACCAAAATGCGTCCCCTTATTGATCTTCTTTATACAAATTTATATAATGATAGAGTGAGGAACGCGAGGAATTCAACCCTCTTCCCAGAGGGGCGAACGGAAAATTTTTCTAAGATTGGGAGCGAGGAGAGTGAGCATGCAAGCGTCAGGTAACGGGAATGAACGTAGACCGCACCCACCGAAGGTGAAATGCCGCGCGATCGGTGCGGCCTCCGATTTTTTGAAAGCCATGTCCAACCCGGTACGCCTGTCCATCCTATGTGTCTTGATGGAAGGCGCGCGCACCGTTGGTGAACTAGAAGAGATTCTTGACGTGCATCAACCGACCTTGTCGCAGCAGATTGGCGAGTTGAGGGAGGCTGGAATCATCGTGGGAGCGAGACAGGCGAAAGCGGTTCTCTACCGTCTTTCAGATCCGCGCGCTGGACAAATCATCGGTCACCTGCGGCTGCTCTTTCCAGATGCCAATGCATCGAAGATCTGGAAGGGAACCCAGTTCACCTCATCAACCGTAGCGCCCATGAGTTGATAGGCTTTCATCGCGCTGGCATGCGCCACATTGAACGGGCAGACTGTCTTCGTTGCCCGCTTGTTCCACGAGGGCGCCCTCACGAAACGACTGTCCGAAAGCGGGCCGCAGGTTACGCAAAGAAACGATTGACTGGTCGTGGCAAGCCAAGGTGCTCGCGCAAGGTCGTGCCTTCGTAGTCGGTGCGGAACAGACCGCGTCGTTGCAACTCCGGCACAAACTTCTCCGTCACGTCCTGCAAGCCTTGCGGCAGAAAGGGGAAGACGCAGGTAAAACCGTCCGCCGCCTCTTCGGCAAGCCATGTTTCCATCTCGTCGGCAATCATCTTCGGTGTGCCGATGAAGGCCAGTCCCGCATAGCCGCCGTAGCGTTGTGCCAGTTGCCGCACCGTCAGTTTTTCCTGCTCGGCAAGCCGCAGCACCTGCGCACGTCCGCTCTTGCTGGCATTGGTTTCAGGGATTTCAGGCAGAGGGGCGTCGGGATCGAAGCCGGAAGCATCGTGGCCAAGCGCGATGGAGAGGGAGGCGATCGCGCTTTCGTAATGCACAAGGCTATCGAGCCTGGCACGTTTAGCTTTTGCGTCTTCCACGCTGTCGCCGATCACGATCATTGCGGCGGGAAGAATTTTCAAATGCGCGGGGTCGCGACCAAACTTGGGCATGCGGCCCTTGATGTCGGCATAGAGCGCCTTGGCGGTCTCAAAATCACGGGGTGCTGCGAAGACGACTTCGGCCGTTTCCGCCGCTAGCTGCTTGCCGGGTTCCGACTGGCCCGCCTGGACGATGACCGGCCAACCCTGGACCGGTCGGGCAATGTTGAGCGGGCCGCGCACGCTGAATTCTTCTCCTTCGTGATCCAGCACATGCATCTTGTCCGGATCGAAGAAGATGCCGCTTTCCTGATCGCGGATCATCGCGTCGTCGGCAAAACTGTCCCACAGTCCTGTGACAACATCGAAAAATTCGCGGGCACGCTTGTAGCGTTCGCCATGCTCCACATGATCGGACAGGCCAAAATTGCGAGCGGCGTCGGGGTTGGAGGTCGTGACGATGTTCCACGCGGCGCGCCCGCCACTGATATGGTCCAGGGAGGCGAACCGGCGGGCAACATGGTAAGGCTCGTCGAAGGTCGTCGAGGCGGTTGCCGCAAGACCGATCCTGTCCGTGACGGCTGCCAATGCCGATAAGAGGGTGAACGGCTCGAAAGACGTTACCGTGTGGCTACGCCTCAAGGCTTCCACAGGCATGTTGAGCACTGCCAGATGATCCGCCATGAAGAAAGCATCGAACTTCGCTCGCTCCAATGCCTGCGCGAAGGATTTCAGATGGCTGAAGTTAAAGTTGGCATCCGCCCAAGCACCAGGATAGCGCCAGGCGCCGGTATGAAGGCTGACGGGACGCATGAAGGCGGTCAGGTGAAGCGATTTTTGCATGAAGTCGATCCCGTGGACTGAAGAGGAGACGCGGAGAGCGGGGCGAAGTTTATATCGAGACGGAACCGTCTTTGCGCAAGGGTGCGTTCGCTCGCAGTTCGTTCAGCCAACGAAATCAAACTCGCTAAGCTGACTGCCGTTCCGCCCGAAGGTTTCACCAAAGTGAACTCTGGTCTCGCGAATGCCAGCAACCTCCGCTCTAGAAACGGTATGAAAACGTGGTTTTACTCTGGCTGTAATTTATTTCTCTATCGCCCGATCAGTTTCGTCGCTGATGCATTTACCTGCTGGCCGGAAATCACGGCAATACTTTCAGCGCATGGGGGAATTTGTGAGCGGTATCGAGAGAAACGCAATCGCAGGAGGGGCAATCTCGAGTGGATCGGGTGCTCTCAAGGTGCCAGCCCTTTCTGGTCGGACAATCGTTGTGCTGATCGGCGTCGCGGTCATTCTGTATGTCGGCCAGGATGTGTTCATTCCCCTCGCGCTTGCCCTGCTCCTGACTTTCACGCTTGCTCCGATCGTTAGCTTTCTGCGCAAGCGTCGCGTCCCGAAGATCGCCGCCGTCCTCATGGCGGTGGCAAGCGCCTTCCTGGTGATTGCGGCTTTCGGCTTCATCGTCGCGGGACAGGTCGCCAATCTGGCGGACAACGTTCCGACCTATCAGCGCAATATCGTCGCGAAGGTACAGGCACTGAGCCAGGCTGGGTCCGGCAGCGGCGTGCTCGAACATATCAGCAAAGTCGTTGAACGCATCGGCTTGGAAATGCAGGACAATGCCGAGGAGAGCAAGGAGGGCGCCGTGGTACAAACGTCCAAACGCGAACCGATGCCCGTCGAAATCATCACGCGCTCCAATCCGGTTCAAACGCTCGGCAACTTCATCCTGCCGCTGATCAGCCCGTTCGCGACAGCTGGTCTTGTCATCGTCCTCGTCATCTTCATGCTGCTGGAGCGTGAGGAGTTACGCGATCGGTTCATCCGTCTCGTCGGGCTGGGCGATCTGCACCGGACAACGGCAGCGTTGCAGGATGCGGGAAAGCGGGTTGGCAAATACCTCCTGATGCAGCTTGTCGTAAACGCGCTTTATGCCCTTCCCATCGCGATCGGACTGTGGGTGCTCGGCATTCCGAACGCTATTCTCTGGGGACTACTAACGCTCGTTCTGCGGTTCGTCCCCTATATCGGCCCGGTGATCGGCATGATCCTGCCGCTTTTCCTGGCGCTGGCGATTGCGCCCGGATGGTCTCTCGTCGCATGGGTGGCAGCACTTTTCATCATAACGGAACTCGTCAGCAACAACGTCGTCGAGCCTTGGCTTTATGGTAGCCATACCGGTCTGTCCCCACTCGCGATCATCGTTTCAGCGATCTTTTGGTCATGGCTCTGGGGACCAGTCGGGTTGATGCTATCCACTCCTCTTACCGTCTGCCTCGTCGTGCTCGGGCGCCATGTCCCACAGTTCAGCGTCCTCGACGTTCTTCTGGGGAACGAGCCCGTCCTGCAGCCACAGGAGAAGCTCTATCAGAGACTTCTTGCAGGAGACCCAAACGAGGCGACCGATAACGCCGAAGATTTTCTAGAAGACGAGTACCTCCTCGATTACTACGAGCAAGTCGGATTTCCGGCTCTGAAACTCGGTGAGTTGGATCGCCAGCGGGGTGTGATGACGGAAGCGCAGATTGCCCTATTTGCGTCCACAACCCAGACACTGATCGGCAATCTGGCAGAGATCGCCATCGAGGAAGAGGCCGAACGCGATGTGTCAGTGCCAGACGAGGCTGCGCAGGTCGAGGCAACTGAGAATCCCGCAACGACGGAAACCAAGAGGAAATCGGTCCTCTGCATTGGCGGCAGGGGCGCGATGGACGACGCTGCCGCTTCGATGATTGCGCAAGCCCTTGCTATCCAGGGGGCGACGGTTTCCCAAGCCGAGCATTCCATGGTTAGCGGTACGACCATAAACCTGCTTCCCCTCTCAGGGATCGACACCGTCGTCATCGCATTTCTGAACGCGGGGTCGAGGGCTCATGCCCGCCAAGCTGTACGCCGCCTCAAGCGTCAAAAGCCATCTTTGCGGGTAGGGATCGTCATGCCAGCGACCGATGGTGACAGAGAAAGTCCGCTAGCGGCAGAGGACATCGACGCCGACTTCGTTGCGACAGGCATCACTCACGCTGTCCGGGGCGCTCTTTCGGACGGAGATGCTGTTGCGGTACGCGTCACGAAACGCGTTGGGCGGGCGCGCGAAAGGAAAGTCAATCCGCTCGTCGCATGAGCAACGATGCACTCGGCTCGTCTTGATCCGCCTTGAAACGGTTGTAGTGGGCGGACAGCAGACCCTTATCGCATTTTGGTGTTGCTGGTGACCTTCGGGGCAGCGTTCCCGGTTCGTCGAAAGCGCGTCGCGATCTTTCAGATCAGCTCCTTTCGATTCAGGCCTTATTCTTTCGCATGTCGTTATCGCAAAGCCGGTGACCACTTTTGCGCTACCTGCTTCAAGCCTCACTGCCTCGCTGAATGCGTCGAATTCCCACGCTCCAAGGCTTTCGCAAAAGATTAAGCAATCTTGAGTAGGAGTGCTGCAAGATAAAATTGTGGTGTTGAATGGCTACCGAACTAGATCTTCCGACTGTTCTTTTCCTCCAGAAGACGTCTTATATCGCGGGTGCCGTGACCCTAGGATACTTGCGACTAAGCTTCTCTGGGGAACGAGGCGTTGGACTGCTCGCTGTAAGCTTTTTAATTCTGGCAGCAGGCTCTACGCTTGCGGGATATGCTGAGCTTCATCCGGCTCTCTATGGCGTTCTCAGCCTCATAAATATAGCCTGTGCCGTTCTCGGGTATTGCCTGCTGAGTGCAGCCTTTGTTCTCGTCAGCAAGCCGAAACGGAAATTCCATCCCTGGCTTGTCTTCGTGCCTATGCTTGGGATTCTTTTTGCAGGTCTCGTCACGCAATTTCATCTGAATAATACCTACCGCGCCGTAACCTTTACGTCCCTGGGATTTCTGGCATTTGCTGCGACGGCAATGGTCGTCATGCGCGACGCTCGTCGTGAACCGCTGCCTATCCGAAAGTTGGTTGCAGGGACGCTTGCGGCTACCAGTCTTCTCTCGCTAACGATGGCCATCGAGTTCTGCTTCAACACATTCCCGATATTGGGAGTTGTCGACGGATTTTCTCTGATGATCATTTCCAAATTCGTCTTGGCAGTTTCGATCGTGATTTTTATTAGCGAGCGTCAGCAGACCGAGATCAGACAGTTGGCCAATCGCGATCCACTGACGGGTCTCTACAACCGTCGTGCATTTGGCGAGATCGTGCCGAGCAGCCTTCAGGAAGGGGACGCCATCCTCTTTCTCGACATAGATCACTTTAAGCAATTGAACGATCATTTTGGGCATGCCGCGGGTGATCAGGTTCTCGTCATGATGGCCCAAGCGATTCAGTCGACCACGCCGCCTTCAGCTTTGCTGGCACGCCAAGGCGGCGAAGAGTTTGTTGTTTTCCTTCCAGCAGAGGTTGGTGACGCCAAACTCCACGCAGAGCGAATTCGAAAGACGGTTGCAGACTTGCATTTTCCAGCGATTGCCTCGGATATCAAAGTGACCATCAGCGTCGGGATCGCGAGGGCATCTCGTCAACGAACGGGGCTGCCAGAAGTTTGTCGTCAAGCCGACCGGGCTCTGTACCTGGCTAAAACCGGGGGACGGAATCGTGTGTGTGACGCTGATCACAATTCCCTCCAGCAAGCTAGCTTCGGTTGAAGCCTCTTGTTCTCGAAACTCTTGGAGCGCCGTGCATCCTTTTGGACGCAAGGCGCTCTAACTCTTTCAACCTACGCATCGTTCTAATCCGAAGATCGAGTTCGGTTTTCGCGCCGATGCTATAGGATGCAATGCTCCGCTATTGCATACAATCTGGGGCTCGCCGTTCCCGGCGGGCCCCGGTCGTCATGCCTCAGGCCGGATAGAGCGACGGTAGCTTCGACGAGGTCTTGCCCTGCGTATTGCCGATCTTGCGGTCTTCCCTTGCAAGGACGTTAAGCCAATCGTGCGTTTTTGCCTCTGCTGCTTCTGCCACAAGCGCGAAGGCGGCTTTTTCCAAAGCGGCAATTGCCTCTCTGGCTGCATCCGTCATGGCAGGGTCACCACCGGCCAGCCGGCGCCAGGCGAGAACACAGCCGTAGGATCCACGCAGATCGCCGGATTTCCCTTTGCTGATCGCCAAAGCCAGTTGCTTGCGACGGTCGGAAGACGTGTCCGGACGCTCTTCCTGCTTGGACGTATTGGCCGCGACTGGCTGTCGGAGACTTTCATTGGCGTGCTGCTTTCGTCTGAAATAAAGGGCAACGCCGCCGAGTGCCGCCAGAATCGCGGCGGCCCCCAGTCCTGCAATCATATAGGCGGGCAAGACCTCGGTGCTTTCCGGATGTCCTTGCGGCTTGACCGGAGAGGCAGGTGCGGCTTTTTGCGCCGCCGCGGTTTGGTTGGCAGGTGGTATCGTTCCCTCGGCCTTGATGACCTCGCTTGGCAGAGTGGCCGTCCTTGCTTCTCCCGAGACACTGTCGGTCCAGTTCACCTTGATCTCCGGTAGCGTTATCTCACCACCACGGGTTGGCACGACGGATACGAGAAAATCCTTTCTCGCCACGGTGCCGTCAGCCGTTTGATCCTCGCCCGTCTGCGTGTCATCAAGATAAATGCGCGCGCCATCCGTGTTTTCGAAGGACAGGTCGGGAAGCTGAACGGTGCTCGCACCAAGCGCCAGCAAGCTGACGCGCCGGGTTACCGCTTCTCCTTCCCTGAAGACCGGGTGTTCGGGAGACCATTTGGCGGTCAGCTTGACGTTCTTGGCGGGCAGGAACCACTGGTGCTGCCCGGAGGCGGCGTTGGGATCTGCGCGTACCGTCAGTTTGATCGGTTCGGAGCGGACGGCAAACGGTTTTCCGCTGTCGAACATGTCGTTGAACATGGACGAGGGGAAGCCCGGGAAGCCCTGGAAGTCTGCGAAGGGATCGCGGCCCCGCGCTGAAGGGTCCGCGACCGAGCCGCGCAGGACGAAGGGGGGAATTTCGATTGCACCCTTTTCCTGGGGCTTGAGCATATAGGTGCGCTCGATGACGTTCACCGTCTGCCCATTCCGGGTGGCCTGGCTCACCCTGTCTTCTCCGCGTTGAACGAGTTCGAATGCGCTTGATTGCGGTGCAACGAGTTCGGCGCTCTTTATCGGCGCGCTGGTCTCGATCCGCACGGTCAGCGGTGTTTCCTGAAACAGGAAGGGGCTGCCGTCCTTGAGGCTTGCGGAAAGGTCGATTGCCGAGGTGCCGGTGGCTTTGGGCATGGAGCCCGCATCCACCACCTTGATAGCGACCGGTGAGCTGCTCAGTCTTCCCGCGGTGATTGCGGGAATTTCCAGTGTGCCCATCGACTTCGGTGACAGGGACACGATCCAGCTTTCGCTTTGGGACCGCTTTCCGTTGATGATTTGCGTCGACGAGGACTGCGATGTGCCCAGGACGTCAAAATCCTTCTGCAGCGGCGAAAGGTCCGGGCTTGCATCCGCCTGGCCGTTGGTCGTCAGCGTCAGCTGAAACGTGTCGCCTTGCGCCACCGTACCGCTGTCCACGCGGGCGGATAGCCCTGCGGCGAGGGCAGGAACGGCAAACGCAATCGAAAGAGCAGCAGCGCTGACTGTGGTCTTGAGGCTATTGAAATTCATAGTTCTGCTTCCTCTTAGTTGGAGCCTGACCGAAGCTGGGCGTAGTGTTGACGAATACGGGCACGCAGCAGGCCGGACGGATCGTCAGGAACTTCGCGCAACTGTTGCTCGACTGCCTGATCGACGACCGGAGCCCCGGGTACGGAGGCCTTCACCCGCTCGCCGCCCTTGTCGGTGCCATTGCCTTCCAGGACACTGGACAGCATTCTCGAAAGAGCGTTTTCACTCTCCTTGCCGGCTTCTCCGCTTTGGTTGCCGGAAGTGCTTGCCTGCTGACGGGCCTTGGCAGCCTCTTGTGCGGCCTGGTCCGCCTGGGCGAGCCCCTCAGGACCGGTCTTGTCTTGCTGCTGGCCTGCCTGCTCGCTCCCGCTGTCCTTACCCTTCGGCTCGGTCGCAGCGGCATCCTGCATTTGTTGCTGGCCAGCACCGGCGTTTTGATCCTTGGCCTTTTCTGCTTCAGCCTTTGGAGACTGGCCTGTTTTTGCCTGATCGGAGGGTTTTGATGCATCGGCCGATGCCTGGTCTTTGGGTTGTTCACCTTTTGACGCGCTTTGCTGGTTGGAGCCTTCCTGCGAGCTGTTTTCCTGACCCGGCTGAGCGGCAGACTGCTGTTGATCGCCCGATTGGCCGGATTGTCCGCCTTTCTGTTTCTGCGACTTTTCAGAGGCCTGCTGCTGGTCCTGCTTTCCGGACTGACCCTGAGATTGCTGCTGATCCTGCTTTTGACCGTTGCTAGCGGATTGCTGTTGCTGGTCCTTATTGCCGGAACCACCGGCCTGCTGCTGTTGGTCCTTTTTATTGTTCTGGCCGGATTGTCCGCCGTTTTGTTGCTGGGAATTCTCCGAAGCCTGCTTCTGGTCCTGTTGGCCACCTGCGCTCTGTTGCTGCTGCTGGCCTTGCGAACCGGACTGCTGATCTTTTTGATCCTGCTGGCCGGACTGACCCTGAGATTGCTGCTGATCCTGCTTTTGACCACTGCCACCAGACTGTTGCTGTTGGTCCTTTTTGTCGCCTTGGCCAGATTGCTGCTGCTGCTTGTTTTTCTCCTGTTCCTGCTTTTTCTGATCGTCGATCAGCTTCTGGACGAGATCACGATTGTGCTTCGTGTCCGCATCATGAGGGTTGGCAGCCAGCGCCTGGTCATATGCGCCAAGCGCCTCCTTCAGCTGGCCGGATTTCGCAAGCGCATTGCCGCGATTGTAAGCACTCTCGGAAAAGTCCTGAGCCGCTGCCGCGTAGTCACCCGCGCGGTAGGCTGCAGTGCCACGCCAGGAGGGTGTCTCGAACTTGCCAGATGCCGTGTTGAAATCTCCTGATGCGAAAGCCTTCTTGCCTTGCTGGTCGGAGGTCGACCATAGGTCCTGCCAAGTCCCTGCATGGGCCTGCCGTGTCGAAAGGCCGGGCACGAAATTCAGGCATACGATCAGTCCGATGGCGAAGACCAGGCCGCGCCGGAAGGCAAAGGGCAGAAGCAGGACCGGCAGGATCAGGAGCCAGTAGCCCATGTCGACCCAGCTGTCGGCTTTAAAGTCCTGAGCTTTGCCCGCGGCTTCAGCCTTTTCGGTCTTCGGCAGGATGCGGTCCAAATCGGTGCTGTTTGCGGACACGCTAGAGTAGACACCACCACCTGCCTTGGCGACTGTGCCAAGAGCTTCCGCATCAAGCGACGTCGTTACTTTTTCGCCGGAGCGATCGGTAATGGCCTGACCGCCTGCCGTCTGTAACGTGGCTCCCTTTTCTGTGCCGACGCCGAGAACCGAGACGGTATAACCGGCTTTGCGTGCATCGGCTGCTGCCTTTTCAGTTGCTGCCGCATCACCGGCATTATCGGCGAGCAGCACGATTTTACCCCGCGTTGCATTCGCTCCCTTCAAGACGGAGACCGCCTCCGAGACAGCAAGATCCGGCCTGTCGCCCAGTACGGGCATCAGTTTGGTGGAAAGGTCGGGGATCATCTGAGAAATCACTTTGTTGTCGCTTGTCAGAGGTGCGGCGACGAAGGGGATGTCCGAATAGATGACCAGTGCGTGCTCATCGCCTTCTGTACGGGCGAGGACGTCGCGCAACTTGTGGACCGCACTGCGCAAACGACTCGGCGACAAATCGTCTGAATTCATTGATTGCGCCAGGCTGAGAACCGCAACCACGGGCTCTCCACCGGTAAAGGAGGGAACCTCAGCCTTCTGCCAGGTCGGCCCTGCGAGCGCCGTGACCAGGACAACCAGCATGGCCGCTGCCACCGATGGCAGGAAGCGCGATGCGCGGGCTGTTGCGCCGCTCATGGCCAAGTAACGGAGCAGGTGCGCATCGACATATTTGCCCCAGTTGCCGCCGGTGGCGCTCTTGCGGGACCGCATGACGAGCCACAGAAGAAGGCCCGCCGGGATCAATGCCCAGAACCATTCCGGGCGCATGAAGTGGAACAGATTGGTTTCCATGTCAGGCTTCCTTGTCTACGGGACCCTTGTACAAAGGGCGGTTTGTGATGAAGGCCGGAACCGTAGCGATCAGCACGGAAAGGGCGGCGATGAGGAGAGCGAGACCGGCCGGCCAGAAATAGAGGGCGATTTCGGGGCGCACATGCACCGGGTCGGCGCCGATCGGCTCAAGCTTGTCGATGGACCGGTAGACCTGAGCCAGGCCGTTGACGTCTGTCGCCCGGAAATATTGGCCGCCGGTCAGGTCCGCGATCTTGCGCAGGGCGCCTTCGTCAAGGTCAGAAGATGTGACCATCTGGCGACCCATCGCGGTGTCGACGGCCATCGGAGCTCCGCCAACGCCGATCGTGTAGATACGGATTCCCAGTTTCTTGGCGAGCTCGGCTGCCCGGATTGGGTCCATTTCGCCTCTGTTGTTCGCGCCGTCCGTCAGGAGAACGAGAACACGTCCTTCGGCAGGTCTGTCCTTCAGACGGTTCAAGGACACCGCGATGGCGTCACCAATTGCCGTCTGCTGACCGGTCAGCCCGACCTGGGCCTCATCGAGAAGCTTGTGGACGGCCTCCCGATCAAATGTCAGAGGCGCTTGCAGATAGGCGCGATCCGAAAAGAGAACCAGGCCAACGCGGTCACCCTTGCGGCTTTTAATGAAAGCATCAGCCGCATCCTTGACCACGTTGAGGCGGGTGGTGGGCCTGCCGCCCACGGCGAAATCCTGCTCGGCCATGGAACCGGAAAGGTCGATAGCCATCATGATGTCGCGTCCTTCGGCAGGTAGCGGCACTTCCGGTCCGACATAGGCCGGACGGGCGAGCGCCGTCACCATCAGCAACCAGACAAGCGAAGCAGCAGCGAGCTTCCACCACGATGTCGAGGTGCGGTCTGCCCGACCTCCCAGGTCCCGCGACAGGCTGGCAAAGAACGGCACTTTCAATGCACCGCCCAATCCCTTGTCAGCGGGTTTGAGGAAATAGCGCAGCACGAAGGGCAGCGGCAGCAGTAGAAAGGCAAATGCCCAGAGAAAGGTAATCATCCGTTCCTCCTGATCCAGGTGGCGGTCTCGGCGCGCAGCGCCTCCGGTTCGAAATTCTCATTGGCCGGCGGACCGTAGGGACCGGTGGCCAGAAGCGTCGCACTGTTGCTGCTCATTCCGTATTTGCCTTCCGTCAAAAACGCGCTCCACGCCTCGCCGGTCAAAACATCGGCCCCGGCCGAGCGGCGGCGGGCAACCCGTCGCAGTAGGGAGGAGATCTGCGTAAGAAATTCGTCCGGCCTGTCAGGCTTGATCGCCTCAAGCTCGCGAAGTGCCAGAAAACGAGCGCTCTTGCGGCGCATCAGGCTCCAGACGAGGGCGACCACGCTAAGGATGCAGACAAGGGCGATGAGGGCCCACCAACCCGGCGCAAGCGGCCACCAGCCGATTGGCTGAGGCAGATGAATGTCGCGAAGCTGAGCAAGCTCAGCCTGCATTTGTGGAGTGAGTTGCGTGCTCATGCTGCCATACTCCGGTTGAGATGCGGATGGAGGATCCAGGAGGGATCATCCGGTGTCTGCAGGAAATGGCACACCATGCCGTGGTGCCGGCTGACGGTCTCCAGCCGCTCTTTGCGCGCCTCGAATTCATGCGCGTAGCGTTCGAGTTTACGTCCGCCAAGCGCCGAGACGGCCAAGGCATGTTCGCCATCGGTCAGGCGTCCGCCGCGCGGTGGTAGAGCGGCATCGAAGGGATCGCTGACGTGGATGTTGGTCACATGAGCATTCACCGCCAGATGCCGGAGCTCGGTCTCCGCTTCGTCACCAAAATCGGAGAAGTCACTGATAACGAAAGCCAGAGTTCCTGGCCGATTGCGGTGACGCAGACGGCGCAGGGCGTTCGCCAGCGTCGCCTCCGTGCCCAAAGGCCGCTCGAGTCGGGTTTCTTCCGACAGCGCTTCCAGAAGTCCAAGCACCGAGCGCCGCGTTCTGGCCGCGGGAAAGTCCCGCAGACCGTCGCGCGTCATCACAAGTCCGCCGACACGATCGCCGCCGTCATGTCCGGTCCAGGCCATCATGGCAGCCACTTCGGCTGCCAGATTGGATTTGAATCGGTTTCTGGTGCCGAACTGCATCATCGCGCGCATGTCGGTCAGAATGACGATTGGCCTTTCCCGCTCCTCCTGGAAGAGCTTTGTGTGGGTTTGGCCCGTGCGAGCAGTGACCCGCCAGTCGATGGACTTTACGTCGTCGCCCGGCTGGTAAAGACGGCTTTCGGCAAATTCCATACCGCGGCCGCGATAGACGGAGCGGTTGGCACCCCATTGATGGGTCGCGACGCGACCGGATGGTGCAAAGCCGGTTAAGCCGCGCTGTGGCCGCACCCGAACAAGTTCGGGCAGGGTCGCGACAATGCCTTTGAGGTCTTGGTCTGTCATGACGGTCTCCCGACTGTTCAAGCAACAGGAACCCTGTCGATCAGGGCATCGATGAAGGCGTCGGCGGTTTTGCCTTCCGCTTCGGCCTCAAAGCTCAAGATGATGCGGTGACGCAGTACGTCATGCAGGACCGCCTGCACGTCGGACGGAGTGGCGAAATCCTGACCGTTCATCCAGGCGTGCACGCGCGCGCAACGGTCGAGAGCGATGGTCGAGCGGGGCGAAGCGCCATAGGAAATCTGATGCGCAAGGTGGGCGCCGTACATCTGGGGACGACGGGTCGCCTGGATCAGCTGAATGATGTAGTCGGTCAGCGCATCCGAGACATGGGTTTTCAGAGCCGCCTGCCGGGCCTCGAAGATTTCCCGTTGAGACACCCGGAAGGTAGACTTCACAGTTTCGGCCATGGCCTCGCCGCGTACGATCCGCAGGACCTCTCGCTCGGCTTCCGGAGAGGGAAAGTCGATCTTGACATGCAGCATGAAACGGTCGAGCTGAGCTTCCGGTAGCGGATAAGTGCCTTCCTGTTCAATCGGGTTCTGGGTTGCCATCACCATAAAGAGTTGCGGTAGACGGTAGGTCTTACCGGCAACGGTGACCTGGCGTTCGGCCATGGCTTCCAGGAGCGCCGACTGCACCTTGGCGGGTGCGCGGTTGATCTCGTCGGCAAGGATCAGGTTGTGAAACAGAGGACCGGGATGGAATTCGAAGGTTCCCTTTTCCGGGCGATATATCTCGGTTCCCGTCAGGTCGCTGGGAAGCAGGTCCGGGGTAAACTGGACACGGCACGGCTCGCCTTCGATAAGCTCCGCCAAGGTGTTGACGGCCTTTGTCTTTGCAAGGCCCGGTGCGCCTTCCAGCAGAATATGTCCATCACCGAACAGGCCGAGAAGCAAACTGTCGATAAACGTCTCCTGGCCGACAATACGTTTGTTCATTTGGTCGCGGAGCGCATCGACAAGGGCGTTGTTAGAGCGGGCTGCGGTTCGAAGTGTATTCATGGTCATCAGAGTGCCTCGCAATCGGGCCTGGCTTTTTGCCGAGGCGCCGCGGTTTCAGGGTCAAGACGTCGATGGAAGCAAGAAACCGGCGAGGGGCAGCTACAAGGTGTCCGTTCGCCACTTTGGCGACGTAGACTTGCAGTGCAATCTCCGCGGGATATGCTGAAGAGGGAGCAGTTCTTCCAGCATGGACGGCCCGAGTCGGCTCTTGCTTTCACGGTTCATTTCCCGAAGTCGATGAACAGCTAAGACACTAGGCGACGCAGTTTGAGGCAGCTTGCCGCGTTCTATAATTATTGTTGAAGTTGGCGCTTGGGGAACGAGACGGTGACGCGCAAGCCCGGTTTATCAGCGCAGGCGGGATCGGTCGCGGAAAGCGTGATGACGGCTTGATGGTGATCGGCGACCGCCTTGACGAGCGCAAGGCCGAGACCGCTGCCCGGCTTGCTGCGGGCGCTGTCGAGCCGTTTGAACAGGTCGAAGACCTCGTTGCGTTGACCGGCGGGGATGCCGCCGCCGGTGTCCTCAACGATGAGGTCGATCGTCTCAGGCCTGTCCTGAAGGCGAACCCGGATCGAAATGCCGGAGCCTCCATGCACGATGGCATTTCCAACAATGTTGGCGAGCATCTGCTGCACCATGCTCTTGTCGCACAAAAGCAGGTATTCTTCGGTTTCCCCGACCTGAAATTCGAGCGTTTGCCCGTTCTCCTGTGAGAGCGGTGCGAAGAATTCGAGCGTATTTTCGACCAGACCGCGAAGGTCGTTCAACTGCATGTCCTTGCGCGGCGAACCGGCGCGGATGCGGGTGATGCGGAGAATTGTGTCGATGATCTCGTTAAGCGACCCGGTCTCGTTGAGTGCCCGCTCGACTTGCGGGTGCGGATCGCGGCCGGCCTCGATTGCGTCGAGCGCATCGTTCAGCAAAAGCCCGACGCGGGCGAGCGGGGTTTTCAGATCGTGGGCGATCGCAGTCGTTGTCGCGCGCATGCTCGCCATCAGTCGGGAGAGCACATCAAGGTTGGCGTTGATCTGAATGGAGATGCGGTCGATCTGATCCTTTCTCTCTACGATCGGTACGCGCGCATCCGATTCGCCGCTTGCAACACGCCCCAGAACGCCTTCGATCAACCTTAGTTTCGAAAAACTCTTACTGCTTGCCAACAGACCCAGAACCAATGTTCCGAAGGTCAACAGCAAGGTCATGACCACGAGGCCGGCAATCATGTAAACGCGCATCTCGTCCACGGCCTTGAGATTTCGGCCGACCACAAGCGTTGCATCGTTAAACTTCTGGACCGATACCACAAAATGGCCTTCGCTCCCCCTGGCCGAGAGGGATTGCAGCGTGGTGTCGCGGACACCGATGAAGTCCGGCATGGTGAGATCGGCACCTGCCAGGTTGACCCCGTTTTTATCATAGACTGCGGAGATGCGGTCCTGGCTGCTGACAAGGTTGCTCAGCGTACCGATTGCCTTCACCAAGCCGTCGCGTCCCTCCGCGGAGTAGACGTCGCTCAGAAGGACAGTCTCCTCCAGGGTCTGCTGCTCGGTGGCATCGCGCAGGGTCTTGGTCACCGACCCGATGAAGAGCGTCCCGCCAAGGCTCATGAGAACAAGAACGCCTATCGCGACCTTGGCTGAGGTCCGAAAGGAACTACCGGACATAAGATCAGTGAGGCGCACGTATCCGGTATCCCATGTTGCGGACGGTTTGGATCAACGCTGTATCGAAGGGCTTGTCGATCTTCTGGCGCAGCTTACTGATATGGGTCTCCACGACCGTCGTTCCCGGATCGAAGGAAAAATCCCAGATTTTTTCCAGGATCATCGTCTTGCTCACGACCCGGCCCTCCGCTTCCATCAGGAGTTCGAGCAGTGCGAATTCCTTGTTCTGCAGATCGATGACTTGCCCCTGGCGAACCGCAACGCGTTTGAGAAGGTCAAGCTTGAGATCGTGGCAAATGAGCTCCGTCTTCTGGCTGTTCTCTTTCGGACGCCGGGACAGGGCATGAATGCGCGCGAGAAGCTCAGAAAAGTGAAACGGTTTGACGATATAGTCGTCACCGCCTGCCATCAGCCCCTCTACCTTGTCTTCGAGGTCGGAGACCGCGGTCAAAAAAATGACCGGCAGCGAACTTTTTGACGCTCTGAGCGCCTTGACCACAGAAAGCCCGTCGAGGCCAGGCATCATCCTGTCGACGATTGCAAGATCGCAGCTGTTGTAAAGGCAATAGGTCAGCGCTTCGCGACCGTCGCTCACCCAATCGACCGAGAACCCCTGTTCGATGAGACCTTTGCGGATATAGCCCGCCATCGTCTCATCGTCTTCTGCAACCAAGATCTTCATCGCCCGGACTCTCGGTTTGAACACCCCGCATTGTTGCTGACGAGCAATTGCGTTTTGCCATGGGTGCCGGAGCGATAGGTTTCCGAGCGTCGGGCCACTCCAAAAACAATCACTCTCGTCCGGTAAGGGTCGATACCAATGTCAGGAAGAAGCCAGGGCATAACGCGTCCAATTTCCGATGCTTTTCCGGGCATTTGTAACATCGCCACTGGATTACGGCTATCATATCACGGCGGATTTCTTACGTTTTAGCAGACCTGGATGTTAGGCCCGTGGCGTTGCCCCAAACGGGCTTTACGCGTGAGCGTGACGGGCGCAGCATCTTTTCGTTCGATATCGCCGTCAATCCTCGTTGCGCCAGTACCACGCAACGTATTGCTGCTTCCGGTCACGGTCCTTCTCAGCAAGATAGCGCTTGATAGTTCGAACATCCGATTTCTCGCCGGCAAACCAAACGAATGTCTCCCGCGAGGTTTGATCTATTTCCGCTTTCAATCGCTCGACAAGGCTTCCGCTGCCTTCTTGCGGATAGGTAGACCGATGCAGCCATTCGACTGAAACTGGTTCACCGTGGCTGATCGCTTGCTCTTCCCCGGCATCCTCGACTTCGATGATCGCCTTTATCGTGGTACCAACCGGTGCTTCCTCCACCATCCTTGCGATTGCTGGCAAGGCGGTTTCATCGCCAGAAAAGAGGATAGACTTCGCTGCCGGCAAACTGCCACCTCCCGGACCCATCAGCGCCACCCGTTGCCCAGCTTCTACGTCTCGCGCAAAGTCGGCGCCGGGGGTAGCAACGCCAGGCTTCGGATGCTGGAGAAAGTCGATGCTGACGTGGTTGGCCTCTTGATCCACCGAACGTATCGTATAGACGCGCACAAGAAGTTCGTCTTCGCCTTCTGGCCAGCCAATGCGGCCGTTTTCCTGCAGCTTTGGCCAAACCGGTACCCGGCCGACGGGCGGAACGAGCACACGCACATGCATGTCGCCACCGACAAACGGGGTTACATCGTCTACCGCCAGAATGACCCTCCGCATGCGCGGCGTAACAATCTGGGAACCGACAACCGTTGCCTCGTGAAAGCCGGGTGGGCGAACCTTTGGCGCTGGTATTGACCATTCAAGAGTGAACGGTTCATCGCCGGCGAAATAGAACAGGTGCTCGGCAAACATCGTGCGTGTTGCCGCGAGCATTTGGTCGTTCTCTGTTCGAATTTCGATCATCAACCGCTCATCGGCGGTGGTTACATCGATCGCCCAATCCTCAGATCTGAGCGATGCACCTTGCTCCGATACAACAACGTCAGAGTGCTCAACGAAGTGCTCGCAGATCTCAGCAAGCATTGCATTGACGTCAGCGGGGTAGGCGACACCGGAAAGGGTTGAGGGGTGTAGTGTGTTCATGATCTTGCCTGCATAAATGGAACGTGACGGGCTTGCATATGATGGCGACCGATCGGGAGCATCATCGGCCGGCCTGATGTCGGATCGAGAAGGATCTGGCTCTCCAGTCCGAAGACGTTTCGAACCAGATCCTGCGTCAGCACAGTTTGGGGCGGGCCTGCCACGAAAGGCCGCCCTTCCAGCATGGCGACAAGGTGGTCCGCGTAACGCGCAGCGAGGTTGAGATCGTGAAGGACCATCACGATGGTCGTGCCGCGCGTCCGGTTCAGGTCGGTCAAGAGGTCGAGGACATCGATCTGATGGCTCACATCCAGAAATGTGGTCGGCTCATCCAGCAGCAGCACTTCGGTCTGCTGCGCGAGTGCCATCGCAATCCAGACTCGCTGCCTTTGGCCGCCAGACAATTCATCGACGGGTCGGTCTGCCAGTTCCAGGGTTTGCGTTGCCACCAGCGCATCGGCGACGGCGCGGTCGTCATCTTTGGTCCAGGACGCGAAAAGACCATGATGGGGATGCCGTCCCCGGCTGACCAGATCCATGACCGTAATGCCTTCGGGTGTAATGGGTGATTGCGGCAAAAGCCCTAGCCGCTGTGCAAGCTCTTTCGTTGGCAGCCGGTGGATGGCACGCCCGTCGAGAAGTACCTCGCCCTGTTGCGGCGCGATGAGGCGCGAAAGGGCCTTGAGCAGCGTGGACTTCCCGCAGGCGTTTGCCCCAACAACGGCAGTTATCTGGCGGGAAGGAATAGCCAGGTCCAGACCCTTCAATATCTGCTTCTCACCATAGCCGGCGGACAAGTTTGCGGCCTCGAGGCGGGGATCAGTCATGAGGCAGCTCCTTGGCGGTTGCTTCGAATGATCAGGATGATGAGGTAGGGCGCCCCGAGTGCGCCAGTCACGACACCAACAGGATATCGGCTGAGCAAAAGAAATTGCCCGACAAAGTCACCTGCCAGAACCAGCGCTGCGCCAATCAGTCCGGCGGGAAGGAGGATCGAATGGCGGCGTCCAAATAGGCCAGCGGCAATCGGACCTGCCAGAAAGGCAACAAAGGCGATCGGTCCGGTTATGGCAGTGGCTGTTGCAATCAGTCCCACGGCGGAAACGATCACCAGAAGGCGGGTTGATGGGACGTTGACGCCAAGTGCGGTGGCTGTGTCTTCACCGGTTCGCATCACCTCAAGATCACGTGCCTTAACCAGAAGAACGCTGCCAAAAATGAGAAGGGCGAGAAGCAGGGGACCTGCCATTTCGAGCTTTGCGCCATTCAGGCTTCCGGTAAGCCATCGCATGGCCTCCTGAAGACTGAAGGCAGGCGCGCGTGAGAGGATATAGACGATCATGCTCTCAAGCATGGCAGAAACACCGATGCCGACAAGAATGAGCCGAGCCCCCGAGACGCCGTTGCGATAGGAAAGGCCATGGACAAGCAGTGCCACTGCGAGGCCTGCCACCACAGCAAAGACGGAGGCGGCAGGACCGCCTATGCCGAGAATAACGATGGAGAAGACAGCCGCTGCACTGGCGCCAGACGTGATGCCGATGATGTCGGGGCTTGCGAGCGGATTACGCAAGAGGGTTTGAAATGCCGCTCCGCCCAACCCGAAACTCATACCTGCGACCAGACCAAGCACTGCGCGCGGCAGCCGCAGCTGGCCGACAGTGAAGCCTGCGCCCGGCACGGCTTCGCCCGCAAGGATGCGGATGACATCCGAAAAAGGGACATATGTTTGGCCGAAGGTGAGGGAGCAGCAAAATCCGGCAAGGATGGCCAGCGCCATAATGGCAAGCAGCACGTGGCGACGTCGAAGGTGGCGGTTCCGGCTCTCTCTGATCGATCCACCAGCAGTCGGGTGGGTGGACGCATAAATCATAGTTGCTTCACCTTCTGTCGACGGACGATGAAGATAAAGAACGGCGCACCCACCAAAGCGGTCACAACGCCCACTTCCAGTTCAGACGGGCGCGCGGCCAGGCGACCGACAATATCGCTCACTGTCAGAAGGATCGCGCCGCCTAGTGCGGAGAATGGAAGGAGCCAGCGGTAATCCACACCGACCAGAAGCCGGCAGACATGTGGAACCACCAGACCGACAAAACCTATGGGCCCGCACACGGCGGTTGCTGCGCCGCATAGTATCACTGCGCCGACTGTCGCGATAATCCGCGCGACGGCAACGTTTTCTCCGAGCCCGGCAGCAAGTTCCTCCCCGAGGGCTAGCACGTTCAGCTTTCTGGCGGAGAGCAGGCAAAGCATGAAGCCAATGATCAGAAAGCCATAAACCGGTTCCATGCGCTCAAAAGTCGCCCCGCCAACGCCGCCGATTTGCCAGGAACGGATTCCACCTGCGATATCTGCCCGCGGCAGAACGATGGCGATGACGAGCGAAGAAAAGGCGATGGCTGTTGCCGTGCCCGCCAAAGCCAGTTTCAAAGGCGTGGCGCCTCCGCGCCCCATTGAGCCGATCGTATAGACGAAGACGGAGGTTGCTGCCGCCCCGAAAATTGCCAGCCATATGAAACTGTGAGCGGAGCTTATTCCAAACCAGGCCACCCCGACGACAACAGCAAGAGAAGCGCCCGTGTTGATTCCCAGAATACCGGGATCGGCCAAGGGGTTGCGGGTGATGCCCTGCATCACGGCTCCGGCCAATCCGAGTGAGGCACCCGCAATCAGCGCCAGCACCGTTCGCGGTATTCGCGTCGCCACGGCTGCCCGATCCAGAGTGGACGTGTCCCCCGCAATCGCAGCCAACACCTCGAACGGCGCTACATCACGCGTCCCTACCATAAGAGAAAGGATGGCCACAATGGTCGCGACCACGAGAACCGCGACGAGACATACGAGGTTGGTGTGCCTTGGTAGAGTAAGCGTCGGCTGCTGAATCAAATGCAGCATACGGCGGGCATTCATTCCGTTTTTCTCGCCGCTTCCGCCAGCTTGGCCACATAGGCAGGCAGGACCCAGGTGATGGAAAGAGGCGTTGGGTTGGCTGCCGTGCCGACCGGATCGCGACCCAAAGTCACGATGGCATCGTGTTTGACAGCCGGCATGCGGGCGAGAAGGGGATTGGCCTTCATTGCCTCGACAAGTTGTTGATTGCCGTAGGTGACGACGATATCGACGTCGTCAAACATGTCGATCTGCTCTGCACTGATTGAGCCAGCAAAGCTGCCATTGGACGATGCCTGAGCCACGCTTTTGGGCATGGAGAGACCCAGATCCTTGAAGAAGCGAACCCGTGTATCCTGTGATGTGTAGAAGTTGACAATGCTGAGATCGGTAGCGTCGAGATGTGTCACGAACATCGCAGACTTGCCCTTCAACTCCGGATATTTTGCAACCTCTGCTGCGATCTTCATCTCGATGTCCGAGATAAGTGTCTCGCCTTCTGTGGCCATCCCCAGGCCGGCGCTATCGAAACGGATGGTCTCGCGCCAATCGGTAGACCACGGCGCCTGGGGATAGGCAACCACCGGCGCGATCTGGCTCAGTGTCGCGTAGTCGTTTCTGTTCAGGCCGGAATAGGCGGCGAGAATGACATCTGGTTGCGTTTCGGCCACCGCCTCGAAATCGATGCCGTCACCTTCATCGAACAAGCGCGGCGGATTGCCATTAAGCTCTTTAAGGCGCTCCGAGACCCATGGCAGCAGACCGTCACCGTCATCGTCACCGAAATTGGCCGCCGCCATGCCGACGGGGACAATCCCCAGCGCAAGCGGAACTTCGTGATTGGCCCAGGCAACCGTTGCGATGCGGATTGGTTTTTTCGCGATCGTCGTCGTGCCAAGCGCATGTTTGATGTCGAGCGGAAAGCGAGCCGCCTCATCTGCCGCGGTCTGTAGTGCGCTCATGCTGAGGAGCAGGGCTGCAAGCGGCGCGAGTTGATGAAGTTTGATCCGCATGGTCCTGTTCCTTTCTCATTAAGTTGACCGTCAGTCTCAGCTTAAAGTCGGAAGGTCAAGCAATTTGGGCCTCCAGTTGCGTCACCAGGCTTGATTTTCCGGGGGATTTTACAAAAGAGAGATATATACAATACTGGATTTAATTTATCCAGTTAAAGGGCGTTTGACCGGCGCCAGCCTTCCTTCGCATCCCATGTGCGGGTGGCGCGATGTCGGTCGGCTCCAGACGATGACCAGGTCATTGGCGGAGTATCGGAACGCCAATGACTGGATGAAAGCATGATCAGCGCCATTTCCTCCCACAGCAAGACACAAGCCCTCCTGCGATATCGCACCGCAACCCTTCTTGGCTGCACGGCAGTCATCGCATTGCTGCCGGCATTCGCATTGGCGCAGGAGACGAACGGCGATGCGACAGTGCTGGAGACAATTACCATCCAGGGAAGTGGCCAGTCGGACAATGACTCCAAGTCAATTGTCGCGGAACGATCAAGTGCCGTCGGCAAGATGCCGGGCGAAATCTTCACCACGCCTGCGACGGTCTCGGTAGTGACCTCCAAGGAAATCGAACAGCGCAAGGCCGATAGCATCGAACAGGTGGTGCAATATACCGCTGGCGTAACAACCGACTACTATGGCTCGGACGAGCGCTACGACTACGTCAAGATTCGCGGCTTTACGCCCTTCACCTATCGCGATGGCCTGATGGTAGGTCGCACCTGGACCGGCGTGAAGGAAGAACCTTATGGCTTTGAGCGTGTGGAAGTGCTGAAGGGTGCCAACTCCACGGGCTTTGGCGTTTCGGATCCGGGTGGTGCAATCAACTATGTGACGAAGAAGCCGCGCAGCGAGCGCTTCGGCGAAATATACGGCACCACGGGCTCTTACGCACACAAGGAGGCGGGCTTCGATTTTGGTGACAACCTGACCGAAGACGATACGCTTTCCTATCGCCTGACGGGAAAATTCGAGCGTTCGGATGGCGAGTTCGACTTTTCGAATAATGATGAGAACTTCGTTCAAGGTGGCCTGACATGGCGGCCGACCGATGCGACCTCACTGACCTTCGTGTTCGACCATCTGGACCGTGATGGCACGCCAAGCAGCGGCGGTCACCCACTCTCCACAGACTTCAACCGCGACCGCTTCTTCGGCGAGCCGTCCTACAACTACGACACGACGAACCGGAACACCTACTCCGTCATGTTGGAGCACGATTTCGGCAATGGTCTGTCGTTCGGCTCCAACACGCGCTACAGCAAGTCGAGAAACGGCTTTGGCTACACCTACATCTATGACACCTCGGGTGCAGGCGATTCCGCAGATACCATGGTCAAGCGCGACTACTTCGGCAGCGACGGTTCGGCTGAGCATTTCATTACAGATGCCCATCTCCTTTACGAAACCGAGTTTGAGCAGGTTGAAAGCCGCACCTTGGTCGGGGCCGGTTACAGCAACTTCAATTCTCGAGGCGCCAACTATTATACTGCTGCACCACAGATTGATTTTGCAAATCCCGTTTTTGCAGGCGGGCCCGGTCCGCTCGCGCCGTTCAGCAGCTCGAAAAAGGATCAGGTCAATGGCGGGATCTACCTGCAGCAGGACCTGGTTTTCAACGACCGCCTTACCGCAAGCCTCGGGCTACGCAATGACTGGCTGGATCTCGAGGATAAGAACCTCAACAACGGCACAACCGCGAGTGGCGCCTACAGCGAACTCAGCAAGCGCCTCGGCCTGAGCTACAAGTTGACGGACGAACTCGCTGCCTATGTCAGCTACGCAGAATCAGTGGCCCCGCCAACTTCTGGAAAAGAACCGACCTACGGCAAGCAATATGAGGCTGGGATCAAATATCGGCCGGATTCAATGCCGGCCCTCATTACGGCTTCCATTTATGATCTGACGCTGGAAAACATCACCACCTACGAGGCTCCCGTTTACCTGCCGAACACGGTGAAAGAGGTCCGCCACCGGGGCTTCGATCTCGAAGGAAAACTCGAGCTCACGTCCAACGTCAACTTGATCGGTGCCTACTCGTACATCGACTCGAAGATTGTGGACACTGGCGCAACCTATAACGGCAAGAGGTTTGCCCAGGTGCCGGAGCATATGGCATCTCTTTGGAGCACCTACACCTTGGAAGGAAGCGGCGAGCGCGGTGACATGACCTTTGGAGCTGGAGCGCGTTTCACCGGCTCCTACTACTTCGACAACGCCAACACGCGCAAATCGAAGGGAGCGGTGGTCTTCGACGCTTCGTTCTCTTACAATATTCGGGAAAACACCAGCTTCCAGCTGAACGTTAACAACGTCTTCGATGAGAAGCACATTGCGAACAACGACGGCGGTGCACTCTACTATAATCCCGGACGCACCATCTACGCGACGCTCCGTCAGACCTGGTAGGCAGTCATAGTCCCGGTGAAAGCCACCGGGACTTTCTCACTCTGAAGGGTGTTTACGTCGCCACGCGGCCGGTGTTTCGCCAGTGAGGCTGCGAAAGACCTTGGTCAGATGCGCCTGATCTGAGAAGCCAAGCTGCGCGCTGATATCGGCGATGCTGACGCTGGTGTCGCTCAGCATGCGTCTGGCAAGATCGATACGCCGTGACAACTGCCATTGCAGCGGAGTCATCTCAGTGGTTTGCTTGAAGACGGTGGCGAACCAACTCTCGGACAGGCCGACGACATCCGCCATTTCTCGCACGGTTAGACGTCGACCACCGCAATTCGCAAAGTAGGTTGAAAGCCGGTTCAGTTGAGCTTGGGTCAGGCGGCCGCTTGCAGCAGTCTTTTCCTCGTCAGCCGCATGTAGATCAAGGAGGCCTGTTACGATGCTGCCGATCAAATTTTCTGCAAATGCCGGGTGTCTGGCGCTCTCGTCCAGTTCATCGACAACCAGATTGCCGAGACTGATCAAAGGTCCGGCCTCTTTGAGCTCAACCGGTCTTTTTGAGACGGCACGAGCAGCAGAAGACCCGACGATTGGAGCGATGTAACGCATCAGGCGATCCTGGTGCAGGTGCAAATCAAGGTGCGAAAAACGATGACGCCGCGTAAACTTCGTCCATAACGGCACGCCGGCAGGTACATAAACCGCGGACGCCAATCCCCGTTCGAAACGATCGAAGCGAGACGATTGATCGGAAACGCGGATATGGCTGCTGACTTCCTTGAAGAACAGCATGATGCGGGGGTCTGGCGAAAGGTAATATCCACTTGCGCCCGCGTGACCTTCAGCCTCCCAGTGCACACCGACGATGCCATCCAGCGACCGCCACCTTGGAGGTGAAATGGCATGAATGCCTTGGATTTCGGTTTGCATTGCGTGAAGATATGTCACCGCACACGCCTTTCAGCCTGTCGCCAAATGCTAAGAACTGGATAAGACGTCACTTCTGGACACAAAAATCCGGCCCGTCAACAAATTATGAGGAGAACGATCAACATATCTTGGGTGACAGAACGCAGGTTATGTCATCCCGGATACTCAGAGGTGGCATTCTAGATTCGGCGAGATGGCCGATGCGCTATCCCTTGCCACTATAGGCTCTCGTGGTCAGTCCGGCGACTTCGTTTGAGAGAGCCGCAGGCTGAGCCGGGCGCTCAAGCCGCGGCCTGAAGCGGTGTCGCTGAGAGTGATCAAGCCGCCGTGGAGGTCGGCGATACGACGCGCGATTGCAAGACCGAGACCTGAACCCGGCTTCGCGTTGCCACGGGCAATCTGGTAGAAGCGTTGGAAGACACGACTACGCTCTTCCTCGGGAATACCCGGTCCTTCATCCTCAACTGCGATTGTTCCCGTCGCCGCCTCCGCTATTGCGCGCACAGTGACGCAATCGCCGTCTGCGCTATGGGCAATCGCATTATCGACAAGGTTGGCGATGATTTCCTTGATAAGAAGTGGATTTCCCGTGACGTTGACGGGATCGTCGGGCGCCTCAAGCACGATATCAATATTGCGGTTGAGAGCTTCAGGCGCTTGCTCTGCCAGGACGTCGGCCGCAAGTCGGCTGAGGTCGACGCGCTGATCGAGATCGACCGTGTCGTTCTTGGAATCGACGCGCGCTAGCACGATCAATTGCTGAAGCATGCGTTGCAGGCGGGTGACGCCGTTCTGCGCTTCGCTCAGTGTTGCGAGAAGATTGCCCTGGCCCGCGGCCTGCCGTTGCAGAAGTTCCAGATGCAGCTTGATGCCCCCTAGTGGCGAGCGCAACTGATGGGAGGCATCGGCAGTAAAATCGCGCACGCCGGCAATCGTTTCATCCAGGCGCTCCATCAATGTATTGATCGCTGAAACGAGATCCACAGCCTCTTCCGGCACCCGCGCGGTATCGATGCGGGCAAAGGGGACAGCGCCGGGGGAAGCCCGCCCCAAAAGCTCCTGACTGATCTCGGTGAGCGGTAGAAGCCCGCGCAGAATGGCCATGTAAGAGAGAATGGCAGCAGCACTGAGGAGGACGGCCTCGAAAAGGACGAGGACCACCAGCATCCGTGCTTCCATGTTGAGCCGGCTGTTGAGGGTCTCTGCCATTCTGAAGGTAAGGGGTTGCCCAAAGCCCTCAATGATGCGGCGCGTTATCGCAACGCGCACTTGGTTGTTATCCAGATCGGCCGGCACATGCACAATTCGGTCGAGTGGTGCGGTTCCCGTGTCCAGTGCGCAAAGATCCCGATCGCCGCGCTGAAAGCCGCCGCCATCTGAAATACAATAGGCAAATGTATCATTCGCATCGTCGCGCAAGATCTCAATAGCGCCCTGTACCAGCGTGTTGTCGAGATGCGCCGGACCCTGCGCGGTCGCGCGGTCGATGATGGAGACGAGTGCTGCATCGAGCAGCCGATCCTGCGTCAGGCTGACAACGCTGTGGATCAAAAAGGCGCCACCGATGCCAAAGACGATCGCCAGCACCGCAACCGGCAGCACCATGTTTTGCAGAAGGCGCCGACGAATGGACGGCGTCGCGCTCGCATTCATTCACTCAACCTCAAGAATATAGCCGACCCCGCGGATTGTACGGATGTTGGGGCCGTGTGGCTCAAGCTTCTTGCGCAGGCGGCCGAGATGCAGCTCCACAGCGTTAGGCGTGAGTGCATCGTCGAAGTTCGAAATCGCCGAGGCGAGGCGCTCCTTCTGCACCACCTGCCCAGCGCGGCTGAGAAGAAGGACGAGGACCGAATATTCTCGTGGACGCAGGAAGAGCGTGCGTCCCGCCAGCGTTACCGTGTTGGAATTGCGATCGATAGAAAGCGCTCCGCAACTCAGGATCGGGCTCGGCTGATTTTGGCCGCGTCGGACGAGCGAGCGAACACGTGCCTCAAATTCCTCGAGCGCGAAAGGTTTGGTGAGATAGTCGTCTGCTCCAACATCAAGCCCGGCGACCCGGTCGGGGATAGCGTCGCGCGCCGTCAGGATCATCACGGGCGTTGACGAACCAGCTTGCCGCAGTGCCTTCAGCACCGTGAGCCCGTCCATTTCCGGCAAACCGAGGTCAAGTACGACGAGCGCATAGTCTTCCTCAAGGGCCGCAGCGAGCCCGTCTCGGCCATTGCTGACGCGATCGACCGCGTAGCCGGCGGCCACGAGCGCCGAAACGATCCCGCGCGCCAATGACGGGTCATCCTCCACAATGAGGACCCGCATGCCTTCCTCCCTGGTCATAATCTGCTTCGGCCTAGATCAAGCATGGAGGACGGGTGCGGGACAAGACAATTTCTTGCCGCCCGGGCGCCGTGACAGGATGGTGACAGGAATTCCGATGTAAGCGGTTAGACATCAGTATGGTCAAGCTCTAGGTCGTAGCCCCGCCGTCGCCAAGCGACGTGGACTATTACGACTGACGCACAGCCGTTCGCATGAAGACCGGAGGACCCCAGACGGGATGAGTCTCATGCAAAGGGAGAAAAATATGACAGCAACTACACGCTCATCCCGCGTCGGCACCGTATTGCGCGTAACAAGCGGCAATTTCCTCGAGATGTTCGACTTTTTCCTCGTCGGCATCTATGCCAGCAATATTGCCAAGACCTTTTTCCCGTCGAACAATGAAGTTGCATCACTGATGCTGACCTTCATGACCTTCGGTGCAGGTTTCCTGATGCGACCGCTCGGTGCGATCTTTCTCGGCGCCTATATCGACAAGATCGGCCGCCGCCAGGGCCTTATCGTCACGCTGTGCATCATGGCGCTCGGCACCGTGCTCATCGCCTTCGTGCCCGGTGTCCAGACCATAGGTCTCTTCGCACCGCTTCTCGTTCTCATAGGCCGCCTGCTGCAGGGCTTCTCGGCGGGCGTGGAACTCGGTGGAGTCTCAGTCTATCTTTCGGAGATGGCAACGCCCGGCAAAAAAGGCTTCTACGTATCCTGGCAGTCGGGCAGTCAGCAGGTTGCCATCATGGTCGCGGCCCTGCTGGGCTACGCGTTGAATTCTCTGATGCCGCAGAGCACAATGTCGGAATGGGGTTGGCGGATACCCTTCTTCATTGGCTGCGGCATCGTTCCGTTCCTGTTCTATGTTCGGCGATCGCTTGAAGAGACACAGGAGTTTGCGGCCCGTCAACATCGCCCCACAATGACGCAGGTCTACCAAACGCTGGCGGCCAACTGGGGGATTGTCCTGCTCGGTATGCTGATGGTCGTTATGACGACGGTGTCCTTCTATGCCATCACCGTTTACACGCCGACTTTCGGTAAGACCGTCCTGAAGCTCTCGGAGACCGACAGTCTTCTCGTAACGTTCTGCGTAGCCCTGTCGAATTTTTTCTGGCTGCCGGTCATGGGCTCCGTTTCTGATCGGATCGGTCGAAAGCCTGTCCTCGTGGTTTTTTCGGCGCTCGCACTGGTGACAGCTTATCCGGTGATCGCCTGGCTCGTTGCCGCACCGAGCTTCGAACGCATGCTGATCGCCGAACTCTGGCTCAGCTTCCTTTATGCCAGCTACAACGGCGCCATGGTGGTTGCGCTAACGGAGATCGTGCCGCCGATCGTGCGGACAGCGGGCTTCTCGCTGGCCTATTCGCTGGCAACCGCGATCTTCGGGGGCTTTACGCCAGCCATCGCCACCTACCTCATTGAGGAGACTGGCGATAAGGCAGCACCGGGTTATTGGCTTGCCTTTGCAGGCGGCTGCGGTCTGGTGGCGACACTTCTCGTCTATCGCAAGGTGACGGACGGCGCACGACCCAGCGCCGTGACCGCCAAAGCGTGACGGGCGAAATCGCAAGAGGCCATGTCCGCGCTTTGTTTTCATCAGTCCCTTTCGCTGAAATTAAGTTTCAGCAGGGGGGCTGATAGAAACGCTTGAGAGCCGTCGTCTTCGCCTTTCAGATCAGAGCGGCTGCAAACGTAACCGCGGGGATCATTCCTAAACCTCCCTTATATGGTGTTCACTTGGTGCAGCGAGGGAACCCTATTTGCATGCCAGACTTTTACCGGTGCACCATTAAGGGAGTTACCAAATGGCATTCATCGAAGCAAAAGATGGGACTAAACTGCACGTCAAGGATATGGGCCAAGGTCGCCCGGTAATCCTCATTCACGGTTGGCCGCTAACTGGCGATATGTTCGAGTATCAGACCGTTGCCCTTTTGGAATCGGGCTTTCGTGTCATCACCTATGATCGTCGTGGTTTTGGCCAGTCGGGACATCCCGCGAGCGGCTACACATACGACACCTTCGCCGACGACCTTGCCGCCGTCATCGATGGCCTTGAACTCCAAAACGTCAGCCTTGTAGGCTTTTCCATGGGTGGCGGCGAAATAGCCCGTTATCTCTCTCGCCATGGCGCGTCGAAAGTGTCGAAAGCCGTCCTCGTTGCGTCCGTTGCCGGCTATCTTCTAAAGGACGAGAGCAACCCTGACGGTGTCGATGCCAGCGTGTTTGAAGGCATGAAAAAAGACATTCGCAAGGACAGGTTCGACTTCCTGCAAAGCTTTGCCAAGACCTTTTATGGTGTCGGCCTGGTGACCAGCCCGGTCAGCCAGGGAGTCCTGGACTGGTCTTTCGTTCTCGGAGTGATGGCGAGCCCGAAGGCCACAATCGATTGCGTTGACGCCTTTGCCAAGACCGACTTCCGTCCCGATTTTGCAGCATTTACAATCCCCACGCTCGTGATCCACGGTACGGGTGACAAGACAGTTCCTATCGATCCAACGGGTCGGGCCGCTGCGAATGGTATCGCCGGAGCAAAACTCATCGAGTATGACGGAGAACCCCACGGCCTGTTTGCGACAGTACCTGACCGCTTGAACCAAGACCTGATCGAGTTTCTTGCCTGATTTCGCAGGGTGGGCAGATGGTATGATCTGCCCACCCCATCTATCTCCGACTTCATTTCGACAGATCCACAAAAAGACTTTGAGCTCCTAGCGAGGTCTCACGACACGCGTTGAGCCGCATGTTTGTCGGCCAGTGAAATTCTCCCTAAATTGATTTCGTATGGTGAGAAATTAACTTCGTCGTTCTCTGGAACATCGCCCAATCGCTTTCGTTCTCCCACGCCTATTATAAGGCTCTAAAGGGAGAGAACGAGATGGCGACAGCCGAAAAATCCAGCAAGGAAGATAAGTCTTCGAGAACCGCCGCGAAAAAGACCGCGCGCGCCTCTGGGACCAAAAGTGCGGCTGCGAGCTCCGACGCGCGCAAGAAGCGTGCACAGGCTGTGGCAAGCAAGTCTGCCGCCAAGAAAGCGACGAGAGTCTCCGCGAAGGACGACAAAAGTCTTTCTGACCTTTTCGAGCACGCGCTCGGCGACATTTATTACGCTGAGAAAAAGATCTACAAGTCTTTGCCAAAGATGATCAAGGCAGCGGATCACCCTGAGCTGGTGCAAGCACTGACGTCTCATCGCGAAGAAACTGCCGGGCAGATTGAGAAGCTTGAGGCAATTTTTGAGCTCCTGGGCAAGCGCGCTAAGGCTGAAAAGTGCGACGCGATCGACGGAATTCTGGAAGAGAGTGAAAGCCTCTTGGAGGATTTTGGCTCGAGTGTTGCCGCAGACGCAGCAATCATCTTCAGCTGTCAGGCGATCGAGCACTACGAGATTACCCGCTATGGTTCGATGCGCGCTTTCGCAGACGCGCTTGGCATGGATGAGGCCAAGCAGCACATCGATGACATTCTCGCTCAGGAGAAAGCCGCTGACGCGAGCCTCACGGAACTTGCTGAAGACTCGGTGAATGCCGCCGCAAGCGACTACGACGAAGAGTAATCTCGTCACTCCAACAACGAAGGCTGGTCCGCATTCGGTGCGACCAGCCTTTTTCGTCATCTTCCAACACATGAGCAAGAAGGCCCAGCATTTATCGCTCTTTCGCCTTCTCTTCGCCACCGGTGCCGCCAGACGACGTCATTGCAATGGTTGCAGCCCTTCGAATGGAGGAGGGGCATTTGTGCGCTAAAGGCGATATCAAAAAATTTCTCAAATTATAACAGACACTTAAAATGATTTTCTGAAAAGATGCGTGAAGGTTGATTCTGATTTTTCTCGCCCGTGGGAGAAGTGCATGCAGATCAACGGTCCGGCCAGGTCCATGCTGGGGGCTCGACGTTCCCAACGATCGTTTCGCCGTTTTCCTTCTCCAGTGCCAGCATATGCGCCCCATGGTGGGAGAGCGCATCAACCAGGGACCTGGCATGGCTCACGACGATGACCTGACTGCGCTCGCTGGCCGATGCAATCATGCGTGCAAGTGGTTCCAACAAGCTCGGATGCAGGCTGCCTTCTGGCTCGTTCAATACCATCAGTTCTGGAGGGCGCGGCGTGTGAAGGGCTGTTGCCAGTGCGATATAACGCAAGGTTCCGTCCGAAAGTTCTGAGGCATCGAGAGGGCGGAGAAGCCCCCGTTGACGCATAGAAAGACGAAACAGACCGTCGGCAGCACCGATTTCGACGGACGACCCAGCGAAGGCATCCTCGATCGCTTCGTCGAACGCCGGTCCATTGCCGATCTCCCGCACGGTCTGAATGGCTGGCGCCAGGTCCGAACCATCGGACGCGAGCGCGACCGTGCGCGTTCCGATCCGAGGACTGCGCGCCGGAGCGTCTCGATCAATTCGGAAGTGGTCGTAAAAGCGCCAAGCCCGCATGCGTTCGCGAAGAAGAAGTAGTTCGACCGCATCGGTCGGGTCAGCGGCGCGCATCATCATGCTCTCAAAAGGCGCAAGGTCAGTGACGACAGGCCGCAGGCGACCATTTCTGTCCTGCACCAGAACAGAGGCATTGCTTCTCCGGGCAATGGCATTGTGCCTCGACAGCCTCTCGCCGACCCAGACAGCTTCCGCTTTAACGACCGGATCGTGCCCGAACAGCGACACGTCCTCCCGACCGGCGCCAGGACCAGGGATAGGAAGACCCAGATCGATCGCATAGCCGTAGTCCTCGGATGCGAATCCAAGACGAAGTGAAATCGGACCGCCGCCGATGTTGCCTTGCATAGGTGACCGCCCTGAGCGCATTGCGACCGAGTAGCCTGATCCTCCTGCCCACATGGTCGATCGCAGACCACCCTCCGCAGCGAGGGAAGCAATTGCCTGACCCTGCGCAACGTCCGCAAGCAGACGTAGTGAACGATATAGGCTCGACTTTCCGCTTCCGTTTGCACCCGTTACCACATTCAATCGTTCGAGCGGAAGGACAAGACTGCGAAGTGAACGATAGCCGGATACAGCAAGGGTAATAAGTGCCATGGATGATTTGTAGCATAAAAGAGGCTTGGTTGCATGGGCGTTCACTTCGCTATCAACATGGACGCTTCGGGACACAAGTAGCCTTACGATCGGCTTGGTCGCCTCCATTTTTGGCTAGCACGCTGCCTGACGGTCGAGTGCTCGATGCCACGGGCTTCTTTGCTGCTCTTCTCCATCCTGCTCATAATAGCATCATCGTCATCTGTCGGACTGGCCCGGCGCGATGGCGATACTGCCCCAGGAGAAAGCGTCCCCGAAGGCACGAAGGTGATAAGCCGATCGAGCAACGGATCAGGTAGCGGGAAGACAAAGGAAACTATTACTGACGAGGCTGGATGAAGAGGAGCCGGTCGTGGACGGAGTGCTTGCAGAACTGGCGCCGTTATTGCATGACCCGGAGGTTGCGTGTTCGTCACATAAAAGCGGAGATTGAGCAGCATTTTTCAATTTTTGGCTTTAAAGTTATTGCGGGTTCATTCGTTGATGCTATTCCTGCGTGCAGCTGATTCTGTGTTGGGGATTATGGATGAAGAAGATCGTTCCTGTGCTTCTTTTGGCCTTGCTGAGTGCTTGTGCAAGACCGTCTGATGGTCCCACTGCAGGAAACATTAGGTCAGCAACTCTCCCTAATACCAACGAGAAAATTGCGGTCATCGATCTTGCGAATGCTCCTGCTTCGACATCGAACGCAAATATCATGTCTTACTCTGCTGGCCCCGGTCTCGCAGCATTGCGGAACACAGGATACAACGCTCAGCGTCTGCGGCGCGGAGACGTCGTCGATATCACCGTGCTCGATACGGGCGAAGATGGTCTTTTCTCGTCCACGCAGAGCAAGACGCTCAACCTTGGTCGATTTACCGTAGACCAAAGCGGCAACGTCAATCTGCCATTCGTGGGTAGACAGAGGGTGATCGACTCCACGCCAGAAGGACTGCAGAACCAGGTTGTTGCAGGATTGAAGGGATCTGCCGTTAATCCGCAGGCGGTCGTGACAGTCGTCGACAAGCCGACAAGTGCTGTGATGGTCAGCGGGGCGGTCAAGACACCAGGCAAGATCGCTTTGACGGCGCGACAGGAACGGGTTCTCGATGCGATCAGCCAAGCGGGTGGCCCGGCAGTGGCGCCGGGGGCTGCGACGGTGACGATCGTTCGCGGTCAGCAGAGAGCAAGCGCAACCCTTGATCGGGTGATGCGTGAAGATCGACAGAATGTTCGTTTGTCGCCTGACGATCAAATCATGATTGACGGCGACGCGTCCAGTTTTACGGCACTTGGCGCGTTCAAGAGCGCGGGCGAATTTCAATTTGAAACTGGCAAGTTGACGCTTGCCCAGGCGGTTGGTCGTGCAGGTGGTCTTCTTGACGATCGCGCCGACTCGCGCAATGTCTATGTCTTCCGCACTGAAGAGGTGCCGCTCCGTTCGGTCGGTCCGACTGCGTCCAAGGAACGTGCTGAAATTCTAACGCAGAAACGCCCTGTGATTTACCGTGTGAACATGCGTGACGCTTCCAGCATCGCGCTGATGCAGATGTTCCAGATGCAGAAGGGTGATGTTCTCTATGCCAGCAACGCGCCGCTTGTTGATGCCGCCAAGCTGTTGACGGTGTTCCAGAAGAGCGTGCCGACAGCAGCAGCGCCTCAGCCGGGAAGCGCGAACTGAGCACGTTAGGCTAACCAGCCGGAAGGCGGCAGCGCCGACTTTTAGCCTGATATCATGTCCAGAATCTCCCGAGCGCTTTGCGGCCGGTCTTCTGGACGCGACTGGCAGCATTGCTTTATCAATTCGCTCCAGATTGACCTCGGCGCATCTATTTTGCTTGCGAGCTTTTCGGCCAGCTTTCCAATGGCATAGATATCGTGAGACGGATGGGCTTCCTCCCCTTGCAACTGCTCGGGAGCTGCAAATTCTGGCGATCCCGCGCGCTTTATGCCGATATCTCGATGCCTGGACCCTATCGGAATGGCGATGCCGAAGTCTCCAAGCAGCGATTGTTCGAAATCGTCTCCATGCAGGAAAATGTTGTTCGGTGCCACGTCGCAGTGAACAAGCCCCTCTCGATGTATCGTGTCGAGTGCAAGGAGAACGCTTCTCACGATCGTTGAGGCTTCTCGTTCATCGAGCAGTTGCTCTTGTGATAGAGAAGCAAGTGTGAGCGGACGCCATGGCATCACTAATCCCGGTCTGCCGTCCTCTAGACGTAACAAGGCTGATGTCTCGAGGATGTTGGGATGCCTGAAACGCAGTCCCGTTTCTGCCTCTCGACGCAGAGATTGTGCAATAACAATGTCGTCGCGACAAGTTGGTCGCAGCGTCTTGAGCGCGTGCGACGTGCCGAGATCGATATGGCGCAAATGAAGGACTTCTGTGCGTTCGCTCGTGAAGGTGACCGTCTCGACAAGGAAGGTGTTTGCGATCCGGCCAAAGTTTTGCGCATAGATCGTGGATGCGTTTCGGTCGAGCGCGTTGCGGATCTGGTCGAGCAATTCCAATGCGTCCTGGGGTGGGCGCATGCCTTCGTTACCCTGCTGAATGGCGCGCCAGAGATCGGCATAACGCTGCGCGACCAAGCCCTGATCATTGCTGCTATCTCGGCACACGGTCGTGCCCAATCACGATGGCGCTGATATTGTCTCTTGCGGTCTCGATCAGCGCTTCCTGTATGAGCGCTTCGGCGCAGTCCTCGATCTTGGTTTCGGAGAGAAGTTCAGCGACCACGCGTTCCTTCAGTTGCTGGACGAGCGGAAAACTGCACAGCAGCAACCTGTCGCTCCACCCCCAGTTTTCCCGAATAATGTCAGGCCGGAATTGCTGTGAGTGCCCGATATATTGCGCCAAAGTTCTTTTCATTCCGACAATCACGTGGTCGCGTGTCAGCGGATGCATGGTTCCATCCCTCAAAAGATAGGCTCGCGCATCGCCCGACCACAAGACGGTGATCGTCTGATTGAAGATCGATGCCGCAACTACGCTTGCTCCCGGACGCAAAGCGCCTTCGCCGACCTGTCGGGACAGAAGGAGGCTGTTGACGGTACCGAGTTTCCCTCTGATCGTCTGTGGATCGACGCTATGCTCGCTGCCTGCTGTCACATCGGCAAGAAGGTTTACGGTCAGCCGGGCTGCTTCGGCTGCCGCGTGGCCTTCTCCTATGCCGTCCGCGATGGCAAAGAGCGGAGGTTGACTGGATACGAAGAGTGAGTCCGCGTTGGCCGACAGTTTCGTTCCGGAATGCGTCGCATAGCTGTAGATGATCGAGGTCGACGTAACAGGTTTCGCTGCAAGCGGGAGAGCGACCGGCGCTTTGGGCGCAAGTGTCGGGGACTTGGCCGCGCCCACTTGCTGCGGCTTTTCGGAGTGAGGGGCAGGCTCTGGCGGAAGCTTGTTATCCTGGAAAAGCTTGATGAAATCTGCCGTGCCAGGCCTGCCGTCCAGTTTCACGCCCTTCGGGCGGCGGGTTTCCGCATCGATCTGCCACCAGAGGCTCGTCGGTTTGTCGCGGTTGTGTGTCGGAACTGGAGCATCATCGTCCTCCTTGGGTTTGGGGAGGCGAAGCCGCTTTATCGCTGTGGTGAAGCGGTTCATGTCGAAATCCTCGGACATCGAGGTTTCAGCCAGAGCCTCTGCAGCCATGAACCAGGTTTCGTCGAGATAAAGCGTTCTTGGGTGCAGTCGAAATCTGGTAAGTTGCGCCAGAACCACCAGCGGATATCTTCGACCGACGCGGTCCCGGCTCGGCAGCAAGACGCCGACATAGGCGGCATCGCCCCACACGCCGATTTCGGAGATAAATCGCGTCGGCGGCGCGTTGGAAAAAACGGAGGACCAACGCGCACCGTATTGGTCGGCGCATGCGTGCATGCCAGCTCTTAGCCACTCATCCAGTCTTGTTATGAACTCACGGTCCAGGCCCTCGGAAATGAAATCTCCGTGGCTTGGTACTTTGCCGAAAAAGCCGATACGGTCGCTGTCCGACGCCGCAACGGCCGGCTTTGGATCTGGCTTAGTCATCAGCCAGGCGTGATCTGTCTTCGGTTGTTGCCGTCATTGCGCATGAAGTTCCTCTCCTTGATTGGTCTTCTCACCTCTGGTCAAAATTGCGTCGGGCAGGAAAATTGCGACAGCGCATCCAACCTGAAGGGGTTAAGGACAGATCCGAACTGAATGTCGAACTCCGCGGTCTGCCCTTCATTTTCGAAGCGCGCCCGGAGGACGTCGCCCGTCTGGGGCTCGATTGTCGCATCATCGAACAGCCGGAAGGGAGACCAATCGCCATTTTCGGTCTTCGCCTGCTGCCAGCCGCCTGGCTGAAATGCGATGCGAGACAGGTTGGCGGAATTCTCCTGAGAAGGCCAGTGGATCGATTTTGCCTGGATTGGACCGTGGTAGTAAACCACCCGCTCTCCTTCAATTTCCAGCATGACAGCACTGGACTGCTCGCTGAGCGAGACCGGCTTCACATTGATCGAAACGACCGGCACCTCGCTGCCATTCGGGAAAAATGCCCGAGAAATTTTGTCGGCATTTTCGAACTGGGCGATGGCTTCACTTGGAATCCCCGCCGAGCCAAAGGTGCCCTTCCAGCTCCACGGCGCCGTTGTCTTGTCGACGAAGGGCTCCATCCGCTGCTTGAAGAAAGTCTGGAAGACACCCTTCGGTCCGAAAAGCCTGGTAAAGTCCGCCATCGCCACATCTCTCGAGGATGCCCGGTCAAATGGGTATCGTCCGGCAACGACCGACGAGCACAGCGACGCAGAGTCCGAAGCCCAAAGATCGGCGATGCGGCTGCGTGCGGATTTCACCGCAAGTGATCCCACATCTGCCGCAATGCCAGCGATCCAGACGTCTAGCGGGGCAGGCAGTTGCCGCGCCTGTTGCAGCAGGTCCTGATTGGACTTGGTCAATTGACTGTCAACATCGAAGACCTTCGCCACCTCGTCCGAGGTGGTGGAAGAGCGTGCCAGCTGTTCGTTGAGTGTCTTCAGATTGGCGAGAAGTTGTTCGGATGGAGTACCGGCTGTCTTGTTCTCTGCCGACTGTGCGTCCGCTACCGAGGCCGCAGATTTTTCAGCCAGCATATCCCGCAGCCGCGCATAGGGATCGACGGCATTGACCGTCGCCGAAAGGATCGTCGCCGTTGCGTCGCCATCGGCAGTGGAGGCGAGCGTGGTAAGGTTCGCGCCGGCATTTGGCCGTAGATCGGTTGCATCGGCAATGGACTTGGCTGCCTCCACGACGATATTCCGGTCGTTTGCCAAAATCCGCGTGGTCTCGACGGCATCACCCAGCGTTTGCGATGGCTTCACCCGGATGTCCGAGAGCACATCCGCCCAGCGCTTTTCAAAGCGGTCGAAGTAGATCTGCAATGCGGCCTCAGCCACCTGGTCCACAGTCGCGCCACGCACGGCGTCATCCGAGCCTCGAACCCAGGCTTCGGAGAGCGCCACGCGCGAGGCATAGGCTACTTGCGGGATTACCACATTGCGATAGCCATCCGCCGTGAACAGACCTTCGATGCCGTCCACCATGGGTGTCTTGCTGCGGCGCTCGAAGGCGCGCTCTCCGAGCGGCCCGAAAGCTGCGGCTGGAGTCCATTCCGGTAGAGCCCGCGCTTGAGGCAAGCCTGCGAGGATGTCGTAAGCACGTGCGCTGACGCCCTGGTCCTTGATCGTCTCACGTGCCTGCGCAATCAATCGGGCATCGAGTTCGATGGGAGCGAGATTCCCATTGGCGAGGGCGCGGGCATGGTCATTAAGGGAGGCGCGCGCTGCCGCTCTCCCGTCGCCAGGATAAAGAGAAGCAAACATGTCTTCAGCCTGCACCGTCATGAAATCGCGATCCAGACCGCCAATCCCGCCCAGCATGCCGTACAGTTTCAGCGAATTGAACGTTCGCGTGACATCCTTCTCGTCCTCTAACTGCTTCTGCAATTGCACGATCATGCGCGGCAGAAGAAGGGCGTTGAGGGCGCGTTGATAGGCATCCCTCTGGCGTCCGGCGATCTTGTCCTTCTGATCGAGGCCAAAGCTGATATTCCACAGACGGTCCTCGGAAAAGCCAGAGCTGGCATCCCGCAGATTGTCCAAAGCGGGCATGATGCGCAGAAAATCCGCGTCGGACACATCCCGCACCGGAATGCCCTGCACCAGCCGTTCATAGGTGTCGAGCTTCTGATCCGCCTCGGCAAGCGCCTGGGTGTTTGAGTAGTAGGTACTGATCCAACCGGTAAAGACGATCGCGGCGACAATTGCTGCTGCACCATAGGCCAGACGCCGAACCAGATGCTGGCGCCCCGACAGGCGTTTGTCGCGCATGACGAGCGCTGCTTCCGGGAAGATAACATCCTTGAACAGGCGTGACAGGAAGTAGCTTCGTCGCGTCCGCGTCGTTGCGATGTCCGTCTCTTCTTGGGTACCCGAAGCAAAATAGACGCCGCGCAGAAGCGGTGCCTCGATGAGGGGGGAACTGGCACAAAGTTCAGTCAATGCCTCGTGCAAGCGATCCTTCAACTTGGCAAGTTCTGCCGGGAAGCGGAAGATGCGCCCGCGGATCTCTGTATTCTGCTCCTGCTGCAGCCGCTCGATGAGCATGGCATCCACACGCTGTTGAAGAAGCTCGAATTCTTCCAGGAAGCGTTGGGGCAGAGAATGGGACGTGTAGCTCTCGTCCAGCTTGAAGGTCGTGCCCCATACCTGCTGGCGGTCACTCTTGTTGAAGCCATCGAAGAATTCGACGAAACCATCCAGAAGGTCGGCCTTGGTCAGCACGAGGTAAACAGGAACGCGCGCATGGAGATATTCGTCGAGCTCGGACAGGCGCTGGCGCAGCGAACGAAGTTCCTGCCGCTGTTCTTCCGGATCGCGGGTCAGAAGATCGTGGATCGATAGCGTCACCAATGCGCCGTTGATCGGCTGCGAACGGCGGTAGCGACGAAGCAGATTGAGGAACCCCTCCCAGCCGGCTTTTGAGGACCCATCCAGATCATCCTGCGTTGTATAGCGACCGGCGGTGTCGATCAGGATCGCTTCATCGGAGAACCACCAATTGCAGTTTCGCGTTCCGCCAACGCCCCGGACCGCGTTTTCTCCAATTGCGTCACCCAAGGGAAATTGCAGGCCGGAATTTGTCAGTGCCGTGGTCTTGCCTGAGCCCGGAGCACCAAAGATCACATACCAAGGGAGATCGTAGATATAGCCGAAGCGCTTTTTGGTGATGCGGCGCAGAAGCGCCAGCGCTTCCTTTAGCCGCGTCTGGATTTCGCCGACTTCTGCGTTGCGATTGGCCAGCGCCTCCTGCTCAAGGCTGTCGATCAGTTCCTTGTCCTGCTTGCGGGCGCGCAACAGGGCAATGGTGATATATACGACCCAGACGAGGAGAATGACGCCGATGGCAATAAGCCGCGCCTGCGTCGTGCCGAACGGTTTGAAATTTCCAAAGGCAACAAGATAGCCGTAGAACCAGATGACGACACAAAGGGCGATGGCCCACAGAAGCGAGATGAAGCGACGCCCGACGAGCGAGGCGTAGCTCTCGACGTAAGCCCGGATTGTATAAAAGTAACTCAGCGGATTCATTGCTGGGCTCCTGGCTGCTGTCCCGGTGTGGTGGTGATGGTTGGCGAGAGAATGCCGGCGTCGCTCAGTTTCTCGTCTGGGTTGCTCAGCACCATGATTTCAGTGCGGCGGTTCATCTCCCGTCCCTCGGACGTATTGTTGTCCGCGATCGGATCGCTGTCTGCGCGTCCCTCGGTCAGGATTGCTTCCGGGTCGGTAAATTGGGCAAGAAGATCGCCGACGGCTTTTGCGCGCGCTTCGGATAGGTGCCAGTTGGACGGGAACTGAACGGTTTTGATTGGCACATTATCCGTGTAGCCGATGACCACGGCGCGGAATTTCTCCGCCGACAATGCCCCGCCGATGCGCTGGATCAGATCGCGAAACTTCGGGCTCACCTCGGCGCTGCCCGTCTCGAAAAGGCCGGAATTGTTGATGCGAACTCTCAGACGTCCGTTCACTTCGGCCAGCGTCACCAGCTTCTGCTGGACTTCTGGCTCGAGGAACTCCATCAGCTTTTGTAGCCTAGTTGGCTCAGGCGGCTTTATCACTGGCGGTGCTTCGGCGACCTTCGGTGCTTCCTCCTTAGCCTGAGGCGGTTCGGGCGGGGCAGGCGGTGCTGCAATCAGCACGCTCGGTGTTTGGGTTGGCGGTAGCTTGGCAAGGCGCTCGAATGTCGCATCGGAGGCGTCGTTGAGTGACAGCGTGAAGAAGAGATAGCCAAGTGCAAAGGCGAGTGCCAAAAGTGAAAGCAAGGTCCACAGCGCCGACATGGTTTTCAAGGGCGTATGCCGCGCTTCTACGCCCTGCCAGTGGGGGGAAAGTTCGCGTTCGAACACGCCATATTGGCCGATCAGGGTCTTATAGAGACTGTCACGGATGCGGGCGAGTTCCAGTGCGCCTTTGGGAGAAACACGGGTGCGTCCTTCGAATGCAAGCGAAAGGCACAGATAGATCAGCAGCAGCAGGTCCTTGTTGGCGCCAGGCGACTGATGGAAATGATCCAGAATATCGAAGACCCGATCGCCGCCCGTCACGTCGTTGTGGAAGGTGGAGACGAGGCCTGAGCGCGCCCAACCAGCCCTGACACCCCAGGGCTTGCTGAGGATCACGTCGTCCACAGTGGCGCAGACGACATAGTGGGCGGCTCTGGCACGCTCAGGGCTGATCCGAGCAGACGCAAGGTCGCGTTCATAGCGCGTAATGGCTTCGAGGCAAGCGCGACGAAGATGGTCCGGATCCGGCTGCACATCGCTGAAACGAAGCACGTGGGCGAGGTTGAGGAGTGGCGCGGCAGATTGCACCAGCGTCGGCACCTCCTCTCCGCCGAAACGGAAGTTCGACAGCAGAGAATCGATCGGCAATGCGCCCTTTTCGCCGTGCGGTCGCTCGGCCGGGTCGGTGGGCTCGATGATGTCGTCAAGCAACGCCGCCATATTGCGGGAATTCTGATTGCGTTGACGGCTTTCCTCGGTGATTTCCACCACCGTTGGCAGATCCTGCCATGAGGAGGACTTTTGGTCACTCATTCGCGTAACGCCCACATTTCCATCTCAAGTCCGGGGAAATCGCCTGCCAGATGCAGAGCGATTGCGCCGGATGTCTCGAGTTGTTTCCACAAGGGTGCCTTGGTATCGATTTCGAAATAGATGGTACCGGAGCGATAAGGGAGCTGGCGTGGCAGGACCGGCAGCGAGCGCACCGGAATACCGGGCAGCGCAACATTGACCAGCTCCGAGATCCGCTCGACCGGCCCGACCTTGATCTGCGCTGGCAGCCGGCGGCGAATGTCTTCGGCTGGCATGTCGGCCCGCACCGCAAGCACGAAGCCTGCATCGCGGAGAAGCCCGCGGTCGTGGATCGTTCCGACCCGTACGCCATGGCGACGCTCGACAAGCTCGATTGCGACGGCGGCCTGTTCGAGTACCGCAGAGAGCGATGCTCGCAGGTCATCGAAGACAGCGGCAAAACTGGCTTTCAGATCGTCATGGCGGTAGGGCAGAAAATCCGTGGCACGCTTCTTCTCCGTCGTGAAGGTGGCAAGCTCGCCGGCGAGCTGGAGGCACTCTTCGTAGAAGCGGATCGGATGCATACGCGTGGCGTTAGCCGCAAGATGGGCCAGCAGCGGATCGGCGCGATTTAGGATTTGCAGTAGAAAGTAATCGCCGACTTCCGCCGTGCCACGGATCGTTGGGTCGCCGATGCGTTCGGAGATTGCCTGGGCGCGATGGCGAACGATGCCGAGAAGCTCCGTCATCAACTCATTCAGGCGGGATGACGCTGCGCAATTGAGGCTAGGCGGGATAAAATCTGGATCAAGAATGACGGCACGATCGGATCGCACTTCGATGACGCGCGCCAGTCCTATCAAATCATAGCCGGAGACATCGTCGCCGGTCTTCAGGAATTTCAGGCTGAGGCGACCGACATCGATCGGCGCGACGAAATCGGTATCCACATTGGCGTCCGTCGCCTCGTAGCTCGAGGCGACGAAACGAACACTGTTGGTCTCCGGCCTCGGAATCGACGACATATCGGCCTTACCGGGTCGGCGGGCCGGAAGCGCCAGATAGAGGGTGGCGTTCTTGACCGTCTCGTCCAATTCCAGGGGAGGAGGAAGGTCGGTATCTCCCGGAGCTTCGAATGGTGTGCCGTCAGGTAGTATCCCTCGAATATTCGAAAGCGCGAACTGGCCGATCGCAAGCGCGCTGCGGTCCACGCCGACTTCCGCGACGCCCCAGGGATAGGCTGAAAGGTTGCGCGTCGTGTTGCGCACCAATCGCTCGGTCCAGCGATCGGACTGCTGGAAATGTTGAACGCGAAGGAACATTCCTTCGCTCCAGGCAACGCGGTTCTCATGCCTCATCTTGCTTGCTCACCCCCTGATACTGTGATTTTTTGCTCGTCGTATCGTCTAGCTCCATGGCCTCTCCAAGCGCGGCGCGCTGTAGGAATTGCCGGACCGATAACTGGCGTCCGTTTTCTTCGAATTGCTTTTTGTAGAAGGCCCAATAGTCTGGTCCGGAAAGAATGCCTCGCCAGTCTTTGCGCTCGATCTTCGAGCGTAGATCGTTGCCGAGATCGGCCTTCGCCTCCAACAGTCTCGGTTCCAGCCTTTGCGTGGAGACGCGCATCATATTGTCCAGTGAGGTTGAAAGAAGTCTCTGTTGTCGCACCAGTGTCTCGAGCCGTGCAGCCACGCTGGTATGTTCCACATGGCCATCCTGCTCATCCTCTATGCCGAGGGCTGCGAGGCTGTCTGCACACGTCTTCTCCAGTTGTGAGATGAGTTCAGTGAGACCGCTGTCTGACGGTAGGGCAACGGATTCCACAGGTTCGGCACCGAGCACCTGATCAGGCTCGGTAAAAATGGTGTCGAAGTCGTCACCCTCTTGGCTGACGGGCCGTGAGACCTTCACCGGAGTGTTTAGGGCATCCGTATGCTCGTGCCTGCTGCTTTCCGCCGGCGCTTCATTCCAATCGTCCGGCAGGATGGCTCCAATGCCCGTAGACGAGGGCGGCCCACTCCAGCCGATCTCCACATTGCGGGAGATCGATTTCCCCTTTTTGGGGACGCTGTGATTGATGTCATGCTGCCAGTCGTCATTGGCGATAGCGTTACCAAGCAATCCGTTGGCCGAGCGCCCCGCCGGCGCGATATCGGAAAGAATGGCGGAGATCGTCAATTGTTCGTCGCTGACCCTCAACGCCTGGTCAGGATCGCCGAAATCCATGTCCGGTTCGCCCATAATGGCGACTTCGAAGGTTTGGCTGCCGATATCGATCCGCGAGCCGTTGTTTAAGGGCGCCGATTGGCCTTCGAGCAGCAATCGACCATCGACCATTGTGCCATTCGCGCTCTGATCGATGATGGAGAAGCGCTGCCCCTCACGCATCAGGGTGCAGTGAAGCTTGGAGACGCGCCGTTCGCCATCAACGATTTGCCAGTCGCAGTCGTTGGATCGGCCGAGCATGCGCTTGCCGTGTTCGAAACTCCAGCGCGACGGCTGGAAGCGGCCATCCGGTTGCTTTTCCTTCAGCACCAGTTTCATGCTTTAGCCCCCAAACGATCGAGCGCAATACCCTCGCGTTCGGTCACGATCGCATCCGCGCTGTCTTTGTCCGCAGGTGCTATGCGCGCCCAGCTATTCCAGCCAAGCCGTGCGGGCGTATCTGACTGGCCGAGCTGACAGAAGGGGATATCTTCTTTTCTCAGGATCACCTGCACATCGAATTCGAGTGCGCTGCCGGTGAAAAGCCGCGTCAACGCGAAGATTTCCGAGAGACGGTGGGAGCCGGGCGAAAGCGCCAGATAATCGGCGTAGCCGACCGGCCCGATGACGATCCGGAAACCGCCGGCTAAATCCTCAATACTGCTTCCGGCTGTCGTGTTCTGCCCCAAAAGGAGCCCGCCGTGCTGGCCCAACTGGCTCTGCTCATGGCTTGGGATCGATACCCACCGGCGCCGGAACTGTTTGACCTTAACAGGTAGCCCCGTGAACTCACAAAGTATCGAGGTCAGCCCCGTTGCATTTCTGGTGCGGTTAGCAAGCAGGCCGCTGAAGCGAAGCAACACATCCTGCTTCACGCCGGCTTTTTGTGCGGTACCCATTGTGCCGAAGCCCGTCAGGGACAGTAGCGTCCTGCGAAATGCACTTGCTTTGTGCTTGTCCGACCAGCGAAGTCCGCGTGCCAGCCGGTATTTTTCCGTCGCAGAAACAAAGAGTTCACTGAAACGGGTAGCAAATAGGTTGAAGAAGCTGGCAAGCGCCTTGGAGCGATTGCGCTCTTCTCGCTGAAGGAGTTCATTATAGGCGGGAGGCAATGAGCCGAGCGGTCCGACGATAGGAGCAAGTGCGGAGCGCAGGTCCGCATCCGCACCTTTTTTGCGGAAGCCACCGACGAACGCCGTGATAGGGCTCGTCCCGCCGTGCGCGCCGACAGTCAGTTTCTCGGCGTCGGCGATGTGCTGTGCCACACGAAACGCCGTGGGTGGATCGAAACGACCGGGATCGCGGCTGAGGAGCGCTTCCTGTTTTTGCTTGAGGCTTTCTGCTTGGGTTTGCATGGGCTCTCCTAAAGCAGCGGGCGATCTGCCGCGCGCGCAGGCCATCGGGCAATCGGCTCGGAATGGCCACGCATGGTCACGGTCAGGCGCGTAAAGCTGTTGATGGAGGTATAGAGGCCAAAGAAATGGTTAAGAACATTGGCAAAGACATAGGCTGCTGCCCTGTCGATCAGCGATGGATCGAACTCTACCGTGACATCCGTTCCGGGCACCATAGCAGAACCAAGTCGCGCGTGGGAATTTTGCGCCTCGACGTTGGAAATTGAATCGACCAGCTGACGGGTTTCGGGCGAATCCCGAAAGGCATAGAGCGACAGAATGTCTTTTAGCGGCGCGCCGCCATTGTCGAACAGAGAGAGGTGGTTGAGAAGCAGGTGCGAGATCAGACGCCATTCGCGAGTGGTCCGCTCGTTCATGCGGATGGCGGGTGTAGGCGGCATCAGCGCATGGATCGACTGAACTGCCTCGTTACCGGCAGAAAGTTGCAAGTAGGGGTGTCCGCCGCCGAAGGGCAACTGGCTCGGCAGTTCGCGGTTGATGCACAGCGTATCGACACTGGCGACAATATCGATCGGCCCCAGCGGTCCGCGCTTCTCGTCGACAAAGGCAATATCGGTGTCGGAAGAAGCATCATCCTCATCGAAGCGGCGGTAGGTTTGCCAGAAGACATTCGAGCCGTTGCTTTTCTGCGTACGGCCAAAGAACGGTGATGTCTTCTCGACCTGCCCGTCGCGGGTTGTGAGTTGAACATTCTCGACCGAGTAGATTTCGCGCGTGCGCTGACGGCGCGCGTCCGGCAAGAGGCGATACTCCGTCCTCGTCCCGTCTAGGCTCAAAGGCTCGCAGCTTTGCTGAAAGAGATTGATGACTGGCGACGCGTTCAGCACCAGATCCTTGGCTGAGACCATGCGTTCAAGCCTAGCATCTGCGGTCTTCAAATAGATGTAGAGCTCGCAGTCGCCACCGGACCAGCGGTCGAGCCCGTCAATGTCTATGAATAGGAACTTTTGCGGTAGCGCAAAGAATTCCGTGAGGAGACGGTAACCATCAAAGCTGTTTGGGGGATAGGGCAGCATGGCTTGGTCGCGCGCAAAGCCGGAGGGTTTTAGATTGTTCGCAGGAAGGAAAACCGCCTGCGGATCATCCGCGTGGCGTGCCAGCGCCAGTCCGACGCAATTATTGGCGAGCAATTCATAGAGCGCTGTCGCTTGTTGCCAAGCCGAGGAAATGAAGAGTTGTAGCTTCGCGAGCCCCATTTCCTGAAATGTAGAGGGCCTCGGAGAGGTGGTACGCAGTGAGATCCGCAAGCAGCTCGCTGCACCTGCCGACGCGGTTGAAAACGGCGCATCGATGGGTTGGCCGGAAAGCGTTGCTCCAGAGATGGCTAGAGGCGTGATTTCAACATCCTGCGTGGTGCGGAAGCGGCAGCTTTCACCATTAATGGGCTCTGCCAGAATCTCACTATGGCGCGCGAGCCTCTGAACCGTCGCAAGTGTAGCGCCTGGCTCAAACTGCACGACGCTCATGGACGGCAGCGGCGCCAAATAATGGGGGTAAAGCGTTTCGAGCAGACTGTCGGAAAGCTCAGGAAATTCATCATCCAGCTTTTGGCGCACGCGCGCGGCGGAATAGGCAAAGCTTTGGATCAAGCGCTCGACATGAGGATCGTCGGCGACATCTCCCGTCATGCGCAGCCGTCCGGCGATTTTGGGAAAGGCCGCCGCAAAGCGTGATGCTCGCTTTCTCAGCGCATAAAGCTCATCATTGTATTTATCGAGAAAACCATCAGCCATTGGTGGTCTCCACGAGGAAACGCTGTGTCGATGGATCGATTTTCGATTCAAAGCTGATTGGAGGCATCCCCTCATGCAGCCGAAACGTTGCCTGGATCCTCATGCGCAAGGCGCGCTCGCCCTCCATACGGTTCTTTAGGATCGTAACCCGTACATCGGAGAGGCGGGTCTCGAACATGGAAATGCGACGCTCGATGCTTTGCGCAAGCTTATCCTTGGACGCATCCGTCACAAGATTCGCCGACAAGACGCCGTCCATGCCATAGGAAACCAGCGCATCATTAAGTTCTTTAAGCGCGCCCGGTGGGCCCGAGGGACTTCGGCGGGTGTTGAGAAGTGCCTCAAGGTCGCGGCGTATCACTTCACGCATCTCCCTAACTTGATCCGAGAGGCTGACAAGCGGATCGGCCTCCATGTCGGGCGCATCGTCCAGCAGCCTGTCGAGCAAGGAGCGGGATAGGGTTCTCTGCTTCGGCCGATATTGCTCCAGCGGATCAACCACGCGCGGATTTCCTTTCACTTGCCTGGGGTGCCGCGGAAATTCTTGTGATCTCGTGGAATGGCACGAGGTCGTCGCCGATCAACAGGCATCTCTGACCCTCACCCGTGACAAGTGGGCTGCTTTCCTCGTCCCAGCGTGTCTCTCGGCCAAGCAGCAGAACAGCCGCCTTGTCCGTCCCGTGATAGATCGCGGGCAAAAGCACCGATGCCACGGCGCCATCCTTGAGCGTCAGCTCGCCATCGCGATAAGCGAGGTCGCGCGGACGCGTCATCGGCCCGATCGTGAGAGTTTCAATGCGGTCAAACCCGATCCACAGATACCTGCCACCATTGGTCAGAACTTCAAGTGCATGCGGAACACGATCGTCAAGGTCACGGATATCACTGGCCTTTTTGCCATTGACGACGATCGATACGTCGCCTCGTTTCTCATCCAGCTCGCTCAAGGCGTCAGCGGCTTCGATAATGTTGCTCTCACGTGCGGCGATATTCGCCTTGATCGCCAGTTGATCGAGTTCACTTGGTCCGCCAGGGAATTCCGGTACGGCGGCGTTTTCGAACCATGCGTCCCGCGCCGCCATGGCGCGCAACTGCTGGCGCAACAGCGAAAATCCGACACTGTCCTGCGGCGAGAAGGTCGCAGCCAGGTTACACTGCGCGTCGGCCTTTTCGTAATCGCGGACCAGAATTAAAAGATCGATGTAGAGGTGTCTGGCCTCCTTGTCGGACGGTGACGATTTGACCTGATTCCTCGCGAGTTCAAGGGCGGTCGCGACCTGGTTCTCGTCAAGAAGATCGGAAATGTCGGCGCGCAATGTCATGCGGAGATCCTCTTAGGCTCGGCCGGTGTCCACGATGGGGACGCAGACGGTACCGCCGTCTCGGCGATCAGATGGAAGCTGGTGGAAACATCATCCAGCTGGAAGTGCGGCTGGATACGCACGGTACAGGAGAAACTACCGGGTTTGCCGGGGATCTCGAAGACGCTGATGCCAGCCGAGCGAAGTGGGTAACGTGTTCTCAGCGCCACCTCAGCATCATCGTTCCCGAGCGTGTAGGATGACAGCCAGGTTTCGAGTTTGCGTTCGATCGCGGTTGCGTCGCTAAGTTGGCCGATATCGTCACGCATGATGACTTTTAGATAATGCGAGAAGCGGGAGGCACAGAGCACATATTGCAGCATGGCGGCAATGCGGGCGTTCTGTCGCGCGCTTTCGCTTGAGTAATGCCCTGGCGCATGCAGCGATTGGTTGGCATTGAAGATTGCCACGCTGGACAAATACGTGGTGGAGATCGGGACGAGTCCGAGATCGGAAAATTGCTGCTCCTGGCCCGTCGACAGTTGCACCTCGACCGGTGGCTGCGCGGAGAGCCCATTGCTTTCCAGCCCGAAGTCGAGCGGTGGCAGTTGGTAGGGGGAGAGCATTCCTCCATCGACCGTGTCCTGCGTGACACCACGTATGTCGGCAAACCAGCCGCTATCGATGAAGTTTCGCACGACGACCGTGCCGAAGGCGAAGGCTGGATTGCCCCACAGAAGTGTCGTGCCGTCCTCGGCGATATGTTCCTGGAACGGGAAGGGATCGCTGCGGCGTCGCGAAAAAGGCCGATAGGGCGATCGCAACAGAATGCGCGGGGCGACGAGGCCGATGAAGCGGGAGTCGTCACGGGCGCGCAGCGCGTTCCATCTCAGCCGGGATTTTTCCTGTCGAAGCCAGGAAAAATCATGGACCCTGCTCATCTCTGAGAAATCCTGCAATCCGACGGCTTCGGGAGAAGCGGCGGCGATGAAGGGGCAGAAGGCAGCGGCTGCGACCATGCCGATCTGCGAAAGTGCCGTCACGCAGTCGACACCGTCCCTGGTATCTGGCGAGAAGGCGTAATCTCCGATCAACAGGCCGATCGGCTCGCCACCCGGCATGCCGAATTCCCGGTTGTAGACGATCTCGAACAATTGGCTCTGGTCGAAGTCGGTTGCTTTTTCGAGATTGCGGGCAAGCTCCCTCCAGCTGGCATTCAACAGCTTGACCTTTACCTCATCGCTGCGCGATGCCTCACGCACGATCATGGCAAGCCCGCGCCATCTCGCTTCCATCGCTTGAAACTCGCGATGGTGCAAAATCGCATTGACCTGCTCGTTCAGCGCCTCGTCAATGAAGGCGATGAGCTGATCGACCAGACTGCGGGTGTCCGTGAAGGACCTTGGCGCCATGAGCAACGCTCCGAGGAATGCTTTGGACATATGGCAGGCATATGTCCAACATGGTTCAGTTCTTGGACGGAATGCGAGCGACCATGCGAAGCGAGGTCGTGAGTTCTTCCATCTGCAACCATGGGCGCATCCACGCCACCGCGTTATAGGCACCCGGTTTGCCCGGAACTTCCTGAACGGTCACCTTTGCCTCACGCAGCGGATATTTGGCACGGCTCTCCTCGCCCGCCTGCTCGTTGGCATTGACGTAATTGGAAATCCAGCGATTGAGCCAGACTTCGCAATCGGAAGCTTCCATGAAGGAGCCGATCTTGTCGCGACCCATGACCTTGAGATAATGGGCGAAACGAGAGGTCGCCATGATATAGGGCAGACGAGCCGACACGGCGGCATTGGCAGTTGCCTCCGGCCGGTCGTAGAGCTTCGGCTTATGGGCTGTCTGGGCGCCAAAGAACACGGCATAATCGGTGTTCTTGTAGTGGCAGAGCGGCAGGAAGCCGAGCTTGCCCAGTTCGGCATCGCGACGGTCGGTAATGCCGACTTCGGTCGGGCATTTGAGGTCCAGATCGCCGTCATCACTGGAGAACACATGCATGGGCAGATTTTCAACCTTGCCGCCATTTTCCGCACCGCGGATCGCCGTGCACCAGCCATGCTTGGCAAAAGCATCGGTCAGCTTGGTCCCCATGACGTAAGCGGCATTCATCCAGCAATATTCGTCGTGTTTCAGGTCGCCATTCGGCGCTCCTCTTGTTTCGTCGTAGTTGAACTCGTCAACCGGGTTGGTCTTTGGGCCATAGGGCATGCGCGCCAGCACGCGGGGCAAGGCGAGCGTCACGAAGCGGGAATCGTCGCTTTCACGGAAGCTGCGCCATTTTGCATATTCCACCGTGTCGAAAATCTTTTCGAGATCACGTGGACGCGCAAGATCGCGATAATCCTCGAAGCCGAACATTCGCGGGCTCGCGGCCGAGATGAAAGGCGCGAACGCCGCAGCCGCAATGGCGGAGACCCCTTGAAGCGTTTGGACATCATCAAAGGAGTTGTCAAACTCGTAGTCGCCGATGAGGGCGCCGATCGGCTCGCCGCCCGGCGTACCGAACTCGTCTTCATAGATCGATTTGAAGAGGCGCGACTGATCGAACTCCACTGCCTTCTCCAGGTCGCGGGAGATTTCCCGCTTACCGGCATTCATCACGCGGATCTTGAGATTTACGCTCGTCTCGGAATTCTTGACCAGGTAATTCAGCCCGCGCCAAGTCCCCTCCAGTTTGGCGAATTCCGGTGCCTGCATGATTGCCGCTAATTGCTCCGAAATTGTCTTGTCGAGTTCGGCAATCGCGTGATTTAGCGTGACCGTCAGATTGCGGTCGTATTTGACCGTTCCCTTCAAGGCTTGGTCGGTCAGTGTGCGCAGCAGATTTTGCGCGCGGTCCGGTTCGGTTTGCCTGGTGGCGGCAACGACTTTGGACAGAAGTCCGTGGTCTTCGGCGGTTGTGGCCTGTGTTTCGTTTTTCAGCAGGCTTTCGGCGCTCATATCTCAATCCTTCCACTTGCGGCCGGTGCCGCCGCTTGAACCGTTCAAATCCCCGGTCGTGGGGCTGTTCGAAAATTCTGATGGCGCGCGATTACTCAGCAGCACCGTTCTTTTCCTTCAGTTCCGAAACCAGCTTTGCCAGGTCTGTCTTGTTCTGCAGGATGTCTTCCAGCATGCGCTCAAGATCTTCGGAGCGATCGGCCTTTGACAGGAGATCGCGAAGTTCGTTTCTGGCATCCAGAAGCGCCTTTATTGCCGGCACCTGTTGAACAATGGAGCCGGGCTCGAAGTCTTCCATGCTTTCGAACTTCAGATTGACCTGAATGTCACTACCATCCTTCTCCAATGTGTTGGGGACCGAGATATTCAGGCCGGGCGTCATGCGACGCATCACCTCGTCGAAATTATCCCGATCGACCTGGACGAACTTGCGCTCGCCGAAAGGTTTGAGTGGCTGAGTGGGATTGCCCGAAAAATCGCCGAGGACGCCCACGACGAAGGGCAACTCCTTGACCACCATGGCGCCTTCCGTTTCCACCTCATATTTGATGTGGACGCGCGGCTTACGAACTCGCTCCAGCTTTTCATGAACACTTGCCATCTAGACCTCCTTCATGCGTATCCGCATGGTTGATTGAGAAGAGCACAGCATCTGTACCCGGTTCATTGGTTCCCATTGCTCTCACCGCCAGGCTTGATGCCTGCTGCGGTGAGAACAGCATTGCGGGCCTGAGCTTCGGGAAGAAGTTCGGCGAGCAGCTCTGAAAAATCCATGCGCCCCCTGCGAACCAATGTCTCGATTGCCAACGAAATTGGTGAATGCGGTTCAGTTCGACGGAAATAACGCGCAACCAGAAGAAGAGTTTCAAACGCCTCATCGCGAGACCCAATGCCCTCTGGGTTGAGAGAAGGCGAGGGGCGTGTTGCGATGGGGGCGGATGCATCGTCGTTGGTTGCCGCGGGCTCCGTCCCATCGATCTCGGTTTGATCTGCATCGCGGCCACCAAGAGCACGGATAGCGGCTGCCGCTTCGATCAGCACATTGCGGATATTAGAGCTTGGCGGCGCGTACTGACCACAACGCTCCGTCAAAAGCCGCATCAACCGGTCGAAGACCGAAAGGCAGCCATTCACCTCCGCAAGATGAGCCGTCATCGCGGTGCTCCCTGCTTCCGTGGCGGCCCGATAAAGCTCTTCTTTAAGCGTCGTTTCATTTGGTCGCTGAGCAAGCTGAAAGTCCCACAGGCTGTTTTCGCCAAACTTTTTTCCCGGAACGAGGGACGTGAGCCGCAACGGTTGGACGAGTGAGCCCTCGCTCCCGATACCGTTTAATCCGGCAAAGGGAGCAAACTTGTCTTCCTCGCTATCGTCGTCGATCGAATAAATATTTTCCCAATGGTTGTGAAAAATATGCTCGCATATCTCGTAAATCTGACGCAAACCAGCGAAGCCCTCGAGCCTCAGCTTTGCTTCCATCAGCCAGGCCAAGATCTCAACATCGAGGCTTTCCGAATATATAATCTGCAATCCAAGATTGTTTACGTTCTCCCAGTTACTGGAGACTTTCAAAACCTCTTGAGGCGATACAGTACGTTCTTCTGCGCGCGCTTGGTTTCTTTCGTCCTTTATCTTGTAATATAGTTCACGAGTTCTCGTATTGACGCGAATATTTTCTTCGCAATCTCCCGAAAACTCTAGAGTACCTATGTCCGATGTCGCGTCCAAATGCAGTTTTTCCTCTAGTAAATGTAATAGTTTTATGACGCCATCTTCCGTAACGTAAGGATATTCATCAATCAGACTTTAGACAGACTTCTTCAAAATGTGTCTAAATTGCGGCATCTACGTTTTAAGCTGCGAAATAAAAAAATCAACTTCTGGCTAGACAAGCCGGTTTCATCATCTTAATTGTACTACGCAACGTTGTGGATTGACCAAGGGCAGGAGGCACTTGCATGTCGCATATCGATCTCAATCGCCTCATCGGAGCGCTTGAGCCTGAGCTGCGCGTAGCCTTGGAAGCTGCTGCTTCGGTTGCAGTGAGGATGGGTCACCGTTACGTCGACGTTCCTCATTGGCTGAAATCGGTTGTAGAATCTGAGAAGTTTGTTGGTGTCCTCGACGAGTTGAGTATTCCGCGTCAGCGTCTTCTGGCGGAGATCGATCGTAGCCTTGAGGATGCCGTTATCGGCAATGGAGAGGATCTTTCGCTGTCGCAGAACGTGCTCGCAGCGGGTCGAGAAGCTTGGCTGCTAGCGTCGCTTGAGGCTGGCCGTAAGCACGTCGTGCTGGCCGATCTTCTTTTGGCACTCGACGAGGAGGAATCGCTTAGAACCCTCGTTCGGTCCACTCTGCCATCTTTGAAATGCATGGATCGCAACGCTCTTCAGAGACTGCGGAGCGTTGAGGATGACGCTCACACAGGCAAGGCAGAGCTGCTTGAGGACGGTAAGGCGCGCTCTGCCGAGCAGAACGAGTTCCTGCGGCTTTATACCAAAGACATGACCGCTGACGCACGGGGTGGCCGGATTGATCCGGTCATCGGGCGGGATGACGAGCTGCGCCAGATTGTGGATATCCTCACGCGGCGCAGGCAGAACAATCCCATCCTTGTTGGCGAGGCGGGCGTTGGAAAGACGGCTGTGGCGGAAGCCCTCGCACTTGAGATCGTTTCCGGCAATGTCCCCGAAAAGCTGAAGAACGTCAGGCTGCTGACGCTTGATCTTTCGCTCCTTCAGGCAGGAGCGGGCGTCAAAGGCGAATTTGAGCGTCGGCTCCACGGCGTGATCGACGCGGTCAAGAAATCGGTTGAGCCAATCATCCTATTCATCGACGAAGCGCATGGGCTTATTGGCGCCGGCGGTGCTGCAGGACAAGGCGATGCAGCCAATATTCTCAAGCCCGCGCTTGCGCGTGGAGAGGTGAGAACGATTGCCGCGACTACGTGGAGCGAATTCAAGAAGTATTTCGAGAAAGACGCCGCCTTGACCCGGCGTTTCCAACCCGTGCATGTTCGCGAGCCGGATGAAGCGACAGCAATCCGCATGTTGAGAGGTGTGGCGGACACTTTCGTCAAACATCATGACGTTATTGTTCGAGACGATGCGATCGTTGCGGCGGTGCAGCTCTCAGCGCGGTATCTGCCTGCGCGTCAGCTTCCCGACAAGGCGGTCAGCCTGCTGGATACGGCTGCAGCGGCGGTTTCTCTCGCCCGGCAAACCTTGCCGGAGAAGCTGCGCGCCCTGACAAGCGAGCAAAGCCTTCTCATGATTGAGCGGGATTGGCTGAAGCGTGAACCAGCCAGTCATGAATTGGCTGCGCGTATGGTAGCGATAGAGGAGACGATCGCTTCTGTCGGGCAGCAAATCGACGAATTGCAGGCGCGCTATGATCTTGAGATGCGGGAACTCCTTGCATCGGAAGAAACAGATGAGAAGCTGACCCAGTCGAACGTCGCGCCTCTAAGGCTTGCCTCTTCGAAGTCAGAGGCCGATAAACTTGTCCCCACCGTGGTCGACCGTGAGGTCATAGCATCGGTGGTATCGCGCTGGACAGGCATTCCGCTTGGCAAGCTGCTTGCAGACCAGATCGAAAGTGCGCGAACACTCGATGATCGGATGAAGCAGCGGGTCATTGGACAAGACGCGGCAATCAATCGAATTGCCGACGCCATGCGTGCTGCGCGCGCAGGATTATCCGATCCACGACGTCCCCCTGCGGTTTTCTTCCTGGTCGGCATGTCCGGTACCGGCAAGACGGAGACAGCTTTGTCACTGGCCGATTTCCTCTACGGCGGCAGCAACCACCTCACGACCATCAACATGTCTGAGTTCAAAGAGGAGCACAAAGTCTCGCTGCTCCTCGGCTCACCTCCCGGCTATGTGGGATATGGTGAGGGAGGTGTGCTGACAGAGGCCGTGAGACGTCGTCCTTTTGGCGTTCTTCTGCTCGACGAAATCGACAAGGCGCATGCGGGTGTTCAGGATATCTTCTACCAAGTCTTCGACAAAGGTGTTCTTCGAGACGGCGAAGGCCGCGATGTGGATTTCAAGAACACGACAATCGTTTTGACCGCCAATACCGGATCGGAATTGTTGTCGGCGCTTGCTGCGGATCCTGAGACGATGCCCGAAGGCGAGGCCCTGGAAGCGCTGCTGATGCCGGAACTGACGAAGCAGTTCAAGCCAGCCTTCCTTGGTCGCACGATCGTTCTGCCATTCATGCCCTTAGGAGCCGAACAGCTCTCAAGGATTGTCGACATTCAGATCGAAAAAATCCGCGATCGGGTCAGGGCGACCTACGGCGCGGAGTTGTCGCTCTCCGAAACGGCGCGGGCGGCATTGGTCAATAAGGCGGGCTCCAGCGACATCGGAGCACGCGCAATCGAAATCATGATGGGCAAGGACCTCCTGCCACCCCTTTCCAGCTTCTTCCTTGAGAGGGTTGTTGCCGGTGAAAAGGTAGGGATGGTCACTGTCGATTTTGACGGTAGGCGGTTCGGCGTTCATGCCGAAGCGGCTGGGGAAACGGGCGATTTCGCTTCGGCAGATGCTGCCGGGGTGGATGAAGTTGTCGCATCCAAAGGGGCAACCCGGCGTGTGCGGCGTCAGGTTGAAAGGTAACAGGGCCTCGGAGCAAGAGGTCGTTTCAAACAGGAGCTTACAGCATGCCAATTTATCTGCAGTTGGACGGTATTCAGGGTGATGCGACTCATCAGGAACATCGCAAGTGGATGGACATCGAAGCCATCCACTGGAATGTGACGCGAAACATGAACACCGCTGCGGGCTCTGCAGCAAATCGAGAAGCATCCGAGCCGACCATTTCGGAAGTCATTCTCACGAAGGTCAGCGACTCCTCCTCCACCAAGCTGTTTCAAGAAGCATGCGCTGGCCGCCAGGGTAAAACTGCTACCATTCATTTGGTAACGACGGGGGATCCCGGCAATACCTATATCCAGTATCTCCTTACCAATACGCTCATCGCCAGCTATTCGGTCGATTCCAGCGGTGATCGTCCCGTCGAGACGATCAAGCTGAATTTCACGAAGATCGAAGTGAAGTATACGCCTGCAGACGAAAACAACTCGCCGCAGTCTCCAATGATCGCTTCTTACGATCTGGCGACGACCAAGGCCGCCTGAGGAAACTGATCCGGTGCCCTTTCACAGGGCGCCGGATCACCCCCATTCGTGCTCTGCGGGCCAATAGCGCTGAAGCGCTGATGGAGCCGCGTATATCGGTTGTACCGTTCACAAGGGAGGCGTCGTGAATGCCCAATTTTTCCGTTTCTACAGATAATTTTATCGTCCGGCCGGTTCGGCAAGACGAGGTCCTTGCCCCTCAAAAAATGGGTAGGGGACCAGACCTCTCCTATATGAGCCTCCCGGACGGCCCTAGGCAATTCAATCAGCGAGCCGCAGTTGGCGGGGCTGCTGCTGCCGTCTTCAGCCAGGCTGCAGCTGCTCTGAACGAAGGTGCGATTTCCGTGTGGTTGCGGAAGTGGATACGGGCCAATGAAGCAAAGATTAGCCAGGCTCTCCTTCAGCATGGGCACAGCGCATTCGCCCTTCAAGTAAACTATGCTGTTGCAAACTCTTTTGGCAATCAGATGTTCTTGTCGAGGGATATATATCTTCTTGGCACCGCGCCCACGGCAAAGGAGATTGGGACCGTTCTCACCTCGGACGTGATGTTTGGGCCCAAAGCGGATGCCATTCCAAACAACGCGACGAAATTCAAATACGCTTATCTCGTAGGGGAACGTCGTTGACGGACGTTTGAGCAAATTGTGTGAGCTCGTTCGATGGCGAACAGGCAGTTCCAGGTATTGGAAGCAGGGTTGAGCCACTTTGCTTCACAACAGGTCATAGTGAAAGCCACAGTCCATGCGTGTCGCTTCTCATTTGATTGATCGCGGAGAGAGACCATGACCGACCAGCCCTCATCGTCTGATTTTATCCAGGCGAGCCGCGTTCTGAAGGTCAAGTCCCCGCTGGGTGAAGACCAGCTTCTCCCCGAACGCATGGTGATCGAGGAAGGCGTATCGCAACTCTTCGAGATCAACCTCAGCGTCCGCGCCAAGAAGGAAGCAGTCAAGCCCGAGGAACTGATCGGCCGTCTGGTCGATGTCTCTGTGGAGGTGCAACAGGGCGATGGCGAAGAAGGAAGTGGTGTGCGTCGCCCATTCAACGGTCTGGTGACGGAGCTGCATGAAGGCCCACCCATCACTCGCGGCCTTCGCTCCTACGCCATGACCATCCGCCCGCAAATGTGGCTGCTCTCGCGCCGCTCCGACTGCCGTATCTGGATGGACAAGACGGTGGTTGAAATTGCCGAGACGCTGTTTTCCGAACACGGCATTCCTGCACCCGACACATCCGGCATCATCACACCGCCGCCACCGCAGCATTACAGCGTTCAATGGAACGAAACGGACCTCGATTACCTCCTGCGCCGCTTCGAGGAGGACGGGCTGTTTTACTGGTTCAGCCATGAGGACGGCTCCCACAAGCTGCACGTGGCCGATAGCGCCAATGGTTGGCTTGGACCATCTCCTTCCGCTCAAGGTGAAGGCAGGGTGAGGCTGGCGCAGGGCTCTTCGGACCGCAACCACATCAATGACTGGGCGCGCCGCTTCTCCTACGTGCCGGGCCAGCGTGCCGGTGCCGACTGGAACTTCGAGACACCTTCGATGGTGCCGGGCACCATGACGCCATCATTGGTGCAGATGCCGGACGCGACAAAGCGCGAGCTTTACGAATATCCTTCCCGCATCAAGACGGTGGCAGAAGCCGAACGCGCTCAGAAGCTTCGAACCCAGGCCATCGAAGCCGACCATGACCGCGTCTTCGGCGCATCCACCTCCCGCATCCTCGAAGCCGGACGGCGCTTTACGCCTTACGAGGTAGCCCATCCCGAGCATGACTATGAAGAGCATGTGATCATCAAGGCGACCCACACCATCGTCGATCGCTCCTATGAGACAAACGGCAACGAGCCGGAATACCGCAACAGCTTCGAAGCCATCCCGTCGCGCGTGCCGCTGACCCCGCACCGGATCACCAAGCGCCCACGGATCGAGGGCACACAGGTTGCGATCGTTGCAGGCCCGGAGGGAGAGGAAATCCACCCGGACCAATATGGCCGCATCAAGCTATGGTTCCCATGGGACCGCAAGGCGAAGAAGGATGGGACAGATACCTGCTGGGTGCGGGTGGCACAGAATTGGGCGGGCGCCACCTGGGGCGGCCAGATCATCCCCCGCATCGGTATGGAGGTGATGGTTGCCTTCGTCGATGGCGATCCGGATCGACCACTGGTCACCGGTGTCGTCCCCAACCCAGCCAATGGCGTCCCTTACGAGCTTCCCGCTAACAAAACGCGCATGGTGCTGCGCTCTAATACCCATAAAGGCACCGGCTTTAACGAACTGTCCTTCGAGGACGAGGCAGGTAAGGAGCAGCTTTTTCTGCATGCGCAAAAGGATCATGATGTCCACGTGCTGAACGACACCCGCGAGCGGGTGGAACACGATCGCCATCAGCATGTGGCAAATGACAAGACGGGCTTCGTTGGTGGCGACTATGAGCAGGTGGTCGCCGGCAACGTGTCGATTGCGGTGGGACAAAACAAGCTGACCGAATATCTTCTTTCACGCACGATGAACATGTTCGGCAATTTCTCAGACTTCATGCAGAAGATGCGGATTCCCGATCCGTTCAACTTCGCCAAAGGCAACTATCAAATGTTTATTGAGAAGAACAAATCAGAGATCGTCCATGGTGGCAGCTCTGAAATCGTGGGCGTCGCGAAATCAATAATCGTCGCGAATCTTTTTCAGACCACCGTTGGGAAGAAGATGAGTTTGATTGTGCGTGGACGTTACGATGCCGATATCGGAAGGATTCACAATATTAATGTCGGCGAGCAGTTCAATATTCGTGTCGGTGAAGATGTGCTGATCACGATGTCGAAGGAAGGTGACGTGACGATTAAGGCCAAGCGTATTCGGTTCAAGGCCGACCGAATCGATGAGAACTAATCGCCATGAGCGACAAGTCCCAACCGCAGGCGAAAAATCTTGAGGCGTGGCGCGGCAATCCCAACTTTGCGCCTATTCTACCGCCTCTGCCTTTACGGAGCTCAAGGCAGGAGCATGCGCTACGACAAGTTGTTCGCAAAGATTTGGAAGGGTTCTGTCCGGCTCCATCCTCGCAAAATGTCCGGCCTCCCTTCCTACCCGGCTACGAGCCTGTCTCATACAATCCTTGGCAATTCCCTCCTAACCCATACGGCGCCGTCAGTCCGCTGGTTGGCGGGCAAACGCCACAGCCGCATCAGAATACGCTTCTGTCCAGCGACGGTTTTGCGACGGATGCATCTTATACCGAGACAAACGGCGACCCCCATAAGGTCGCCGAGGAAGCGGAGCATCGTCCTGCCAACGAGCTCATAAAGGAAGAAGACGGAAAGGACGAGGATAAGTCGAGCGATCCAGAAGTCGCAGCAACCGCGAAATCCAAGGTTGAATCTGAAGAGGCTTACGAAAGGTCGAATACGAGATGGGCCGACGGGTCCAGGGGGAGTAAGCAAGGGCACACCTCGACATACAAGGAAACCGGAAAACCCATCAAAGGAAAGTACGAGATGGGTGCAAGTGTCGAGCAGAAATATGATGAAAAGTCATATTTTTCTTCTGAGGACAAGGATGGCTTTGCTCAGGGCAAGACAGGTTTTCTCAACAGAACGACCAAATCGTCAGCCGGCGTAGCGATTTCCGACGATTGGGCAGGGGGTAATACAAATATTACCGCGAAAGCGGGAGCATCGGCGTCTGCCAGCCTTCTAGAAATGAGTGGCACACTCAATAAAGATGGACTGGTAAATGCTAACGGCGGCGTCGATGTTATGAAAGGGGAAGCAATTGCCGAAGCGGGCGTAAAGCTTGGCGCATATAATGGCTCACCAACTGTAACAGCCCAGGGCAAGGTCGGCGTGGATCTGACCCTCGCGCAGGTGAAAGGCGGATTGGGAGTATCGGTTACACCGTATCGTGCGGGCAATTTCGTCGTCCATGCCTTCAACGGCATTGCCGAATGGGCGGAGTGGGATGCGCGGCTTGGGGAGATCGATAAAAGCTGGGATTGGGGCGTCTTCATTGAGCTTGGAGGAGAGGCGGGAATTGGCGCCTCAGCGACGGCAGAAGCCGAACTAGGCACCCTCGATGACGGCAAAACGGGTTTTAGGGCTAAAGCAAAAGCGGCACTTGGACCTAGTGCCGGAGCAAAGCTTGGTCTTGGCGTGCAATCTCCGACAAAATAGGCTTAGTGATGCTAAAAGGAAAATCTAACCCGCAGGACATCGGTAAAGTATGCCGAAACGCACTTCTTACAATCGGGATGTCCATGCTTTCCAACTTTTTCCTCTCCGAGGTGGCGATGGCCCAGACCTATTCTACAGAGAGAATTCTTGCAACGACCACCGAAATCTCAGGCAAGTTCTCACGAAAAAAAATTGATCTCGGTGAGACCGGATTCAGTTTCTCAACCATCTTGGATGACAGCTTGCATATTTGGACAGAGCCTTCACCCTCTAAAGAGGGCGTGATCGCGCGTATCTACGATCCGGAAAACCGAGACAAGCTGATGATCGAGGTGCAGCGCATTCAGTTTGCCTCTTTCGCCGATGCAAAAACTGCTGGATACGGCTTCCTAGCCCTAAACGGCTATAATCGGATTCTCCAGGACACGACCAGGACGAACAGCGTATTTGGTTTCCTCGCGGCAAGCGAGTTTAAGGAGGGAACTGGCTATGGTCGTATGGCCCGGCTCGCAGCTATCAGTCATGGACGCGAGGTTCTAATCATTCAGGCAACTTTCGACTATGGGGATTATCCTCGCTTCGAGGATGCTCTGTCGCGCTTTTTTGGCGGGATCCAGATGGAGAACGACAGCGAAGCCATTAAAAGCCTGAAGCAAGAAACTGCTAAATCCGGGGAGGTTTTCCTCTACCCGCGTGGCTGGGACCTGAAAATAGTCGATAGCAGCAACAAGCCGGAGGGAACGTCTGATTACAATCTCTCTTTAGGTGGCGAGGAATATCCCAATATCGTCGTCCATATCCGCCCTGTGGATTTGGCGAAAGGCACAGAAATCGCCATGGATATGATATCCACCTTTACTAAGCAGATAGATGACAGTGCGCAGGCCTCATTTGTTGGGGACGCGGACATGGAAACCATCAAAAGCCACTCGGGCGAAATTCTTGCACATTCCTATGCGCGAGGATGGGACACGAAGAGCGGCGGGCATTTCGTGACGGAGATTTATGTCCAGAAAAACGCTACGCCGTCTTCTATCTCGGTTCTGGGACTGAACACCTACGACGCGCGCAGGAACATCGCTTCCTTCGACAAGGATGCCCAGCAGATTATTTTCAAGGGATGGGTAACGGGGGTTTCCGCATATTCGGCGGCGAAAATCTCACTAGGGCAAGCATACAAGGAGATTGAGCAGGAGTTTGAACTGCGAGCGGTTGGACGTTGATCCGGTCGCCAGCTTACTGCGACGCGCAGAGTGGAGTCAGGAGTAACCCATGAGCACTATGGAAGACAACCAAGTCTCTACATGGAGGGCCGTTCTCGCCTTCATTCTAGATTTTCTGACCTCTTTCATAGTTATTGGATACATCATTGCCATCCTTTTGGGGGAACAACTGATGCAGGCTTTGAACTCAAGGGCGGGCCGGCATTCCTGCTTTTCGCAGTTGTCGTCGCGTATTTCATAGTGTTCAACCGTTTCTTCAGCGGCACAATCTGAAACACCTTCTTAAGGCGAAACGCTATCTTTTTCGCTAACCAGGGGAGCAACATCATCATGAAGCACGATATCTCTGCTGATCTCTCGTCGGGTCTTCAACCGATCGAGGCCGCCTCCGGTCTGGATCGGTTCGGCCTCCATCTGATCCTTGACGTTTCGGCCGCAGGCGTGCCAACCGTCGCTGGCATCGATCCCGGCCGAGTGATGGCAGGAAATCCATTTGCTCAGGATGCTGTGGGATGCTTGGCGATCGGTATGGAGCTGGCGACTGGCCAAGTGCTGTTGATCGGTCATGTGACCATCGACACAATCGCCCGGACCTTCTCACAGGGTGTAACGTCGACAGTAAGCACGGTGTCTGAGAAGCCCCTTTGCCTGAAATGCGGTCGTTCGGAACTACGGCTCTATCCAGATGGCCGCATCCGTATACTAGGGGACGATGTGTCCATTGAGGCGCTGGGACGCACGGCTCTGAAAGGTGCGGTGGTCGAACTCAATTGAAACCAAGAGGATGGGCTCGATGTGGACGCTTGCCAACCGAACGCCATTTGCCGCTTTCGCGGGCTTTGACCGCGACAAGGAAGGCCGCAGCTACTGGTTCGTCTGGGCAAAAGGAACTTTTCGCATGCGCCACGGACGGTCGTGCCTGTTCGAGCGCAAGCAAATCGATCTTTTTCGTGCCCCTGTCTACCGCGCCGAAGTCGGCACAAGTGAGTTGATGGCTGATACTGATATCGGTCTTCCCAAAGCAAGGCCCGATTTCCTTTTGACCGGCCACGCCTACCGCCCGGCTTCGACATCCAGAAACGAGGCTTTCGAGGTTTCAGCCTCTATCGGATCTTGGTCCAAGTCCCTTTCCGTCCAGCCCGCTATGATCCGCTTTGGAAGAACGGCGGAGCTATTGCAGGATGACGACGACGCGCCAGTCTTTCTTGGCTTTAGCAATGCTTTCGGCGGCACCGACGCGGACAGCGAAGCCGGCCGTTCGCAGGAATTTGCGGAGAACCCATTGGGTCTTGGTTACTGGGTGTCCGAAGCCGCCGCAAGAGGAAAGGCGCTTCCGCGCCTTTACGTGCCGGGGGCTTCCCCCCTCACCAGATGGAACGACCGTGCAAAGCCGGCAGCTTTTTCCGCTATCCCGAAATCCTGGCCACAACGGGCGCAATATTCAGGCACCTACGACGAAAATTGGATGCGGAGAAAATCGCCGCTGCTACCCGACGACCTTCAGGAAGACTACTGGCAATGTGTGCCTGCAGACCAGCAACTCGATAAAACGCCGCCCGTGGGTCAGACGATCACACTCACTAATGTGCTGCCGGACGGCGGCGATGCGTCTCTGAGGCATTTCACGACCGAAATGCCGACGTTGGAGTTCGAGCTGACAACGCGTTTCAAGCACCGTTGGCAGGAGACGTCCATGACGCTGCAAACTATCCATCTTTTTCCGGATGAGGGTTTGCTAACGTTAGCCTATTGCGGCGCTATGCCTCTACTAAGCGCTACCAACGATGTGCTGGTCGAGCGCAGTGAACTTGTACTGCGTGGCCATTCTGGTTTCCGCGTGCGGCCGGACGATATGGACTGCTTCGACGGTCTTGGCATGGAGGTTTGACGATGCCCAACACTGTCTCCACTAATGGGCTAACAATGTCGCATAAGGGCACCGGCGGGTATGAGAAGAACTCGACTCCAGATGTTTGCTTAACTCCCTCCGGCCCTGTCCCTGTTCCCTACTCAATCATCTCTTTTTCTAAAGACCTTATTCGTGGAACGCGGACGGTTTTTGCCGATGGCGGGCATTCGGTGGCAGTCAAGGGGTCTGCACATACTCCTGGTTACGGCGACGAGCCGGGCACCCAAAAAGGGGTGATGTCCGGTACAAATATGCACGAATCCACTTGGATCACCTATTCGCCGAATGTCTATGCCGAAGGCAGGAACATATGCCGTTTATCGGACAAGCTGTTTATGAACAACAAGAACTGCATATCCGGCGCCGGCGGACACTACGAGCCACCTGCCCAGTTGGAAGAACTGGTGAAGGAGCTTTGCAGGATTTTCTGTCAGGTTCGCGATGAATGGCACGAGTGCAAAAAAAAAGGCGGCAGTTGCAAGCGTCCTTCGACCTTGGCCAAAGAGCGAACAGCCGACGCGCTCAAAAGCGGGGACAGCCGCCTGTCGAAGGCCATCGCCAGAAAATTTCCCGGCGCTGTTGGACATGCCGAGAAGACATTTTTCGGTTCAGCAGACAAAATTTTCGACGGAGCCAGAAAGATCTATGATCAGTCCGCTATGAAGGCCGCTATAAAGCGGCAGATCGACAAACTAGTAAAAAGGAGAATCGTCGAGAAGGGTATGAAGATGGCCGGTAAAGCTTGGATGAAGCTTGTGCCCGGCCTCAATGTGCTCTCCACGATAGTGGATGCCGCAGACCTCGCTTACACTGGCTATGAAATTTACGACATGATTCAGCAGTCGCAAACGGTCATAGACAAGGCTATCAAAGTGGTCCCCGACGTTGGTATTCAGGGTAAGGACGGTGATCTGATCGAAGTCTATGACTATAAGTTTGACGATCCTGAGACGGGTTACCAGGATGAATGGCAGAGGAAGCAGCAGCAAGAGCAAGCCTATCGGCGTGCTTCGGGCAGGTCACCTAAAAAAATCGACAATGACACCTGCCGGTGCGACAAGAAGGGCGGCTTGGTTGTGCCTTCCAGCTAGTAAACGTAATTGGAGGCCTTGATGCCTGATTTCATTCTTTATGAAGGAGAGCCGATTGCCGTGCCGGCTTTTCGCATCATCGCGATCATCGATGGTGACATACATGCCGATCGCAATCGAAAGATACTGGCTTCGATCTACGCAAAATTCGAGGCGCTTTTCGGTGAGAGAGCCAATGTTTCTTCCTACAATTTCACGGGATATACAGGTAAGATTCGGTGGACGAACCTCAAGATCATTGAAGACGGTCGTTCGTTTTTCGAAAATCAGAGTACAGAATATGGCGAGGGCCTCAGACGGTACGGCTACGCTCTCGATAGTTTTAAGGAGCCAGCCCTTCCGTTTTTCGGAGTTGAGCAGCGAAGTTATTTCAACTTTCTCGAGATTGCTATACCTGAAGACAATAACGCTGCGATGGATTTTGCGAATTTCGTGACAGAGCAGCTCATCAAGGCGCCGGTGATCAGCGGTGTCATGGGGATGGGCTTTTTTCTGCCTCCTTACAAAAGTAGCTTGCAGTTTATGATGGGCGGCACGACAGCTAGATATAGAGCCGCGATCGATGTCACGCCAGATATGCTCATGGACGGCCTCCGCAAGGAAGGCTCAGCTTATCGATGGAAGCCAGGAGAGCGACCGGGCATCTGCGATATCGGCTGGCGCACGTTTGTGGGCATTGAGTTCTGGGATCGTCTCCCCGATCACTCGGAGTTAAACAAAACGCTGGATGTACAAGTGGAAAAATCCGGCGGCGTTCTTTGCATAACCGCTGGCGATCGCCCGATCTGGGGTGACCTAAATATGGGTGAAGATATCGGAGCCTATAAGGCAGTAGCACGTTATCTTGCTCCTATTCGCATGCCACATGGCGCTTTGGAAGCATTCGCGTTCGGTGGCACCGGCACGCCGGAACAGAAGGATAAGGTAGAAGCCTATCTGACACGTTTTGATTAAGCCGCGCTCCCCAGAACTGAGAGTATCTATGTCCAGCGCCATCAAAGAAATAATCGTACAATCGGGCTCCCTGCCGCTCTATCTCCGAACGTTCCGGATCAATGTGCATTATTGCGCGGGAATGTTTCCTGACATCGAGCGGCAGGATACGATCGAAGAGGCTTTTGCAGAGTTGCAGGACGCTTTTCAGTTGGGTTTTTTCTGCTGGGATTATTTCCCCACCCGCGAAACGGCGAAGGTGACGCTGGAGTGGAACGCAGATAGTCATATGACCGTCGATGTTGTAGGCAATGGCCTGCACTATAACGCGCTGGTGGCCACGGTCCGGTTGGTCGTCAATCTTCATCATACGAATCTTGAGACATATGAATCTCTCAAGAGCCTGCTCAGAGACGATATAGACGCGTTGCCCAAACCCAAGGCCTTTCGCGAGACCGTAGCCTCTTTGGTCATATCCGAGATGGATCGCGCTGATCAGCGGATGGTGGTCACTCCAGATGTCCTAACCTATGCCGAGGAAGGGATAATCTTCCCTGCTTACGCGCCGCTGCAAGGAGCGATGAATGAGGACTTTATGGACAACGGCGGTGTGAAATTGGATAGACTGATTATTACATCGCCAGTCGATAAGTTACTTCCATCCCAAGACCTTGAAAAAATTGAGGACTATTTTCTCCGTTTGGTCGACAGCGGCGTATTTACGTCCATGGATAAGCTTGACCAACAAATTCGAGATAACGAAGCTGAAATATTCGAACGTAAGTGTGGCGATGAGATCCAACTGCTTCTTGGAGACTATCATGAACAAAAATACGGGGTTGTGGAGTTTCTGAACGTCATCTCTGGCGGTGACATCAACCGTCTGGTCATCAGCGATGAGAGCGACGGTTGACGTCTATGTTTACGGTTCTTGAATGTGGTCTCTCGTCCGCTTTAGGCGCGGGCGTCGATGCGACACATGCCTCACTGGAGGAAGAGAAATCTGCCCTCTTTCGGTATGAAACGTTTATTGGCAGCGATTTTCAACCGCAACTCTGCGCTTTCAGGCAAAAAGACAGGATCGGCAAACTTGCATACCGTTTGCGTGAGTTGCTTCATGAGGCAACTGCTGATCTAATTGCGCGCTTGGCCTTTCGCGATGAACCGTTGTCAGCTTTAAGTGGCCGAGGAGCAAAGTTGATCCTCATCCTTCCGGAAGTCGACGAGTCGAGCGGGCTCGATAAGGCCTCACTTGCAGTTGTCGGTCGCAACCTGATAAATGACATGAGCGATAGCCTATCTAACAGGTTAGGTATTGTCATCTCCGAAACGGTGATAAGGGCCGCCGGCCATGCCGGGGTAGGATCTGCAGTTGCGGATTGCCTCATGGAGCCGTCAAAGGAGCGCGATAATGTCGTTTTGATCGCGGCAGTGGACAGCTATAATGATCGGCAGCGGCTGAACCGGCTCAATGATCAGAGACGCCTCTTCAACCAACAAAATCAATTTGGCTTCATTCCAGGTGAAGCAGCTGGCATCCTTTTATTCAGGAGAGAGACCGAGGTCACCCCATCTTTGAAGGTTGTGGGTGCGGGACATAGGGTGGAGCCTGTCAGAGAGTACCAAGAGGCTGACAGTGTCTTCAATGCGTTAAGCGAGGCAGCATTCGTGGCGACAGATCTCGCCTTTAGCGGGCGTAGAGAAATGTCGATCAGTGCCTGGATCGCCGATTGGAACAACAGTCGCTACCGCGCCACCGAATTGTCTTTTGCTATTCACCGCCTGAACTCTGCCTGCTTGAAGAGTGACCTGCTACCCGTTTTTCCTGCGTTGCAGTTCGGTGATGTTGGTGCTGCGTATGGATGCCTTGCGATCGCTTTAGCGCGGTCAGCAAGAACGTTCTCCCTTACATTCGGCTCAGAGCATACCAATGCAGACACAGGCTATGAAGAGCTGTTTCTAGTATCAGCGGGCAGTATAGTGAGTGGTTTGCGGTCGGCGATGGTCTTGTCACGTGGCTGACCCCGCCTCACCATTGAAAGCACGCTGAAGGTAAAGCTTGCAATCGCGACTAAAGCGTCAAAAAAATCTGTAGAGAAAAGGGATATGGGTATGAGCTCGGTTATGAGTTGTTGGAACATCAAGAAGTGTTCACGCCCCTGGTGACCTGCCACTGAATTTTCATCCGGCGGCGATTAGAGCCTCGGTGGTTTTGGATACGCCAAATGGCGCTGTTTGAGCAACCGGCGGAAACTTGTAGCCTTCATCTTACGCAGCGTTGGAGCCGGTTGCGGCGATGAGCTCGGCATAGTCTGCCGGGGTTTGATATCCGAGCGATGAGTGTGGCCGGAAATGATTATAGTCGTTGGTCCATTCGTCGATGGCGCTACGGGCATGATCGAGGCCAAAGAACAGGCTTTCGTTCAAGAGTTCGTCACGCATGCGGCCGTTGAAGGATTCGACGTAACCATTCTGCATCGGTTTTCCGGGCGCAATGTAGTGCCATTCGACCTTGTGATCTTTCGACCAGGCCAGGATTGCGTTCGACGTGAACTCCGTGCCGTGATCGGAGACGATCATGCCGGGCTTACCGCGTCGTTCGATCAGCATCGTTAGTTCGCGAGCAACACGACGGCCGGAGATCGATGTGTCCGGGATTGCGGCGAGGCATTCGCGTGTGACGTCGTCCATGACATTGAGCACGCGGAAGCGCCTGCCACAGGCGAACTGGTCGTAGACGAAATCCAGTGACCAGCGGGCATTGGCCTTCGCCTCGACCGGATCGGAGCGCGTGTGCCGACGGCACGTCGTCGGGCCTTTCGCTTGCGGACCGACAGGCCTTCCTCTCGGTATAGCCGGTAGATTCGGTTGACGCCGGACGGCTCTCCCTCCCGCCGAAGCAGGATGAACAGTCGCCGATATCCGAAGCGTCGTCGCTCGTTGGCGAGATCGCGCAGCCTCGTCCACAGTTCGACTTCCGGTGCGCGGCAGGACCGATAGCGTATCGTCTTTCGGTCAGCGGATATGATCTGGCAGGCCCGCCGTTCCAAAAGGCGCATGACGGACTTCAGATGCGCGACGGCGTCACGCTCGGCGGCAGGCCCTACCATTTTTTTGAAAGAAGCTCGCGAAGTGCAGCCACATCCAACATCTGTTCGGCCAGCAGCTTCTTCAGTTTGGCATTCTCTTCTTCGAGCGCCTTCAGACGTTTTGCCTCAGAGACCTCCATCCCACCGTATTTGGCTTTCCAGTTGTAAAATGTTGCCTCAGAAATCCCGTGCTTCCGGCACAGGTCGACGGCTCTAGCCTCCGCTTCTTGCTCCTTCAGCACTGCAATAATCTGCTCTTCCGTAAATCTCTGCTTCTTCATGCGTCCGTCCTCAATGGACAGGACTCTAATCCATTCTGGATGAAAATTCTCAGTGGCAGGTCACCGCGGCAAAAGCGGAGTTAAAGGTTTGGGATTTGCAGCCTATTAGGAAGCAGGATGGGACTGTGGTGTGCAGTGATCTCTAGCGTCATCTGTGCTGCGTTAGCGATTGCTTAGGCTGAGAGGGAAAGCGCGCCGGCCCAGCTGACTGCTGCTTCACCGGCAAAGGAGCCAGCTTCGCTAGTGAGTGATCCGATGCGGTGGGCGCAAGAAAATTCGTGGAAGGCCGGGTTGGTGGTGGTCGCTGGCGTCGTGACGGGTGGTGCAATGGATCGATTAGGCAATGCCAAGTTGGTTGCGGAAGGCGCGACGAAGTTCATCGTCTCGGTCTGCGGGAGTTTTCAAGACACAGGTAGAACAATATGCGCCGCCTTCCACCAGATAAAATCGGCAGCAGCCACCGCGCTGCAGGAAAGTTTCGCGAACCTCCTGTTGATGTTGGTCGAATTCTGCCAGCTCGAAGTAATGAAGCTCGCGATTGGCCAACGGCGAGCCAGAAACTTTGAGAATGCGCATCGCTGCTGTCTTGGCCGTTTCGACGATTTCAAACCGGCGTCCCGTGTCCAGAAAGAGGTAGGCGATCGCGTCGCCCGCTAAGCGCCAAAGTGCGGCACGTGAAAGCCCCGTCTTCGTATGGATCTGCTCGACAACGGGACGAAAATGCTTCTCAAGCTCGGTTCTGAGCCTCTCGCCATCAATATCCTTGTCCAACTGACCGTACCAAAAGAGCGATTCGACGAACTGAACGTGGGCACGTCGAGCACGGTATATCTTTCCTTCATGCAGCTTTTCGGTCGTATAAAAACGAAGTCCAACCGATGCGGGCGAGAGGCCGGGAATGAGGCCAAAGCCGGTAATCAGCGGAACGGTTGCAGCGGCCAGGATGTAGCTGTAATCGTTCATCATCAGCGCCCCGGCTGTCTTGAGATCGACGCCTGCATATCGCGATTGTTCGAAAAGGATAAACTCCTCGATGGCTGTTTGGTCGGAGAAAAATGTTTGGGCGCTGATCCATTCGGCACTTTCCGGTCCGATCTCTGCGCGGACCTCAGGAAGATATGCCGCTTGCGCAGCAAGCGCACGCTGAAGGAATGCTTCCTTCGTGCCGGGAGTCGACGACCATGTGGTGGCCTTTGACGGTACACAACGGTCTGCCATCAGGAAAATGTTTCCTTTCGTCCCAGCAACCAGAGAAAATAAGGTCCTCCGATCGGCGCGGCGAAGAGGTCAAGCAGCTTCTTGTAACAACAGAAAACGATCCGCACTCGCCTGAGTACTGAGACCATGACGCCGGATTCGCAGTAACGAAAACGCAGCACGCCCACGCCATAGAAATCTTCGAGTCTGTTTTCCATCCGCTGCTGGTTGTGCTCCAGGATAAAACTTGTGTCTCAGTATCAAGTTCTCGATTTGGCAGCAATCTCCAATTCGCGAGAGTGGGCGACCGCATTCTCCTTTAGGTCCGGGTTGAAGCGGGTCACCGTGCTCTAGAAATTAGTGGAACAAGACTTCACGCGATCGAGATAAGAGCCTGACGGAGGACGCAAATCTGTCCATAGACGCAATTGTTGTTGAACTGCCAGCTTCAGTTCTGACACGTCGAAACCTGTTCGCAATTGTCCTAAACAAGTTCGTTCATATCCAAGCATGTCCTTGAAGATGATATAAAGATGATAAAAATACTCCTGTTTAAATGCTTTGGAACAGACCGGCGTTTGAGACGCTGAAAAACTTTAACGGTCTGCGGTGTTCCTGGCTCATCAATGCGGTTCTTGCATGGCCCAAATCGACGACGCGATCTCCGGTAACGCTACCCCGACCTCTGCTTTCGAGCGGCGGTTAATGGTTGTGCTGGGAGGGCTTTACCTTGCTCAGGGGATACCGACCTATCTGCTTCTCGTGGCATTGCCGCCGATCATGCGTGAAAGCGGGGCATCGCGCACATCTATCGGGCTGTTCTCGTTGTTGATGTTGCCGCTCATCTTGAAATTTGCGGTTGCGCCTTTGGTAGATCGGTGGTCTCCGTTTCCTAAGCTCGGCCATCGCCGCGGCTGGGTCGTCCCAACACAGCTGCTCGTCAGCGCGGGAATTGCTTCGATGGCGCTGGTGGAGCCGAGCGACGCTGCCGTTCTGTTCGCAATCTGCATATCGATTACGCTTGTGTCCTCCGTGCAGGACATTGCAACGGACGGTTACGCTGTCAGACGGCTGACGGACAGGAACCGCTCGATGGGTAACGCCGTCCAGGCGGGGGCTGTTGCGCTCGGAGTTATCATCGGCGGCACGGCGGCGCTCGTCGTCTTTCATGTTGCGGGATGGCGCACGATGATTCTGCTGGTCGCCGCGCTATCGTTGTTGCCGGTCCTGGCCGCCATGGCGATGCAGCCCGAAGCGCCCACGGCGAAAGAGAAAAAGCGCGCCAGCCTAGCCGGGTTCTTTCGTCGCCCTAATGCCTGGTTGATCCTTGGTTTTGCGCTGACATACCGGGCGAGTGAAGGTCTCGTTCGCGGTATGGAAGGCACCTATCTGGTTGACAGCAAGGTTCCGACCGACTGGATCGGTTACCTTTCCGGTGGAGCGGCAGCCACTGCGGGCCTGATTGGCGTAGCGATCGCTGCTTTCATCATCCGCAAGTTTGGCCTGACAACAACACTTATCCTGCTGGGCGGCCTCAGAAGCCTTTGCTTCCTCGCCTTTGCCCTGAACGCATTCGGCGTGTGGCCCGGTATGTGGGTCGCAATGTCGGCCTCGGCATTCCAGACGCTGATCCGTTACATGGAGCTGGTGGCCATTTATTCCTTCTTCATGAAGAACTCATCGGATGATCAACCGGGAACGGATTTCACCATTCTCACCTGCGCCGAGCTGATCGTTTACATGGCGGGGGCGTCTGCAGCTGGCTTTATCGCCGACCGCGTAGGTTACTCCGCTCTATTTTCGACGGCAACGGTGTTGTCGCTTGCGGGAATGGGACTATCGGTCTGGTTCCTTCGAAAGCTCGGGCGCTGTCCGAGGGCACCTGTCACGGCAGGTGCCTGATACGGACGCGAATCCACAACAATTCCATTGGAGTTGATATAATGGACCCGTTCCCACGGCACGATAACGATTTTTACCTCAAGCGTCAGGCACGTCGTGAATCCAACGCACGCAGCTATCCGCGACGGTTTCCCCTTGCGCTGAAATCAGCCTCGGGGTGCCTTGTCACTGATGTGGAAGGACGCACCTATCTAGATTGCCTCGCCGGTGCCGGGACGCTTGCGCTTGGACACAACCATCCTGAAGTCATTGCCAGCCTCCAGGATGTGCTGGCCTCTGGCCTGCCGTTACACACACTCGATCTTGTGACCCCTATCAAAGACAAGTTCGTTTCCGATATTTTCGAAACCTTGCCCTCCGGCCTTCGAGAGCAGGCGAAAATTCAGTTCTGCTCACCGAGCGGAACGGATGCGGTGGAGGCGGCGATCAAACTTGCCAAGACCGCCACGGGGCGCACGGATGTCATAGCGTTTCGTGGCGCCTATCACGGTATGTCTCAAGGGTCGCTGTCTTTGATGGGATCGCTTGGACCAAAGGCCGCCATCGGCCAACTGGTGCCGGGAACGCACTTCTTTCCCTACCCCTATGCCTACCGATGCCCCTTCGGACGTGGCGGCGATGAGACCGCGACGCTCGCGGCAGACTACTTCGAAAAGGCGCTACGCGACCCCGAAGGCGGTATAAATCTTCCTGCGGCGGTTATTCTCGAGGCGGTTCAGGGCGAGGGTGGTGTTATCCCGGCACCTGCCGAATGGCTACGCAAGATCCGTGCTGTGACCAGCGAACTCGGCATTCCGCTCATTCTTGACGAAGTACAGAGCGGCGTCGGGCGCACCGGGACATTCTACGCCTTCCAGAAAGCGGGCATCGTGCCCGATGTCATCGTCCTTTCAAAGGCGATTGGCGGTGGTCTGCCGATGTCGGTCATGATTTATCGCGAAGGGCTCGATGTGTGGAAGCCAGGTGCGCATGCCGGTACATTCCGAGGCAATCAGCTAGCCATGGCAGCCGGATCAAAAACCCTAGAAATCATCAAGCGCGATGGGCTCGTCGAACGCGCAGCGATTGCAGGTCGCAGGCTGCGGGCAAATCTGGAGCGCATCCAGAGCCATACGCCCTATATTGGCGAGGTCCGTGGAGAAGGCCTGATGCTTGGCGTGGAGGTAATCGACCCCACCCGCAAAGGGGACAGCTTCGGCCATCCACCCCATGGCGGCGATATTGCCAAAGCGATCCAGAGCAGCGCATTCCGCGAGGGTTTAATCCTGGAAACCGGCGGTCGTCATGGCAGCGTTTTGAGGTTGCTCCCTCCCTTGACGATTTCCGACGCGCAGATCGATCAGGCCTCCAACATCCTCTCCGACGCCTTCCTGCGCCTTGGACGCAACGCGGCATGAATGTCACCTTGTTGCATAGCAAGCAGGTCGAGATGGCGGACGACGCCTTGTCCGCTGCAATCCTTGGCCCGGGGGGCTCAGCACGGGCGGCTTATCGTCAGGCGATGATGGCTGCGGTGGCGATGATTAACGAAAACGCGGTCCGGACCGAAATTCACTCCGGTGTCGATTCTGATGCGATGCGCGGCTTCCTGGCGACGCTCGATGTCTGCCCGGAGCAGGGAACCGGCGTCTTCGCAGCGCTGGAGGAAGTCGGCGTTCCTGCGGTGCGGTATGCGCTGGACGTTGGCAATCCCGCGACCATGGCGCATCTTCATTGCCCGGTGGCTGTACCGGCGCTTGCAGCGGAAGTGCTGATTTCCGCCACCAACCAGTCGCTCGATTCCTGGGACCAGTCACCGTTCGCGACGTTGGTCGAGGAACGGGTGCTCTCATGGCTGACAGGCTTTACCGGAATGCCGGACACAGCGAGCGGTAGTTTCACCAGTGGCGGCAGTCAGTCGAATATGACGGCCCTTTACCTTGCTGCAGAGAGACAGGGGCTGGCGGTGCGAGGCAACGGCGTCATCTTTACCTCGGAACAGTCGCATTTCAGTATCCAAAAAAGTGCGTCTCTCCTCGGCTTCACCAAAGACGCCGTCGTGACAGTTGCAACGGATGACGCGGGCCGCATGTCCGTGCCTGACTTGCAAGGCGCAATCGTTGACGCGTTGGCAAAGGGTCGGCCGACGGTTGCGATAGTGGCAACCGCTGGCACGACGGACCTTGGCGCCATCGATCCACTCGCGGGCATCGCCGATCTGGCGAAGATGCACGGGGTGTGGCTGCATGTGGATGCGGCCTATGGCGGGGGCCTGTTGTTTTCAAAGCATCGTCATCGTCTGCGTGGAATAGAGCAGGCAGATTCCATAGCCCTTGATTTTCACAAGATGCTGTTCCAGCCGATCAGCTGTGGCGCTTTGCTTCTTCGTGATCATAGCCACTTCTCACCGCTTGCGATGAAGGCGGATTATCTCAATCCGGAAGTCTCGATCTTCGGTGATGTACCCAACTACGTGGAATCGTCGATCCAGACGACGCGACGCAGTGATGCGCTGAAGGTGCTGATGACGTTGCGCTCAATCGGCCATGATGGCCTCGACGCACTGATCTCCAAGACGCTCGATAACGCTAGGGCGGCGGCTGGGGCTGTGCGCAAGCGTGATTACCTGCATCTCGCCCAAGTTCCGGAGTTGTCGACTGTCCTGTTTCGTTATGTTTCGCCACAGGGGCCAGAACGATCTGACGAACTGACGCTCGCCATTCGCGCAGAACTTTTCCGAAGCGGTATTGCCGCTCTAGCAACCACCGTCCTTGGCGGACGGCTCCACTTTAAACTGACGCTTCTCAACCCCCATTCCACACCTGACGTCATTGACCGTGTGCTGGACGCGGTTGGAGAGATGGCGCGTCAACTGGAGAACGACCATGTACGCTCGTAAAGCTGCAACGCTTGCACTTCGATCGCTGCTCAATTGCGTGGCCCGCGAATATGCGGAGCTATGTGCGTGGGGGCACGATGCAGCCAAGCAAAAACTGACGCTGAATTTCCCCGAAAATGGCGGCAGCCTGAGAGTGCCGGTGCTGTATCGGTCCGCAACCGGGCATCATCTTTTCGGTGAGCCCTTGGTGCTGAGCGATGTAGCCGGTACCAACACGGTCAGCCCGGAAAGTGCGATCGACATCATCATCCAGCGCATTGAGGCAACAGCGTCCGATGATGGCCGCAAGGACCTGCAAGCCCGTGCTCATTCGAGCCGTCTCTTGGTCGAGGCAGCCCTTCAGGCCCGCGAGAACGATCTTGCGACGCTGGTTGGCGAGAAAGTTTCATTCATTGAAGCGGAGCAAGGGCTGATTGCAGGTCATGGTATACACCCTTGCCCAAAAAGTCGGGAGGGCATGACGGAAGAAGAGGGCAAACGGTACTCGCCGGAATTTGCCGCAAGCTTCCCGCTGCGCTGGTTCGCCGTTTCGCGCGAGGTCTATCACACGGGCCACTCGGAAGGTTCTCCCGCTGCCGAGCAGTGGCTTGATGCCGTGGAAAGCGAAAGCTTGGATACCCTTCGCAAGGGCCTCCCCAACAGCGACTTCGCCTTCCTGCCGGTACACCCTTGGCAGGCGGACGTCATGCTGAAGCAGGCGGATGTTGCGAGCTTGGTTGCCGCCGGGAAAATCGTGGATTGCGGAGAGGTAGGCAAGCCCTGGTTTCCCACATCCTCTGTGCGTACGCTTTACCGGCCCGATGCACCCTTTATGCTGAAGCTCTCGCTCGGTATCGGCATCACGAATTCCGTTCGCATCAATCTCGCCCGCGAACTTTTGCGGGGCGATGACATGTATCGCTTCCGGGCAAGTCATCTATGGCACAATCTTGAACAGCAATATGCCGGCCTGAACCTTATGCCAGACCCGGCCTATATGGGTGTCGCGGTCAATGGCAACGTGATTGACGGTCTTTCCGTAACAATGCGCGAGAACCCGTTTTATGGCCCTGACGCCGATCGCAATGTCACGCTTCTGGCTTCCCTCTGCGAGCATCTGCCGGAGCGTGGCAGCAGGCTAGGGGCGTTGATCAGGCGGCAGGCCGACATAGAGGGACGCTCGGTCGACGCCGTGGCCGCAGACTGGTTCTCACGGTTCCTTACAGTTTTGATGGCCCCAGTATTTGCTCTCTATCTGCGGCACGGCATTGCAATGGAGGCGCACCAGCAGAATATCCTGATCGAACTCGCTGATGGTTATCCGGTCGCCGCCTTCTATCGTGACAACCAAGGCTTCTTCCACCACGAGCGCGGTCATCCGGCGTTGAATGAAGCGATCCCGGGGATCGGAATCCGAAGCGAATCCGTTTTCGGTGAAGAGCCAGTGGACGAGCGAATCCTCTATTACGCCTTCATCAATTCTATTCTTGGGATGATCGGCGCGTTGGGCCGGGAGGGTCTGATAGCGGAAGAGGTGTTGATTTCGCAGTTGCGGGCAGCACTCATCAAACTGAATGCAGAGGAGGGCGGGCAATCGCATTTGGTAGAGAAGGTGCTCGCACCCGTTCTACGGTGCAAGGCCAACCTCAAGACGCGACTGGCGCAGATGGATGAGTTGGTCGGTCCGCTGGAGACGCAATCGGTTTATCTTCAAATCGACAATCCCTTGTTCCAGAGCGCGCGGGCCCAAGCCCATGGATAACCTGACCATTGGCGCCGGTTTTGCCTATTCCCGTTATGATCCGGACATCGACAAGACAATCAGTTTCCGGCTGCTGGACAAGGGGCGTGACCTCGATCTCCTGTGGCGCTGGATGAACCAGCCCCATGTCGTACCGCAATGGAAGATGGCAAAGCCGAAAGAGCATATCGCTGCCTATATCGACGCCAATCTGGCTGACCCGCATCAGGATCCATATATCGGTTTCATCGATGGTGCGCCCATGAGCTACTGGGAGGCCTATTGGGCGAAGGACGATATTCTTGGCCGCCATTATCCCGCCGCCGACAAGGATCGCGGCTGGCATATGCTGGTGGGGGAGCCGTCGTTCTTTGGCAGAGGAATCGCTCCGGCGGTGATAAGGGCGTTTACCCGCTTCCTTTTCCTCGATGACCCCGCCACGGAAAAGGTGGTGGGTGAACCGAGTGTCGAAGCGCGCCGTCTGCTGCGTTATGCGCCGGTCTGCGCCTTTGAGGAGCAGGGGGAAATCGACCTGCCGGACAAACGCGCGAAATTGATGTTCTGCCATCGACAGCGCTTCATCGAACAATTTGGACTTTGACCATGACCACACTCGATCTTGCCGGAATCGGTATCGGACCGTTCAATCTTGGCCTCGCCTCCCTTCTGTCCTCCCACCCCCAGGTGTCAGCGGCCTTCCTGGAGCGTAAACCTGGTTTCCGTTGGCATGAGGGCCTGATCTTGCCGGGAACGACGCTGCAGGTGCCGTTTCTTGCTGACCTCGTTTCAATGGCTGACCCGACGCATCGCCTGAGCTTCCTCAATTATCTGGCTGCTCATGACCGTCTCTACAAATTCTACTTCTATGAGAATTTCCTGATCCCCCGACAGGAGTATGACGATTATTGCCGTTGGGCCTCGCAGCAGCTCGATAGCTGCCGGTTCGGCGAAAGCGTCGTGGATGTGGAGCACGATGCTGCGACCGACACTTTCGTGACCAAAACCTCCTCTGCAAGCGGCGCCACACGCAGCTATCGCAGCCGGAATATTGCGGTAGGGATCGGAACGTCGCCCTATCTGCCGAAATGGCAGTGCCTGCAAACCAACGCCCCGGTTTTCCATTCCGCTGAATTTGCCAAGCGGAGGGCGGAATTGACGAAAGCCCGTCGTGTCACGGTGATAGGGTCCGGCCAGAGTGCCGCTGAATGTGTATTGGCGCTCTTCAGCGAATTGACGCCACAAAAGGTGGCGGCAGGTGCATCCATTCGCTGGATCACGCGCTCCGCGGGCTTCTTCCCAATGGAATATTCAAAACTTGGTTTGGAATACTTCACGCCCGATTATATGCGCGAATTCCACAAGCTGCCGCGCGAGAAACGGCGGCAGACCGTTGCCGATCAGGGATTGCTCTACAAGGGGATCAGTTTTTCGACGATCGGGGACATCTTCGATCTGCTCTACGAGCGATCAATCGGCGGTCGTGACCCGGGGCTGACATTGGTGCCCAACTGCGACGTGACCGATATCCAATCAAGCGGGTTCACCGGCGGACTGAAAATCGGTCTTCGGCACAATCTCTCTGGTCAGCAAAGCACCGTCGAGGCTGACGCGGTGATCTCGGCTACGGGCTATCGCCATGCGTGGCCACAATGGCTCGACACGTTGAAGGAGCAGATACTGGAAACGTGCGACCGTGGCGATTTGATCGTTGACGCAGACTTCCGCGCCAGACGTCGCGACGGCGGCGCGGGCGCGATCTTCGTGCAAAATGCCGAAACCTTCCAGCACGGCGTCGGCGCGCCAGACCTTGGTCTGGGTGCTTTCCGCAACGCTGTCATCATCAATCAGTTGCTTGAGACAGAATACTACCGGGTCAACGCGCGATCTGCCTTCCAGGATTTCGGAATTCCGCAAGACCACGCCCCGTCCTCAACATTCGCAGGAGATGTCTATGCCCGCGCCGTCTGAAAAGCTTTATGAGCCCGCCTTTGCGCCAGCCCTCTGGAAAGAGACGTCCCGCCGGCTGCTGGCAAAGGTGATCGAAGAGTTCGCCTATGAGCGTGTTTTCCCGGTAACGTCAGAAAAGCCGGGCCATTACCGGATCGACTTTTCGACGGCGTCGTACAGTTTCAGGGCCAGGAAATACGTATTTGATAATCTCTCGGTCGAGCCTGAGAGTATCGTCAGGCACGTCGACCACGTCAGCACGCCGGTTCACGATCCGCTGGCCTTCTGCGCGGAAATCCTGCCGGAGCTTGGCGTCAAGCCGATGACAGTTGCGCACTTCATCCGGGAACTTGGCAACACTCTTGTCTCAGATGCTCACACCGCCGCGAGAGCTGACAAAACCGGTGCGGAGCTTGCCGAACTCGACGATATCCAAATGGAAGGCGAGATGACCGGGCACCCGTGGGTCACGGTGAGTAAAGGGCGTATCGGCCTTGGTTACACGGATTACCTCGCCTACACACCGGAAAATCGATCAGCATTGAAGATTGTCTGGATCGGGGTCAGTCGCGAGCGGGCGTCGTTCGTTGGCGAAGCGGGACTGACGAATGAGCGACTGGTCACCGAGGCTCTTGGCGAGCGGCTCTATACGTCATTTGTCGGCAAGCTGAATTCCGCTGGCTGCTCTGCTGAAACGCACCACATCATGCCCGTTCACCCCTGGCAGTGGGACCACATGATTGCGCCGCACTTTGCCGCCGACATTTCTTCAGGGCATATCGTTTTCCTGGGTGAGGGCGAAGACCTGTATCTTCCACAGCAATCTGTCCGCACCCTCTCCAATGTCAGCAAACCTTCAAAGTCGACGCTGAAACTGTGCATGACGATCCTGAACACCGCAGTGTATCGCGGCATTCCCGGTAAGCGGGCGCTCACGGCGGCGCCGTTCACCGGCTGGCTGGACGAACTTGTAGAAAGTGACACCTTCCTTTCGAACGAGTGCGAGTTGGCCCTTCTGGGAGAGCGAGCGGGCATGCACTATGAGCATCCACAGTTCTCAACAATTGCAGGTGCGCCCTACCAGTTCAACGAGATGCTTGGATGCCTGTGGCGCGATAGCCTCGGGGGACATCTGAAGCCCGGCGAAACCGGCATGCCGCTTGCTGCATTCATGCATGCCGGTAGCGATGGCAAGCCCGTGGTGCAGGCGTTGGCCGAAAAAGCAGGTGTCAGCGTCGAAGGTTGGCTGGCGCGTTTCTTTGATGTCGTCCTGCCTCCCGTCTATCACCTTCTCGCCCGTCACGGGTTGGCCTTTTCCGCCCACGGGCAGAATGCGACGGTGATCCTGAAAGACGGTTTACCGGTGCGGTTGGCGCTGCGCGACTTCATCGACGATGTGATCGTCTGCGACCTCAATTTCCCGGAGAGCGAAAGCCTGCCAGAAGAGGTTAAGGATGTGCTGTTGCGCCTGCCTGCAGATTTCCTGATGCACTTCATCCAGACGACGTTGTTCATTTGCGTTTTCCGTTACATGTCCGTGCTGCTGGACAAGCGGTCGGGCGTGTCTGAGGCCGCTTTCTGGGCTTTGGCAGGGGAGAGCATTCGACGCTATCAGGCTCGCTTCCCCGACATGGCTGAGCGATTTGCGATCTTCGATCTTTTCGCGGACGAATATCCCCGCCTTTGCCTTAACCGCGTGCGGCTATTCACGCACGGTTATGCTGACGATGATGAGCGACCGGTACCGGATTTCCAGGGCATGGTCGACAATCCTCTCGTCCACTTCGACCGGAAGAGGGATGCGGCTTGAGAAGCCGCGCCATCTCCACTGTTCATTTGCATCGGCAGTGATCAAGGGATTTGCGCCGACATTCGGCGCAAATCCGTCGGGCGTACACCGTAGCGGCTGCGGAATGTGCGGTTGAAATAGGACAGATCGTTGAAGCCGACGCTGTAAACGATCTGGCTGATCGGCGTTGCGGCGTGGTCGGCAAGAATAAGGTTCTTGGCCAGCACCAGCCGCCTTTCCAGAACGTAGCGTGAAAAGGTTGTTCCCGCCCGGCTGAAAAGCTTCTGGATCGCCCGGGGTGTAATCCCTTCAGCCTGTGCCACATCGGCGATGGAAAACGAGCCATCGGCCAGGTTTTCCTCGATCATCGCCTTGATCGCCTCAAGACGACCTTGCAAGACCGCTGAAGGGGTACCTTTGGCGACGTATTGCGCCAGCACGGGAAGCAAGGAGTAAAAGTGCGCCACCATCATGCTGGCATGCTCTTTGTCCTGATGGTCCTGACGCAGCAGGTAACCCGCATAGTTGGTGAGGAGCTGCAACGGCAGGCACTCCGCTGAAAAAGGCTGCAACAAAATCTGCGCGAGGGACTCTCGTGCAAGCGTGATAGCGGCGTGAGGAAGATGGGCGCAGTCGAGGCGCCCGCCCTCGGGCAGAACGATTTCCGACATCGTGTCGGAGGGAATAAGGATCACGTCGCGCGGCGCCATCTCGAAGCTCTGCTTTCGATGATGGACCAGCAGCGGCCCGTCCGCTGCCCTCAGTATCACAATATCCGGCGTACCGACGCCGTGCGCTGTCAGTCGCAGCGACGTTCTCGGCATATAGACGGTGGCTAGCGACAGGTTTTTATGTTTCCAGACAAGGCCGGTCACGCCCGACAGATCACCGTCCTCAACGCTGATCGTTGCTTCTCCCAGCATATCCAGAAGGATCGTTCGGCACATGAGCCTGCTTTCTGAATCAGGCAGGGACAGGGTTCCAAGTTTCAAGGGTCGGATCACTTCCATGAAAAATCAAACCTCCCTTTTCTGTTCATGTTCGCATCTATCCAAATCTGGTTCGTCGTCATCCAAGCCCAGCCGCCTCATAACGCATAAAACATGATAAAAATAGTCTTGTATTTATCCGGTTGGGCCAACCGGAAGATTTTTTGCGCTTTGGGGGCGACATGATTGGAAAATGGAATGCCGGCGTCAGTCTTATGGCTATCGTCGTTGCGGTCGGTGGCAACAACGTCGCGCAGGCACAGGATGCACAGAGCGCGCAGTCCGGAAGTGGTCCGACAGTTCTGGAGCCGATTGTGATAACCGGCAGCCGCATACCCCAGGAGATATCTCGAACAGCGCGAACGATCTATGTCGTTGATGCGGAGGCCATCGAGGCTGAAGCCCGGTCCGGCAAGTCGCTTCAGCAGATTCTTGCTGAGAAAGTTCCCAGCTTCGATCCGGCCAGCGAAGGCGCGCGCACGGCTTACGGCCAGAATTTGCGGGGACGCACGGCACTTATTCTCATCGATGGTGTTTCGATGAACTCGGCGCGCGGGCTCAGCCGTCAGTTTGATTCCATCGATCCGTTCAACATCGAGCGCGTCGAGGTTTTGTCCGGCGCGACAGCCATCTACGGCGGCAATGCCACAGGCGGCGTCATCAACATCATCACGAAGAAGGGCAAGGATGCGCCGGAAGGTTTGCATGGCGAAGTAACAGCTGGCCTTGGCAGCGGCTTTGGCCGCACCCGCGACATTGACCGCAATGGTGCGGGCGCCGTTACCTATAACAGCGAAAACTGGGACGCACGTTTCGCTATTGCCGGAAACCAGACCGGAGCCTTTTACGATGGGTCCGGCACGATGCTGACGCCTGATATCACCCAGACCTCGACCGCCTTCAACAAGCGCATCGATTTTATGGGATCTGTCGGCGTGCAGATCGATGACAACAGGCGCTTCGAGTTATCGGGCCAATTTTACGACAGTGCGCAGGACTCTCCTTTTGGACTTTATCTCGGAGCTGGACTCGCGGGTATAAGAGATCCAAATTTGGTCGAAACCCGCGATGGCTACCGGTCGGATTTCAATCCTCGCACACGCCGCACCATGGTGAACGCGACTTACACCGACGATGATTTTCTGGGGCAGGAACTCCTTCTGCAGGGCAGCTTCCGCAGAGAGGAAATTCGCTTCCACCCGTTCCCCGGTAGCGCAATTTTCTCGCCCTTCGTCTACTTCGGCGGTAGCTCGCAGGACACTGACTATTACAGCCTGAAGGCGTCGATGATTTCGGAGCCACTGGACGGATTGAAGATTACCTATGGCATTGATGCAGATCGGGATTCTCTTAAGTCCAAGCAGAATGTCTTCGATTTTCTGACTGTCGCCACAACAGGCGCTATGGACTTCAAGACGCGTGGCATTACCGGCCTCTATCCCGATATCGATGTCTCCACCCTAGCCGGCTTCATTCAGGGATCCTATGAGGCGACGGACCGACTGACGGTCAACGGTGGTGTGCGCTATCAATATGTCACAACCGAAGTTTCGAGCTTTGCCGGTGCTGCGCAGCAGGTTGCCGTTCTGAATGGAGTCGGATCCTCTATCGACAGCATCCCTGGCGGCGACGTCAGCTATGATGCTGCCCTGTTTAATGCAGGCGTGACATATGAACTGACCGACACCCAGCAAGTCTATGCCAATTTCAGCCAGGGCTTCGAGCTTCCCGACCCGGCAAAATATTATGGGATCGGAAACTACAGCCTTGTCGGTGGGCGTTACGTGCTACTGAACAGCGTTAATGTCGCCGACTCCGCGCTTCAGGCGATCAAGACGAATTCTTTTGAACTCGGCTACCGCTTCAATGACGATACATACAGCTTCGAGACGGCGGCCTATTATTCGCTCTCCGACCGGTCTATCGAATTGGACCGTACAACCTTGGCCGTGGATGTCGTCGATCGTGAACGACGCGTCTATGGCATTGAGGCGAGCGCCAGCGCAAAGCTGGACTATGGTTTCGATGTCGGCAGTTCGGCGCATTGGGTGAAGTCCGAGATCAAGTCAGATGGCGGCTGGGAAAAGGAAAGCATCGGCACGGCCAGTGTTTCCAAACTCGGCGGATACGTCGGCTGGACGAAGGATAACTTCAACGTCAAGCTTGCCGGACAACATGTGTTCAACCTCAGTGATGATGATAACCGCGAGATTGATGGCTACACCCTTTTTGATCTGACCGGTGCCTATCGTTTCGAAGCGCAGGACACGATCTTGCGGTTCGGTGTGATGAACCTGTTCGACAAAGAATACACGACCATATGGGGCGCACGCGCCAACGCTCTTTACGGGGCTTTGGCAAATCAGGCCGTGTTCGACTACAAGGGGCGCGGACGCACGTTCGCCGTTTCGCTGACGAAAGTTTTCTGATGGATCATCAGGGCGATATGCGTCAGGAAATGATCACAGCGGCCGCACCGTACCGACTGGCCGGGAGGTCTGCGCCAGACCTCTATCGCGCCTTTAATCTCCATGGAAGCGGTCCCGTCGAAGTTCGTCGCCAAGGCACGCAACTCCTGATCTCTGATCCTGATGGCAGCACGGGAGCCTTCCATATTTCCACGGGCGGCGCGGGCGGCGAGATTAAGGTTGCTGACCTGCCCGGCACGTCCGGAGGTCGTTGGCGTCTTGCGGCCGCAGCGTTCGAATACTTGTTTTCCACGTTACCAGCCCTTCGATCGATAACCCTGCCGGGCGATCGTTGGACGGAGCTGGACGAGGAGTTCACGGCCCACGGGCTTTACACCCACGTGCTGTCCAACTCCGACCAGCCCGCCGTGTCGGCAGAAATGTTCTGGCAGACCACAGGTCTCTGGAGTGCCCCTGCTTACGGCTCTTTCCCTCGTTGCGATGTCTACGACGGCAGGGTGTCTCACCCCTTGCGTGCGCCAAAACCGGTGGGAACGGTTTATGCCCGTTTCATCCCCTGGCTCGGCGGCGTTCTCTCTCTGGATGTGGCGACCTTGAAAGACCTGCCAGATGTGCATCGCTGGATGAACAGCCCTCGGGTGGACAAGTTCTGGCACGAGGCAGGAGATCTAGACAAGCACAGGCGATATCTGAACGGCATGTTCGCCGACGCGCATATCATGCCGCTGATCGGCCGCTTCGATGGCAGAGCATTTTCATATTTCGAGGTTTACTGGGCAAAGGAAGATGTTGTCGGCACCTTCTGTGATGCGGGCGACTACGACCGTGGTTGCCACGTGATCGTGGGTGACGAGGCATGCCGTGGCCGCGATTGGTTCACGGCCTGGCTGCCTTCGCTTCTACATTACATGTTTCTTGATGATCCGCGCACCGAGCGCATCGTGCAGGAGCCGAGCAGCGACCATGAGCGGCAACTGAGAAATCTGCAGAAGTCTGGCTTTTCCCATATAAAAAGCGTCGATCTGCCGACGAAGCGCGCTGCCATCATGACGATAAGCAGGCAGCGATTCTTTTCTGATTGCTTATGGCATCCGGCTCCGTAATGGCTGAAATGTGGATTGGGTAGGGGAGAATGTCTGCTCGGGCCTCGACCTCGAGCATTTGATGTGGAAGGCTGAGCCTATAGCGCTACTGCTCTCACCCGCTTGGGCACAGTAAGGTGATCTCCGATTTTGGGCCAGCGTGAGCTGAAATTTTACGGGGTTTTGGCCCAGGTCGGTGGGGGCGCCAATGAGCCGTTCATCAGCGAAATCGGAACCTTATTACCAATTGCGCTATGTGGCGATGTGACTCGTGGCTTTAGGATCCAGCGCGGTTCAAAGCGCCTGCTCGGTATCATGTTGTAGATTGCTTTTGAACCGAACGCGTTTTCAAGGCAAGCCTAATGAAGGGTTTCGGCTGTTCTCGCAGTCGGCGGAACCTGTTGCTGATGATGAAGATGTGATGTATCGGGGTCGGCTGGAAGATCCAGATTCTCGCACTCTATGGCCGTTGCGCCTCACTAATATCAGGGACGAATCCTTTGACTCAGAATGCGATCGTATGGGGTATCGCGGGGCTGACAGCGGCTGGTGTGATCACCAGGCCGTTCCGTTGGCCGGAGGCCGTCTGGGCGGTTGTTGGTGCTGTTCTCCTTCTCCTTTTCCAACTGATTGGGCCAGCCGATGCGCTCGCAGGTGTTGCTAAAGGGATTGACGTCTATCTCTTCCTGATCGGCATGATGCTTTTATCCGAGTTGGCTCGCAAAGAGGGCCTTTTCGATTGGGTTGCTGCGATTGCGACGTCCTATGCCAAGGGTTCGCCCAAGCGTCTTTTTGTGCTCGTATATCTGGTCGGCCTTGTCGTGACGGTGTTTCTGTCGAACGACGCCACTGCAGTTGTGCTGACGCCAGCCGTCTATGCAGCCTGCCGTGCGAGCCGGGTTCGCGATCCGATGCCTTACCTCTTGATCTGCGCCTTTATCGCCAATGCTGCGAGCTTCGTGTTGCCGATCTCCAATCCTGCCAATCTCGTGATCTTCGCTGGCGGCGAAATGCCGCCTCTGTCGCGCTGGTTGGCAACGTTTTTGCTGCCATCGCTCATTTCCATCGTCGTAACATTCATATGCCTCTATTGGACGCAAAGGCGTGCCTTGTCGGAAGAGAGCCTCGCTGCCGCTGCGGACCGACCAGTCCTTAGCCGTAGCGCCAGCCTTGCAGGATGGGGCATCGTGATCACCGCGATCGTCCTGATCGTTGCATCTGCCCTGCATGCTGACCTCGGTGTTCCTACCTTTGTTGCCGGGATGATCACGACTATCCTCGTTCTCTTGCTGACACGGCAGAGCCCCATGGAGACGATAAAGGGTATCAGCTGGAGCGTCCTGCCGTTGGTGGCAGGGTTGTTTGTCATCGTCGAAGCGCTTGACCGCACGGGTGTGACGACCATTCTGGCCAATCAATTGGTGTCTTTGGCTTCGGTGTCTGATGGTTATGCCGTTGGCGTGGCCGGGACGTTTGTCGCTGTCATCTGTAATCTCGTCAACAATCTGCCAGCCGGCTTGCTCGCCGGAAGTGTGGTTCAGGCAGCGCACGTCTCGGACAAGGTCGCAGGTGCGATTTTGATTGGCGTTGATCTCGGCCCCAACCTTTCGGTCACAGGCTCACTGGCGACGATCCTGTGGCTGTCGGCCCTTCGTCGTGAGGGTCTCGATATCAGTAGCTGGAAATTTCTGAAGCTCGGTACGGTCGTGATGTTCCCGGCACTCATTATGTCGCTGGCGTCGCTCGTTCTACTTTGACGCGCGGATGGCAAGAAGTCAGGTTGGCGCTTCTACGGCACTCTCGGTGTCCTGATCGTTCTGATCGTCCGGGTGTAGATTTCAGTCGTTATTTGATGGTTGGCGCTGAAATCGACGCCGAGCTTGAGCATCAAACGTGAAAGGATCCAACGACTGGCGTGCCCAAGCCCACGCGAGAGCGTGGCGCGTTCGTTGCTGATACAGCTAATGAAGAAGGCTAGCGACGGCAGTCGGTGCTTAACTAAAACGAATTTTGCAACGAGCCTAGAACAGCGTCGTGCGCAGGAGCGCTGCTGGCCTTTGGTGCTACGATAAGTGCTCCGGCGGCATACACGCAATTACGAACCGCGTGGAGCGGTTGGATTAGGCACCAATCGACCAGGAACGGGTGGCCCCGACAAGGTTGACGGGGCCATTTCTCTTTCACAGAACAGTAACGTTTTCGGCCTTCGACTTGCCGGTCTTGCGATCCTGGCCGACATCGTAGCTAACCTTCTGACCGTCGGTCAGAGCGCCGCCGAAGCTGACCGCGGAGATGTGAACGAAGACGTCTGGGCCGCCGTTGTCTGGTGTGATGAAGCCAAAGCCCTTATCCTGTGCGAAAAATTTAACTGTGCCGGTTGCCATGATGTCCTCGTATGTTGATCACGAGGTTACCGCAATATCGCCTATCAGGCTGAACTTCAAGTTTTTCCGGGTTATGTTGGGATCGTGAGATCCGCGCAACCACAGCCTCAGTAGAAGTTCGATGAGACAGCCACCGTCTCGTGTGGAGAAAAACTGATAAGGCGGACGGAGTAAAACGTCGACGGATCGAGTATGAATCGACCCAGTGCGTTCGGTTGCAGGATTTAAAGCTTCCTACGGGTCTCTGAGGTTAGCTGAAGAAACCGTCAAATTTTCCCTTTAATATTTCTTGAAAATTGCCTTTTTTCTTGAGGCCAAAGCGGAATTTGAGCGCCTGTTTGCAGGTCGGCCAGCGCTGGACCTCGATAATGTTGTTGATCTTTCACGCACTCAGAGTTTGCGCCAAAAGATCCTGCGTCAAAAAAAAGAAAGTGACGACTAAGCAATCCGACTTGCGTTTTATGTCGGGAATATATCCAACTGCTCATTAGAGGGTGGGCCGAGAATAGCTTGGGTGTCTGTCTTGTTGAGCGGTTGGCAAAGCAAGAACGCGGTTCTCGTGATTTTGAAAAGAGCTGGTGTTGCTGAAGCAGCCTTGAAGCGTGAACCGAATACGCCCTGAACCCACTGCCATTGGTGTCCCCGCATTTCGGCGGCCGCATATGGCCCTTTCCTTGGGTGTAGATTTTCGGTGACTGGCATTCCAGTATTCTGAGGTTTACCGATTGGCAAAGATGGAACTGGGAAAGGCAAAGGTGGTTAATCTCGTTCACTTGGAGATAAAGTTATGAAGATTTTCAGCGCGGTGATTTGCATATTGTCTGTCGGCATTCTAAGCGGTTGCGTAGACGATCGCGGCTACCGCGGGACTGGGTATTCTGCGGGCGTGGGCCATAACCGCTCATGCGGCAACGGTGAAAACGACATATCGCACCCCTATGCAGGGATTTGCGACTGGCGCCGCGAAAACGGTCGGGACTGGGCTGACAGCGGAGCGAATAATAATATCTACCGGCGCAATCGGTGACGTCAGATGTAGAGTCTTCCCGGAGAAAATTCGTCAATGATCTCAGGCGGATGGGTTCGGGCCGTCGCGTTCAGCGCGCCGCAACATGGCATGATCTATTTACCAGTCGACCCCAACACTGAGAGTTGAATCTCCTCCTTTCACAGGGAGTGATCAGGATAGAGCATTTCCTTCGCGATGTTTCTAATGAGCGGTTTGGTAGGGCCTGGTGCCAACGCCACACCCCCGGCGCAGTCGATGGCACAACTTGCTTAGAGGTGTTTCGAAGCACAGACGCAGAAGCGAGACGTAGTATCCTGAGATGTTACCGAGAATCTGCATTCTGTGGTGTTTAAGCGAAGATAGCGTTTAGTCCGACTAAAAGGAACGGATAGGGAGCGTGCGCTGTTGCGACTCAGAAAGAAGGTGGATTTCGGCAATGTTCGCCCAACGGCTTCGCGAGCAGCAGGCGCCGAGTACGCAGCGCTTGCAAGTGGCCGGTCAACATACTCCGACTGCTTTAACAAATCATGGTGGTCTCGACCGCTCAAAGCTAGCTGGTAGAGCGAAGGCGACTTTCTATCAACAGCCCACTCTCATCTAGGATCGGATGCGCGGTAGCCACGATGTGAGCGTTGATACGCTTTAGGTCGCGCAGGATATCCAGGTGCAATGAGCTCGTTCGCATGCTGTCGGCGCGACCATCGCGCAGACGGGCGAGATGCTTGGCTGCCGACTGCTTTTCCATTTTACGAACTTCCACCTTCAACTCCATCATTCGACGTGCAAGGTTAAAGTCCCTCGTGACAAAAATTGTCTGGGCAATACGTATGTTTTCCTGTGTCAGTTCGAAGAGCGTTTTGACCTCCGCGTGTCCCTCCTCCGAGAACTGGAGACCCTGCGTTCCTTTCTTGGCAATTTCCGGTACCAAGCTCTTTTCCAGGATGTCGCCGATATGCTCGAGGTTGATTGCATAATCGATGATGGCCGCCGAACGCCCACCATCTTCCATGTTCAAGCCAGCACGTCCAAGCTTTGAGAGATACAGCTTTACCTCTTGTTGCAGTAGGTCGACCCGTCCTTCAAGAAGCGAGACCTCTTGTAAACGTGATGGATTGTAGCGGTCGAACGAATCTGCAGTTCTTACTAACATGCGCTCTACCAGATCGCCGATACCCAGCACTTCACGAGTGGCGCTGGCGAGCGCGACGACCGGTGTCGAGAGTTCTTGTTCATCGAGGTACTTCGGACCGAACTCTGCGGCTGCATCGTCGGCGATTAAGGACTTCACGATCCCCGAGACCGCGCGCGAAAAGGGCCACGCCAAGGCGGCCAGAAACACGTTGAACGCGAGATGAGCGTCGACGGGAAGCTTGGCTGGCGTCAATGGCAATATGGTCAACAACCCAGCGCCATAGTCTGCGAGTGGGAGGACCAGCACGCAACCAGCGCCTCTGACGATGAGGTTGCCGAGCGTGACACGCTTGACCGAAGCGGGACCCGACAAAGATGCCAGCACGGGAGGAACAGCGCCACCGAGATTGGCTCCGAGTACCAGGACAATGATGAGGCCGGTGGACAGCACGCCGGCTGACGCGAGCGAAAGGATTAACACGACCGCCGCCAGGCTCGAGGACGACACAAACGCAATCATCGCTGAAAAAATGAGAGCGACCGGCCAAGCATTGTCCAACAAAGCGACGAAAGCCATGAGGGCCGGGGAACTGCGCATGGGTTCCGTGGCTGCACTCAAAAGATGGAGCGAGAGCAACATCAGCCCAATACCGACAAGCGCTTTACCGCCGCCCTGACGCGCAGATGATGAGCCACGAAGGAGTATCACACCGACTAAAACAGCCAGAGGGGAAAGCCATTCCAGTCCCGCCGCGACGATCCAGGCGGTAATGGCAGTTCCCACATTGGCTCCAAGGAGAACGATTTGAGCCATCCGCGGTTTAATCAGTTCTCGTTCAACAAACGACGCGGTCATGAGCGCGGTGGCTGTCGAACTTTGCAGAGCAATCGTTGCAATCAATCCGGAGAAAAATGAGCGCGGTCCGTTGCTGGTCCCGGTCGCTAGACCAATTTTGAGTTTCGCACCGAAAGCTTGTGATACACCGTCTTTGACTTGCGCGAGCCCCAAGAGCAGCAAAGCGACAGCACCCAGCAAATTGATCATGACGACCGTGGAACTCAAGTCTTTCTCCTTTTTGCTGCCATTACGATCCTATTCCCAGTCGACTATGCGCGTGCCCGCTGCAATGACACCTTCAGCACAGTCAGAAATGTCTTGATAAAGGATGCGGCCGAAGCATTTTCTTTTGGGTCGGATGAACCTGAAAATTCCTTTTGGTGAACGACCAGCGCCTTATAAATTGACAGGTTTTCCGCGCGAATGAAGGGAAGGGCAAGTTCCTGCGCCTGGCGCAACGCGTACCAATCGGTGACGAAATGCAGCAACGATAATGACGCGGCGCTCTCCGGATCAACACCAGCGGACTGTGCAATTTTGACCAGCACAGATGAAGGCAGGTCAAGCTGCGTGAGCAGACGACCAAGTGTCGAACCGGAAAACATCTCAACCATGTCTCTGGGCCATTCACGGGGGAAAAACCGATGAGTGACGAGCGCTTCCTGGTGAGCGTAGAGGAAGTCACCGTATGATTTCGCGCTAAACGCAGAATGGTTGGGCTCTCCCTTCCGTTCGCACTCGCGATGGTAGAGACGCATTAGACGACGATCAATCGGCAGGTTGCCCAGACTGATGGTCTCGATATTGGTTTCGTTGGTCGATCCGTGCACGATCCGGAATGCAGGCGGAAACGCGACCAGGGAAGGGACAGCAACGTTGGTCAAGGTCGTGTTGCCGACGGTTCGCCTGGTCGATCCGTTGACGTGGATATGGCCGCTAAAGTGCTGTGTCATGCCGGCCTGCATGAGAGCAGTAGCCACGCCGTCCTGCGGAGTGCGATTGGCGACGTTCGTTTGTCCGAAAAGCGCTTGTTCACTCGCCAGATTGTCTGCGAACACGTCCACGACGGGATAATGCGAAAAGCATAAAAGTGTTTTCCCCAGAGCGCCCGCACGCCGGTGAACGTCTGCAATCCACGAAATCAAATAAGGGCGTTGCTTGACGACGGCATTCCAGCCAGCACCAGTACTGTCAATAAAGTCGCTTTCCAGATCAATGCCAGTCGCTCTGTCTGAAGGTTGGTACACGTTGGCGTCGATCATCAAAAGCCAAAGGCCATCTTCTGGTTCAACGAGATAGGAAGCATCTATCAACAACGCCTCGTTCGTCCCGTCAGCGGACGCTAATCGGTATTGCCGGTCCTCGAACGTGTCAGACGTCCCGAAAGGCGTTTCCCAGTGAAGGTAATCCGCCTGGCGCGTCAGACCATGCTCTACGAGAGGTTCCAGTGCATCGGGGTAGCCGGCGCAGTACATTGTCTCTGAGCAAAGCGCCACGATATTTGAAGGCTTAATATTGGGATCGCTGGTGATGACGACGGCGTCCCCATCCGGAGTCAGGAATTCCTTCGTCTGGTGTCGACCCCTCAGCGCATAGCCGTCGTGGTTGCCCGGTAAGACGTAAAAGGAGAGCGAAAACGTCTCAGCACAACTTTTCAAGAGGGAGGCAACAGCCTGTACCGTTGCTTTCTGTCCGTCATCACTATAGTCGCCGAGAAGGACAACATGTCTGATGCCACGACCGGCGATCGCATCAAGAGCAGCCGGAAAAGCCGCGAAGCTTTCGTTAAACACACGCGTAGAGCAGCGTGTCTCTGACCAGCTTCTGGCTGTCAGCCCGTCACCGGACACAGGTTCCTGCTGCCCGAAACTGCCTTCGAGGTCATGATAGTGTGCATCAGCGATGACGGCGACAGGGGTATGGCTATGCAATTGCTTCACGCAATCTGGTTTTTTCGATCATATCAATCCAGTCTGATGCGAGACGAGCAGCTTTATAAAGCATGGGTTTAGGCGCCTCGAACCATTCGTCCGGTCGCAAGAGGCGCTTTTCCCTGACATGGGCGATTGCCGCCTCGAGAGTCGGAAAACGGTCGGGTTGCTGTTTGTGGATGTAGAGACCCACAAGTGATACCGAGCGACTGCGACCGCTGCGACAATTGACCAGGACATTTCCTCCATCTTCGAATGGATAGGTCGCACGCTTGGGCATGGTCTGATGCAGCGCGCCATGGAGAATATAATATCCGCCCACCATCATTGTGTCCGGGCTGCCACCCCCATCAATCATGCCGACCTTGTAATAGCGGATAGGAGCGTAGCCTGTTGCACTAAGCTCCCCGTCCTCAGCATTGGCAGGGTCTCGTACGAAGTTGATATCCAGATTGACGGCGCAGTTGACGACTATGCCGATACCGTGAGCTTTCAGAAGCCCAAGGTCTCGCGCGCCTTCCAGACCGCCGATGTACAGCTTGGAATCATGCGGTCCGAGCCCTTGCGTAATCAGGCTGATGGGCGGTCGTTCGTAAAAGGGTGCATCCATATGCAGCACTCGATCCATTTTCAGGCGCAATGAAAGACAGCGCCAATCTCTATTATAGAAGCCTCGAAGCTGGGCGGCGCATATGTGACACAAGCGAGCAGCCAGCGCGGCAAGAGCTAAGCAGCATTCTCTTGTCGGATTGGGCCGCCTGTGGTCTGTAGAAGCTGCCCCGATCGACTATCGAAGATCATGATGTGCTCGGCGTCCAGTTCAAGCCAGACCTTTCGGCTTGGCCAGCGCTCAACGAACCGAGGAATAAGCACAGTCACCGCATTGCCTTGCGATGTGAGGGACAGGATCGTCTGCGATCCGGTTGGTTGAACGACATCGACCTCTGCGGGCAAACTATTCGCGACAGGTGCATCATGAAGCGTAAGCCGCTCCGGCCGGATCGCAAGTCGCATCGGTCCTGAGGACTGCGGCAGGGCGTGCGGCAGGTTTATCTCGATTTCACCGATGTGCAGGACGCTACGGCTGTCGCGCTGTTCCAAAGTCGCGTCAAACAGGTTGATGCGCGGATCACCGATGAACTCAGCGACGAACAGGTTGCTTGGCTGGTGGTAGATCTCATAGGGGCTGCCCATCTGCTGAATCACGCCATCCTTCATCACGACGATGATGTCAGACATGGTCAGGGCTTCGACCTGGTCGTGGGTGACGTAGATCGTCGTCGCACCGAGGTCTCGGGACAACCGCTTCAGTTCCGTGCGCATTTCCGTGCGTAGCACCGCATCGAGATTGGAAAGCGGCTCGTCCATCAACAGAATTGAATTTCTAGCGGCGATCAATCGAGCGACCGCTACGCGTTGCTGTTGGCCTCCCGACAGTTCCGAGGGAAACCGATCCTGATACCCCTCGAGCTGTACTTTCTTGAGCGCTTCGCCGAGCCGCTCCTGGATTTCGTCCTTCGGCTTTCGCGCCTGCTGTAGAGCGAGCGTGATGTTGCGATCAACCTTCATATTAGGCCATAGAGCGTAGCTCTGGAAAATGAAACCAAGACCGCGTTTTTCCGGTGGTACGAAATGGCTGTTGCGACCAGAAAATACCGACTTTCCGGACAATGTAAGTTCCCCATCCGAGGGCTGTTCGAGCCCGGCGATAATCCTGAGCGTCGTCGTCTTGCCGCAGCCCGACGGACCCAGAAGAGTGACGAATTTCCCCTTGGGAATATCCAGGTCAAGCGGCGGAATGGCGAGGTGTGCACCATAGGATTTGGTGATGCCTTTGAGAGATACTTCGTTCATGACTTCCTCCGGAGATCGTAAGCACCGACCGGCATGCGCTGGTGCGCCGGTCGGCTGAGCAAGGTTCTTACTGGCTCGTCTCAACGACCCAGAAGTCGTTGACCGCAGCAACGTTGTCACGCTGAAACTCGGCGGATCCGAAGATCTTCTTTGCCTCCGGCCACTTCTCTCCACCCTTGGGTAGCGGCATGTCTGTGCGAGGCGAGAACGTGCCGACCTTGAAATAGGCGGCCATGCCTTGAAGCAATTTCAGGCTCTCACCCTCACGGTAAGGTTTTTCAACCTTGGTGTCTGGCGTAAGGTCCTTCGAACCCATCTGGAACGCGATAAAAAGTTTCGCGGCATTGGGATGCGGAGCCTGCCCGGCTATCGATGTATAAGTCGAATAGGCGAACACACCTGCAGGATCGATATCGTAGAGGATAGCGTTGGCGTAATCGTCGCTGCCATTTTTGTTTATGTAGTGCATGCTGGAGAACGTAATGGGCGGGTTATTTTGCCCTTTGAGTCCCGAAGCAGTCGCGAGCTTAGAACCGGAATCGTAAATAACGAGATCGTTCTTCAGGAGGCGATGCAAGAACTCGTAGCCGGCGTTTTCGATACCATCCGACAGCTCGATTGGCTTGCCCGCATACGTCTCGTAGGCCTTCGCAAAGCTATCGGAGTGCTCCACGATTGAAGCAAGCAATGCCAGTGATGTCAGCGATCCTAGGGGGCTCTTCATTGCGAAGCGCTTTTTCCAATCTGGTTCTGTCAATTGCCAGACATTCTTGACAGGCGGACCGTCCTTATAAGCGTCGGCATTGTACATCAGGACGGTCGCTTCGATGACCTGCGTCAGGAGTGGTTCACGAAGCTCCTCCGGGATCTTGTCTGTCAGGTACCGCGGTACATAATTGACGATACGTTTGTTGGGGAGAAGGTCGAAGATCATTTGAGCCGTGCCCGCAGTGTTCACCACATCGACGTTGAAGATGCCCGCTTGTTGTTCTCGGACAACCTTTTCAATCGTCTTCTCCGAACCAAGATCATAGGCGTTTACCTTGATCTTCGGGTAGAGCTTCATGAAGTCTTCGGCGAGTGCGCTGACGCTGGATGACGATGAGTAGATCGTCACTTCACCTTCTTCATTCGCCTTGCGGGTGATCTCGTCCCAGTTCTCTTCCGGAGGCTGGTTGGCTCCCAGTTCTGATGTTTTAATCCATGTCTCGAACGCGTCCTGCGCCAACGCCGCAGAGCCTATCATCCAGCCCAAGGTGGCGATTGCTGCGCCCTTCATTAAAGTCTTCATAGTCTTCCTCCTCTTTCGGGTTGCCTCCTCAAGCAAATCCCATCTTCGTATTTCGAAAAACGAGCCTGAACAGCAGGTTGCAGCCAACAACCAGCGCGACGAGAAGCAAGGTGGCTGCCCCGATCAGCTGGGGTACGTCATCCGTTTGGTAGGTGTAGATGACGCTGGCTAGAACTGCTGTTGATGGCGTGACCAGTAGAATGATGAGCGACAGCTCTCGCATCGTTCCGATGAAACTCAGCAGCATACCTGAAACGAGTCCTGAAGCGGCGAGCGGAGCTACAATTCTCCGAATGCGGCCGAACCAGCCAATGCCCTGGACGCGTGCCGATTCTTCGAGCGATTTGTCAATCTGGAGCATCGCGGCAATGCCGGTACGCGAGGTGTATGGCAGGTTCTTCACCGTCGCGATCAGCACGAGCAATGCAAACGTGCCATATAGCGCAGGGATTGGCCCAAAGGACTGGGAGAACATGCCGATATAGATGGCGCCAAACGCTACCGCTGGAAAAATGTAAGGCAGGAATGCCGCCATCTCGAGCGCCCGAGACGAAAGCGTACCCCGGTTGCGAACGACGACGTAGCCAATGAGAAAACCAAGAACAGCCGTTGCCAACGCCGTGAAGAATGCCAGTCGCAAGCTGTTCCAAGCGGCATTCAGTATCTGCGGGTTTTTGAACACGCCGGCATAGAGAGCATTTACGCCGCCGCGGTCACCGATCCAGTAGTGTAGTGTCAGGTTCGATAGATCGTAGTTTCCGGCCGTTCGAGACAATGACTGGAGCACGAGCAAGCCGAGTGGCATAACGACGGTGATGGACATGAGGAGCATGACCAACGCGAACACCAGCCAGCGGGCACGGCCCAGGTCGATCTCTCTGCGTCGGAAACCCTTGCCTGACATCGTGACGAAGCTTTTGCGAACGCCGATCATGCGCTGGTTAATCCAGATGAAGAGCACGGCGAGCAACACCAGAACCAGTGCCAGCAAATAGCCGTCACCCACATTGCGCGATCCGATGGCGGCGTAGATTTGCGTGGGTAAAACAAAATAGCGGATAGGCATTCCCAGAACGGCCGGCGTGCCGAACGATCCGATGACCCTTATGAATGTCATGACGACGGCGGAGCCGACGGCTGGCACAACGAGCGGAACCGTAATCGAGACGAACTGGCGAAACCGCGACATGCCGGCAATGGCACCGGCTTCCTCGAGCTGGCTGTCCACCGTCGAGAGTGAGCCAGAGATGATCAGGAAGCCATAGACGTAGTAGTGCAGCGAAAGGCAGATAATTATGGGGAGGCTGCCGAACGCGATCCAGTCCGGCGGCTGAACACCAAAAAGGTAAGCGAAAACGCCGGAAGCGCCTGCCACACGGTCGTTCTTGAAAAACGTTACCCAGGCAAGCGCCATGACCCATGATGGGAGCATGTATGGCAAAACGACAGCTGTGTTGACGAACTCGCGATAAGGAACGTTCGTGCGTACAACCACCCAGGCAAGCAGTGCGCCAAGCGCGAGGCAGATTGCTGTTGCTCCGAACGCTGTGACCAGGGAGTTCATGAACGGCTTGTAGAATAGCGCCCAGGACATACGACCGGTGAATACGCGCTCGTAGTGGAAAGAGGTCAATTCACCAACTGCGCGACCGGGGAGGTAGACGGCATCGTAAGGTTGGACTGTGACCGTTTCCCGGATCAACTGGAACAAGGGGACGATAACGAGCAGGCAGAGGATAATTGCCATGATAAGGGCGATGAGGCGGTCAGGGGCTGAGAGAAATTGGCCGACACGTCGCGACAATCGTCCTGCTCGTCCACTTTGCCGCGTCGTCTCGATTTCCGCTAAAGTCGTCATAATGTCCTCCCAAACGGCTATCCAGGCCGCACGCCACTTCCAATTTTTCGTCTCGCCAAAGACCTCAGGCGACCTGTACTCGGGCTCCCTCGTTGTCCGGGCTGAGAACAGTCTTCCCAGACGTCAGTGGGACGTTCGCAGCTTCGCTGATTCCGGATGCGAGGCCCGCAGCGGATGCGAGTACGGGGCCTCCATGACGCAAAGAGCCAAGCTCCGTGAATGGGCAGACAGCCCCGCCAGCCTCCGCGACGATCAGCAGACCGGGTACACAATCCCAGGAATTCATGTGTAATTCGACGTAGGCGTCCGATCTTCCGTCGGCCACATAGGCGAGGCCAAGCGCTCCAGAGCCGGAACGGCGAACATTCGCACCCTTCGAAAGGAGGGCTTCAGCAACTTTGAGATATGTCGCGTTCGGAATCCGCGTCGACCAGCCGAGCTCCACTGAAGCGGTATCGAACCGTGTCGTTGAAGCGGTCGCGATCGAAGTTCCGTTGCGCGTCGCCCCTTGACCCAGCATTGCGAAATGGAGTTCATCAAGGGCCGGGTTAAAGATGGCGCCAAACTGTGTCACGCCATTCTCGATGTAGCCGATGGAAATACAGAAATGGGGGATACCCCTCGCAAAGTTTGCAGTACCGTCGATCGGGTCGACAACCCAGACGCGGTCGCGTATTTCACCACCGCCTTCTTCGCCGAAAAAGCCATCGTTGGGATAAGCCGCCAAGATCGCGCTCCGGATGTGATCTTCAGAGGCTGCATCGGTCTCGGTCAGAAAATCCTGAGGGCCTTTCATCGTGAAACCGCCCTTCGACACCTGCTTGAAACCTTCAAGCACCAATGCACCTGCCGAGCGGATGACCGCGTGGCACAGTTCAGCGCGTTCTTGGATGTCGCTCCGTGGAACTTCGCTATCAGGCATAGTCTTCTCCCTTGCACACGTGTTCAATGTTGCACACGTGTGCAAGCATGGCAACCCCAGATCCGTTCACTGGAAAGGTTTTCGCTAATCAGGAACGGACGGTGCCGCGCTCTATAAGCTCTACGGGCACTATTTGCGTCGAGACATGGCCATCGTCATGATCAAGTGCAGCAAGAACGGCGTCGGTCAGGACAGAGAATGATTGGCCAATCGTCGTGAGGTTATAGGAAATCCATGCGGCTTGTGGAATGTTGTCGAAGCCGATCACCGAAAGGTCATCTGGAACCGAGCGATTAAAGTCTTTTCTCGCTGAATCAAGGAATCCGAGCGCCATAAGGTCCGTCACGCAGAACGCCCCGTCGATTTGTGTGTCGCTCAGTAAGGCCTTGGCGGCCGCTATGCCTGTTTCGTATGCGGTCGGACCGACGCTCCACCGGACGACTTCTCCTCCGTGCTCAAGGATTGTCTCTTCAAAAGCCGTGGCTCGCCGGACCTGAGTTGGAGTGAGGCTGCCGCTGCAAACGACGGCGACTTTGCTGCATCGTGCTGCGATGAGCCGATCGGCGGCAAGCCGAGAACCCAGGATGTCATCGCTTAGAATGACATCGAGGTCGGGCCGGTTGGCATTGCGATTGATGACGATGAGCTTGACACCATTTGCAAGGCACTCGTCGACAATAGAGGCTGGAGGTTCGCCAGAAAGCACGACAATCGCACGCGCCCGAAATTCAAAGATCAGTTCGATCAGAGGCGCGATGTTGCTACGCGCATCGGCGGCATTGAGGAGCAAACACTGTTGACCTCGTCGCAAAAGGCCAAGGCTCAGCATATCTAGTTGCTTTGCGATAAAAGGAGAGGACAAATTTGCGCCCACAACTCCAACCAAATTGGAGCTCGATGTATTCAGGGTTTGCGCCAGGCGATTTACCCTGTAGCCGAGTTCTTCTGCAGCCTTCATCACGCGTTGGCGCACATCCGGCGAAACACTCGCGCCAGGAGTGAACGTCCTTGAAACAGCCGAACGGGAAACACCCGCCCTCTGCGCAACATCGATTGACGTCACAAAGCTCTTGGCCATCCAGGTACTCATTCCCTCGTGCGAAAACGAACCTGTACTCGGTTGAGTAAGGCCTTGCAATGCACTCGCGTGCATCTCGTCGCATACATCGGGTGCGTCGCTATCGGAGCGAACTAGATGTTTGATTTAGCCTGCTTGTTCTTGCAAACATTGTGGCGCACCGTCTACTCCCCAGGTCGAAAGGTCACTATCAACGATTTGAGCTCGACTTCTCTCACAAGCCGAGCGGCCTCATCTCGTGAGAACCAGGCAACTTTGCGCTGACCCGTTTCCTTGTATTTCTGCGCCGTTCTTGTAACTTCGATCTGGAAGACATCCACCACACATGGTGCCACGCGACCAGTATCGAGCCACTTGAGGTAGGTGTATCGACCGACCGGCTTTTTGCGTACGCGTCCGACCACGCCAGCTTCTTCGAAAGCCTCGATAAGAGCTGCTTCATGCGGCTTCTTCTTGTTCATCGGCCAACCCTTGGGGATGATCCAGCGGCCGGTTCCTCGCGATGTGACAAGGAGAATTTCGATGTCACGATCGTCGGGTTTTCGGTAGCACAAAGCGCCATATTGGACTTCGAACGCCTTGCTGAACAGCTTTTCGGGCATCCCTGCAAGCTGTTGAAGCAATGATTTTCCAGCCGTAGCAGCCTTGTCCTTTTTCTTTGGCAATGTCCTGTTAGCTTTCCTCGTTGCGCGTGTTAAAGTGATGTGGGGAGTGGCCTTAAGCGTCAAGACTCGGTCAAGCGACGATAATCTGACAATATTAAACCGCCGGCGTCATCTAGATTTAGTATGCGCCAATGGGCTGCGGTGCCCTAATTCACCATATAGAGTCGATGATGCGGAATCTTCGCTCACCGAAATTTTTACAAGTGACAACACAAGGCGCAGATCTAGAAAGGCGAGCCTCGGGATGCCGGCGCGCTGAAGGATTTCATTCAGTAAGCCGCTTTGCCATCAGGATGGAAGGTGTCCGGTCGATTTCGACAAAGCCGAATTTAGCGTAAAATGCTACGACTTTTTCGTTGTGCTGGTTCACACCTAAATGGACGCCTTTTATTCCAGACATCATCAACGCACGCAGTTGATGTGCCAGCAGGGACGACCCATGACCGCCATTCTGCATCTCAGGCAGAAGATTGATGTGTAGATGCGCAGGGTAGGGCTGCGTCACCCGAATTGGTGTCCTCGATACGCTTCGGATATGAGTAAGGACGTTCTCATCCTCTATTGTCTGCGCTGAGAAATCGCGAAGCTCCTCTTTTAAGGAAGGCCACCATGCAGCCTCAAGCCAATCTTCGTAGGCGCTCGTATCGGGTGTCGCAACACAATAGCCCATGACGATGCCACTGTTTGTCAGCACGAATGCATTTTCTGGACAGAAACGAACATAAGGCAGCGCCCATAGCAATCCGGGAAGTCTTGGGTCCGTGTAGCGTCGTGATCCGTCCTCCCCGCTGTCTGCGGTGCGCACGCAGATATCGAGTATCGCCGTCTCATCGGACGGTTGGGCGTTGCGGATGACGACAGGTAATGATGGCGTTGGCATGTTCATGAGCGTGGCCTTACGCTGCTGCCAAAGGGGTGTGAAGTGCGTCATCGAAACGCTGCCAGGTCTCGGCAAGCTCGATGGTGCGCCGGCCACGGCGCGCCTCCTCGATTTTGATTGCCACGAGTCCCGCTTCCAGAGCCGCAACGATATTGACGGGCAGTGGGCTCGCCTCGGTCAGATGCCTGTAGATATCCAGAGCCATCTGATCATCGGCGCCATAGTGATCGCTTTCATGCCCCTCGTAACGCCGCTCGACAAGCTTTTCGCCTGTTATAGCGGAATGAACCTCAAAGCGATTACGAATGAAATCGCCCTCTGCCATTCCCTTGTTGCCCATCACGCAGAAGCGGCGAAACTGATCCGGAACGTTGAGGTTTGTATGAAACGCCATCGTCGCTCCGCCTTGATATTCGACGATCGCGGTCTGATAGTCGATGATGTCGCCATCGCCCTCGAAGACGGCATCGCTGCCCTGCCAACCGCTCGGCTTCTTGTAGAATTCCTGCTGTTGAAACGCGGAGAGTTGATCAGGCCGGTTTTCAGCAACGAATGACTTACGCCCCCCGAAGCTGGCAACGGCCATGGCGCGCTGCCCCACCACGCTGCCGTAAAGATCGATGTCGTGACAACATTTTTCCAGGATGAAAGGGCCGGCATGGCGCGTATGCCGTCGCCAATCCCGCATGAAGAACGCTCCGTGGTACGGCGCGATATGCTCGGATGCCTCGATCGAGGTTATGGTGCCGATGTGACCTTGAGCCTGCGCCATGCGCAAATCCCGATAAAGGTCGGAGTAACGCAGAACGAGGCCAACCATGACGCTTTCATGGCCGTATTCGGCAAGCAGTCGCGCCATTTTCAGTGTTTGATCTTCATCGATCACGACCGGCTTCTCGGTGAAGACGCGCACGCCCGCGCGCAGCCCCGCGGCGATTTGGTCCAGATGAAAAACATTGGGGGAACCGACCATAAGAAGATCAGGCCGCGTTTCCTTCAGCATTGTTTCCATTGTTTCGAAGCGACGTGGTTCCGGCAGGCCAGACGAAAGAATAGCAGGCAGCCCGGCAGGTTGGGGATCCATGAGGCCGAGGATTTGGAGATCTGGGCAAGCCTTGCGAAAGGAGGCGATGACATTGGCAAGCCGAAATCCAAGCCCGGCGACTGCGATTTTCATTTTTTAGTCCTGTTTGCGAGAATTGGGTGAACTAGGCGGATGCGTCGTCATCCGTTGGCGCGCCAGCAACGCGATCGAAGCGTCTTTCGAAATCCATGGTCTGGCTGCGCCCGCGCATGGAGGAGAGACGCCTGAAGTCCGGGCTCCCATGAGCAATCACGGGCAGCATGGCCGCACCTATGGCTGCTGCTTCCGGACCCAGTGCTCCAGCGCTCAGCCGGGGAATATCCCTTTTGCTCCGGGCGCTAACCGATGGCAAAAGGGGATAGGCCCGGTCAATCAGAGAGTTGTTGAGCGCTGGTGGAAAATGCCCTCCTACTATGATTGTCTGCGGGTCCATGATGTTCTCAAGCAGCGAAACCAGCAACCGGAGGCGTTTTGAGTTGAGATCGAGCCACCGCATCAAAACACTGTTGCGTTGAGCGTAGAGTTGTTCCAACACGCCGGGCCTAGCGATCTCTTTGCTTTCGCAAGACAGCATCGATGCAAGTTCGTCGATGGAGAACGGAGTCTGTCCCTCAGCATCTGGATTAGCGAATTCGGCAGGCCATGTTAGGAGGCCGATTTCCCCAGCATTGTTCCAAAATCCCTGAAGCGGCATGCTGTCATTGATGATGCCGGCGCCGAGCCCGTGCCCGACGAAAATATGAACGTAGTGGGTCAGTCCTGAGGCTCTGCCTACCCTCAGCTCGGCAACTGCCGCGGCTGTGGCGTCATTCTCGATGATGGTTGGAAGGCCGCAACAATCTTCGATAGCCTCCGCCACAGGAATACGGCTCCAGGCATCCCAGCCGGGCGGGCCGACGGGATGCTCGAACTCTGCTTCCTGCAGCGTTGGCATGGCGATGCCGATGCCCCAGGCAGGGCGATCTGAGGCAAGCGAACGCAGGCGCTGCGTGATATCGGTGATGGCACGGATCGTATCGGACGGGTCTTCGAGGGAGGCCGATGCGGTTTCGCGCCCCAGTTCATGTCCCGCTATATCGCAGACGATACCGAGCAGCCCGTCGCGATCCACATGGATGCCGAGACAGCACCCTGCGTCGGCACGCACTTGCAATTTTTTTTGCGGGGCGCCGCGCGCGCCTTCCTGTTGAATAGATTCCACCACGAGAGAGCGGTCGATCAAATCCTTGCATATGTTGGACATCGTTTGCGCCTTCAGGCCTGTCACCTGAACAAGGTCGCGCCGACTAATGCCATCGGAAGAGCGTATAAGGTCGAAAACCAGGCGCCGGTTGTAGCGGCCCGAATATGTGTGATTGCTGCCCATCAGGCTCATGGGTACCGAATCCTATTTAATCAATTAAATAGAATTTATCAGTCCGTTGGCGCAGGGTCAAGCTGTGCGCTACGCCCCCATTATGGAGGATCGTCATTTATCTGTCATGTAATATCGATAAATCGGCGGCAAAGGCGGCTTGATTTTAAATCCATCTAATGGAATTAATATCGTCGCCTTCTTCTCAGTGACTTTAAAAAAGGGAACACAGTCATGCTGAAATGGACCTTGCGGCGGATCATAGCGGGCGCTTTGGCGTCGGTATCAATCCTGGGTATTGCGAATGCTGGAGAGCTTGTCGTCTATACTGCTCACGGGGAAGCAACCTCTGCCCCTATTCTCAATGCTTTTGCCAAAGCAAATCCGGATGTGAAGGTGACCGTCGTGCGCGGCGGTACCGGTGAACTCATCGAGCGTCTGCGCGCAGAAGGTGGCAATTCCTCTGCAGATGTCATGTGGGGTGGACCAACCCAGACGTTCGAAGAAAATGCGACGCTCTTCCAAGCTTACCAGAGTAAGTCGGACGCCGACATGGTGACGACCGATCCCAATCACATCTGGCATCCATTCACGGTGCTGCTGCAGCCGCTGATCGTCAGCACCAAGCGCGTCGACGCTGGCTCCGTACCTAAGACGCAGAAAGACCTTGTTTCGCATGACTTCGCCAAGAATGGTGGCCTGATCATTCCAGACCCGGCAAAATCCGGTACCGGCTATGTTATCCTGTCTGCCCTCGCGGGCAACTTCGGTTGGGACCTTGTCGGTCAGATGGCCAAGGGCGCGCGTATTGCACCCGGCTCCGACGACGCCTTCAACGCAGTACGAGACGGCGAAGCGGCTGTTGGCTGGATCAACGAAGATCTGGGTGCCAAATGGAAGGCCCAGGGCCTGCCGATCGATATCGTTTACCCGACCGATGCCGTCACGGGCCAGATTGATGCGCAGGCCATCGTCAAGGGCGCGCAGCACATCGACGATGCCAAAACCTTCATTGATTTTCTCGGCAGCAAGACGGCACACGAAATTGTTCGCGATGCTACTGTTCGGCGTTCGGCGCGCAAGGATGTAACGCCTCCGGCAGCCCTTCCTGACATGTCCACGCTTACAATCGTGTCCGCCGTCGATCCACGGCCCGTCGTCGTCGCCCGCTTCCAGGAGCTTCGCGGGAAATGAAGGCGCTGCGCGACAATTGGCTCATCTTTTCAATCGTCGCGCTCGTTCTATGCGGCTTGACGATTATCGTCCCGCAAGTTCGCCTGATGGCCGCCTCCCTTCTGGAGGAAGGTGGCCGTTTTACGCTTCTGCATAATAAGGACGGCTTGCAATCCGTCCCGGAAATGACCGCTCGGTACGGCGTGGAGAAAACCTCCGACGGGCTGGCCATAGCGTTAAGTTCGCCTGACCGCCTGACTGTCAGTGTCGAGGGCGACCGGACGCTACGCCTTTCGTCGCAAGAGCCGATGTCGTTTGGCAGGGACGAGGCTGGGGTCATCGAACTCGATCTCGGCACCGCTCGGTTCGCGCTCTCACAACAGGCGCCACGCGGACTTTTCGCCACAACAGTTCCGGCGCCGCTGGACCTTCAGGCGCAGGGGCCTAACTCCGTCTTATTGTCTCATGCCGTAAATGCCTATGTCACTTTCGAAAACAGGGCGCTGTCATTCTCTCCAATTCACTACATCGATTTCTTCTCACGCTCGGAAACTCTTTCCGCCACTATAAACAGCCTGGTGATCGCATTGACGTCGACGGGCCTCGCCGCTTTGATCGGTGTGTCACTTGCTTATCTGATCGCCCGCTATAGGGTTGCGGGCAGCACGGCCATCGTCTTTCTCGTCACCATGGCGTCCGTATCTCCGCCATTTCTAGGTGCCTACGCCTGGCGGCTGCTTCTTGGACGCAATGGCGTTGTGACCAACTATCTCGGTCTCGACGTCTCGATTGTCGGTCTGCATGGCGTCATCTGGGTCATCACCTGGCTTGTCTTTCCCATCATCTTCCTTCTCAGCCACAGCTCGTTTCAGAGTCTGGACGCCGGTCATATTGAAGCTGCGGAAAGCCTGGGGGCAAAACCGCCTCGCGTTCGCATGACGGTTGAAATTCCGCTGGCGCTTCCCGGCATCATCACTGGTCTCTATCTGGCAACGATGGCGGCTCTCTCTGATTTCGGAACGCCGCGCATCATCGGCCTCGATGTCAACGCGTTACCGGTCCTGATCTACACGTCCTTCCTCAGCGAGGCGGGTCGCAACCCGGCTCTTGCGGCAACAGGATCGATGGTGCTCATCACCATTTCCAGCCTGTTTCTTATGGCCCAGCAGATTTATCTGGCACGTCGTGGTTTCGCTGTGGTGTCATCGCGCGCCTTGGATCGTAAGCCGCTATCGCCTCTTGCCCATGTCATTGTACTCGCAGCGGTCATCATTGCTCTTCTCATGGCATTTACCCCGCATTTGACAGTGCTGATCTCCAGTTTCATGGAATGGCGGGTCGGCTTGCCGAGGGCGAACTTCACGCTCGCGAACTACGCCACGATGTGGCGTACGGGAATGGGACCGGCCTGGGTGACCTTGTCTCTCGGTATTGCCGGAACGCTGGCGGCAACAGCGATCGGGCTTGGAATTGCCTATGTGATTATACGCAAACGCTACCGGGTCATTGCTCCTGTTCTCAGCCTCACGGTTATGATGCCGTATGTCATACCTGGCACGGTGCTTGGTATCGGTCTTATCATGATGTTCAACAGGGCGCCGCTGCAACTGACCGGCACCTGGTTCATCCTCGTCCTTGCCTATCTCATTCGCAACCTGCCATTTACGGTGAAGGCATCAGAGGCGGCGCTGCGGCGCGTTCACCCGGCTCTGGAAGAGGCCGCCATCAGCCTTGGTGCGCGTCCGTTCAGGGTGTTCGTCACGATAACCGCACCTCTGGTGCTTGCAGGCGCAGTGACCGGGGCAACGCTGACCTTCCTTCACATCGTCACGGAATTGTCATCCACCATCGTTCTCTATCGTCCACCGTGGAAGCCGATGACAGCCGTGATCTTCGAGAACACGCTGGTGGATTCCGATTTCGGGGTCTCCGCAGCGCAGACGATTCTCCTGATGATGATCATCTACATCCCACTCTATTTCATTGTGCGCTACGGCCAAATTCGAGGACAATCCGGTGGTTGAAACTTCATCTTCCAAACTCTCCACCCAAGGCTGCGAGGTCGTCATCGACGCCGTCTCCAAAACCTTTGGCAACCACGCGGTTCTGAAAGACATCAGCCTGACGATCAAGCCCGGCGAATTCTTCACCCTGCTCGGGTCATCCGGCTGTGGCAAGACGACGCTTTTGCGTGCAATCGCAGGCTTTCATCCGATCGATGGGGGCAAGATCCTGTTCAACGGTCAGAACGTGACATCGCTTGCCGCTTGGGACAGAAATATCGGTTTCGTCTTTCAGAACTACGCGCTGTGGCCGAACCAGACCGTTTTCGACAATGTCGCCTACGGACTGAAACTGCGCAAAATTTCCAAGAGCGAAACCGCCGAAAGAGTGAGGGCCGCCCTCGCACAGGTCGAGCTTCACGGCGTCGAACAGCGCTTTCCTTCAGAAATGAGCGGCGGTATGCAGCAACGTATCGCGCTGGCGCGGGCGCTCGTCATCAACCCGCCGCTTCTCCTCATGGATGAGCCGATGTCCAATCTCGACGCGCGTCTTCGAGTGGCTCTTCGCCATGAACTGCGCAGTCTGCAGAGGAGGCTCGGTCTGACGGCAATCTATGTCACGCATGATCAGGAGGAAGCGCTGGAGATGTCGGACCGCATCGCAGTCATGCAGAACGGCATCGTGCAACAGCTTGCGGACCCGGAAACCATTTACGCGCGACCGGCCAACCGCTTCGTAGCCGAATTCGTCGGCAGTGCGAATTTTCTGGAAGGAACCTTTGACGAGACCGGGTTCCAGACGGCGGGCGGGTCGAAGTTCGCTATCGCAGGAAGAGGTCACAGCGGTAAAGGGACGCTTGTGGTGCGTCCTGAACAGGTGATGATCCGCGAGTGCGGCGGAGCGCTGACCGATGCGACGGTGGAAGATCGTCGCTTCATGGGCAAGGCTTGGACCCAAAGCCTTCGGCTCGATAATGGTACGATCATCTCCGTGGAGACCCGAAACGCAATTGATGTGGGATTGCGCGTCGGCGTGGACTTCGAGACCGTAACTTTCCTACCCGTGGAAGCATAAGCGATGGCCGACCTGACACTTGAAGAATTGATGCAGCTTGCGTCGTCTGCAGCCCTAGCAGGAGGCGCCGAGTTAAAGGCCCATTTCGGCGATGTTTCGCGTGACGGTGTTCAACGAAAAGCATTGGGGGACTATGCATCCAAAGCAGATCTCGCCGCCGAAAAGGCCATTGCCGTTATTCTGGCAGAGGCAGGGGACCATTACGGCTTCGTCGGTGAAGAGACCGGCACTCGCAATGCAGATGCAAAACACCGCTGGGTGGTGGACCCACTAGATGGGACAAGTAACTTCATCTGGGGCATCCCCTATTTTGCTGTCAGCATCGCTCTGTGTGACGACCAAGGCGAAGCGTTGGGTGTAGTCCTTGACCCTTTGCGTGACGAAATGTTCACCGCCATTCGAGGCTGTGGCGCATGGCTGAACGGAAAGAGGCTCGCCCGGCTCGGTGACAAACGCCCGGACGAAGCAATCATCTCGCTGTCAATGCCTATCCACGGACAGTTAAAGGCAATCGAACGCAGCACCTTCTTTCGAAGCCTGGATGCCATCACCAACGAGACAGCGGGCGTCCGCAGACTGGGCTCGGCCGCACTCGATCTCGCGTATATTGGTGCGGGAAGACTAGACGGTTATTTCGAGGATGGCCTCAGCCACTACGACTACGCGGCAGGAAAACTCATCGCTCAGGAAGCGGGAGCTCTTGTAACGTCATTCACAGGCGACGCTCCCGTTGATGGCGGGTCGTTGTTAGCGGGCACTTCGCCAATGCTTTTCTGGCTCAAGAGCAAGTTGCAGCACCGGTGAACACCCAGTTGAGAACACCTCGAGACTGAAACTAAGTGTGCCGGGCTCTGCCCGCAATGTCATCCGTCTGCTCTAGAAAGTAAATTTCAGTTAGAAATTTGAATCCGTTGTAAAGGCACGGCTTTTACAAGTCTCTTTCAGACACCCCCCGATCAAAGATCTTGCGTTTGATCACGCAACCGCGCCGGAACCTGCTAGGGCATCTTAGCGCTCATTCTCCACGAGACCTAAGGCCTGTCGGCTCCATTCCCAACAAGAGCGGCGCACCCATTTGCTGCAGATTCCGATTGCTGCGAAAGTTTTCTTAGTCGCCCCTTTGCCGCACCCTTCGTCTTTTTCAGAGCCGGTCGCATCATGCTCGGCGAATAGATGGTAGCAGAGGTGAATAAGGCCTGATCCGGAGAAAAAGTCTGTCTTTAGAACCGAGATGTTGTAAGCTTTCAATTGCATTGGACTGAAAAGAAAGCCATATTTATCCCGAAAAGATAACAACAAGGATGGTATTTGTGCTCGTCATCGTTGCCGACGATCTTACCGGCGCACTGGATACGGCTGCCCCTTTCGCGGCACGAGGGCTTCACACCGAAGTGGTCCTGCGAGCGAATGATGTCGATAAGGGCGTAGCACTTTTCCCGGATGTTCTCTCGATCAATCTGGGATCTCGCGATGGATCTCCAGAAGATGCCTTTGACTTGATGCAAGAGCTTGTCGGACGTCTTCCTTCCAACACCCGCATGTTCAAGAAGGTGGACTCGAGGCTGAAAGGTCACATCGCATCGGAACTCGATGCTGTTTCCTTTGATCGTGCATTAGTGGCTCCCGCGATCCCAACATTCGGCCGGGTAGTGCGCGACGGGAATGTGGAAGGTTTCGGGGTAGCAGAGCCGCTCTCCGTCGTCAGCGCCCTGAAACATCACGCGCACCGTGCAACAATTCCTGACACGGTGACAGAGAATGAACTAGACGCAGCCTTGCAACGAGCCGAAGAACTCGATGTCGATCTGCTTGTCGGCGCAAGAGGTCTTGCCGAGGCGCTGGCGCGCAAGATGACAAACGTATCCAGGGGACGGCAGGTATCTCCGCCTGTCGGTCGGGGCCTCTTTGTCATCGGCTCGCGTGACAGGATCACCCTCGATCAGTTGAAAGAGCTCCGCCAGTGCGATGGCGTTGCCTACCATCCTGCACCGAGCGGCACCTTGCCGGAGGGGCCAATCACGCCAGCGTCCTTGCTGCTGGTGCAGGCAACCGAGGGGGAGTTAGGCTTATCGTCCGAGGAGGTCTCGAGAAGCCTTGCGCACAGTGTACATCCCCGTTTAACCAGCAAGGCGTCCACTCTGCTTCTGTGCGGCGGGGCAACGGCAGAAGCGGCTCTCGCCGCGATGGGCGTGACACACTTCCGGCTAGAAGGCGAGTGTATGCCCGGTCTTGGCCTGGCATATGCCAACGGCCAATGTATAATTTTGAAATCTGGTGGCTTTGGAGAGCCTGACACTCTCGCAAAACTGGCTAGGCAAATTGTTCATGGCAGGAGCTAAAGAATGGGACTGCAAAGCGGAACGGCGCGCAAAAGCCTCGCGGACCTTGTCTTTGAGCGTATGCATAGAGCGATCAAGTCCGGCTCTTACCAACCAGACGAGAGGTTGCCGACAGAGCACGATCTGGCGATCGAATTCGAGGTATCGCGCCCGATTGTACGCGAGGCGCTGCGGCGTCTACGGGATCAAGGGTTGATTTACTCGCGCCGTGGTGCAGGAAGCTTCGTTCGCTCTGTTGGCATGAAACAACCGCTCGGCTTCGGGCAGCTCGAAAATGTCGCCGATCTCTTGAGCTGCTACGAGTTTCGTCTGACGCTCGAGCCGGCAGCTGCGGAAGCCGCTGCGACACGTCACACGCCAGCAACGCTCGGCGCGATCCGCGAGGCCCTTGAACTGATGCGTGACGCTACCAATCGTCAGGCCCACCGGGAGGACGCTGATTTCCAGTTCCACCTTGCTATCGCGCGGGCCGCGAACAACACATATTTCTCGACTGCGATGGAAGCACTGAAAGACCATATCGCTGTCGGCATGCGTTTTCATGGCGTATCGGTCAAACGCGACAATGCCGGCCTTTCTCGCGTGTTTGCTGAACATGAGGCGATTGCCAATGCTATCGCGACGGGTGAAGGCGCGAAGGCAAAAGAGCTGATGCACATGCATCTGACCGGGTCGAGGGCTCGTTTGTTTCAAACGAGCGCGTCTCTCGCAGCGTTGGCGGAGGGATGACTGAAACGGTCGGGGCTATCGCGAGAAATAAAAAAGGGGCTCGCAAAGCCCCTTTTTCTTCAGTAAATATATTTTTTAGTAGGCCGCTTTGTAGATCGAAAGAACGTCGTCAACGCTCATGTCAGCCGGATTGTTGTCCATCAGACGGCGATTGGAGTGTGCTTCGGTCGCGTAAGCGGCGAGAGCGTCGTCCTTGGCGCCGTGACGTGAAAGCTGCATCTCGATGTTGAGATCGGTGCAGAAGCGCCGTCCATTCTCCAAGATTGCTTCCGGCGAACTTGCTACGAAACCGAGGGCCTCTGCCACTTCTGCCGTTTTGTCGCGAACGACGGGCTGGTTGAAGGCGAGCACGTGTGGAAAGACGATGGCATTGGCAAGTCCGTGGGGAAGGCCAAGCCGAGTGCCGAGCGGGTAGGCGATGGCATGTCCTGCGGCAGTATTGACCGGGCCGAGGCAGATGCCGCCGTAGTAGGAAGCAAGCATCATGGCTTCGCGAGCTTCAGTGTCGGAACCATCCTTGACGGCGCGTGCAAGGTATTTTCCAACGAGGCGAAAGCCCATGCGCGCAAAGCCGTCTATCATTGGGTGAGCGCGCTTGTTGGTAAACGCTTCCACGCAATGCGCCATGGCGTCCACGCCCGTTGCTGCCGTCACGGCTGGCGGCACGCTGAAGGTGAGTTCAGGATCCAGAACCGCGATGTCGGCAATCATATGCGGGCTTTCGACCGCGATCTTTGCGCCTTTGACCGGATCGGTGATCAGCGAACGAATTCCTGCTTCCGATCCTGTGCCCGCCGTGGTGGCGATTTGGACGAGCTGTGTGTTTCGGGCGGCGACGCGGTTTGGACCCGCCACATCTGTAAGCGTCTGCTCGCTGTCCCACAACGCTGCAACCAGCTTTGCCACGTCAAGGACGGATCCGCCTCCGAGCCCGATGACCACATTCGGCTTGACCTTGCGCGCAATCGCAATCGCAGCCTCAAGCGTTGCCACCTCGGGTTCGCCCGGGATCGCGTCGAAGATTTCGACTTTCCCACGCAATTGTAGACGATCGATAAAGCCGGCGGTGATGGCCGTCGCAATCACGAGTGTTGCTTGAGCATCGCCGACGAGCCCGCCGACTTGCCCAGTCGTACCCGCGCCAACCAGCAGGCGCCGTGGCTGGTGAAGAGTGATGGAAACTGTCATCGGCGTTATCCTTGATGGGCTCGGCCAGCAACCAGCTTGCGGGCATAGGCGATGGCGGAGTTCATGTTGCCGTGATTGGCGATACCCTTGCCGGCAATGTCGAAGGCGGTGCCGTGGTCAACCGATGTGCGATCGATTGGCAGTTCGACGGAAACGTTGACCGCCGTGTCGAAGGCCACAAGCTTGATCGGGATGTGACCCTGGTCGTGATATTGTGCGACCACCAGATCGAAGGCGCCGGAATAGGCGCGATGAAAGACGGTATCTGCGGAAATCGGCCCTTCGACATTGATGCCTTCGGTCCTGGCCGCAGCAACTGCTGGCGCGATCTGGTCGTCGTCTTCGGTCCCGAAGAGGCCGTTCTCTCCGCAATGCGGGTTGATCCCGGCCACTGCAATGCGGGGGCTTTCATAACCGATGCGCTTGAGGTGTTTGTCGCCGGCCCGAATGGTGGCAAGCACGCGTTCCGTCGTCGAGCGGCGGATCGCCTCCTGCAGCGAAACATGGGTGGAAACATGGATTACTTTCAGGCGCTCGGAAGCGAGCAACATATAGGCCGCACTGGAGCCAGTCAGGCTGCGCAACATGCCTGTGTGGCCATCGTAGTGATGACCTGCAGCGTTGAGCGCCTCCTTGTTGATCGGAGCCGTGACGATGCAGCCAATCGAACCGGCTTCCGCATCGCGGACGGCCTTTTCGATGAAGCGGAAAGCGGCGTCGCCTGCCGCTGGACTGAGTTTACCCCAGGGAAGAGGCGCGCCCTCTACATCGATATCGATCACATGCGGGGTCAAGTCGATGGAAAGGCCCAGTGCCTTGCGTGCGGCTTCAAGTGTGGCGAGATTGCCGTAAATACGTGTGGCTGCGCGATCTTGCGCCGACATCTCTGCCAAGGCTCGGACCGAAATCTCAGGACCCACTCCGCAGGGGTCGCCCATGGTGATGCCAATAATGTCGCTCATGTCAGTCTCCTGTGCCGGTGCGGTCCCAGCCTGCGGGCAGGTGGACATATTTGATCGCGCGTCGATGATAGGTGTAGGCGATGTGCAGGCTTCCATCCGGATCCGGCAAGAGCCACGGATAGGACATTTCCAAGTTGCGTCCATCAATGGAGTCGTTCGACAGGCAGGTGCCGGCGCCGTCCTCTATCAGGATGCGCTGGGGGAAGGTCTTGCCGCCATCGGTCGAGAGGCACACGCTGACCGGCGCGCGAGGAACGCCCCAGACCGGAACGATGCCACCTGTCGGGTCCGCGTCCGGTCTCCCGTCGTCTTCCCCGAGTTCGTCGTAAAGCGAAGCCCGGCGATCGCTCGACGCCTCGTGATTGACGGGGTTACAGATCAACGCGATCCGTCCATCCGAAAGCGTGATTGCTGCGATCGAGGAGTTGTTGTTGGGCAGGTCGGTGGGCGCCGGCACAGTCCAGCTACGGCCTTCATCGGTGCTTTCAGTGCGGAAAACGAAATCAGCCTGGCGTCGGCGGAAGAAGGCGGCAGACGCGCTGTTGCCGATCGACACCGGCGACATGTGAACGCAGCCGGTCGATTGCGACAACTCTTCCAGGCGCCATGTCTGGCCGTTGTCCTGGCTGACGCCGATGGCAGCGGTATCATGACTGCCATTCCATTTTTGGCCGGGACGCTGAACGCAACGAAAGATCGGAAGCAGCCACGCGCCATCGCGTCTGATCACAAGTGGTGCGCGCACAAAGCATCCACGGGGAAGGTCAAGATATTGGCCTTCCGAAGAGAAAAGCCGTGTCGGATCAGCAGGGTCAATCACAAGCTCGGCCATGCGAATACGGCATTCGTCCTGATTGCCTGAGGGCTGTGAGGTGTGGAAAAGAATCAGCCGTCCGTCAGGCGCCTGAAACAGGACGGGGTTCTGTTCTGAGTGATCGGGGTCAAAGCTCAATCTTTGTGCTGGACCCCAGGTGGAGGCGTTCTTCCTCAGGACGGATGCGTAGATCGAGATGTCGGATTTGCCCTCAAGAGAGCCGCCGAACCAGGCGCAGATCAACGAGCCGTCTGCCTGGCGATGCAGGAAAGCAGCGTGGTTCTGGATCATGGGCGATGGAAGAAAGGCTTCGCTGCGTCCGTCAATGGTTTGCGTCAGCGCACCAGTCATTCGCCGCGCTATCTCGTCTGGGGTCATAATAGGCTCCTCTCGCTGTCCGAGATCGATGAAATTTCTTAAGTTGTCAAGTTTATTTATGTCGAAAAAGATGTAGATTTCGCTGATGTAATTTTATATCTATATGAAATTAAACAACAAAAATAATTAATTTTTCCATTTACATTTTTACATTATGATTTCATTTGACAAGATGTACGTCAGCGTGGATGCTCTGCGCCACGCTGGAGTGAGGTCGTCAAAGAAGGCTGGCCTCTACATCCTGGCCATTCAAATATCCGGGCGACGGTTGCCGCTCGCTCGTTCAGGCTCCGGCCTGTCATGCATGGACTTCATCTGGGAGGAGAACAAAGATGAAAAGGACTGCCATTTCCTGTGCTCTGGCACTTGGCACGATTATGACGAGCGCATTTACGCCAGCCTATGCGGGCTCCGGTCCAATCAAGGTGGTGCTGGCCGAAGAGGCGGACCTGCTTGAACCGTGCATGGCCACCCGATCGAATATCGGTCGCATCATCATGGAAAATGTCAGCGAAACGCTGACTGAACTGGATGTGCGTTCCAACAAGGGCGTCATGCCGCGCCTGGCGGAAAGGTGGGAGCAGAACGCGGATGGCAGCTGGCGCTTCCATCTTCGCCAGGGTGTCAAGTTCTCCGATGGTTCAGGCTTCGATGCCAAGGATGTCAAGCACAGCTTTGACCGTATCATGAGCGATAAAAACGCTTGTGAGTCCCGCCGTTATTTCGGTGGGATGAAGGTCACGCCGTCGATCGTCGATGATTACACCATCGATTTCAAGGCCGATCCGGTCCAGCCGATCCTCCCGCTTTTGATGACGTTGGTAACGATTGTTCCGGAAGAGACGCCACTCGAATTCATCCGCGAGCCGGTTGGTACCGGCCCCTACAAGCTCACCAACTGGACGCCAGGCCAGCAGATCGTTCTGAGCGGCCGCGACGACTATTGGGGAACCAAGCCTGAAGTGACGCAAGCGACCTATCTGTTCCGCGCAGACCCTGCCGTTCGTGCCGCGATGGTTCAGGCCGGCGAAGCTGACCTTTCGCCGTCTATCTCGCAGCTCGACGCGACGAACCCGAAGACCGACTTCTCCTATCTCGACAGTGAAACGGTCTATCTGCGCCTCGACCACAATATCGCCCCGCTCAACGACGTTCGTGTACGCCGCGCGCTGAACCTTGCAATCGACCGCCAGGCTTTCCTTGGCACGTTGGTGCCGGAAAGCGCCGTGCTGGCGACCGCGATCGTGCCGCCAACGACACTCGGCTGGAACAAGGATGTGAAGGTCTTTCCGTTCGATCCCGACGGTGCCAAGAAGCTGCTTGAACAGGCCAAGGCAGATGGCGTGAAGGTCGATACGCCGATCACCGTTATCGCGCGCTCGGCAAACTTCCCGAACGTTACCGAAATCATGGAAGCCATTCAGCAACAGCTGCAGGATGTCGGGTTCAAGGTCGATCTGAAGTTCGTGGAGGTTGCAGAGCACGAACGCTATTATTCGAAGCCATTTGCCAAGGATCGCGGTCCGCAGATCGTCGCTGCCATGCACGACAATTCCAAGGGTGACCCCTCCTTCTCGATGTTCTTCAAATATGCTTCTGAAGGCACGCAGTCCGGCTTCTCCGACCCGAAGGTCGATGATCTGATCAAGCGTGCTTCGGCGGCTGTCGGCGATGAGCGCGCCAAGTTGTGGTCGGAACTGATCGCCTACCTGCATGATGATGTGGTGGCCGACGTGTTGCTATTCCACATGGTAGGATTTGCCCGGGTGTCCGAACGTCTCGACTTCAAGCCGACGATTGCAACGAACTCGATGCTGCAGCTTTCCGAGATCAAGATCAAGTAAGACCTCATCAGTCAGAGATGGCGGCCGAAGCCGCCGTCTCGTTTGCACAATGCGCGGCGAGATGACGTCGCCGCACAGGTTTCTCCGAGGATGCCATGCTGAGTTTCATTCGAAAACGGGCTGTTGCCAGTCTGATCTCGTTGATCGGACTGATCGTCATGGTCTTCTTCCTTTCCCGCCTGACGGGCGATCCCGCAGCGCTCTTCCTGCCGGTCGAAGCGTCTGCCGAGTTGAAGAACCAGTTTCGCGAATTGCATGGCCTAAACGATCCTCTGCTCGTTCAATTCGGTCGCTACGTCGGCGATGTGTTGACTGGCGACCTTGGGGATTCGCTGCGCAAGGCGCGGCCCGCGCTGGATGTCGTGCTTGAAGCTTTCGTCTGGACCTTGTGGCTTGCGGTCAGCACCATGACGCTCGTCACGGTCGCGGCGATTGTCGTTGGCTCCTTCGCCGCCTTCCGCGTCGGAGGGTTCTTCGACCGCTTTTCGTCCATCGTCTCGCTGATCGGCGCCTCGGTCCCGGATTTCTGGCTGGCGATCGTCGCGATCGTCGTCTTTGCCGTCAATCTCACATGGCTTCCAACGTCCGGTACCGGTTCGATCTGGCACTGGATACTGCCGATTGGCGTGCTTTTTGTTCGCCCCTTTGGCATTATCGTCCAGGTGGTGCGCGGTTCGATGATAACGGCGCTCTCTTCCGCCTATGTGAAGACGGCGCGCGCCAAGGGCGTCAAATCCGGTCCGATCATCTTCATCCATGCGCTGCGCAATGCGATGTTGCCGGTTATCACCGTGCTGGGCGATCAGGCTGCAAGCTTGCTCAACGGCGCGGTCATCATCGAAACCATCTTTGGTTTTCCCGGAGTCGGAAAGCTAATGATCGATTCCATCCTGCAACGCGACTTCAACGTCGTTTTGGCCGCCATTCTTGTGACGGCGGTCGCGATTTTCATCATGAACCTCCTGATCGATCTTGCTTATGCGTTTCTCGATCCGCGCATTCGGCATTAGGGAGGAATGACGATGACCGACATGACGACTGCCACGGATATCGCCCACGAGCCGCCCTTCTATCAGCGCATGTTCCGTATGCTCCTGGCGGACAAATTCGCTCTCGCTGCTGCCATCTTTCTCGTGTTTATCATCATTCTGGCCTTGATCGGTCCAAGCTGGCTTGGCGATGTCGCGACCAAGCAGAACTTGCGCGGTCGCAACGCCGCACCCTTCGACTTCGAAAAGGCATGGGTCTGGTGGATGGGCGCGGACGCGCTGGGCCGTCCGCTTCTCGCCCGCATCATCGTTGCTACTCAGAACACGTTGATGGTGGCGGCGGGTGCGGTCTTGATCTCATCGATCATCGGCACTGCCCTCGGCTTGATTGCAGGTTTTTCGTCTGCGCGCGTCAATCAGGTCATCATGCGGCTTGCAGATGTGATCATGTCCTTCCCGTCGCTTTTGATCGCCGTTATCGTCCTCTACATCTTGGGATCGTCGATCCTCAATCTAATGCTCGTTCTGGCGATAACTCGCATCCCTGTCTATCTCCGCACCACCCGCGCTGAGGTCCTTGAAATCCGCGAGCGCATGTTCGTGCAGGCGGCACGCGTGATGGGCGCGTCCAACAAGCGCATTCTCTTTCGCCATATTTTGCCGGTTGTGCTGCCAACATTGACGACGCTCGCCACGCTTGATTTTGCCTATGTGATGTTGGCCGAAAGCGCGCTCTCATTCCTCGGCATCGGCATTCAGCCTCCTGAAATTACCTGGGGTCTGATGATTAGCCAAGGACGGCAGTATCTGACCAATGCGTGGTGGCTGTCCTTCTGGCCGGGACTGGCGATCATTCTTACCACCATGTCGCTGAACCTCCTGTCCAACTGGCTGCGCATCGCGCTTGACCCTGTGCAGCGCTGGCGTCTGGAAATGAAGGGCCGCAAGAATGGCTGATCACCTGCTCGAAGTTCGCAACCTCTCGGTCGAGTTCCACACCGTAAACGGCGTGGTCAAGGCGGTGCGCGACATCTCCTACCATCTCGACCGCGGTGAAACACTTGCGATCCTTGGCGAGAGCGGTTCCGGCAAGTCCGTGTCATCATCTGCCGTCATGAACCTGATTGACATGCCGCCGGGTCGCATTACCTCCGGCCAGATCCTGCTGGATGGCGTGGATCTTCTGACCATGCCGCCTGCCCAACGGCGCGAGATCAATGGTCGCCGCATTGCGATGATCTTTCAGGATCCGCTGAGCCACTTGAACCCGGTTTATACGGTCGGCTGGCAAATCCGCGAAGCACTGACGACCCATGGCACTGATGATGCCAAGGCGAAGGCCGAGGCGCTCCGATTGCTTGGCCGTGTCGGCATTCCGAGCCCGGAAACGTCACTCGACAAATATCCCCACGAATTTTCCGGTGGCCAGCGCCAGCGCGTGATGATTGCCATGGCGCTCGCATTGCGCCCGGATCTTCTGATTGCCGACGAGCCGACGACGGCGCTCGATGTCACGGTTCAGGCCGAGGTTTTGGCTCTTCTCAAGGAGCTTCAACGGGAAACCGGCATGGCGGTGCTGATCATCACCCACGATCTGGGCGTGGTCGCCGAAATTGCGGACCGCGTGGTGGTGATGGAAAAAGGCGTGCTGGTGGAATCCGGGACGGTGCGCGATGTCTATAAGAACCCGCAGCACGCATACACGAAGAAGCTGATTGCCGCGGCACCTGGCAAGGGCGAAATGCACGCGCCGCTTTCAGGTGGCGAGCCTGTACTGAAGGTGCGCAATGTCCGCAAGACCTATGGAGCCTTCGAAGCGCTGAAGGGAGTTTCCTTCGATCTTATGGCTGGCGAAACCATGGCTGTCGTCGGCGAGAGCGGATCGGGAAAATCTACACTTGCGCGCATCCTGCTTAGGCTGGACGAGCCCGATTCTGGTCAAGCTTTCTGGAAGGGCAGGGACCTCTTCACTCTCTCAGCTGCTGAACTCTATAAGCTGCGTCGCGATCTACAGATGGTGTTTCAGGATCCGACGCAATCGCTGAACCCGCGAATGACGGTTTATCAACTGATCTCGGAGGCCTGGGTCATTCACCCTGACATCCTGCCAAAAGCGAAATGGCGCGAGAGGGTGGCGGAACTTCTGACTCAAGTGGGCCTTGGGCCCGAACATATGGGACGCTATCCGCATCAGTTTTCCGGCGGCCAGCGCCAACGCATCGCTATCGCACGGGCGCTCGCGCTCGAGCCGCAATTGATTATCTGCGACGAAGCGGTCTCAGCACTCGACGTATCGGTGCAGGCGCAGGTCATTGCGCTCTTGGACAAGCTGCGCAAGCAGATGGGGATTGCCTTCATTTTCATCGCCCACGATTTGCCAGTGGTGCGTGATTTCGCCGATCACGTCATGGTCATGCAAAAGGGTGAGGTGGTCGAAATCGGTACAGTGCGGCAGATTTTCGAGACGCCGCGGCAACCCTACACGCAGGCGCTGCTTGCCGCGGGCCTCGATCCAGACCCGGATGTCCAGACGGCCCAACGCGCTGCGCGCCTTGCTCGTGCATCCTGATTCATAATTCTGAGGAGTATCTCATCATGTCGAAAAAGGCCTTCGTCGCTCTCGTCACATGTTTCAACGAGGACGAGACCATCAATTTCGAGGCCACGCGCGCGCAGGTGCGCCGACAGGTCGAGGCTGGCAACAACATCATGTGTGCCGGCACCAATGGCGATTTCTCTGCGCTGACCTTCGACGAAAAGGTCAAGCTTGCCGAGGCCGTGGTCGATGAAGTCAATGGTCAGGTTGACGTAATCGTCAATGCAGGTATGCCGGCGACATTTGAGACGCTGAAGCTTGCACGCGAATTCGACCGCATTGGTGTCAATGCAATTGCTGTCATCACCCCCTTTTTCATTGCTTGCACGCAGGACGGACTAATCCGGCATTTTTCCACAGTTGCCGATGCGGTGAAGACGCCGATCTACCTCTATGACATTCCGGCCCGCACGCAGAACCACATCGAGCCTGAGACTGCACGGACGCTTTCGGCACATGGCAATATTGCGGGGATCAAGGACAGTGGCGGAGCAAAGGAGACGCTGGAAGCCTACCTCGCGGTCGCCCGCGACGTACCCGGTTTCGAAGTCTACTCCGGTCCCGATCATCTGGTGCTCTGGTCGCTACAAAATGGTGCAGCGGGCTGCATCTCTGGCTTGGGCAACGCCATTCCCCAGGTGCTGGCGGGCATTTTGAACGGCTTCAACACTGGCGATATTGCCAAGGCGGAGCGCCAGCAGGCTCTCTTCACCGCCTTTCGCACAGACCTTTATGCGCTTGGATTTGCGCCTGCCATGGTCAAGCGAGCGCTTTACGTCCAAGATGCGTCCGTAGGGGCCAGCCGTCAGCCTGCGCTTCTTCCCAATGCAGAACAAGATGCAGAAATCACCGCTATACTGAAGCGTTTCGACATTATCGCCGGCGCCTGATCGCCACCAACTCTGTGGTTCTCCTGCGTTTTAATGCTGATTTTTTACTATCGGGACCGACGAAGGACAATAGCGCTCCAGTTACTGGCGAACATAACGGGATTTTCGCGTCCGACGAATAGCCGCAGATAGCAACGCCGAGGAGACTAGCCACCTGCCTCGCGCCACGGAGCACGCGCGGGGGCCAGGGAGGGCATGACGGCGTCAAACCCCGAAAAAATCCAGCTCCGGCTGGCCCAAAATCGGGTAGCACTTCACAACGCAATGGGCCGTTTCGATCTAGTGGGCCGCTACGTCAACCTCGAAATCGAAATCGAAATCGAAATCGAAATCGAAGTCGCAGACGGGATCCATTCTCTTCATTGCAAACTTGACTGTGTGCTTCTCAGCAGCAGAACAATCAAGCCGCTGCCTTGACGATCTGTTTGAGGAGCGCGAATTCTTCTGCTGTCAGGTCGGTCAGTGGGGGCCTCACCGGTCCGCACTTGCGTCCACGTGCCTGTAGACCTGCTTTAATAATCGATACGGCGTAGCCTTTCTTTCGGTTGCGCAGTTTGGTCAGCGGAAAGAAGAAATCCTTCAATATCTGATTGGTGATGTCGGTTTCGCCGGCACGTAGCGCGCTGTAGAAACGCTGAGCGAGCTCCGGCACGAAGTTGAAGACGGCAGAGGAGTAGGTTGTTACGCCGGCTGCGAAATATGCCGTAGCGTAAAGTTCGTGCGTTGGCATTCCGCCGATGTAAGTCAGCCGATCGCCGAGCATCGTCGTGATCTCGATTACCCGGTCGACTTCGCCATAGCCATCTTTGAAACCGATCAGATTTGGGCAGATATCACAAAGTCGCGCGATGCTTTCCGCTGATAGCACGATGTTGTCTCGATTGTAGACGACGACCCCAACGCCAACTGCGTCGCAGACGGCCTTAACGTGAGCGACGAGACCGTCCTGTTCGCAGAGCATTAGGTAAGGGGGCAAAAGCAGGACGCCGTCAGCACCAGCTGCCTCCGCAGCCTTTGCCATGTCCACGGCCATGGCAGTTCCGTAGGCCGCACCACCGACGATCGGGGTATTCACGGACGTGGCCTTGGCGACCTTTGTGACATAGGCCGCCTCCAACGGCGTTAGGGAGAACAGCTCGCCGGTACCACCAGGAGCAAACAATACTGCTGCGCCGAAGCCGTCAAGCCAGGCGATGTGCTCTCGATAGGCGTCCTCGTCGAAGGAGAAATCGGTATTGAATGTTGTCACGGGAAAAGAGAGCAGTCCGCTGCCCAGAGCCGTCTTGAGTTCGTTCGGGTCCATAATATTATCCTGATTGTAGATGTTGGGGTCAGTAGGTCTCTAGTGCCTGAAGCAGGGCTGTGGTGTAGCCGTAGCAAAAGGCGAAGGCGACGCCCTGGGGGTCGCGACCGCTGATCGTTGGGACATGGTCCGGCATAATCATGTACTGATAGCCGACCTCCTTGTAGACGCGTAGCGAGCGTGCCATGTCCATGTCGCCCTCGTCTGGGAAAGTCTCCATGAAAGAAAGCTTGCGACCGCGGATGTTGCGGAAATGCAGATTGAAGATTTTCTCGCGCTCGCCGAACCAGCGTATGACGTCTTCGATTTCTTCGCGTGGATTATCCAGCATCTCACCCACTGTGCCTTGGCAGAAATTCAGGCCGTGATACGGACTTTCGCGCATGGTCACGAACTTTTTCAGTCCATCAACAGTACCAAGGACGCGCGTGACTCCTTTGTAGCCTGGCGGGGTATAGGGATCGTGCGGATGGCAGGCAAGGCGGATCCTGTTGGCTTCGGCAACGGGAACTACGCGCTCGAGAAAATAATCGATGCGCTCCCAGTTCTCGTCCTCTGATAAGGCTCCCGCCAGACCGGGCGCTGCGTTCTGATCAATCTTGTTCCAGCGAAACGACGCGTTCATCGATCCCCCTCGACCGGCCTCGTCTGGCGTGCGAGGAATACCGATAAGGTTGAGATTGTACTTGGCGGCGGGGACGCCGACGGCTGCGAGGTCTTCAATCAGGGTGCAAATCGCATCGATTTGCCGATCGCGATTGGGCCCCGCAAGCAGGATGTCCGGATAGGTGGCTGTCTCGATCGGGCTGGATGGGAGCGGAAGCTGGATCATGTCCAGTTCAAGGCCAAAGCTTTCGACCTTATCGCGCAGCCGCGTCAGATCGTCCCTATTCCATGCGCCCAGCGGACCATCAGGGTCCGCGCAAATGTGCTTGACGCCTAGCTGTGCCCACATGCGGTAGTCATCATCGTCGCGCGCGGCGAGCTGTGTTCCTACATACATACCGTTCCTCCTCAATTGGGTGGCTGGCTGCAAGCCGCTAAGAACCTATTTTTGAGAACTTAGTGGGTGCCGGCCTCGGATTGTCATTCTTCTTTCTCAGACTGGCGGCTTATTGGTAATGATCGGGAGTTCGGTGAAGCGACCACCTTGTCTGGTGACCAGTGGATCATTTGCCGATGGAATTCCTTCAGCCTCGATCGTTTCGCGCCAGTTTTCGGCAGAATCTCGTGGCTGCCAGCCCAACCAGGCGGCGTTTGAATTGTCCCACCAGCTAGCAGGATTTGATGAAACACCCCAGATGACGGGGCAGCCGAGCACTGGGACAGTGAAGACGCGTTCGGTAAGGGTGGCGAAATCCTCGTAGGATAGCCAACTGGATAGCATCCGATAATCGACCGGTTCTTTCGTGCAAGAGCCGATACGAACCGATGCTGTTTCCTGACCGAACTTGTCGAAATACATGCGAGCCAGCAACTCGCCATAACCTTTTGACACGCCATAGAGCCCGTCTGGCCTAAGCGGCTCATCCGCTCCCAGCCTCTGCGTTTGCGGATAAAAGCCGACCGTGTGGTTCGAAGAGGCAAAGAGAATGCGCGGATGTCCATGTGCCCGGGCGGCCTCGTAGAGATTATACATCCCAATAATGTTGGCGTGGAGTATCTCATCGAAGGGCCGTTCCACGGAAATTCCGCCCAGATGGAGAATGCCGTCGCAATCTGCGACCATGGCGTTTACGGCTGCTGCATCCGCTAGGTCGCACTGAATGCATTCTTCGCGGTCGTGCTCAGGCGTCAAGGTAACGATATCGGCCAGGCGAATCGCGTCTGCAAGACCGGACAGGCGTTTGCGCATAACTCGGCCGATTGCACCAGCCCCGCCTGTGATCAGAAGACGTTTCATGAGGGCTCTCCGTGTTTGATAGAGGTGATGGACATTCTGATGCGGCCGGACAGATGCTCGCCTTGTCCGAGCACGGCGAAGCCTGATGCTTGTCTTTCGCTCTCTGGCAATCTTAGTACGCCAGCGGCTGCAGAAACCGGCTCAAGGCAGAGGTAGCGCTCAGTTCGATGGACGGCGATGTGACCGAAAATCGGGTCGGCAGAGATCACTAATTTGGCTTCGTCACGCAGCAACTCCGCCCTCTTCCAGTTGCAAAAGTGCAGCGTATAGCCGGACGAGGCCGGGATCGTCGCATAGTCATGGTGAACCGGAACAGAGCTGATCGGCATGTTCAATCGATCGAGCACGTAGGCGGCAGTCGCGTCGGTATATGCCTTATTGTCAAGACTAGCCTGGATATAAGGATGCCATCCGATAACCGCCGGAGCAGGATGATCTGCGCGGTTCAGAAGCTTCAGCTTTAAGGATAATCCTTGATCGTCTAGAGTAAACGTCTGCCACGCGGTGAAAGAAAACGGCCATTCATCATCGGTCCGGTAATCAAGCCTGAGCGTCACACGATCACTCGCTTGCTCCTCGATACGCCATCCGCGCCGATGGGCGGGGCCATGCATGGCATCGCCTGCGAGCGCCGGGTGAGGGACGACGGTGTAATCTCTTCCAAGATGAGAGAAGGCTGCGCCAGCCACTCTGTTGTGATAGGGAAACAGAGGATAAGCTCCAGCCTTCGGCCAGGTCCATGGATCGAACTCCGTCTCATGCGTTGGAACAAGAATATCGCCGAGTTCAGCATGGACAAGATGCGTCAAACGACCGCCCCATCCAGGAGCAAAGCGGGCCAACAGAGGCCCACTGGCGATTTCGACCATATCAGGCAAAGGCATAGGATCCATCCGGACGCTTGGGAACGCGCCGCTGCCAGTGGATGTAGCCGTCTTCTTGCATAGCCTGTTCATCCATTTCGACGCCCCAGCCCGGCCGGTCGGGGCGGAGTTCGAGATATCCGTCCTTTGGCAGGTACGGATCGATGACATAGCGTGTCGTCTCCTCCTGCTTGTGAACCTCGGTCCCGCCGTAGATGTATCCTTGTCCCTTCGGAAGACGATATTCGAGGATCTTGAAGTTCTGCTGGGCAGCTGAGAAATGCACGTTAACGGCGGTTGCGAGCGGTCCCATGGGGTTATGAGGGGCAATACCGACGAAATGGGCCTCCGCCAAAGTGGCAATACGGCGCATCTCCGAAATACCTCCCACCACGCAGATATCGGGCTGGATCAGATCGGCGCCCTTGACCTGCAAAAGGCGAAGGAACTCGTTGCGATTGTAAAGGCTTTCGCCAGTGGCCAGAGTGCAGTTCAGCCCCTGTTTCAGATCGCCATACATCTCGATGTTTTCGGGACGTAGCGGCTCCTCGTAGAAAAGAGGATCGTATGGTGCCAACGCGTTTCCTAGCTGACGTGCTGCTGCGGGCTCGAAAATCTTCGCATGCGCGTCGAAGGCGATTTCGTAGTCGGAACTGACGTTTTCGCGCAGCGAGCGGAAATACTCGGCGGAACTGCGCACGACCTCGCCCCAGCGGTGGCTGTGCATGTCAATCCGCCATGGGCTAAGCTTGAATGCGGTAAACCCCCACTCGGCGTTCAGCCTGTCGAGTTCTTCCTTGGCTGCCGGGACATCCGGTGCCGTATAAACGCCGGCATAGACCTTGATCCGGTCACGGACTTCGCCACCAAGTAGCTTGTAGACTGGCACACCCGCGGCCTTGGCCGCGAGATCCCAAAGGCAGTGATCGAGGCCCGAAATGGCAGACAGACCAAGCGCGCCGGGCGGGAACCGGTTTTGCTGCAGCATGAGATTATAGAGATACTCTACCCGCGTCGGGTCCTGACCGGCAATGAAGCCGTAGAGATAATCGAGGATGGGTGGCAAGGCGAGATCAGGTCCGTGGTTGTAGCACTCGCCCCAGCCAGTCAGGCCATCATCTGTATCGAGTGCAACAATGACACGGGGCCTATCCTTGTCGCGGGTGACGTACACCCGCATCCGATCAATTTTCATTTTCGTCTCGTCCTTAAGCTTTGAAATATTCAATCCATGCAATGCGCGTCTGCATGTCGAGCCTTGCCGCAGGTTCCGGTATTGGAGGATTTGGCGCTTTTCTGCGTGGGGATGGGAGGGAGGTCTTCACTTGATGAGGAGCCAATTGCACCTGCCCTCATTGCAGTTGTTAATACGGCCGGCCACCCGCCCGATATCAATTTTGAGCAGGCGATTTGCAGGGCGTGCACGGCAGCGGTACGATTGGCCTCAATTTTCATCGTTGCACGCTCCCATTCTTGGTTGCGGCGAGGGGAGGGACGATGTGCACCGCAGGCTCTGTGTACCGGAACCGCCGCGAACGATCGCGGTCTCTCGGATCGGGACGTGGGATGGCCGAAAGCAGTGCCTGCGTGTATTGGTGATCGGGCGCGCTGCAGATCTTCTCAGCGTCGCCGACTTCCACGAGCCTGCCACGATACATGACGCCGACCCGGTCGCACATGTAGCGAATGACGCCGATATCATGACTGATGAAGATGTAAGCGAGACCGAGCTCGTCCTGGATACGCATCAAAAGATCGAGGACTTGGAAACGCACCGACACGTCGAGCGCAGAAGTGGCTTCATCGGCGACGATGATGCGCGGTTTGAGCGTGATGGCACGGGCGATGCCAATGCGCTGGCGTTGCCCGCCGGAAAAGGCGTGCGGGTAGCGCTCGCGACCGTTTGGATCGAGCCCGACCTGCTCCATCAGCGTACAGACCCGTTCGTCCAGCTCGCGGCCTTTAGCTATCCCGTTGACGAGGAGCGGTTCGCCGATGATCTGAGCAACTGTCATGCGGGGGTTGAGAGACCCGAAAGGATCCTGGAACACCATGCGCAGCTCCCGGCGCGCGGCCTGCAGCTCTTCGCCTTCGATCTTTGCGAGATCGATAATGCGACCGTCTGCCTTCCGATAGAGCATCTCGCCGGACGTCGGGTCGTAGAGCCTCATGATGGAGCGCCCCATCGTCGTCTTGCCAGAGCCACTTTCTCCAACGATGCCAAGCGTCTCGCCAGGCAGCAGTTTGATCGACACACCGTCCAGGGCCTTCATCGCGCCGAAGTGCATCGTCAGATCGCGTATTTCGAGAAGCGGTGGCGCGGTCGTATCGAGGGGCGGGCGCTTCAGCCGTATTTCCGCCTTCTGCTCGAGCTTTAGCACCGAACCGATCAGCATTTTGGTATAGGGATCGCGCGCCTCGTGGAAGATCTGCTCTACCGGACCGTATTCCTTGACGACACCGTGATGCATTACGAGGACATCATCGGCGATCTGCGCCACTACGCCCATGTCATGGGTAATGAACAGCACCGCCATACCGTTCGCCTTTTGTAGCCGAGCGATGAGATCGAGGATTTCGGCTTGGGTCGTCACGTCGAGAGCAGTCGTTGGCTCGTCGGCGATCAGGAGGTGCGGTTTGCAGGCGAGTGCCATCGCAATCATAGCTCGCTGGCGCATACCGCCTGAATACTGGAAAGCGTATTTGTCGATGGCCGTCTCGGGGTTTGGAATTTCAACTTGCCGCAGCAGTGAGATTGCTTCGGCGCGCGCTTCCGCCTTACTCATCTTCAGGTGCAGCCGTAGCGCTTCCATGATCTGGTCGCCGACCGTGTGAACCGGCGAAAGTGAAGACATCGGCTCTTGAAAGATCATAGCTATATCCGCTCCGCGCACGGAGCGGATCGCTTTGCCACGCGGATCAAGCTTGGCAAGATCGACAACTGAACCATCGGCGCGGCTAAGAAGAACAGATCCTGATGCGATATGACCGGGAGCATCTACGATCTGGAGGATGGAGCGCGCCGTCACCGACTTGCCGGAGCCGCTCTCTCCCACGACGCAGAGCGTCTTGCCCGGTTCAATCGAAAAGGAAATATCATTGACGGCTTTGAAGACGCCGGTTCGGAGAGGAAACTCTGTGACGAGATTCCTGACGTCGAGGAGCGGTTTGCGCGGCGCGATGTTCGGGATGTCTGTCATCGGTGATCTCACTTGTTGTACGGGTCGGCGGCGTCGCGTAGGCCGTCACCCAGAAGGTTGAGCGCCATCACCGCGATGACGACAGCCACACCAGGAAGGAAGAGCCATGGGGCTGTCGCGATAGAGCGGATGTTCTGCGCTTCACGCAGCAGGACGCCCCAGGATATCGTCGGCGGCTGCAGGCCGAGGCCAAGGAAGGACAGCGAGGTTTCCGCAAGGATCATCGCCGGTACGGCAAGTGTCACCGAAGCGATGATATGGCTGGAGAAACTTGGGAGCATATGGCGAAAAATTATGCGCCGTTCTGGCACGCCATCCAAACGCGCGGCAGCAACGAATTCTTCCGTTCTAAGGGAGAGGAAGCGACCGCGCACCACGCGAGCAAGCTGTGCCCAACCGGTAAGCGACAGGATGACGGTGATCATCATGTACTGCATCGTCGCCGGCCAGTTCTGCGGAAGGGCCGCAGCAAGCGCCAGCCAGATCGGGATCGTCGGCAGCGACAGCACGAAGTCGATGACGCGCTGCATGACGAAGTCGATGCGTCCACCGTAATAGCCCGAAATGCCGCCGAGGACGACGCCGAGCAAAAGCGACAGAGCGACACCGACAAGTCCGATCGACAACGAAACCTGCGCGCCTTGGACAACTCGGCTAAACACATCGCGTCCCAGACGATCAGCGCCAAAGATGAAAAGCGGCCGGCTCTTGTCGGTGGAGGCTAGCAGATGAATGTTGGAGGAGAACAGTCCCAGCACGTTGTATTCATAACCGCGGCCGAAAAATTGCAATGGCACCTTCTTTGTGGTGTCTTCCGTGAAAATGGCTGCAAGAGTGTTGGGATCACGGGTCAGCTTCATCGGGTAGTAATAGGGTCCCATCTCAAAGCCGTTCGACGTATCAAAAAGATGAACGCGCTGAGGCGGATGGAACGTTGCACGAGCGTTTTGCAGGACAGGATCGTTGACCGCGAAGAAGCCCGGCACGAGGGCCACCGTGTACATCGCGAGGGTTATGAAGAGTGAAGCCATGGCGAGCTTGTGGCGCTTGAAGGCCCACCAGATCAGCTGCCATTGCGAGGCGACGGCGGCGCGATCGGGGCGACCAGCGGTGATAGCGATATCAGTCATGGGCGCGCTCCTATTCGAGACGGATTCGGGGGTCGACGAGGGCCAGTAGAATGTCGCTGATCAGGGAGCCGATAAGCGTCAGTGCGCAGATCAGAAGGACAAAGGCACCGGCGAGATACATGTCCTGCGCCATCAGCGACTGAAGCAGCAAAGGCGCAGCTGTCGGAAGGTTCAAAACGATCGCGACGACAACGGAACCGGAAATCAGGTTTGGCAAAAGCCATGCGATAGTAGAGATGAACGGGTTAAGCGCGATACGAAGGGGGTACTTCGTCAGCAGACGAAACTCCGATAGACCCTTGGCACGTGCGGTCGTGACATAGGGTTTGGGCAGTTCGTCCAGCATGTTAGCCCGCATGACGCGGATGAGGCTTGCTGTCGAGGAAACCGCAAGAATGATAACCGGCAGCCAGATATGCTGCATCAGGTCTATCATCTTGCCGATGCTCCAAGGAGCGGCCTGATATTCGTGCGAGAACAAGCCGCCGACATCCTGCCCGAACTCCACGGCCGCGACATACATCAGCACGAGCGCCAGTAGGAAAGAGGGTATTGAGAGACCGAAGAAGCTGAATGCGGTGAAGAAATAGTCCCCAATCGAGTACTTCTTGACCGCAGAATAGACGCCTATGGGAAGCGCAATCGCCCAAGTGGCCAGAAGGCTAGCAATGGCGAGCACGAGGGTCAGTGCCATGCGCTCCCAGATCAGACCGGATACCGGCTGTTGCCATTCGAAGGAGATGCCGAAATCGCCCCGCGTGACGATTCCCCACACCCACTTTAGATATTGAATGATCATCGGCTGATCGAGACCGAAACGTTCGCGGAGCAGCGCGGCGGTATTCTGATCGACCACCTCATTGGAGGAAGCGAGCGTTGCGACGTAGGTCGTGACATAGTCGCCCGGCGGCAGCTGTATCAAGACGAAAGCGAGGAAGCTGACCGCAAAGAGCGATGGGATCATCCATAAAAGGCGTTTAACGATGAAGGCTAGCATAAGTCTCTCGCAAGCAAGGCCATGGCTGACGTTTTCCGACCGATTGATCTTCATCGGAAGGACGGCGGGTGGCGGATCAAAGGGGTGCCGCATTTTGAAGATGCGGCACCGTCCATCGTTCGCGTGAAGCGGTTGCGACCTTTCAGATCAGCGTCTCGCGCTTAATAGGCTTGGTTGGCCGTGCCTTAGCTGGTGAAGAAGAATTGCTGGGGCAGGGCGGGACCTGGATTTGGCCACGTCCAGCTGTCGGGTTCCGTTTCAGGAACGTTGCGCAGATTGTTGCGAATGATCCCGAAACCGCCGACAGCCAGGCAGACACCGATCGTCTCGAACTCGTCTGCCGCAATATCGAAGATTTCTTTCATCTTCTCGCCACGCTTTTGCAGGTCGGCGGTCGAGCGGGCCTCGTCGAAAAGCTTGAAACGCTTCTTCTGGCTTTCAGGTGGTTCCTGGCCCTTCTGCCCGTTCGATGTGTACCACTGTGCCCACGGTATGGCGTAGCGCGAACCCTGCGGATGGAAGGCGAAGAAGTCACGCGGATCGAGCATCGGGTCGAGACCGCCTGGGCCGGGCCAAACGGCCGCATCATGGGCGTTGTCGTCTCCACGTGTATAGTAGAGCGCGCGTTCGATGGTGTTCACCTTAATGTCCACACCGATCTGGGCCCACTGAGCCTTTACCAGTTCAAGCGCATCGACAAGATCCGGATAGAGGGTCGGGATCACATCGATTGCGAAGAATATAGGCTGACCGTCAGGACGAAGCCTAATGCCGTTGTCGTTCTTCTTGTCGTAGCCAGCCTTGTCCAGCATGGCATTGGCCTTGTCTTGGTCGTACTCGGTAAGCTGGCGTGCAAGCTTCTCGTGGTACCAAGGATGAGTAGGGCGGGGTCCTGTCTGGTATCCCTCGCTCTGACCGAAATAGACGATATCGATGATTTCCTGGCGATTGAGCCCAAAGGAAAGCGCTTGGCGGAAGGACTTGTCGGCGAACATCGTCCGCATAGCCGGATCTTTGTGAGTGATGTTAAGATAGATCTGGCACTGCTGCGCCGCAGAGGGCACAAGCGTCATCAAACGGTAGTCGCCCTTTTTCGCGTTTTCGGACAGAGTGGGCTTATTGGCCAGCGTGCTGATATGGCGTTCCTGAATGTCGATCTTGCCGGAGATGACGTTCAACATCAGGGATTCGACGTCCTGGGAAATGCCGAAATTGATCTCATCCACGTAGGGCAACTGGTTTCCTTCGGTGTCTACTTGCCAGAAGTAGGGGTTACGCGTCATCACGACACGCGTTGCGCCGCCGGAGTAGGGCTCCTTCACGACCCATGGATCGAGAGTAGGCTTGTCCACATTCGACCATCGGGACGGAATTTCGATATCACCGCATTTGCTGCGGAAGAACTCGGTCCAACTTGCTGCACCTGCCGCCTTCGCTTCGGCTTCGATGCTGGTGTTGTATTTTGGGAGGAACTTGCTGCAGTAGTGCTTTGCAAATAAGGTTGGATGCTGACCCAAAGGCGTTGCCAGGTTTTCGAGGTAGAGCGCATTCGGCGCCGCAAATTTGAATTTGACGGTGTAGTCGTCGACTTTGGCAACATCCACAGCCTTTCCACCAATTGAGACCTGGGCCGGAGTAGATCCGTAAAGCTCCTTGTTCTTCACCACGTCTTCGATTGCAAAGACCACGTCATCGGCGGTGAAGGGGTAACCGTCGGACCACTTGGTCCCCTTACGCAGATAGAAGGTGAATTCCGACGCGTCGGCGTTGATCTCCCATTTTTCTGCCAGGTTTGGCAGTACCTCGGTGAATTCGAGGTTCCAGCGTACCAAACCCTGGTTGCCCACCATGCGCAGGATGCCATTATGGTCGGAGGAGCCGCGGATACCGCGTCGCAAGGTGCCACCGTAGGTACCGATTTTCTCATGCGGAGTGACGACTAGAGGGTTTTCGGGTAGTCGATCTTTCAGCGCAGGCAGCTTTCCATCCTTTACCAAGGCTGCAAGCTGTGGCGCTTCTCCACTACTTGCCGCCTTGGCAACGCCGCCGGCAACTGAGAGGGCCACGGCCCCGCCCACACCTGCCAAAAACGTACGGCGCGTCACGCCCAGCGAAAGTCCTTGCTTCTCGCGCATTCCGAAATCCCTCCCAAAGATGATACCCGGCGCCACGCTAGGCGGTTTGCCGGCCACGGCCTCCCCGACCGTTCTCCGATCTCCTCATCGGATAAGGGCACCATAATCAGATTTCAGATGATTACAAGTATTGACAGATTATTACAGATTTTTTATGTGTTCCTAAAGTTTCGGAAAGCTTCAGGCTGTCAAAGCGGAGGATTGACACCTACTTCAACAAAGAGGCGTGGGGAGGCAATTTTCCCACCCTAATTCCTCGCGCTCATCCTGTTTGAGCGTGGAAAGCCGAAGGTCAGAGGCACTGGTTGTACAATCGCTACTACCCAAAAGGTGGTGGGAGGATGCAGTCGAGCAGGCGGTGCTTGAGGTCTTCGTTGAGAAAGGACTCGCGTGCCGTAGTGTTTTCGGTCTCTATCCGGAAGTGTAGGGAGAGTTCGAGCAGTTGAGAAAGGATAAGAGGCGCTGATGGACGGTCCAGTTGCGACGACGCCGACGAGAGGCGATACCCGCTTCAGCGATATCATTTACGAGAAAATCGTATCGATGATTGCGGACGGCCGTTTCCCGGTCAACGAGAGGTTGCCGTCCGAACAGAATCTTGCCGCCCTTTTGGGAGCGTCGCGCCCGGTAGTGCGAGAAGCACTGGAGCGCCTTCGCAATGATGACCTTATAGTGTCGCGCAAAGGATCGGGTTCCTATGTGCGACAAAGGCCAGACCGCTCGATTTTGCAGCAAGTGCCGGTTGGGTCTCTAGCTGATGTCCAACGTTTCTTTGAGTTCCGGGCGGGCCTCGAAGCGTCGGCGGCTGAATTGGCCGCCCGGAACTGGCAAGCTGTGGACCGCACTCGCATTTCTGACGCGATCCTGGCGCTGGAAAAATGCCTGGAGCGAGGAGACCTGGGTGCTGACGAAGATTTTGCGCTCCATGAGGCCATCGCGATTGCGAGTGGAAACCAGTTTCATGCGACAGTCCGAACCCTGTTCAGGCCTCACTTTTCCATCGGTCAGTCGGTTACGAGAAGCCTGAGTCTAAAGCGGCCTCCGCATCACGTGCGTGAGGTGCAGGGAGAACACACAGCAATTGTCGAGGCGATTTTCGCACGAAACGAACAGGCCGCTCACGACGCGATGAAGAACCATATCCTGATGGCACGTGCCCGCATGTTCCAAGGGGTGGGAAGTTAACAAAACATCTTCGGGACGACGACAATCCCGCATCGAACAATTTGAATGGGTGTGGTCTGGGGCCACACGCTGGAGCGGAGCTTTGTCTCGTGAGGCGGCTCGGGGGGAAAGAGGAAGGCATGATGTCACAAAGGATTTTCGAACCGAAAATTCGCTCGCTCATCGATACGCCGCTTTCAGTCGGAGAATCGCCCGTTTGGGACGAGCGAACCGGTGCTCTCTGGTTCGTCGATATTCTCGCACCGGCTGCCTATCGGCTGAGGGCGAACGGAAGTCTCGATCGTTTCGACATGCCGGCGGCGATTGGTTGCCTCGGTCTGTGCGAAAACGGCATGGTGCTCGCCGGACTACAGACTGGCGTTCATCTCCTTGATCCGGCAACAGGTCAACTTGAATTCTTCTGCGATCCTGACGGGGGAAGGCCGGACAGTCGCCTCAATGACGGTAAAGTCGGGCCGGACGGTCATTTCTGGGTGGGAACGCGAGACGAGGCCGTTCCTCAAACCGGGAATGCGAGACTCTATCGCGTTTCACCCGACCGCAGCTTCACCTGCCTGATTGATGGGGGATTGTTGACGTCCAACGGTCTGGCCTGGAGTCCCGACGGCCGACGCATGTACCACTCTGATAGTAGCGGCCCCATGCTCCAAGCCTTCGATTTCGATGCCGACACTGGTGCAGTTGGAGCTACAGAGCGTCTCCACGATTTTGTCCCTGGCGAAGGTAGACCGGATGGTGCTGCGACCGATTGCGAAGGCTACTATTGGAGCGCCGGCGTGCAGGGCGGTCGCTTGAATAGGATTTCCCCTGAAGGCCAGATCGTCGAAATTTACCAGATGCCTTTCGCCGGTCCCACCATGCCCTGTTTCGGCGGGCCGGATCTCAAGACGCTTTATGTTACCAGCCTGACAACCGGCGAGGGGACGTCGAGGGCACAAGGCACTCTCATCGCCTTCGATGCGCCTGTCGCCGGCGCTCCCGTTCAACGGTTTGCGCTTTAGCCGCACATCCTTTTCATTTGGAGATTTCTGACATGAACCGCTTCGACATGCGCGACCGATTGCACGGCGTATCAGGCGTGCCGATCACTGCCTACGGCACAGATGGTGAGATCGATGCACAGGTAACTGCCACGATTTACAGCCGCGTTGCGCGCGCCGGTATCCACAATATCGTGGCTGCGGGCAACACCGGCGAGTTCTACGCCTTGACGATCGATGAAATTCTCAAGGTTTATGAGGCCGCCATGGCAGGTGTGGAAGGCGTCGCGCCGGTAACGGCTGCCATCGGGAGGTCTCAGCGCGAGGCTGTTGCTATGGCACGGCGAGCAAAATCCATGGGCGCCTCGGCGGTGATGTCGCATCAGCCCGTGGATCCTTTCGCCGCGCCCCAATCCCAGATCGACTATTTCCGCGGACTTGCTGAAGCAAGCGAACTGCCGCTCGTCGCCTACGTCCGGGCTGAAGGCTTTAGCGTCGAAGATATGACGCGCCTTGCCGCTCATCCCAATATCGTCGGTATAAAGTTCGCGACGACAGACGTCATGTTACTGTCCCGCTCAATTGCCGCGTCCGACTCAAACGGTGCACTTTATGTATGCGGACTGGCCGAAAGCTGGGCGCCTGCTTTTGCTGCGGTTGGAGCGAGGGGCTTCACATCCGGGCTGGTCAATGTTGCCCCAGAGTTTTCGCTACAGGTGCAAGCGGCGCTCGCAGTTGGCGATTTTGCCGCTGCCCGTTCCGTCGTCGAGCGGATCGAGTTGTTCGAACGGCTGAGAACCAAGTATCGCAATGGCGCCAATGTAACCGTTGTGAAGGAAGCTGTTGCCCTGCAGGGCTTTCATGTCGGGCCGGTCCGTGAGCCAGGTCTTCCGGTCCTCGAAGCTGCTGACAGAGATGCACTGAGATCTCTCATGCAGTCCTGGGGACTATTGGCAGGCGCCGTTGCGGCGGATTCCGATCTTTGAGGGCTTCGACGGCGTGGTTGTAACGGAAGCGTTCAGCCCGGATTTCATGGCCTACTGCAAGAGGACGAAGGTTTGAACTTAATGGACGAGAGTCAAAGATCATGAAGTCTAGCTGCTAGTTGGGGTGCGGCAACTCGACAATCGAGCTTGTGCCTCCAATCAATGCATTATTTCTAACTTGAAATACCACTCCTGCTTGCCGTATGATTGTTTTGTTCTCAGGGCGGGGCGCAATTCCCCACCGGCGGTATCGGGATTGATCCCGGAGCCCGCGAGCGCTTCCGGGTTTCGGAAGGTCAGCAGATCCGGTGCGATGCCGGAGCCGACGGTATAGTCCGGATGGAAGAGAACAAGGTAGTGAGGATCCACATCCTGTGGGGCCTAATTACGTTGTTCGCCCAAGGGAAATTTGGCGTTTAATCAAACGCGAAAGTGCCGGAAACGGCATAACCCTTGAAAGGCAAGACATGACTATTTCAAAAATTGAAGACGCGATCGCAGCTATCTCTCGCGGTGACATGGTCATCGTTGTGGATGATGAGGATCGTGAAAATGAAGGCGATATCATCGCCGCCTCGGAGACCATCACCCCCGGCCAGATCGCATTCATGATGAGCCACGCTCGTGGTCTCATCTGTGTCGCCATGGAGGGAGAGCGACTGGACGAGTTGGAGCTTCCCTTGATGGTCCCGCGCAACACGGAATACCACAAAACAGCTTTTACCGTTTCGGTGGACTACATTCCTGGCACGACCACCGGCATTTCCGCACAGGACCGTGCCAAAACCGTGCACGCACTGGTCACGAAAGGGACGAAGCCGGAAGATTTTGCTCGGCCTGGACACATCTTTCCGTTGCGGGCCAATCCACAAGGCGTTCTCGGCCGCACCGGCCACACGGAAGCCGCTGTTGATCTCTGCCGTCTCGCAGGAAAGGCGCCCTCTGGGACCATCTGCGAAGTTGCCAATGACGATGGCACCATGGCCCGGCTGCCCGATCTAGAGGTGTTTGCCGAACGGCACGGTCTTTTGCTCGTGACGATTAAGGACTTGGTCGAATATGTGAATGCCCGGGAAGCCGAAGAGCGCAAGCAGGTGGCTTGAGGTCACCAATGCAAAATGCGCCCAGTTCGGGCGCATTTTCATTTTGTAATCTGGATCGAAGACTGCCGGTTACCAGCAGCAGAACCCGCCATCGACCAGAAGATCGACGCCGGTCACGAAGCTTGCTGCATCAGACAGCAGGAAGATGGCCGGACCAACCATTTCGTCGACATTGGCCATGCGCTGCATCGGCGTCTGCTCTTCAAAGAGTTTCGTCTGGTGAACCATTTCTGGACGCGTATTCATCGGCGTCGCTGTATAGCCGGGAGAGATCGTGTTGACGCGCAGGCCACGACCGACCCACTCCATCGCCATAGATTTCGACATGTGGATGACGCCTGCTTTGGAGGCGTTGTAGTGGCACTGCATCAGCCCGCGATTGACGATCACACCGGACATGGACGCAATGTTGACGATTGATCCGCGTCCGTGCTTCAACATGGCCTGAGCCTCAGCCTGGCAGGAAAGGAAAACGCCCTTCAGGTTGATATCCATCATCGTCTGAAACTGGCTCTCGTCCATTTCCTCTGCAGGATTGGCATTGGCGATGCCTGCAGCGTTGACGGCAAGCGACAGTGCTCCGAGATCAGCCTCGGTTTTGGCCACCGCGTCGGTCAGCGCCTGCTTGCTAGTGACATCTGCTGCAATCTGAACAGACTTGCGGCCGGCCCTTGCAATAAAGTCAGCCGTTTGTGCCAGGCCGTCGTCTGTGCGGCGGTCGAGCAACGCGACATCGGCACCGGCTTGTGCCAGGCCCATCGCGATGCGCTGGCCGATACCAGAACCCGCGCCCGTTACGAGGGCGACTTGACCGGAGAGATCGAAAAGCTTCGGCGCGTTAAGCGTAATGATGGACATGCAGATTTCCTTTTTCAGATTGTCGCCAGTTCCATAACGGACACATCGTTGGCTTCATCACGGTTGAGAATGCCAGCTTGATTTCCCTGGGCAAGCACGAGGATGCGACTGGAAACACCCAGCACTTCCTCAAGATCGGAGCTGACTACGATAACCGCCACGCCCTGTTTCGCCAGATCGACGATGATGTCGTAAATGCCGGCGCGTGCGCCGACATCGATGCCACGGGTTGGCTCATCCAGCACGACCACACGCGGGTTGCGCGCCAGCCACTTGGCGATGACGACCTTTTGCTGATTGCCACCAGAGAGATCGGATGCCGGCTGTTCACCTTTGCCTTTGACGCCAAACTTCGAAATGGCAGCATTGGCGAAGCGACGCTTGAGCCCGGGTGTGACCCAACGTGTTCCAAGCAAGTCGAGATTGGCGTAGATAATGTTTTCGCCGATTTCATGCTCGACCACGAGCCCTTGAAGCTTGCGATCCTCCGGCACCATGACGATGCCATGATCGATGGCATCGGAGGGTGATTTCAGGTTGAGCTGTTTGCCATTGAGGATGATTTGTCCCTGAGAAGTCGCATCTGCACCGGCAATTGCCCGCACCAATTCGGTCCGGCCAGCGCCGATGAGGCCTGCAATACCAAGAATTTCGCCGGCACGCACATCGAAGCTGACATTGCGAAATGCGTTGTTGACGCCTGTCAGTCCTTTGACCTCGAGCACGACCTTTTGGCTGGCCTTCGGTAGGGTAGGGAACATGCGCTCCAGCGAACGGCCGACCATGCTCTCCACGACGGTGCGTACGGGCGTAGAACTATCAGCGAACTCGTTGACCCGTTCTCCATCACGCAAGACGACGATCCGGTCGGTGATTTGTCGGATCTCCTCCATTCGGTGCGAAATGTAGATGATACCAACGCCCTCAGCCCTCAGCTTTCGGACCTGTTCGAACAGCGCCTGCGTTTCCGCCCCGCCAAGGGCTGCTGTCGGCTCGTCAAGGATGAGTAGCTTCGCATCAAGCGCCAGCGCCTTGGCGATCTCAATGAGCTGCTGGTTTGCAGTGGAAAGGCCTGCGACCTTGCGGGAGGCGGGAATGTGTAGATTGAGGCGGGCCAGTTGCTCCTGCGCGCGCCTCACCATCTCGGCACGATCGACCTTGCCATTTTTCATCGGCCAGCGCCCGATGAAAACATTCTCCGCAATGGATAGCTCAGGCAGAAGCTTCAGTTCCTGGTGTATCAGCACGACGCCCTTGTCGATCGCCTCGCGCGGCGAGGCGGGGGCGTAGGGTTGGCCAAGCCAGGTCATGGTGCCTTGCGATGGTTCGCGCGATCCCGCAATGATGCCAGACAGGGTCGATTTGCCCGCGCCGTTTTCGCCCAGAAGCGCGACGACCTCGCCAGCATGAACGTCGAGATCGACGTTTTTTAAGACCTCAAGCGGACCGTAACGTTTGCTGATGCCACGCAGCGAAAGAACCGGCTCACGCATGCTTGCGACCTCCCAAAACTTGCAATCGAGACAACCGGATGGTCGCAACGCGCCATGTCCGGTTCGAAGAGGTGGGGTGCCGCCGAGAAACGGCACCCGCAGTGTAATCAAGGATGGTTAGCAATAAAGCCGTCGACATTTTCCTTGGTGGTCAGGGTCGCATCCATCAACTGAACCGGTGCAACTTTCTCGCCGCCGACAATCTTCACGGCCATCTCGACAGCAGTGCGGCCCATCTTCTGCGTCTGCTGGGTGGCTGTCGCATTGAAGACTCCGTTCTTCAGCGCTTCGAGGGCCGCGGTGTCACCGTCAAAACCGCCAACAAAGATCTTCTGCGATGGATTGGCAACCTTGATGGCCTGCGCTGCGCCAAGTGCCAGACCGTCCGCCTGAGCGAAGACGATGGAGACATCCGGATTTGCCTGAAGCATGTTCTGCATGATCTGGAAGCCTTCGTCCTGGCTCCACATGTTCGACCATTGTTCAGCAACGATCTTCACATCCGGGTTCGCCTTGACGGATTCCATGCAGCCTTTGGTACGATCCACTTCTGGCGTCGTGCCCTTCTGGCCGTGAATGATGACCATCTTCCCCTTACCGCCAGCCTGCTTGATGATGTAGTCGCAGACTGACTTTGCAGATGCGACGGAATCAGTCGCCAGGAACGTATCGCCAGGCGCACCGTCTGCGTTACGGTCAACGTTGATGACAGGCACGCCGGCGGCCTTTGCAAGCTTCACCGGAACGGTCGCGGCAGCAGCACCGGCAGGAATGTAGATCAGCGCGTCGATATTCTGGGTCAGAAGATCCTGGATTTGGTTGACCTGCGTCGGGCCATCACCCTTAGCGTCGACGGTCACGACCGTGATGCCGCGCGTTTTGGCTTCTGCTTCCACCGACTGCTTGATCTGGTTGAAGAAGTTTGCCTGAAGATTGGCCACTGCAAGGCCGATCTTCTTGACTTCGGCGGCGTTCGCGGAGCCGAGTGAGAGGGCAAGTGCTGCCGATGCCAGTAGAATACGAGACAGTTTCATGTTGTTTTCCTCCGGTTTTGGTGATGGCTTTTGGGAGACTTTGCCTCCTCCCCTCGGGCCGGTTTCCTCCCCCTCCAGGAAGGGAGATGGTCTGTTGAGGGCGGAGTTGATCTCCGCCGAGACTTGAAGATCAGGCTCTTCTACGGCGCAGGGTTTCTGCCCCGACCGCCAGAACGATGACGACGCCGATGATGACCTGCTGAAGAAAAGGCGAGACGTTGAGAAGGTTGAGGCCGTTGCGCAGCACGCCGATAATGAGGACGCCAATAAGCGTACCGCCGATACCTCCAGCGCCGCCCGAGAGGGATGTGCCGCCAATGACAACCGCTGCAATCGTATCAAGCTCGTATCCAAAGCCGCTGGACGGCTGGACGGAGTCGAGGCGCGCTGCGAGAACGATACCGGCAAGACCTGCGAGAACAGCGCACACGACATAGACGCCGATAGTTACCAGTTGAACATTGATGCCGGCCAGACGTGCCACTTCAGCATTGCCGCCGACGGCATAGACGGTACGGCCTTCAGCACGGTAGCGCAAAAATGCCCATGAAACGGCGACGACAACTAGCATCAGAAGCACGGTCGCGGTTAGCACGCCGAAGTGCCGATCAATCGCGAGCATCATGAACCAGTCAGGAAAACCAACGATCTGCTGGCCGTCGGTGATCATGTTGGCAACACCACGCGCAACCGACATCATGGCAAGAGTAGCGATGAATGCAGGCACACGAAACACGGTGACAAGTATGCCGACAGCAAGCCCGCAAACGCCAGATGCCAGCAATGCTAGCACGATGGCTGCGCCCATTGGCATCTCGGCAACATTTGCAGTCCATCCCATGATCATCATCGACAGGGCAAGAACAGATCCCACCGAGAGATCGATGCCACCGAGCAGAATAACGAACGTCATGCCGACGGCCATGATGCCGAGAACGGTGATTTGATCAAGGATGTTCAAGCCATTGCGCAGCGACAGGAAATTATCGCTGGCAAAAGAGAGGAACACACACAGAAGCAGCAGACCGACGAGAGGTCCCGTGGCTCCACTTAACCAGGCGAGCGGATTTCTCATTTGGACGTTTGCGTCCTTGCGCTCCAACACGGTCATGGCTCCTCCCACTGGTCTTACGTTAGAACTTTTAATCCGATCAGAATAAATATTCACATACGGTGCAAAATTCATAATTCAGTTTCTGGACCCTTGTCAATAGCGCAGATGCAGGCGAGTGATTAAATGAAATGACCGCGCTGTCTCTTTTGGAACTTGACACTTCGGCCGCTTATGCAATTATATAGCTACATGTATAAATATTCACACGTGCATCTTGATGAGGATTTCATGGAGCCGAAAGAACTAGAGCGCGTAGCGCGCCAGATCCGCCTGCGCGATGTGCAAGCCGTTTTCGAAGCCGGTGCAGGTCATGTGGGTGGAGAAATGTCTGCCATCGATGTCATGACGGCGCTGTATTTCCGCGTCCTGCGCATTTGGCCGGATGATCCGAAGAACCCGGCGCGCGACCGCTTCGTCCTATCAAAGGGGCATACGGCATGCGCCCTTTACGTCACGCTCGCCAAGCGCGGCTTTATTCCGGAAGACGAAATCTCAACTTTCCTGCAGCCTAATTCGCGTCTGAATGGCCATCCCAACTGTAATAAGGTGCCGGGTGTCGAGACAAATACCGGGCCACTTGGCCACGGCCTGCCGGTTGCGGTCGGCATGGCCAAAGCCGCCAAGCTTTCTGGCGCCGATTACCACACCTATGTGATGACCGGCGACGGCGAGATGCAGGAAGGCTCTAACTGGGAAGCGATTATGTCTGCCGCCCAGTTTGGCCTCAATAATCTGACGCTTATCATTGATCACAATCGCTTCCAGCAAGGTGCGGCGCTCTCTGACACCAACGATATTGCACCGCTTCGACCCAAGCTGGAAGCATTCGGCTGGGACGTCTCTGAAATCAACGGTAACGAGATGGGCGAGGTCGTTCCCGCACTCGAACACCGTAGCGATCGCCCGCACTGCATCGTGGCCCATACCAACAAGGGCCATGGCATATCCTTCATGCAGGACAAGGTGGATTGGCACCACAAGGTGCCGAGCAAAGAACAATATGACATCGCCGTCAAAGAACTTTCGGAGGCATTATAATGAACGCGCCCGTATCTGCCCCCAAACTCCATGACTGCCGCGATGCCTTCGCCGAGACAATTGAGATGCTTGCCGCAAACGACTCACGCGTTGTCGCCGTATGCAATGACTCGGTCGGCTCGTCAAAGCTCGGCGGCTTCAAGGCGAAGTTTCCAGAACGTCTGGTCAATGTCGGTATTGCCGAGCAAAACATGGTTGGTGTTGGTGCTGGTCTTGCAAATGGTGGGCAACTGCCCTTCGTCTGCGGCGCGTCCTGCTTTTTGACAGGCCGCGCTCTGGAGCAGATCAAGGCCGATCTTGCCTATTCCAATGCCAATGTAAAACTTGTCGGCATTTCGTCGGGCATGGCTTATGGCGAGCTTGGGCCGACACACCACTCCATCGAGGATTTCGCGTGGACGCGTGTTTTGCCAAATCTGCCGGTGATTGCGCCTTGTGATCGTATCGAAACTGCCGCTGCAGTGAAATGGGCGGCTGAGTATGCAGGCCCTTGCTTCCTGCGCCTGTCGCGTGTCGGCGTGCCGGATCTGCTGCCGGAAGGGCATATCTTCGAACTCGGCAAAGCCAATCTCCTGCGCGACGGCACGGATTTGACTTTGATCGCTAACGGCACCCTGACACACCGCATGGTCAAGGCCGCAGACATCCTGGCAACACGCGGCATTAAAGCTCGCGTTTTGAACATGGCAACCGTGCGACCGATCGATGAAGCGGCCATCGTTGCGGCGGCAACGGAAACAGGTGCGATCCTGACGGCGGAAGAACACTCGATCTATGGCGGGCTGGGTTCTGCCATCGCCGAAGTGGTTGTGGAGCAGGCTCCGGTGCCAATGAAACGCCTCGGCGTTCCCGGCGTCTTTGCCCATACCGGCCCGGCCGAATGGCTGCTCGATGAGTTCGGGATGGCACCGGCCGCTATTGCCGACGCGGCTCAGGCACTGATCAAAAGAAAATAAGTCTCCTCCCTGCCGCTCACGTCTCCATCTTTGAGGCGTGGGCGGCGCCCTTTTTCACAACCGCGTGGTACTTCGATTTGCCTGACAATCCCGGCTAGGATCACGCGCCAACACTATCTGCTGGGAAAAGAGCATAGCGATGCGCGCCATTTTGTCTGTCGATCAGGGTACTACGAATTCCAAAGCAATTCTGGTTTCGGAAGAGGGAGCGATCCTCTCGCGAGGCTCGGCACCCGTCGGTATCGCTTATCCACAGCCCGGCTGGGTGGAGCAGGACCCAAAACGCATCTGGTCCTCCGTCTTAGAAGCTATCGACGGTTGCCTCAAAGCCGCGCCAGTCACTGTGTGCGTGGAGGCAATCGCTATCTCCAACCAGCGCGAATCCGTAACGATCTGGGATGCAGTGACAGGTGATCCGCTCGGGCCCGTCCTGAGTTGGCAATGCCGCCGCACCGCATCCGCATGTGCGGATCTCATCCAAGGTGGCCACGCCGATCGTGTCATGGCGCTCACGGGCCTTCCTATCGACCCAATGTTTCCCGGCGCCAAAATGCGATGGTTGCTCGACCGCGCGCCCAAAGGTCGCAAGGTCAGGCTCGGCACTATCGATAGCTGGCTGATCCATTGCTTCACTGGCGGTCAGGTCCATGCCTGTGACGCGTCAAACGCAGCCCGCAGCCAAGCCTTGGATCTCAAGCGGCTCGTCTGGAGCGACGAACTCTGCACGCTCTTCGGCGTCGACATTAACGCCCTTCCGGATGTTCGTGATAGTAGCGGCGAATTCGGCGTGACTAAAGACGTCCCTGGCATCAAAGACGGGACGCCTATTCTGGCGGCGATTGGCGACAGTCACGCCGCGCTCTTCGGCCACGGGGCATTCAATCCTGGCGATGGCAAGGTGACCTTTGGTACCGGATCCTCGGTCATGACCACATTGCCGCACTTCATTGCACCCAAACAGGGCATCACCACGACGGTAGCTTGGCAGCTCGCGGGCACGCCGACCTTCGCGTTCGAAGGCAATATTCTGGTCTCTGCCGCCTCGCTACCATGGATGGCCGATATCCTCGGGTTGCCAGATGTCGCCGCTCTGGTGGAATTGGCCTCGACGGCCGCGCCGGGTGGGCCCGGTTTCGTGCCGGCCTTCGTCGGCCTCGGCGCACCTTACTGGGATTCGGATTGTCGCGCTCTTTTTTCCCAAGTGAATTTTTCCACAAGCCGCGCACAGATGGCGCGTGCCGTGACCGATTCCATCGCTTTTCAGGTTCACGACGTCTTCGCCGCGATGGGTGCCCAATCTCCCACAGATTTTGGCCGACTGTTCGTCGATGGCGGACCGAGCCAGAACCGCTTTCTGATGCAATGCGTGGCGGATATGCTGGATCATCCTCTCATCCAGCGCGATGCACCGGAAGCTTCCGCCTTGGGCGCTGCATATCTGGCTGGTCTCGCAATCGGCATGTGGCCCGATCTCCAGACGATTGCCGGCCTCAACGCCAGCGGTACGCAGATCGCGCCTGTAACATCCGGTAAAAATGAGAAGCTCGCCACATGGAAGGATGCGATTGCCCGCTCGACCTTAAGAATCCCGTCCGATAAGAGTGAATAAAAATTCACTGGAGGTTTCATGGGTAGGATCAACGAACTTCGCCTGATCTCGCGGGTCGCTCAGATGTATTATAGCGAGCACAAGCGTCAGGCTGAAATTGCCGAGCACCTGCATCTGTCGCAAGCAACGGTCTCTCGCATGCTGAAGCGTGCGGAGGCCGAAGGCATCGTTCGCACCAGCATCATACCGCCCGTTGGCACCTTCAATGATCTGGAAACCCGGCTGCGTGAGCGCTACGACGTGCCGGAAGCCATTGTGGTGGATTGCAGCGAGGATCGCGATGGCGCGATCATGGCGCGCATCGGTGAGGCAGCGGCCCACTTTCTGGAAGTGACACTTTCGCAGAACGAAATCATCGGCGTGTCCAGCTGGAGCCAGACCATTTTCAAAATGGTGGAGAACATCCATCCGCTGAAGGGCGCGAAGGCGAAATACATCGTGCAGACGCTCGGCGGCATGGGGGATCCATCCGTGCAGACGCACGCCACGCAGATCACCACGCGGCTTGCGCGGCTGACGGAGGCAGAGCCGAAGCTGCTCGCCGTGCCCGGTGTCGCCACGTCGCGCGAAGCAAAGCTTTTGATGCTGTCCGATCCCTTCGTGCGTGACACGATCGATCTCTTCGGCTCCATCACGCTCGCAGTCGTCGGCGTCGGCGCGGTTGAACCGTCAGAACTTCTCGCCCGCTCCGGCAACATCTTCTCCGCCAAGGAACTCGCCGATCTCGCGCAGGCGGGTGCCGTCGGCGATATTTCGCTGCGCTTTTTTGATAAGGAAGGGCGCCCGGTCAAGACACCACTCGATGACCGGGTCATAGGTCTGCCGCTCGAAAACCTCTCCAATGTCGACCGCGTGATTGCGCTGGCCGGCGGGGCCAAGAAGACGGAAGCCATTGCAGGCGCACTCAGAACCGGCGTGATCGACGTTCTGGTCACCGATAAATTTACCGCCGAACGTCTGGTCGGCCTATAGCGAGTTCCAAGTTTCATGAGGAGGAGAGATGAAACGTTTTGAAGGTCAGTCCGTCTTTGTCAGTGGCGGCAACAAGGGTATCGGTTACGGCATTGCTCGTCGCTTCGCTGAAGAAGGAGCAAAGGTCGCCATCGCTGCTGTAGAGAAGGACATTCCGGATGTCGCGGCGAAGCTTGCCGAAGAAACCGGCGTTCGAACCTTTGGCGTCACGCTTGATGTGCGTGATGCCGCAGCGGTTCGTGAAGCTTACGAGGCGGCGGAGACCGCGCTCGGAGCCCTTTCCATCTCTGTTCAAAATGCGGGCGTCATCACCATTTCCAAAGTCGAGGATCTAACTGAGGATCAGTGGGACCTAAATATAGAGGTCAATACCAAGGGCGCATTTCTTTGCTGCCAGGAAGCTATCCGCCGTTTTCGCCAGAGCGGAACGAAGGGTCGCCTCATCAACACCGCCTCTGGCCAGGCTCGACAAGGCTTCATCTACACGCCGCACTATGCCGCATCTAAGTTCGGGGTTGTCGGTCTGACCCAAAGCCTTGCCAAGGAGCTCGCCCCAGAGGGTATTACCGTCAACGCTATCTGCCCTGGCATCATCCATACGGAAATGTGGGATTATAACGATCGCGTCTGGGGCAAAATGCTTGGGGACTACAAGCCGGGCGAGCTGATGTCTGAATGGGTAGCCAATATTCCCATGCGTCGTGCGGGTACACCGGCAGAAGTAGCAGCTCTGGTCGCGTTCTTGGCCTCGGAAGATGCTGCCTACATCACGGGTCAGACCATCAATGTCGATGGCGGTCTGATTATGTCTTGATGGTTCCCTACGTTCTGCCCTGTCTCGTGTAGAAGCGGCTAAAAAATGATATTCCGCTGTCTAGAGGCAGGATTGTCACCTAGATAAGCGGCAAGCTGATGCCGTCCAAGCCTTAAAGATCCACGGCATAGGGGTGTGGATTTCGCTGATAGGTCCGCCGTTTGCGATGCGCTCAAGCGTCTGCGTCAACCCGTCTTGGGGATCGACGGAATTTATCTTTGGAGTCTGCATCATCGTCGCGATTGTCGCCCATGTTTTGCCGCCGCCGTCACTGCCAGCGAAGAAACTGTCTTTTTTTGTATGATCGCCTGCGGTCTGATCGCTCGCTCAACTACGTTGGAGCCGATCTAGACACGGCGGTCCCACATGCGCGGCGGCGGTGAGAAGTCATCACTGTATCGCATGCAACTGCACCTCGGCGCCTGGGTGCTTGGTACGGATGCCAACAATTGAACGCTGTGCGCAGTATTGGAGTATACTTAAAAATTATCAACATAGATAAATAGAACTAAGTATTAGCGTCATGAATTAAGGTTAAATATAAGCCTGTGATATGAATTGAAATTTTTTCACTTCCGATAAGAGGTACTTATCAAAGGTTATGCAACCAACCATGACCCATACGAAGTGCCTAATCTTAATGGTGAGATAGCTTTCATTTAAGCTTCTGTTAACCACGATTTCAATGGCTTACGATCTCGCGAAAATCGGCATGAGTGGCTTGATACGGACCGCTTTCGACGCAGGTATCGCTCTGACCCGTCTCGACGAGCGCATCGCCCACTCGATGGCCGGCGCCGGCTTCCTCGAGCGTGAAAAATTTCGCCGACGCCTGTGCCTCGCTGTGGATCGACGGCGAACTTGTCCATCTCGAAGACCTCGTTCTGCATGACGCCATTCGCGATATTCGCACACCCCACCCACGAACCGACAATCGCCAGCGACGTGCTCCGCACCCGTCGGCGTATGGCGGCCCAGTTGCCCGATTGGGCGCCCTCCGCAGAAGGTGTCCGAACCTTGCTACAGACGTCCAACATGACTCCGGCCGGCGATGAGGGGGGCAAGCCAAGCGGCGCCATTCGGCCTGCGGCGCCCCTAGATCCGGAAGGGGAGGGAGGCGATGGCGACGAAGCCGAGAATCTCCCCGGCGTCGACTATGCTGCTATCGATGCGCTGCTCGCACGCTCTGACGCTGCGATTGAACGAGCCAAAAAGCCCGGCCGGGCTCCGGCCGATCCGCTGGTCTATGATCTCGACTGGGACGAGGATGCGCGGCTCGACGAATGGCATGCGGTATTGCGCCAAGTCGAAAATCTGCCGGCGGTGCTGCAGGCGATCGTCGCCCTCGATGCCTGGAACGAGATTTCCGTGCTGTAGCACGCGCCCTGGCTTGGCCGGTTGTTTTCCGCATTGATTCTGCGCCAGTCCGGCGTCAGCAACGGCGCCCATCTCGCGGGAATCAATCTCGGACTGAAAACCATCCCCGTTGATCGCCGCCGGCATCGCGATCGGGGGACTCGGTTGCTCGCCATCGCAAACGGACTTTTGGCGGCCGCCGAGATCGGTATGAGAGAACATGACCGGCTGACGCTGGCGAAGACGATGATGGATCGGAAGCTGGAAGGGCGCCGAACCTCTTCGAAACTGCCAAAACTGGTCGAGCTGGTGATGGCGAAGCCGCTGGTGTCGGCGGAATGGTGGCGAAGTCCCTCGACGTCACGCCGCAGGCGGCGCGGCGGATTGTTTTGGAGCTGGACGGGCGCGAGATGACGGGGAGGGGGAGGTTTCGGGCGTGGGGGGTGTCGTAGTGCACAGTTGCAACCGCCGCGGTTAGCGCCACCCCCGCCTTGGTCAAATGCTGGTCCTGCAGAGGGTCCACTAGCGAGCGAAGACCCCCAGGCGGCGCGATTACTCTGTCACCAAGTCGCCTTCTGCGGCGAGCTTGAGGACCACCGGCACCGGCAGGTCTTTCACCTTAGCGCTTGTTAGGCGTGGATCGCCGATCGGGCTTCTAAATAATTCCAGGAAAAACCGGTACGATGTCCACGTACAGGCTTCATAAAGATCTCGATTCGTCGAGCCCGATATTTTGCTGGCGGATCCGCATCTCATGTCATTCATGGCGTAGTTGAACACGAAGGAGGCGGGCGTCACCGCCAGCATCTTGTCGCACTGTCCGATTAGATCCATTTGCTCTGTTTTGCTCATAAGCGCGCCGGGCTGGTGGCGCTTCGCCTGTATAAGGACCGCTTTAGAGTAAGTCTGGATCTTTGTCTTCACCGCGACGTGGATGATCACGTCAGCGCCGATGCGTCCTTCTTCGCTAGCGACGCCTTTTCGGTGTCGAAGAATTGAGCTTGACCACTCAACGCCGGCGATGTTTTTGCTAAATTCGGCATCGAGATTGCCGACAAGGACGCCTGTAAGATCGTCCTCATCTGTAACTAAACCATCACCGTATTTGCGCATCGCCCGATGGACTGCACTATCCGCTGCCTTGGCAGCCCTTCGCATGGCTTCTTCAAATCCCATATTCGTCCCAGACAGCCCGGCGCTCAAATGTTGTTTTTAAAGCAATTTCGCCGGACAATCACTTTTGCCGACAATTCACTCTAGGGGCAGTATATGCACCATATCAATGCAGAAAGCGGGTTTGGGGAAGCTATTCGCCGATTTTCTGCGCAGAGCTAGCGGTTGTGAAGACAAAAGCCAGTGCAAAACGGTTGCGCTGATCCAAACCGTGAGCATAGGCAGAAGCTTAAATGACGACGATCCATCCTCGAGGGATAAGTCTTTCGCCACTGCCGCCTCGTCGGGCCGAACCCCAGGCAACGAATGCTGGGCCGAGCGCAATGTCAGCACCCGCCGACAATCGCTAGGGTGCGCTGCGCATAAGTCTGGACCTCACTATCGACGAACACGGTATTGGGATCGTGATGAAAAGGCGCCGTATACTGGTTGATGTCGTCCAGCTCATTGTACTGCGGCGTAAAAGGATGGGTTGGGTCGTCGCGGATGGTCTCCAGCATGTCGCCGAGCCATTTCCCTTCCAGCATCTGGTTCGGGAAGCGGTACCGTATGTATTTCTCCAGAAGTGGCCGCATGTTGGTGCGCATCTCCCGGGCGTTGGTGGCGTTCCCCGCCGCGAACTCCTCGAGCAGCATATGGTCTTGGAGATAGCCTTCCTTGACCTCCCACGCTATATCCCATAGTTCGATGTAGGAGCCTGCGCTCGTCCCGGAGGTCTGCATCGTGGTGCATGGAACGCCGTGGATGAGGCCGTGCACCGCGTCGAGGAAGAACTTGTCATGGCTCAGGACGATCGTCTGAGCGGCGTCGCCGCCCGTCCGGACGATTTCTTTGGCTTTCATGGCGCGGCGGAAATCGTCAAGACTGGTGAAAGGGTCGTCGAACGCGACAAGCTTGCGGGCAAGGTCCGGATCTCGCTTGAGCTGTGCGATAAAAAAAAGTCAGAGCGAACGCGTTTTTGTCCCCGGCGCTCATCGTCGTATCGAACCCAGGATCGTTCCCGCCATTGCTGGTCACGTCGACGTCGTTGGTGTCGAACCGCAGGCAATAGGTCGACTGCGGCACCTTGCCTACATAGTTTTTACCACACTGGGCGAGTCGGAAGCCAGCCCCTAACGTGGCAAGGATCCTGTTGATGTCGGTTTCATAAGCACCTATGATCTCCGCGTCATAGGCGTCGAGCGCGGCCTTCTTTGTGTCTTTCGCGTCCACGAGCGCTTTCTTTTCGTCCTGCAGCTTCTGATAGGCGGTCGCGATCGAGAGAACAGGCTCGGCATGCCGTTTCTGGACGGCCTCGAAGCCGTTAAGCGCGGTCTCCACAGTCGCCTTGTTGGTCACGGCGAGTCCGTCTTTTACGCCCTGAATGAGGTGTTTGGCGTCCGTGAATTTTGCGGTCGCAGCCTCAAGCTCCGTGAGTGTTGCCGCCCAAGTAGCGTGGGCCTCAATAAATTCCGCAGACTCCGCGACAACATCCAACGGTGCTTCAATTTTTTGCTGCAACAGCGCCTTCCCGGTCTGCAACAGCGCGTTCACTTCCGCGCTAATCCGCGCTCCGGCCTCCGGCGAATGACACTCATTGTCGCAATAGCCCTTCCAGAACGCTGCGTCGGTGTCCGCGTCCTTGAATGCTTGTTCGCATTTGAGCGCCGAGGTCGCTGACAGGGCGGCGTTTAACGCTTTGACCATCTCTTCGATCGCCATCTTGTGGCCGGCATAGGCTTCGCTAAAATATCCCCTGTATGCGTCGATCAGCTCGTTTTCTGACAATGTCCCTGCGCAGAACGGGCAGCTCTCCCCGGTCGCGTGCTTCAGCCCTTCGGCGAGCCAGGCCTCCCCGTCGTCGTTGAACCCATGCGCGGCAATCTGCCTCTTGACTCGGCCCGCCGCGTCGGTGGCGATACCGTCGACGCCCTTCGCAAGCAGCGCGGTAAACCCGTCGGGCAGCGCTGGCAGTTCCGGCAAGTGCAAGAATTTGCGGGAAGTGATCGCGTCCGAGTCGTTAATCGCCCTCAGCGTCCGTCTGGCGTCCTCGATTTTTGCTCAATCGCGGGATCGGCGGCAAGCTTGATAAAGTCCTCCAGCTTCATGCCTTTCGGCACATGCTGATCAAGCACCTTCTTTCGTTCGCGATTTCGGTCTGTTTCGCGGTGACGTCGACGTCGAGCCGTCCACCTCCTCTGCGAACGCCACGCCATGCGGCCCGACATCGATGCGGTAGAAATTGCGGCGGTGCTCGACCTCTACTTGGTCGCCCCCATTCACGTTTTCATCGACGAACTGCTGATCGAAAATGTGAATGTCCGGCGATGATCCGGTCCAGACGCCGTTTGAAAAACGCGCAGGTCCTGTGTCTAGTAACAGTCCCACTGTGGGATCGGTGGCCGCCTGGACCGTCTTGCGGCGCATGATCAGCTTCGGGTCGTTGCGCTGCAGCGACCGCAGGATTGCGCAAAGGGTCGTTTTGCCGCGGCCGTTGCCCCCGTAGATCAGCGCGAAACGCTCGTAATGCCCTCCGCCGATGCGGGCCGCCTTGAAGCGGCAGACGTTCTTGATTTCCGTTAATTTCCTTAAAAACACGCCTTCACCTTGCGCCCGGAGTAGAGAAGTTGAAATCCTTGTATTCCCCGGCAGAGAAAATACTGAGTCGAAAGCCGGTGCGTCAGCCGTGTTTGGCAATCCTGTGAAAGCAATCTGTTGCGGCCGCGACTTGGCTCTAGCTCAGGCTCAGGCTTCGCGTGCAAAGCCTCGCTTTCCGTCACCCAGTCGAAACGCTTGCGCGACGCGGACGCTTTCCCGAGCTACCGGTCTGCTCGGGTGGTCGGGCTGTACCTGGATCCACTGACACGCAATGAGGGCGGTCGCAGTAAACCGGAGTGAGACGTCGGGTGATTTGTATCCCTTCACGTCGCCAGCACATGGATGCAGCCGCAAATCTTCTAACTGGCGTGAACCGACTCAGATCTTTGACGGTATCCTTCGCCGCCCGGGTTGATCCATGGATCGCAAAAGCCGACAACCTCTGTAGCCTCAAACGGAAAAGGCTCATGAGGATAGCCAGAAAAAAGCAAAAGAGCTTGTCTTTCCAAGCTATGCGGGATCAAGCTCTTTCGGAATCGCCAAAGGCTGTTCATAAAGGACATACTTGGAGGAACTATGCGAGATCCGGTTTATCTAGATGGCTTCGCCACCATGCCGTTGGCGCCGGAGGCTCAGCAGGCGATGATAGAGGTTTGGCGACAGCCGGCGAATGCCGGTTCGCCACATCGTTTGGGCGATAGGGCCGCCAGACTTATCGATGACGCGCGTGCGTCGGTTGCAGCACTACTAGGTGCAAGTTCGCCGGAGATAGTCTTCACTTCCGGCGCGACCGAAGCAAACAACCTCGCCATTCTCGGGGTTTCGCGGTGGGCCCTGTCGGGTAAAAGTAAACGCCGCCGCATCATCGTTTCATCGGTCGAACACAAGGCAGTCCTGGCGCCGGCCGAGAGTCTAAGCGAGTGTGGATTCGATGTCATTCTTGCCCCGGTCGACGGTAACGGCGTGCTCGATTGCGACGCCCTCCAAGCCTTGGCGACCGACGAAACGCTGTTGATCTCTGTAATGCTGGCCAACAACGAGACTGGCGCGTTGCAACCCATCGAGCGCGTATCACAGATTGCCCACGCTGTCGGAGCACTTGTTCACTGCGATGCCGCGCAGGCAGTCGGGAAAATCAGTGTCGACGTTCTCGATCTCGACGTCGACTACCTCAGCCTCTCAGCCCATAAGCTCTATGGACCGGGCGGTGTCGGTGCACTCTACGTCGCAGCCTCCGCCCCACGTCCACATCCACTTGTCTTCGGGGGCGGTCAGCAGAACGCGCTTCGCCCCGGTACCGAGCCCGTCGCCATCATCGCTGGATTTGGAGCCGCCGCCGAGCTGGCGCGCTCTCGCTTGTCCTCGGACGCTGCTCACGCCGCCGACCTTATGTCTGGCTTCGAGAACCGCCTGTGGAATGCAGGGTTGGACGTCGTTCGAACCACCGGCAATCGGCCGGTTTTGCCGGGATCGATGAGTGTTCACCTTTCCGGTGTTGACGCTGATGAGCTTGTTTTGTCCGTATCATCAGATGTTTCAATATCAACCGGATCAGCCTGCAATTCGGGACAAGTACTTCCGTCACATGTCTTACTATCTATGGGTTTAACACAAAGTATTTCAAGAGAAATATTTCGAATAATGCTCAATCGTTACAATAAATCAGCCGACATTATATATGCGGCGGATAAAATTGTCGATGCCGCCCGCCGCCTCAAAGATCGGACTGGACGGCTTCGCCAGTGATGATATAACTCTCGCTATGAGAGAATCTCTTTTTGATGGTGATACCCGCGGGCAATTCGCAGGGCATGAAACGTTTCCACTGAGATTGCTGTGGCTTAAAAAAGCCTATGATGCGGTCGAAGGAGGTGCGTCGTTGGGAACATTTCAGGAACAATCGGCTATCGCACGTTTTGGTGTCGGTCGCAATATGGCTGTGTCCATGCGCTATTGGGCCATGGCCTCGGGCATGATAGAAGAGGCCGACAAGCAATTGCAGCCGACCGAACTCGGGGCGCTTGTTCTTTCCGACAGCGGTCTTGATCCCTACATTGAGCGGGCGGCTACCGTGTGGCTTGTGCATTGGGCGGTTGCCAGCAATTCTCGTTTTACAACAACCGCTTACTACGCCTTCAATGGCCTTGCGGCGATCGAATTCGATCCATCGACGCTGATCGATGAACTCATGTCCGTTGTCGAGGCAAGGGGTTGGCGCGCGACCCGCGGGACGCTAAAGCGCGACGTTGAGGTTTTTCTGCGAAGCTATGTTCGACGCGAAGACAACGCCGAAGACGCCGCGGAATCGCTGTTGTCTGAACTTGGACTGGTCCGCGAGGCGAGGCTCGGCGGATGGCATGAGTTTGTGCGAGGCCCCAAACCCAGTTTGCCCGATGGCGTTTTTGCCTATGCATTGGCGGATTTCTGGCGGCGGTCAGGCGCACCGACAGCGATGACAGCCGAGCAGGTGTGTTACACGCCAGGGTCTCCCGGAAGGGTCTTCAAGCTTGACGAGGACAGCGTGGTGACGCGGTTGATGGGTCTTGAGGCGGCCACCGGCGGGGCCTGGATTTGGACGGATACGGCAGGACTCCGTCAGATTCAGCGCGTCGGTGACATCGACCCGATCGAATGCATCCGCAATTCCTACCCTCGTTCCGTAACGATCGCAGCATGACCAATCTCGCGAAAACAGTACAGATCAATCGGCGGTTTGCACGCTCGGCGCGTCTCGATGCCGATTTGAACGGCACGCCGCCGCTTGTCGGCTATGTCCTGCAGGCCAGTGTGGAAAAAGCGCTGACCACGCTCGCGATGAGCCAGATCGATGCCAAGCAAGGGGCGTTCACCTGGACCGGTCCCTACGGCGGTGGAAAATCGAGCGCCGCCTTGCTCGTGGCAAACCTCGTTGCCGGCGTCGAAGAAAACCGTAAGATCGCCCGCAAGATTGCCGGCAAAACCCTTACCTCACTCTACGCGCGCGCCTTCCCGGAGGATGCGGGCAGCTGGAAGATTGTTGCCGTAACGGGCGCCAGGGTGCAGCTTCGACAGGCGATTGCCGATGCCGCTGCTGTTGCCTTCGGCTGGACTGCAGATCAACGAGCCGCAGCCGGATCCTCTGATGGCGGGCTCATTCAGTCGCTCGCAGTTGTTTCGGAACAACATGGGGGCGTTCTGCTTGTCTTGGACGAGCTCGGCAAGCTTCTTGAGCACGAAGCATCGAGTGGCGGAGATGTCCATCTCCTCCAGGATCTGGCCGAACACAGTAGTCGCAGCAACGGCAAATTGGTCGTCATCGGGGTCCTGCACCAGGCCTTTGACCAATATGCAGCACGTGCCACGCGAGAATCTCGCCAGGAGTGGCTCAAGGTTCAAGGCCGTTACCAAGACCTTCCATTTCTCGCCGGCGCCGATGAGACGGTGGCACTCCTTGGCAGAGCGATTTCATGTGACAGCCGTCCTGCGACGGCGACAAGCGCCGCACTCGACGTGGCCAAAGCCGTCGGCAGGCGGAGGCCCGTGGATGAACATGTGCTCGCGACGGCGCTCGGCGCGACTTGGCCTCTTAATCCTGTGACATCGCTGCTGCTGGGACCGGTGTCCCGGCAACGGTTCGCGCAGAACGAACGAAGTGTATTCGGGTTCTTGAGTTCGGCAGAGCCGTCAGGGTTTCAGGAGCATCTCAATCGCCAAGGGGAAACTGGAACCTACGATCCGTCCAAGCTCTGGGACTATCTCGTATCGAATTTTGGAATGGCGCTCGCCAGCGGTGCGGATGGGAGTCGCTTCAGTCTCGCATTCGAGGCGATTGAACGGGTCGGCGCCAAGGGTACTGCACTCCATATCGCGCTCACCAAGGCAGCAGCCATCGTCGAATTCTTTCGCAATGGATCGGGTCTGGCCGTTGCGGACGATATTCTCATTGCTTCGGTGCCTGGTCATCCTTCTGATGACATTCAGGCGGCGATCTCCGACCTGCTCGATTGGGCCGTCCTGATCAGGCAGCCCCGCCTGAACGGATATGCGCTGTTTGCCGGGAGCGATTTCGACCTGGAAGAGGCAATCAACGGCGCCACTGCACCGCTGACAGCCGATCAACTTGCAGGTCTGGCCCAGCGTGTCGGCCTCGGCTATGCCGCGGCCAAAAGGCATTACTTCCGAACCGGAGCGCTGCGCTCGTTCGAAATCAGCCTGCAGCTGATTGCCGTCGATGACAATCCGTCGGCCGTTGCGGCGCGCATTCATGCGTCAGGGGAGCCCCGATCGAGCGGACGTCTTATCTTGTTGCTTGGTGATGGCAATTTGAATGCTGGCGAGATCGAAAAGCGGGCGCGTGCGGTCGCCAAAGAATTGGGTCGAAGCGCGGTTATCGCGGTAGGCGGTATCGGTGACGGTTTTTCCTTGCGCTCGAATGCGGCCGAACTCTTTGCTGTCGAAAAGGTCTTCCGTGAGCACCCGCAACTCGAGGGTGATCGAATTGCCCGCCGCGAGATCGCGGCCCGGCGCTCAGCCGCCGTCGATGCCGTTCACCGCGCCTTGTCCGCCGCTTTGAATGTCGCACGTTGGCATCTCGCACCCAATCCGGACGCCATTTTGCGCGAACCCGTCGCGATCGTCGCTTCGGCTCTGGCCGACCAAGCATTTGCGAGCGCGCCGATCCTCAAGAGTGAATTGCTGCAGCGCGACCGGCTTTCCTCCAACGCGATGGCGGCCCTACGCGAGCTTTGCTACGCGATGGTGCGTCGTGGCGATCAGGAAAATCTCGGTTTTACCGGCTATCCAGCGGAGATGGGGCTTTATCTCACCGTGTTGCAGCCGTTTGCAATTCATGGCGAGACCGCTCCTGGAACATTCGGTTTCCAGAAGCCGGCTGACGACGGCCAAGGCAAGACGCTTCGTGAGGCTTGGGCTGTCCTTGACGATGCTGCGGATACGACCGTCGAAAACGTCTATGCGACCTGGGCGAGGCCGCCCTTCGGAATAAAGCAGGGCGTCATGCCCGCGATCGTTCTTGCCAATCTGATTTCGAACAGAGACAGGCTCGCCGTTTATCTCGACGGCGTCTTCCAGACCGATCTTGACGATGTCTTCGTGGATCGTCTGCTCCAGAAACCGAGCGAAGTTCGCCTCAAACGGATCGACCGTTCAATCCGGCAGGCAGCATTTTTGAGCGACCTCGCCAAGCGTTTTGACCTTGATGGAACTGCCGCGCTCCCCGTGGCCCAGGCGATCTTCCGGCGCTACTCAAAGCTTTCGAACTATGCCAAGCGCACCGATACTATCAGCGCGCCGGCGCAGGCACAGCGTTCGGTCATCATGAAATCGACCGATCCTGAAGCGCTGCTGTTTGATGCATTGCCTGAGGCATTGGGGAACGATCTGTCTGCGGGCGTCGTCTATGATTGCCTTGCCGAAGCCGAAGCGAGCTATGGAAAGCTGCAAGAAACCCTGCTCGACGCTCTCGCTCGTGCGCTTGCGGTTGACAGAACGTTTTCCGGATTGCTGGACAGAGCTGCCTCGATCCGTGGTCTCACGAACGATCTCGCGTTCGAAGCCTTCGCCATGCGGGCGGCTTCGTTTGAGCAGGGTCCGCAGGATATCGATGGCCTTGCAAGCTTGCTGATCCATAAACCAGCTCACAGCTGGTCGGATCGTGATCGCGAGCAGGCGCTCCTGCAATTGGCGCGCTACGGCCGGCAGTTCCGCGAACTGGAAGCGCTAGCGGTGGTGCGTGACCGCCGATCGAGCACCGAGGCATTGGCGTTGGTCGTTGGTGTCGATCCGAAGACGCCGCCCTTGATAAGAAGTTTCGTCCTCACGGAAGCGGAAAAGCGCCAGGCGACTGCGCTCGCGGACGAATTGCTGAAATCCCTTCAGGGGGCGGACCACCACGGCCGCATTCGCTTTGCGGCGCTTGCGCGTGCGGTTGCGAGTTTGGCTGCCGATACGGATGCGGAGACGCTGTCATGATGCAGGAACGTCATATCTTGGGAATTTCGGGCGGCAGAGACAGTGCGGCCCTGGCCGTCTATATGCGCCAGAACCATCCTGATCTGCCGCTGGAATATTTCTTCACAGATACAGGTAAGGAACTTCCAGAGGTCTACACGTTCCTCGATCGGTTGGAAGGCTTTTTGGGAAAGCCTATCTTGCGCCTAAATCCCGATCGCGATTTCGATTTCTGGATGGAGGAATATGGAAATTTCCTTCCCTCTCCCCGGACGCGCTGGTGCACCCGGCAGCTCAAACTGCGGCCCTTGGAGCAATGGATCAAGCCGGAGCTCGAAGCCGGCGTTGTCATCCACTCCTATGTCGCGATCCGCGCAGATGAGCCGACACGCGAGGGCTATCAGGCGACCCATCCCAACATGCGGGTTCACCTTCCGCTGCGCGATGCTGGTATCGACCGCGCCGAAGTCATTGCCATGTTGGAACAGGCCGATGTCGGGGAACCGGACTATTACCGTTGGCGATCGCGTTCGGGCTGCACTTTTTGCTTCTTCCAGCAGAAAATCGAGTGGGTGCGGCTGGCTGAAAACCACCCAGATCGCTTTTCAGAAGCTGAGCAATACGAAAAGACGGCGATTGATGGCGGTTCGCCCTTCACATGGAGCCAAGGTGAAAGCCTCGGGGAACTGATCCGCCCGGAACGCGTAGAACAGATCAAAGCGGACTATGAACGCCGGCGGGAACGCCTGCGCAAAAATCGGCCCCGCAATCCACTCGCTGACCCTTGTGAGACCGTGGATGACATTTATGGCATCGACGAAGCAGCCGGTGGATGCGTGATCTGCCACAAGTGATCGGCGCGCCCCAAACGCAGTCCTGAACACCTGGGAATAGTGCGCTTCACGCTCCGTGCCTCCAATGGAGGCGGTGATCGACACTCATTTTCGAACAGCCCCCGGCTTGGGGCGGGTGATGAAAGACTGCGGCGCGATCTCGTATAAGTCTCCCATGAAAGTCGTCAGCCATTCGCGCACGATCCGCCAGCCGATTGCGGCCGACAACTCGGAGCCGGGCGACAGGGTCTCAATAAGCTCTATCGCAGCCGCATCCGACAAGTCGCCTTCGGTAGCCTTGAGGAGGGTTGCGACGGCGGGCATGTCTGCAAATCGCTTTCCCACCTCCCGCTCGAACTCAGCCTTGCTCAATCCTGGCGGAATACTGAGCGCAGTCAGATCTTGGTCTGCAGCCTCAAGATTATCCCTGGTCAGCCGCTCGCGATCCTGTTTCCTGTAAGCGAGGAAGAGATTGGCCGGCGCCGCAAAGCGCGGCAGCCAGAGCATTGCCATTGCGTCGACGACATCAAGCGATTGGGGCAGCTTCGACGCCGGGATCTGCTCGGCCGCTTTGCGGATCCGCTCTTGCTCCTCGGCGGTCGCGACGCGTGCCTCTTTTAAGGCGTCCAGACATCGCTGAACGCTTGGATCGTTGGCATCGACAGGCAGTAGCAATTCGAGATTGGGGTTGTCACACCATCCCAACGCCGTTGCCGTGAGATTGGCCGACCCCGCCAGGTAATTGCCGTCGCCGCGATAAAGTTTGGCGTGCAGGTTATCAAGCAGACTGAGACGAGACCGAGGTCTCGCCGCGATGAGATCAAAGACTTCAAGATCGCTGACGCCGGCCGCAATTTCCTCCGGGTGCCAGCGTGTCACGACCTCGAGCGTCACATTTTCGGTAAGAGCCGGGAGAAGCCGTTTTAAGACACCTACTTTGATGAAAGGAGCGCATAGCAGGACACTGCTTTGCGCCGCCCCCACATGCTCCAGCAGCACGTCTCCGTCCTTGCGCATCAGAGATCATCCGCTAGATCGACGGGTGCCAGAAAGTCACGCGCGATCTTGCCCCAGTTTTCGCGAACCCGCTCGTAACGGGCGCCGTTTTGCGGGTCCTCGCGTTCCATGCGGGCCCAGGCGGCAAAGAGAAGTTGGATCGCCTTCGTCGCATTCATCAACCGATCCTGCAAATCGGAACTCGACAAGGTATCGAGATCGTCATCGGTCGAGACCGTATTGAAAACCATGTCGAAGGCTGGATGGCGCCGGTTGAAGACGACTTCCGTCGCCGGCCCACGAGGCACGACGGTAAACAGCTCCGCCGAACTGCCGAGCGCCTTGTCGATGAAGACAACCTTCAGTTCGCCCGAAACGATCCTGGCGACGATTTCCTTGCTCTCTTCCGGAGCACGACCGTCTTCCGTCAGATCTTCCTTCAATTCGTCGATGTCGTTGGCGGTCGGCTGGGCTGGGCCTCCAGGCAATGGATTGGTTTCGTCCCGCTCTTTCCAACGCTTGTTGGCCTCTTCCGTCGGATCGCCTTCACCATGGCGGGTATTGTCGTCGGTCGGCGGACGGTTGCGCTTTCGGCCCTGTTCCTTGATCGTCTCGCGGATATGACCCAGGTTCTCCTTAATTGACTTGCTAAGGTGAAGCAGAACCCCTTTGGGATCGCCTTCTTCCTTAAGCCGCTCGGCAACCTCGAGCTCGCTTTCTCGACCTTCGGCAAGATCTTGCCAATCCATAGTGGACAGCTCGTTGAACACTGTTGCTGCCTGCTTATTGTTGGTGACGCCAAAAATCTCGTCGAGAGCCGCAGGAAACTCGACCTCACATCCCCACCAACGTTCGCGGGGATCGTAATGAGTGGTCCAGGAACGGTCGAGCATCAATTCCCGGTCTTCTCGCATAACGGATACGCCGATATTGTTCGCGGCATCCTTTCCATAGGCAGTGTGACCGCGGTCGGAACCGCCCGCGAGATCCTTCGTCACGGGCTTGGCAACGGAATAGCGCGTCATGACAATGAATTTTTCACCGTCCTTTTCCACGGTGATCGGAAATTCGAAAAGCAGATCGAACATCGGCTCCTTGTCAAAGGGCGCGACCATCGTCGGAGCTGCGGTCAAATACATCGGATCGTTGATCGTCGTCGATTGCCGCGTGAGCTGACCGTCTTCACCACCGACCAGCTGGATGTCGAGCTTGCCATTTCCGATAAACCGGCGATGAATGCGGCCAAGCAGCCAGCCGGTATTCTTCAGTGTCGCCTTGGCGCCCTTCCACGTCAGTTTGTCGGCGCTCAGTTTCGTCCACACGACCAGCGTACCGGTCCGGCCAAGCGAGGCAGCGCGATCACGCCACTCCTGCGGCAAGGCAGCGGCTTGCGGTGTGGGCACGGTCGATCGCTGGCGATTGCGGATCTCGTCCACATCCAAGAATGTATGCAGCGCATTGTCAGGGCCGTTCTGCCAGGACCAGACGTCAAGTCGCAAGGCCTGCGAGATCGATGCGTTCGGCAGCCCCATACCAAAGCGGCCAATGCCCGAGCGCGCGTTGAGCCGTGTTCCGTTGCCGAATTGCAACGCCTTGCGCAATGTGGCGGCGTCCATTCCATCGCCATTGTCCAGGACAGCAATCTTGTTCAGCCGTTTGCGCGTTCGCTCGACGACTTGGACCTGTTCTTCGATGCAAAAGATCTCAATGCTCTTAGCCTTGGCTTGCACAGAATTGTCGACAAGTTCGGCGAGGGCGTAGGCCGTGTTCTTATAGCCACTGTCGCGCATCGCCTGAATGGCGAGATCAGCGGGGATAAACGCGTCGTCGCTAGTTTCCTGGTTCATCGTCATTCCATACGTCCTCCCAATTGAAGAATGCTTCAGCGATATCTCCGAACCCGGGATAGGCCGGGTCGTGCACCGTTAAAATTTCACAAGTCTCATTACCGCCTGCTCGCGGACCTCTCGTCGCCCGGCCCACCATCTGGCTATAGAGCACCAGCGACTTCGTCGGTCGAGCGATGATGGCGGCGCTCGTGCGCGGCGCGTCGAACCCAGTCGTCAGGACACCGAAGTTGCAGAGAACTTGCGGCGTGGTGTCCATCATCTTGAAGTCTCTTATAGTGGATGAACGCTGGCTCTTCGGCGTCTCGCCCGAAACAACGCTTGAAACGATACCGTTGGCCGCTAGGCCCGCGGCCATATCCTTGGCGTGGGTGACGCTGGTTGCAAATAGAATAATGCGCTGATGACCGCGCCTCACCAGATCCTTCCCGGTTTCGACGATCGCCAGATTACGGGCTGTATCGCCCGCCAGTCGCTCAAGCGCTTCTTCGTCGTAGTCGTCACCGGCCGTGAGCTTGCGTGTCTCTGCAGCGGTCAGTCTGAATTCCGGACGGTATGAAATCTGATTGAATGCCGGGCGTGCCAGATAGCCATTGTCGAGGAGATAACGAACCGGGTTGGGGTCGTCCCCGACTTCGAGCACGACCTTCGAGCCTTCGAAAAAATCCGAAAGCGCCTGGTCTGCCTTGATGTTGTTCCAGGTTCTACCGGGTGTCGCGGTCAGCCCGAGGAGGGCGGCGGCATGCCCGACACCACATAAGGTCTCGATAACCCTTCGGTAGGTAGGGGCGATTGCTTGGTGAGCCTCATCCATCACCACGAAACGGACCCTGGCTGCGAAACGCAAGAAAGCTACGCTATCGCGTTGTAGCCAGGCATGCATCTTCGCCAGTCCAGCAATGACGATACCATCGTCGATGTCTTCGGCTGGTGTCGGACCATCGCCCCAGTAGCGTTGCAGCTCGCAGCTTCTGTTCCCGAGCGCCGACCATGCTAATTCGAAAGTCTCGGCCGCCTGTTCGAGCAGCTCACGGCTCGTAGCCAGCCAAACCACGATGCATGGCTCTTGCTCGTTCAAGACACGGCACACGAGATGTGTCGCGGTTCGGGTCTTTCCTGCCCCCGTCGGCATATGAACAACGGTGCGGCCCGTCGCCTTCGGGCCGAGAACACGGTCATAGGAGCGCCGTACCACTGATCTTTGATGCGCAAACAATGGGAAGGACGTGGCGATCGATTCCCGTGGAAGTGAAACAATCGGATTGGCTCTTTCTTCAGGCTGTAGGCCGAAGAAGCCACTGGCGATAGGCCAGAATTTGGAGGACGCGATTTCGGGAATGTCCGAAGACTTCGACGCGGTGGTCAGATTGTGTTGCGCCAGACGAACCCGGAGTTCAGGCAACTTCCCCTCATCGAGATTGCGAAGAAGAGACCGCCTGATTTCCGGTTCTCCAAAGAGCGCCTGGGCGCTATCAGTCAACGCCCGGATTGCTGCGGCCTCCAGCGATGACCGATCACCGCCCGCATTGGGGACGAGCGGCAACACGCGCGGCCCGACAATCATCTCGAGATCACGCCGTGTCAGGCGCGCAACGACGGCTTCGATTTGCTGACCGGGTGCGGACCCCGCAAAGCCTGGGTTCACTTGGATCTCCCCCCACTGCGTCGCGGCCAGTCCTTGTTTTCAATCAGTTCGCGAAGGAGGATAAAACTTGGGCGGAAGGAGATATGAAGCATTATGTTTTGCCAAAAAACGAATCGGATCAGACCTTTATGCAATCAATACTCCGGGTTTTAGGTTTTTACCAGCGGCCACCCTAAGTTGATGGCGGCTATTTCGGCATGTCACTGCGACTATAGTTAACTGGCGAGCGACGGCTCTACGAACTCTGGGCCACCCCGACCGCGGGAACAACATTAACCAGCAACGACATTACGGAGTTTGCTCTAAGGAGCTCTCGGTCGGCGCTTGCAACCAGGTGAGTAATCTCCCTTTAGCCGCTCGGCTGGCCCCGAGGATGAACCAATTGAAGTCGCTTTCCAGTAAGAAGATTTGATATGCTCGGTCCTCGCGGGTGAGCAACGAGCGCGGATAAAATTGTTTTGATCCTTTGACGAAATAGGGCTCCTTTACTGCTGGCACGTTCGCCCGTGAAGTCAAACTCGTCTACACGAGAGAGTGAGTTTCTGTAGGAGATTGAGCAGCATACGGGCTCTAATTGACAATGACAGTCGGATGACAAAGGAGGATTAAAGTAGTCCTTGTGATCAAAAGCCCCCAAAACTCCGTATTAGGTCGAGCATCTTCGCTACGTTCCTTAGGGTCGAGAGATTTTCTGACGTCAAGGGATCTGGATCAAAGTGCATGACGTCGTTTCTTATAGAATTGACTTCGATTAGCTCCTTGCAAAAGGTGGTGCGGTCAAGCTGAAGCCGAAGCTTCCCCCAGTTTTCATCGTTTTCCAAAATACGGATGTAGTTTCCGAATGTTAGGTCTGCTACGCTCTTGAACTCCTTTGGAAGATATTCCTCGCTGCATGCATTTTTAATATCGCTGATCGTAAGTTTTTTGGAAATTAATGCTCGTAGATGGTTTTCGATCTCTGCAAGTAGCAAAAATGGTGTGCTTGTCTCTTCAAACTGGTGAGTGATATCTGTTGACGTTACAATTCCAGCAATACGCTTATCCGCTGCGCGTATCAGAACATAGTTATGATCTAGGATGATCTTGATGCCCGCAAATAAAGATGCCGAGGCAGAAATCTCTTGCGCCTCGTCCATAAAGTGCTGTGCTTGAGTGCCGTCAGTTTTCGTGACGTTGCGCGCTCCAATAGATTCCCAGCTGATCACTCCCTTTACTTCACGATCAGTTGTCATCACAGGCAGCTGCGAGAAATTTCGCGCCAGCATCAAAGTAATGGCTTCCTGCAATGTCGCAGTCGGCTTGACGCTGATCGGAGGCCGGTTTGCAGATTCAATTTTACCGATCCGAAACGATGGATCATCGGGTGACTTACCATCGTTGATTGGTTCCGCAGCCTGTTCCGGAGTTGGAGCCGGTGTTACGCTACTGGAAGTGCTTTCTTTGTGCTTAGAGGTCAGCTCGAACGTAATGGGGGTATCAACCCAAATGTCCAGGTAATGTGGAACGGTACGAACGCCAGCAGCCTTGAGCTGAGAATTGATATATTCAACATTGGATGCCGTTCGGCGTTGCATTCCAAACCAAGAGAGGAATGTTCTTATCGTTACCGGAGTGGCTGTTTTCCCACTCTTTAGATCCTTCAAAACTCTTCGGAGTTCGTCTGCTATGTCAGCCATTCATATGCCCCCAACTTGTATTGCTGCAGTATGCCATAATTACGAATTTTCCGTTCTCTGAAGCAATTTATGTGGCAATATGGATGAGAGGGTTACTTCTCATGGCTCAATTAAGCAGGCTCTCTAAAAACTGCAGTCGTATAAGCGAAGATTGTACGCTGCGGTGACGAGTTTTCGCATGGTGGCGGGCCGTATCCGCGAGACGCGCCGTAGCCAATTCCCCGGACCAGGGGGATGTACGATCCCGATTTACGGATAGAGACATTGAAGGTGAAGGCGCGGAATTTTCAGAGAAATTCGGTCGGCCGAATAACGGGTCGTTGGTCCTAATCCCTTCAAGGCGTCGGACTCCGATTATCCGTTTGAATTTCATCAAACAGCCCAGTCGCGCCCTATTTTAACAAAGTCCTCAGTCGTGGCGTGGCAAAATCAAGAAACGTTCTGAGTTTCAGCGGCATCAGGCCCTGCGATAGGTGGACGAGGTGAACCGGCGATGCCTCTCGTTCAAAATCCTCCAGCAACGGCACCAGCAAGCCGGCATCGACTGCGTGCTTCGCTTGGTAGGCCATGACGCGCGTTATCCCGAGACCGGCGGCGGCTGCGTCAACCGCTGCTTCAGCGGTGTTGACGGAAAGGCGTGTGCGGATCGGCACCGCGATATCTTTTGCGCCGTCATGAAACGTCCAGAACCGTGTCGAAAGCACGCCTTCGAACGCGATGCAATCGTGGTGCTCGAGTTCGTCAGGATGTGACGGACGGGAGTGCCGCTTCAGATAGTCGGGATTGGCGTAGATCGTTGTGCGGATGGAGCCGAGGCGGATTGCGATCAGGTTGCTGTCGGAAAGCTGGCTGATGCGCAGAGCGACATCGATGTGTTCGTCGGCAAGACTGATTGTCCGGTCGCTCATCGTCAGGTGAATGTTGATGTCCGGAAAGGCTTTCAGGAAGCCCGTGATGACTGGAAGCACATGCAGGCGGCCGAAGACAATCGGCGCCGTCATTGTGAGGTCTCCCTTTGGCGCGGCGTATTCTCCGGTGGCACGGCGTTCGGCTTCTTCCACTCGCTCAAGAATTTCGCGCGCCGCAGCGACATAATTCTCCCCGGCCTCGGTGAGCAGAATCTTGCGGCTGGTGCGGGTCAGCAGGGGAACGCCGAGATGAGCCTCCAGCTCGGCCACCTTGCGGCTGACCGTTGGCAGTGGCGAGTGCAGCGCGCGCGACGCTGCGGAAAGGCTACCATGTTCCACCACGGACAAGAGAACTGCCATAGCATCAAGACGATCCATACTTGCCTTCCACAAAATGGGAGGATGATTACAGATTTAACGCTCTAATACAAAAATATGGATACTGCTAGGTTTCTCTCGTTGCCGGATGACTGTGTCCGGCCCTCAAGGGAGCCAGTCATGAAACTCTACCATTTTCCACTTTCGGGCCATGCGCATCGCGCTCGCCTCTTCCTTTCTCTCCTCAACGTGAACGCCGAGATCGTCGACCTCGATCTGGCGAACGGCGAGCACAAGACGCCCGAGTTCCTCAAGCTCAATCCATTCGGCCAAGTGCCGGTGCTGGAGGATGGCGACGTCGTCGTCAACGATTCCAATGCTATCCTCGTCTATGTCGCCACGAAGCTTGGTCGGAAAGACTGGCTGCCCGACGATCTTGCTTCTGTTGCGAAGATACAGAAGTGGCTTTCCGTCGCCGCCGGAGAAATTGCCTATGGGCCGTGCGCGGCGCGACTGATTACCGTGTTCGGAGCAGATTTCCGGGCCGAAGAGGTAATTGCCCGAGCCCACCGGGTTCTTGGCCTCATCAATGCCGAACTCAAAAATCACCCTTTCATCATCGGCAATACGCCGACCATCGCGGATGTCGCGCTTTACAGCTACATCGCTGGCGCGCCAGAGGGCAATGTCGATCTCACGCCTCATCCAGAGGTCCGTCACTGGCTGGCGAGGATCGAAGCTTTGCCCGGTTTCGTCGCTCTCCCGAAAACCGCAGTTGGCCTGGCTGCCTGACACGGTCTCTCGTTCGGGACACTGGTCCGGTCGCCGTCCCTCATAGGAGGTTCCAATGTCTGCTGAAACACCCTCACCATCGTCACCATGGCATGCGGGCGAACTTGAAATACAGCGGCACGCCGGTGTGATCGAGCAGATGGACCCAGTGGGGCGCAGGGTCTTGCGAACCTTCCTGCTTGACCAGCACCGGGAGTTCTATCCGCTGCTGCCGTTCATCGCCATCGGCTCTGTCGATGGCGATGGTACGCCGTGGGCGACGATCCGCAGTGGACGGCCCGGCTTTCTGCATTCGCCCGATCCCCATACGCTTGATGTCGAGGCCGCCAGCGATACCGATGATCCTGCCGAAGCCGGTATGAACGACGGCGATCCCATTGGTCTGGTCGGCGTCGATCTCATCACGCGCCGACGTAACAGGATGAACGGTACGGTCATCCGGGATAGCAACGACCGCTTTTCCGTCGCAGTCGGGCAGAGCTTCGGCAATTGTCCGCGCTACGTCCAAAATCGGCAATTCAGCTTTGTGCGTGATCCGGAAACGCCGCAACGCGCGGAAGTGCTTGTTTCAGATCGGCTCGGCATGCAGGAGCGTGGCATCGTCAAATCTGCCGACACGTTCTTCGTGGCCTCCTATGTGGATTGCGACGGAGAAGGGCGGCAGGTCGATGTCTCCCATCGCGGCGGCCGGCCCGGTTTCGTTCGTGTTGATGCCGATGGCAGCCTGACTGTGCCGGATTTCAATGGAAACCTGTTCTTCAACACACTTGGCAATTTCGTCGTCAATCCGCGAGCCGGGCTTTTGTTCCTTGACCATGAGACGGGTGATGTTCTGCAGATTGCTGGCAGCGTCGAGGTGATACTGGATTCACCCGAGATTGCTGCCTTCGAGGGCGCCGAGCGTCTCTGGCGCGTCACACCAGAAAAAGTGGTGCTGCGCAAAGACGCCTTGCCGCTGCGATGGAGCTTTCTCGAAAACGGCATGTCACCGAACAGCCTGATGACTGGGGACTGGCAGGAGGCTGCAAGCCGCTTGAAGGTCGCGACCCCGTCAAAGACGTGGAGGCGCTTTCGTGCTGAGCGAATTGTCGAGGAGAGTTCGACGATCCGTTCGCTTTACCTTAAGCCCGTCGATGATGAGGCCCCCATTCCGCACCTCGCGGGTCAGCATCTGCCGATCCGCATCAATGACGGTAAGGATACGATCCGCCGTAGCTATACGATATCCAATGGCCCGGCGGACGGCTTCTACAGGCTGAGTGTGAAGCGTGAGGGGCGGGCATCCACGCTCCTGCACACAATGAACGAGGGTGACGAGATCGAGGCGCTGGCGCCTGTGGGAGCGTTTACCATCGACGCGATGGAACGCAGCCGTTCGGCGGTCCTTCTTGCGGCTGGCATCGGCATCACACCATTGTTGTCGATGCTGCGCCATGTTGTTCAGACGGGCGACAGAACGCTCTATCGCAGGCCAGTATGGCTGTTCCGATCGTCAAGCAGCTTTGCCGAGAGGGCGTTCGACCGCGAAATCGGCGAACTGGTGGCGCGCAGCGAAGGGACCGTTCGGGATGTCAGGGTGCTCAGTGCGCCCGTTGTCGATGATGAAGGCCTCTTTGATGCAGCTGGCCGCGTCGATATGACGTTGCTGAAGGCATACCTGCCATTCGGCGACTATGACTTCTACATCTGCGGACCATCGTCCTTCATGCAGGCAATGTATGACGGGCTACGCGGATTGAATATTGGAGACAATCGTATCCATGCGGAGGCATTCGGTCCCTCTGGCCTGAAGCGCGATCGCGCTGTTGAGTTGTCCGCGGAGCCTTCGAAGCCCGCAGCTTCGGCTCCGACGCGCGTCGGCTTCACACAATCGAAAAAAGAAGTGCAATGGAAGCCGGGCGGAGGCTCCTTGCTGGAACTCGCAGAGCAAAGTGGCCTCAGCCCGGCCTATGGCTGCCGGGCCGGCAATTGCGGGGATTGCCGAACAAAGATCGTCAAGGGTCAGGTCAGTTACCTCTCCGAGCCTAGCTATGCGGTAGCGGATAGCGAGGCGCTGATCTGCTGTTCAGTGCCGGCTCAAACGGACGGGGATTTGCAGCTCGAGCTGTGAGCGGTGATCAACGCTTTGCTTGCCTATCCCAGCGATCTATCGCCGGGATGCGTTGCGTCAACTGCCGAGAAAGACTGCAAGTTCTCGCGCGACCGTGTCCGGGTCCTCGCGCTGTGGAAAATGGCCGACATTCTGAAGAACGATACGCTGGAATGGACCGGAGAATTTTTCGTGCAGAGTTTCGGATAGCTCGGGCGGGTTCACGCCGTCTTCCAGTCCCTGAAAGTAGAGTGTGGGTAGCGATAGGGATTTCGTTTCCCAGATTTTGGTTTCCAACCACTTGCTTGCGGGATCGACATCTGCCTCTCCCCATCGCGCCTGATAGCTGTGAAGGGTGACTGCGACCCAGTCTGGATTATCGAAGGATTTCGATACCGCATCGAACGTCGCCTCATCGAACCAGCCGTCAGGACCCCAGTTTTTCCACTGGATGCGAGTAAAGCCGTGTGGATTTTCTGCAATTGCCTCCGCGCCGCGTTTCGTTGCCATGAACCAATGGTACCAGTACCTCTGTGCCTGCTGGAATGATGGAGTTTTCAGTCCACCCATTCGCGGCAGCGAGGATACAAGCGCCATTCGCTCCACACGATCTGACCAGCCGACTGCCAACGCCTCCGTTACGCCAGCTCCCCAATCATGTCCAACGACGGAGAACGTGTCGATTCCCAGACCATCCATCAGAGCGATCGCGTCCATTGCCAGGATTTCGCTGTTGGCAGTTCTCAACGCATCTTCGTTAAGGAAGACACTGCCGCCAAATCCACGAAGGTATGGTGCGATCAATCGCAGATCGTGTTTGGCGAGTCTCGATGACACGTTATCCCACGTCGAAGCATCGTCAGGCCAACCGTGAAGAAGCAGGACGGGTTTGCCATGTTTTGCACCTGCTTCGATGAAGCTGATCCGCATATTTTCGGTATCGACGTGGGGCATACAAGGTCTCCTCTTTTGCCGAGCAACAACGAGACTGCAATTCTGGTTTCGATTGTTTTGCGTTTTAGAACGCGTTCTGCGTGTAAAGTCTTTGGCTGCTAGAGAATTTTGATGGCCGCAGCCAGAGCCTTTGCTTGCCGCTTTGTCTGATCTCTCGTTAGCGAGCGGCCCGTCACCACCATACGCCAGTAGAGTGCCGACGGGATCATATCCAGAGCCATCTCAATATCCACATTTGCGTTGATCTCGCCGCGCGCTATGGCGCGCTGAAGTATAGCGGAGCCTGCGGATCGACGGGCGCGCGCAAGACCGGCTAACGTCGAGACCAGTTCACCTTGACGGGCGGCTTCGGCATAAAGGTCCGGTAATATCCTGCGCACAAGCCGATGCCGAAGTGCACGCCGCATCATGAACAGGTATCCCTCCAGCTCTTCGATCAGGCTATCTCTTTCCGAGACATCGGTTAGGTCCATCCCCAGCTTAGCTATCGCCTCGGTAGCAATCGCGAGCTTCGATGGCCAGCGGCGATAGATGGCAGCCTTGCCTGCACCTGCGCGCGCCGCGACCCGCTCAAGGCTTATTCCGCCATAGCCATAGGATGCCCACTCCTCAAAAAACGCGCGAACCAATGCGTCGGTGAGGTCGGTACGCATGACCGCAGCACCGCTCGGGCTACGTTTTTCTTGGTCGATACTCTTGCGTTCCATCGATTGCACTCCATATATGGACGGAACGATAGCGTTCCATTCAATGGGAGTAAAGCATGATGATCGAGAATGTTGACCTGTTTCCGAGCCTGTCATCTCTCTTGCGAGAGGCGTTGGGCGATCTGGTATCGCCGAACGCAACATCATTTCTCGACATGTGCGCTGATACAATCGTCTTCGAATTTCCCTATGCACCAGAGGGGTTCACAGAGCGTCTCATTGGCAAGGCAGCACTTGAAGCATATCTTCCAACGGTCGGAGATTTGCTGACGATCGAGTCCATGAGTCTTGGCCGTGTTTTCATTTCTTCCAACTCCGATGCCGCCACGGTCGAATTCAGTTGCAAGGGATATTCTAACGAGACAGGCGCACGTTACGATCAGGACTACGTCTCGGTGATCGATTTAAAGGATGGCCTGATCACGCGTTACCGCGATTACTGGAACCCAATCATCCTTCTCAACGCCACGGCGTCGTCGTCATCCGCAGAGGAGGCTGGATAATGGACAACGCTCACAAGATGAATGTTCTTGTGACAGGTGGTACCGGTACAACGGGGCGGTTGGTGGTGCGAGGCCTGAAAGAGCGAGGTATTGCAACGAAAGTCGGCACGCGCAGGCCATCGACCACGGACGAGGTTCTATTTGACTGGCAGAAGCCGGAAAGTGCACGGGCGGCTTTTGCTGGCATGGATGCGGTCTATGTGGTTGCGCCAACGAATACCAGCGATCATGGCTCAGTGGTTTTGCCAGTCCTCGAAATAGCGCGGTCATGTGGAGTTCGGCGCTTTGTTCTCCTAAGCGCATCATCGCTGGAGGCGGGTGGACCGATGATGGGGCAGATCCATGCCTATCTGAAGGACAACGCTTCAGAGTGGACAGTTCTGCGTCCAACCTGGTTCCTGCAAAACTTTTCCCAGAAGCATCATCTAAATACGATCCGCCAAGAGAGCGTCATCTATTCCGCCACAGGATCGGGCAGGGTCGGCTTCATCGACGCAAGCGATATCGCCAGAGCAGCGGTTAGCGCATTGCTCGCGGACCATTCGTGGAACCGCGATTTTATTCTGACCGGTCCTGAGACGTTGTCCTATTCGGATGTTGCATCCAAGCTTACGGACGTTCTGGGAAGAGCGATCCGGCATGTGAATCTGGACGTCGATCAACTTGTCGATCGATACTGCGATGGTGGTTTGGATAGGACCTATGCTGAGACCTTGGCCTTGATGGATAAGTGGATTGAAGACGGGAATGAGGATCGCGTCACTGACAGTGTAGGCACGCTAACTGGAGAATATCCAAATTCGGCGGATGGTTTCATGCGGCAGCACAGCGGGTGCTGGACGTATCTAGTAAAAGGTCAAAAAACCGAATGATCGTTATCTGCCGCTAGTCGGCTTTGACGTAATGACTACACGCAGTTTTGGGGTTCAATCCCTTTCAAGAGCTAACGACAGCACGCTGCAATTTCTGACTTCCGGTCTCGCCCGTAAGGTCGTCACGGCTAAGGCGGACTAGGGCTGCATGCTGTTCTGCCATTTCGACGCTTTCTGCGGTAATTCTGATACCTTATGCACGCGCCATATCGATCATGTCCAACACAAGAACTCTACTGCCGCTGCGTCGTCATCCGGTTTCGGCTCCACTGAGCTGCACAAAAAGAGACACGCCAACTCGAGTATTGGTTCTGCGATTTTGATGCCAAGTAGTGGCAGCTGCCGGCTCTCCGCGACGATGCAATAGCGGAGCGCGGTTCGGAATTTGTGCGCACTGTCAGACGTGTTCAAGCCTGCGCTCCTGCACCAGTTTACTGAAGATTGGTAAAAGCTCCTCCAAAAACCTCTCCCACGCTTTGGGGGCTATGGTCGTGATCTGGGCCGCCAGCAATAAGCGATCGGTATGCTCGTTCTGCCACTCCATATGATCCGCCTACAAAAAGCTCTAGGCCGGGACGATCTTTCAGCGTGATGAGACCTCTCGTTGAGCGTATGAAACCGTTTCCTTCCAAGACGTGAAGCGCGGTTGTGACGCTTGCCCTGCGCACCCCAAGTATGTTCGCCAGACTATCGTGAGTTAAAACGATGTCGTTTCCGATAAGCCTGTCGTGACACATCAAAAGCCATCTCGCCAGACGCTTTTCTATTTTCTGGTGGGTTAGTGAACTAACGGTGGATGCTGTTTGAAGCAGGAGAATGCGGACGTAGCCCATAAAAAGTTTTCCAATGAACCTGTCGTTAGGAAACAATCGCACGAAAGATCCAGCCTCCATGACATAACCCGCTCCCAGGACTAGAACCTCCACACTCACGGGGCAACTGCTGCCGCGCACCTAAATTTCAACGCCTTCCTCGCCGCGTTCCCCATCGACAAACCGCGCTATGTCGTTCTGACGATCATCGACGCGCCGCTGACCGGGGAGAAGGGCGGCAGGCTTGCAGCGTACACGGCGGCCCCCATGGCCAAGGCAATTATTGCTCGTTCAGCGCCGCTTCTTGGCGTCCAGCCACGGTTTGGGGAAGACGATGGAGGCGACAGCCTTCTTGTGAACTACTGAAGATGATTCTCGTAGATAACGTACTCCTTGATTGACGTTTGGCTCTCGAATGGACGTGTTGTTCCGGGTGAGGAAAGCGCATTTTCGATCAGCTCGATCTGGTAGGCCTTTTTGATCGATTGCCCGGTGAAGAATATTCTGTAGATGATCGGGACAAAGATCATGTCCATAAGGCGGTCGGCCACGGGCACGACTTCTCCACGCTGAGCGCAGCGATCAATCAGACATACGAGGTTTTGATAAACGTAGCCGGCCGCCGCCTGCGCTGCGCGGACGTCGTTGATCCGTTCACGAAACAGGGCGTGACCAGGTCCCGACGAGATGTCATCGACCACTTGCTCAACCCAGATTTCGAGATCTCCGCGGAAGCTTCCAGTGTCCATGGGTATGCTGTCGGGGACTAAGCGCTCGTTGGCGACATCTTCGAGGAGTTTCGAGAGGCTTTCCCACCGCCGATAGATTGTGGATGGCGGAACTTCGGCTCGTTCAGCGATCATTGCTACCGTGATGTCTCGGCCATGATGCTCTTCGAGCAACGCCCGAACTGCGGCGTGAACAGCGATCTGTATCCGTTCGCTTCGTCCGCCAGGTCTTATGAGTGCTCGCGCCACCAGTTGCCTCCACACTTCGAAGTTCAAAGTTTAGAGCGACTAGCACGGGATGGGCGCTTTCGATACCCATGAAGGTAAGCGCTTACTGCCGCACCATGTCGGACTGGGTAGCGAGATGTACAATTATCCAAACAGATCATCGCATCGAAGCACTCAGATCTAAGACCGCTGTCGTTCCCCAGTACCAGGAGTAGACGAGAAACTAGGTTTGACCCTCTAACCCTCCACAGACCCGAAAAGATTGTTGTATATCAGATCATTAGATTAAAAGAGTTGGTAGTCGTCGGTTCGACCCCCTTCAAGAGCGCTAGTTACAGTTAGCCACCGTTGATGGGTTACGGATTAAAAAATGGTTCTGCTGGCAAATAGACTCGAAATTTCGGGATCATGACGACGCGGCGCTACCGGTCGGGCGAATTCGACTATCACGGTTATAACTCTGGCAAAGGCGACACTTCCTGCGGGGCTGCCTTATGAAGCGGCCACGGTGATCATGACGAGAACCAGCGATTGCGGGCGTGGGTCGGATTATTCCGCTGTAGCGGCTGCAGCTTAAGCAGGCTGCGCGCAAACCATCGGAAGACACTCTCGGCGCAGACACATTATGGGGCGACCACATGTCGACCGCGCAAGCAGGCGCTAGACAGCTTTGAAGACGACATCGCCCAATCGATCAAACACGTTGCACAATTGCCGAAATACCCTTGATTGGCACAAAGCGAGTAGACAACCGCTGCACACTTTTGCGCGACATGTTTTGGGTGCATTTTAACAAAGTCACTAAAGCAATAAAAACTACCTTCAATTGTAAAATCGAGTTGATTAGCGGCGCGGCCCCCCTTACAAGGTCCTAAGGGATGTATTTATATTAGAAAGTTTGATTGTGTCGCGTTACGAAAACAACGTTCTTGCGGGTGAAAGCAGATCAGATGCGGCCTTCAGGATCATCCGTTGCTCTTACGGCTTGGTATACTGGAAGGATGCGGCCGCATCATGCACGATCCATGAGACTTAAGTATCTCGTTGCGCTTTCAAGCGCTGTTATCTTTGCTGGTTTGGCCTTCCATTTCTTTACTTCCGAACCCGGCGGTCTCAGCAGCAACATTCCAGCCGGCATAGAGATCGACAGAACAGAGCAGGTTAGAGCGTATACAAGCGGCTTTGGAGGTCCCGGTGATTTCTACGTCAAGTTTGCCGTCTATGGTTTGTCAAAAGCCACGGCTGAGGAGATCAGCGAAAAGGGCGAGACGTTCTTCAAAAACTTGAAGTGTTGCTCGGAACAAACCTCAGAAAGAGTCGATGTCAGGTACCAGTCTTGGACTCAAACTCCCGGGCCACTAGAGACTTGGTATGACGATAAAAAATTTCAGCGCATTAGTGATTATCTTCTACATCGCGAAATCGACGTCGATCTTCCAAAAAAAGAGCTCGAGGAAGCACAATCATCTCTTTCGACGGATGGAAGCTTTCTGGGAAGACAGTCACACGGCTACCTTCTGATCAATCCCAATACTCGTAAAATATACTACTTTTACGCCAACTAGAGGTCGACTTGATAGTACATTCTTATACAGATTTGAGCGTGAGAAATACAATTCTTCAGTACTTATATGGGACATTCGACCCTAGCTGGGATTTCGCCGAAAGGTTTCGCGAGGACAGCAACGATGCTGGAAATTCCCTGACTGTCGGTCTTCAGGGCTTCATGCTAGATGGACCAGGGCGATACATTAAGCCAAGCAACTTTAGTATAGTTTCGGCATTTTTCGATAGCGCCAAAATAATAGAAGATGGAATCTACAGCTTAGAGCAATTACTTGGCCTCACCGGCTTCGAAGACAAAAGCGCCTATAAAAGCATCAGGCAGTATCCCATCGATATCTTGTCGTCAGATTACGACGAGCGCGCCTTTGTTTGGGGCACTACCGGGTACCGTATCAAAGATGCTGTGTTTACGGTCGAGGACGGGCATAGGACGATAGGTTCGCTCGAAATTGTTGCTGATACTGACAATTTCGACTTCGAAGGAGGCGAAGGAACAGGTGCTATCAACCCAATTTTGAAGAACCTCGTCGATCCCATGAATATCGGAATCAAATTCAACATAAACTTCGTGGGTCAGGGATCGATATTCGAGAATTACTCGAACTCCGATTACGTAGACGACTCTGCGTGGTACTCAAATCTTCTATCTTCAGAGTCGGTTTGGAAAGCTTACCTGGGAGGATTAGAGAGCCTGGGATTTGTGCGTGCGCTCAAATACGATCCACTTACCAGCTTTATAGAAGAAGGCAGAAATGTCCTCTACGGCGACCGCACGGCAGATGACACCCTGGATGCGCATTGGCCCTCGAACAATGTCGGGCCTGATCCCCTGCCAGTAGTTCTCGTAGGTGGCGTAGGGCACGATACTTTGATCGGCAGCGAATTTTCGGATTTGTTATTTGGCGGAACAGGAAATGATATCATACATACCGGGAGGCCACCTGAGGAGGACGGCCCACTTACTACTTGGGATTACACTGATACGGTCTTCGCTGGGGACGGCGACGATTTGGTATATGCCCGTGGCGGCGAAGCATTAATCTCTCTTGGCGCCGGAGACGACAAAATCGAGTTCTCTGAATATAATCGAGCTGTGGTTTGGGGCGGTTCAGGCGCGGATATATTCTCTTTTTCTAACTCGGCCAATGTGAGACTTGTAGAGATCCCGGGCCTTACAGAGGAGGTATTTTCAAGAATATCGTTTGAAAAAATACTGCCACGTTACCTAGGTGGCCGGGAAGATCCGATTACGCACATAATCATTAATCCCTCCACTGACGACAGATTTTTCCTGGATGGGAAAGAATTGGCGGACATCATCGTCACGCAGGACACGGAGGTCAAAGAGGGTTGGGATTTCACGTACGAGCACGAAGGCCAGAACCTCAGAGTTCCGAAAGAACTCACGCAAACGACAGAAGTTCATAATACCTATCAGTATGCACTTGCTGCATACAATTCAGTAAAAATAAGGGTAGCTTTCGATCACTACAGCATAGACCGGCTAGGTGTTCATTTTGAATTTCCGCAATCGTTGGACGGAGAGCAAAAAGTATTCAAAATTAACGGATTTTCCAATGGAGAAGCTGGAATAATATTGCCGGGATACCCGGCAGAGAGTCAGGATATTCGTGACGTTTATAATCGTGAATATGATCTGCTAGAGTATGATGACGTTTATGTACAAGGCAACAACGAGAATGACTGGTATCAATACACCCTAACGTTGGATCGCCCAGGTGAAAACAGTGGCGAATATGAATGGTTTGAATCGTCCTTATTTCTCGCTGCTTCTGCGCAGCCTTACACCATCCGAATCCCTACTAAGATCAGGCTCCATGCGGATCGCGAACTGCTTGAACACACCGAACGACTGGACGGGAGCCTAAAGCCGCCGGAGTTTGATGAATCTCGTAAGATTCTGCTTCCTATTGAAAGGTTCGTTATAAAAAAACGGGGAGCAACCGGCAGGCAATCCAGCTTTTGTGGGTAGCGATCCTGCAGAACGCTTCGTCGGCTCTACCTCAACACGTGCGGTTGATTACTCTGGTTCTACCGAAGCGATCTCCGTCGATCTCACAACGGGTCGTGGCACGGACGGAGACGCAACTGGTGACCGTTATATCGGTATAACAAAAGTAATCGGCATGACCTGAGACCCATCTTCCCTCCGGTTTTCAAGAGAGTCTGGGGTTTTTTGCTCTGGGGCCAAACTTTGGACCGCCGGGAACTAGAGTTTTCCGGCTCTGATCACGATGGCGTGCTGGTGGCGCCACCGGGATTATGCAGGTCAATCGGGACGTTATATCCGGTTGCCGAGTGAGTGCGTTCCTCACTGGACTCTCTGACCTTCGACGCCTTTGCAAAAGGCATCGTCGACCGCTTTCTGCAGTTGACCCCGGAGTGGTGCAGACCCCCTACGGGATACCACATCGTGTTTCCCACAAAACCCGTCTGGGACGAGTTTCTTAGAAGCGGCGAGCCGCCGGACCGCCTTGGCGGTCGACGCGCGGTCATGGTTCTCACGCGCGATGACGTTGAGAGATGGGGCCCGCTACCCCTAGAGTTTGTTTTGCCTTAGCGTAGCGGCTAAAATACGTAGAGGCCTACTTTCGACCGGAAAGCTTCACGCGGTTGACCAGACTGCCACGGCAGCCCGGCCAAAAACCGATCCCCTAACGTGTCAGGCTGACAGGCCGCTTTGCAAATGATGTAGGCACGCTGTAGCGGTTCCACTAGAAGTAATCAGGCATGGTGGTGAGACGCATTTGCTCTGCTCGCCGAAGCTGTCAAACGCGGTGGGTGAGCTTCGCTACTCGAAACAGCAACGAACCAGCGGCGTTACCCGATTATAAGACTTTCAGCGGCCTAGTGCTGTGATCCCGCAGACAGGGATTAGTTCGCCGATTCATATCGCCCAACGCATCAACGCTTCGCGGCCGGCATCGGTCAGGCCATAGATGCCTCGGTCAATCCGCTCGAACCACCCATACACATTCGAGAGTAGTATTTTACCAGCGTCGGGAGCGCTCTGTCTCAGATCGCGAACTCGTAACGGCCCTTGTGCCAAGGCTTTCGCACATCCGAGCGCTTGCTGCCGATACGCAGTCATGAGAGGTGTACGTGTGCTACCGCCAACGACAGGATCACCCAGGCGTCTCTGGTGCTCGCGCACAAGCCGCGAGCGTCGCTTGGGATTTGTCCGCGGCATCGGGGATATCGAACTGACGATGACATCGACATGGCCGCCTTCCGAGATGGCGAGCATTCCTATCCCCAGCCGTCGACAAAGATCGCGATAACGCTTGTCTGTTTCCCGCCCTTTGCCGCGGACAGACATTTTCGCTGCGATCCACACCTCGTCCGATATCGATGCTCGATCAACAGCCTGAAGGATCAATTCGAGGTTAAACGCCAGCTTCAGTTCGCAGACCACGATTACGGATGGATCATCGTCACGTATACCCATTAGGTCGCACCCCCCGATTTCCCCCTTCACCAGATATCCTGCCTTCTCTAGAAAGGCTTTCACAGGTTTATAAAGGGAGGTTTCCATGGCGGTACTCAGAAGAATCGTCTGCCGACAGTACATGGAAGACCACTCGAATTCACCAATTTACATCGGCATCGGCAATTCTTGGCCAAGTCTAACGTAACTTGAGAGGCATTCGGGGGAATTGTGCCCTTTTTCGACTGAGGGCAGACCTATCGGAGCATTTTGACCCGACCAAGTGAAATAGCGACAAACCTAAGGAGCGCAATCAAAACGGCGGCGTTTGCGGTTCGCAGTTCTGTACTGAAATGGCGCGCCCGAAGAGATTCGAACTCCTGACCCTCGGATTCGTAGACCGGGTAACGTTGCATCTACTTATCTCGGCTAAGAGGAATGCATTTAAACATTGGCTTATCTATGGTTGGCAACCGGTTCAGAGTAATTGCCTAAACCATGTGAAGTCAGCACCGATTCGCCTTCGCAAGCCGAAGAGGCGGCGCTCGGCTTAGCACGCGAGCGGTGCAGCTAGTCCAATGCGTGTTTGAATTATTCTGGCCAAATCTTGCGATGGACCGCGCCAGCGTGGCGACTACACCCAGCCTGCTTTTTTGAAACGGTAATAAAGAATGGCGCAAAGCACCAGAATGGTCCCTATTACAACGTAATATCCGTACTCGGTCTTCAGCTCAGGCATATTCTCGAAGTTCATACCGTATATGCCAGCGATTGCGGTAGGCACGGCCAGGATCGCCGCCCATGCAGCAAGCTGTCGAGTGATCGCGCCTTGCCGCTGTTGCTCGAGAAGATTTGCGGCTTCGAAGACGGATGTCACGATATCGCGCAGGCCGATCACCATGTTTTCCACGCGACGAACATGATCATGAACGTCGCTGAAGAACGGTCTCGCATTGTCGTCGACGCAGGGAAGTTCGAGGTGGGCGAGTTTGCTGGCAACTTCCGCCATTGGACCGATCACCCTCTGAAACTTGATGACCTGCCTGCGCATCCGGAAGATCCTGCGGATCTGTTCTGGTTCGAGGAAGGAGATGAGGACGTGCTTCTCGATATCCAGCACCCGGTCTTCGATCGTTTCGACGAGTGGCAGATAGCCATCGACGATGAAGTCAAGGATTCCATGAAGAACATAGTCGGGACCGTGCGAGAGGAGCTGCGGCGCTTGCTCAAGTTGTTCGCGCAGTTTCTGGTGTGATCGTGCCGATCCGTGCCGGACTGTGATGACGTGCTGTTGGCCGACAAAGATACAGGTCTCACCGTAGATTATCTTGTCGTTTTCCAGATGGGCGGTCTTGGCGACGACGAAGAGCTGATCGCCATAGATGTCGACTTTGGGGACCTGCCTTCCGTTGAGCGCATCTTCGACCGCGAGGGAATGAAGCCCGAACATCGTCTTGAGGTACGCCATTTCTTCGACCGTTGGATCGCTCAGTCCGATCCAGACGAAGTCGCCTGCGGTGGTTTCGAAAGGTTGTGAAGAGAGTGCGACCGCGTCGGCGCGCTTGCCGTTGCGGTAGAGATAGGATGCGACGACTGTCATCTGGGTCCGTTGAAGCTGCCGGGGCGGGAGTCACAATAGGTAAAGAGATCGAAGACTTGATACACGCAAAGTCGGTGGGGAGGTAGGGCTTTGAAATCCGCGGCCGAGAATTCAATCGACACACTAGGCGTTTGCCGCAGACGAGATGATTAGCTTTGCATTCGACGTTCTCGGGTCAAGCTAGTGCGGTTCGATTTTCAGCAGGGGGCCTTAAGTCGTCGAGAGCCTCTCGCTCACTCCACCCGCAGGATGCGCTCGGTATAGTTGAACCATGTTGTCGTACTACTTGATCAAAGCGCGTGGCCTCTGCAATAGTGCTTTAGGGGGCGCTTATGCAAAAACGGTACTGGCTGCTATGCGGCGTCATCTTGCTGGGGATCGTAAAACTCGGCGAGACGCCAGAGGGTGGCCGAGGTGTGGCACCTCCATCACTAACAGCCACTGTGCCATCTGCTCCCGCCAAACTCGAGCCGGATCAACCGTCAAATCCTCTGCAACTGCCGACACCCGCTGAGCGCTCGACACCCGTGCCTCCTGTGCAAGACACTGAGCGGGCTGACCCTAAGTTCGTGCGGGCAAACAGCGTTGCCTTGAGACAATCGCCGAACGCAAAAGCCAATATCCTAGACCGCCTGAATATGGGCAAGCGAGTGATGGTGTTGGCACATGAAGGCCAATGGTCGCGCGTGAGAGACCACCTTACAAAGCGAGAAGGCTGGGTTGCGAGCAGGTTTCTCAGCGACGATGAACCCGTTGCGAAACGCGAAGCACCGGAGGTCAAGGAGACCGTCGAGGTCAAGCCGAAGATTTCGCCGTCGATTATCATCCAGAGGATTATTGCGGAGTCTATTGCGGGCTATCCTGGGACGTGCGCGTGCCCGTACAGCACGGACAGGCGCGGCCGAAAATGCGGCAGCAGGAGCGCTTATGCCAAACCGGGAGGGTATTCGCCGATCTGCTTTGCCGACGATGTGACGAGATCGATGATTGAAGCCTACAACTGAACCGCATTTGCACCTGAACGCTGTCGTTTTGGTTGGCAACCAGTGGCCAAGCCCTCCATGTTGAGAAGGTGCTAATTCGCCAAGGATGGTGTCGCGCGCTTCGAACTACCCCGATTGCTTAAAGCCTGAGGCCCAATCCCTTCTTCAACGAGTGCTCGAGCTCATACGTCCTTCTCTGTTCGGCCGTATGTGCCCGCTCAACCAGCCACGCGACGTTCCTGATACGATCGACCTGTTGAAGCTGATCCTTGCCTAGCCGGAGATCCATCTTCTCCAGCTCCAGCCTGTTGCGCGTTCCGAAGCGTTTCTCCAGAGCACTTGCAATCGCTGCTGCTTCGGCCAGTGCCTGCTGACCATCTGGTGTCTTCGTCATCCGCTCGAGGAACCGCGGCTTCTGCTCGCTGTCGAGCTGATCGAACGCTTTGAGGATCGCCTCGCTCTTGGGTGTCAAACCGGGCACTTCGACGATGTCACGCTTCTCGCGTTGCCACTCTTCCGACCGGCGCGCTTCGTCCAATCGCCGCTCCCAGGTTTCTGCCGCATGTCCGACATGGCTGGAGAAACCTTTCGCTCTGCTGAGTGCCTGCTTGCGCTCTGCATTGTCGCCGAAGAGGCCGGTCTTGCCCCGCAAGGCCCCAAACTGCTCCGGTCGTTCACGGACCGCTTTGACCAGTTCGGCTTTGTCTATTTTGTCATCCAGGATGAGGCCCTTGAAGGTGAGAGCAACGGTAAAGGAATCCTGATAAACCGGGCCTGCCATCGACTGCAGATGCTCGATCTCACGTTCCAGATGTGGCATCGCATTGTGCCGCGCCACCTCGTCGATGGTGCGGTCATAATGCGTGATCGCGGGCACGAGCGGGGCAGTGATGTCTTCGACTTGCGAGCGCGTCTGTTCGAGCGGTTTCGGAAGATTGATGCCACGTTCCTGCTGATGCATTTTTGTTCCGAGTGTGGCGACCTCCAGGTCGTCTGTCTGGCTCGCTTTCGTTTGCAATCCGCGTCGCTCGGCAAACACCTGCTCATAATCGAGCGTGGTTTCCTTGACGCCGGAGCGGCCCATGCTGGCGACCATCTCCTTCATGTCCTTCAGCTCATCACGACCGGCATAGAGCGTCACTGCATCCCGATGACGGGTCATGGCGACATAGGTCAGATGCCGGTCCATGGTGGAGGATGCCATGACGAACGCGCGGTCGACGGTTGCGCCCTGGGCCTTGTGGATGGTGGTGGCGTAGCCATGATCAAAGGATTGGTAATCTTTGACCGGTAGAGCGAGATGGCGGACGTTGTTTGATCCGCCCGAAGATCCGTCGAGCCGCAAATGTAGTGCGTTCGGCTCGACGGCTTCCACCGTCCCCAACATGCCGTTCTTCACATCGAGATCACGGTTGTTTTCCAGAAGGACTATGCGATCGCCAGGGGCAAAAGCGCGCTCGCCGTTGACGGTCTGATAGACGCGCTCGCGGTTGGTTCGGCCTTCACCGTATCCTTGTTCACTGCGAGCTTGACCATCACTTTTTGCCAGCAATCCTTCCGCCTGAAGTCGCTCCCGGATACCGTCATTGATGGCCCGAACATCAATCCGCCGATGCGCCAATGCGATGCGTGAGCCCTCCGGGTTCTGCGCCCGATCGGCAACATAATCGCGGATCAGATCGGCACAGGCCTGCTCTCGATCATTGGCAAAGCGAATGCTGTTTCGCTCCGCATACTGCTGCAATCCGTCCGCCGTGCGATGCGTGGCAAAGGCGACGGACGCCTCCCGCTGCCAGTCGTGTTTCTGGCGGCGGATGTCTGTGAGTTCGACCGATCCAATACGCTCGGCAATGGCCCGGAAGGGCGAGCCTGCACCGATCGCCTGAAGCTGCTCATGGTCACCGACGAGCACCAGCTTTGCACCGCGCGTTTCGGTCTCTGCAACAAAGCGGGCCAGCTGTAGACTTCCCACCATGCCAGCTTCATCGATGACGAGAATGTCGTTGCGGCCAAGCTCAATTCGGCCACGGCTCCAGCCATACTCCCAGGAGGCAAGCGTGCGGGCCGCAATCCCCGATGAGGTGGTCAATCCTTCTGCCGCCTTGCCGGCAAGGGCCGCCCCATGAACACGATAGCCTTGTGCCTCCCAGGCCTCACGCGCCGCAGACAGCATTGTCGATTTGCCAGCTCCGGCAAAACCGATCACAGCGGCAATCTGGTTGGGGGATGTGATGTGTCGAACAGCGGTTCTTTGCTCATCCGTGAGACCCGAACCGCCGAGCATCGCATCCTGCCGGCGGAGCGCCTGATCAATCTTGTTTGCGCTGACGCGATGATTGTTTCGCTCCGCCATGCGCAGGCTGCTTGCTGCCATCGCGTGCTCGACCGTGATCATTTCCCGCGTCGAGTATTTTGCCAGTTTGCCGTTCTGCTCCGGCAAAAGCTCGAAGAGCTGAGGTGAGGCCATGACAGCGGCAAAGGCGCGCTGGAAACCGTCATTGTCGTTGATATAGCGATGAATGGTGCGGGCGATGTCATGACGGTCGAAGACGCTTCTCTCGTCGGTCAGAATGCGCAGAACCTCTTCCGGCTTTCTGCGGATGAGATCAGCGTTTTTCTTCGCTGCTTTCTCTTCGAGACGAGTCCTGGATACGTCGAGCCCACGCCGTTCCATCTGGCTGGCATGCACCCCCATATGCTCGGTTGGTGAAAGTTCCAGGCCACGATCAAGATGCGATCGATGATCGACACGGACATCGAGACCAGCCTCCAGCAGATGGCGATTTGCGTGATCGGCAAAGGCTTTGCGGATGTCGCGCATCTGCATGTGCGAGGTGGGCAGACCGTTTGCCAGCAACCATCTGTTCTCGCGCTCGATCATGGTCTTCTCGCCAAGACCGTCTGGTGTCACCTCGCGCGTCGTCATCATCACATGGGCATGGACATTGCGGATGTCGCTCTTGCCTTGCGGAACATGAATGGCGAAGTCGACGGCAGCACCGTAGCGGTCTGCCAGATCCTGGGCAAAGGCACGGGCGAGCGACAGGCGGGCGTCTGCACTCAGTTCATGCGGAAGAGCGATCTCGAACTCACGGGCAACGCGGCTATCTCTTCGGCGCTCTGCCGCTTCTGCGGCATTCCAAAGTGCAGAGCGATCCAACGCCCAGTCTGCATCGACATCGTCGGGTAGAACGATCTCGGAATGAACCACACCCTTCTTGGCAGTGAAGTCATGGGTGAGGCCATCGCGCTCGTTGGTGAGCAGGCTTGCGGTTCGGTAGGCGATTGCCGCGACGGCACTTCGCCCGCCCGATCGGCTGACCGGCTTTGCGCTGCAATGATAGATCGCCATCATTCCCCCGCGATAGACAGATCCGACAGGCAGACAGTCTCCAACTGTCCGTTGTTCTCTGGCCAAAGGGCGCAAACCACGCGCCAAAATTTGCGCAACTCGTAAGTGCGCCCTTGTGCCTTAACCGGGGGTAGCTGCGACATGGCGACTATTCAACTAGCACAAATGCCAGTGGCCAATTGGAGAGGGGTTTCCTTGAATGCCTGGCTTTGACCCATCAACAACAGGGAGAGAGGCATGCGCAAACCCATCGAACAGCGGATCAGGGAGCTGGAAGAGCAGAAGAAGGCGCTGCAATCGCGGCTGGAGAAGCAGCAGCGGGCAGAGACGACACGGCGCAGGATGCTGCTCGGATCGTTTGTTCTGGAACGGCTGGAGCAGGAGGGAGATTCCGCACATCGACAGGGAGCGATGGACGCCAAGCAGTTGCGACAATGGCTGGCTCGCGAGTTCCCGGCCTACCTGAGCCGCGATGCTGACCGGCTCTTGTTCGTCGACCTGTTATGGCCACAGAGTGAGACCAATTCGTCCGCGCCACAATCGCCTAGCACTGGACTGGATGGCGCCATCGATGAGGCTGCACTGACGCTCCTGGATGGCGCGCAACGATCTCCCAGCGAGGACGGAGGCACCGTGCAGCCATGACGGTCTGGGGCTTTGTGAAGGCGGTCGTGACTGCACCGTTTCTTGCAGCCATCTGTGCAGCGATCGGCTGGGTGAATGCAGGCACGATCATCGTCCTCGACTTCGTGGTGCATTGGGCGTTCGGCTTGGAGCAGGGACTGATCAGTCAGGTCCTGCTGGTCGTGGCAAAGCACCTGCCGCTTGTCTTCGGGGTGTTCGGGTTCGTGGGGGCCTTCGTCTCCCAGGTGCCGGTGCAATCGGTGTTCGGCACGGCACGCTGGGCCAGTGCAAAGGACATCGCATCGATGGTGGGGAAGCATCGTGCCGGTCTCATCATCGGACGCGATCCGCAAACGAAAGCTTTGCTGCGCTATGACGGTCCCTCGCATCTGATGACGATGGCGCCAACGCGAACCGGCAAAGGTGTCGGCACGATTATTCCGAACCTGCTGACACTTCAGCGTTCCGTCATCTGCATCGATCCGAAAGGAGAGAATGCCAGGATCACGGCGCGGGCAAGGGAACGCTTCGGCGCACTGCATGTACTTGACCCGTTCGGAGTGACGGATCGGCCATCCTCCTGCTTCAATCCGTTTGCGCATCTCGATGCCAATGATCTCGATATCGCGGAGCATGCTGACACGCTTGCCGATGCTCTTGTCTATGACGAACCGGGCAGTTCTGGTGACGCGCACTGGAATGAAGAAGCCAGGGCACTGATTGCCGGTCTGATCATGATGGTGGTCGCGAGCGAACCGCCGCATCGTCGTCATCCGGCAACGCTGCGCGACTATCTGACAAGAGCGCCAAAGGCATTTGCCGACCTGCTGACACGGATGCAAGAGAGCAGATGCTGTGACGGACTGATAGCACGTGCCGCCAACCGGCATCTGGGCAAGTCCGATCGCGAGGCATCGGGTGTTCTGTCATCGGCGCAGCGCCACACGCACTTCCTCGATAGCGCGCGGATGAAGCGGGTGATGGACCGATCGGACTTTTGTTTTGCCGATCTGAAGCAGAGTACGCAGTCGGTGTTCCTGGTGCTGCCAACGGACAGGCTTGGCACCTATGCACGATGGCTGCGATTGATGATCAGCCAGAGCCTGACGGAGATGGTAGGGACGCGCAACGGCGCATCACCATTCGAGAGCGTTACCCCGCCAGAAGGGGCCGCTACATCATTCTGCAAGCGGAAGAGAGCCGTTCCCGCAAACAAGTCCGTGCTGTTCCTGCTCGACGAGTTTGCAAGCCTTTAGCGGTTGGCGGCTGTCGAGCGTGCCATGGGGCTGATGGCAGGCTACGGCGTGCAGCTCTGGCCGATCCTTCAGGACATTCATCAGCTGCGTGCTCTCTATGGCAAAGGTGCAAGCACCTTCCTTGCCAATGCCGGCGTGCTGCAGGTGTTTGGTGTGAATGACATCGAGACGGCCGGGCTTGTTGCACGCTCGATCGGCAAGCGAGATGCGCATTACATGACGGCGTCGCATAGTGAAGGCAAGCAGACGAACTCGGAGCATATTGCTGCCCGCAACCTTATCAATGCCGACGAGATCATGCGATTGCCGGATGACAGGATGATCCTTCTTCGGCAGGGGCATTATCCGGCGAAGCTTCGAAAGATCCGGTACTATGAGGACAAGGAGTTCAAGGGCCTGTTCGAGCGGATCTGAGAGCGATACAGGCGCCAGAGACAGGGACCGACAAAGCGCCAGACGAAGTAACTGGCATCGAACGTTAACGCGGTTCAGCAAGCAACGAGAACGGCAGTCACTGCGACGGAAGATGGATGGCGATGATCGAGCCTGTCCTGACGGGAACGCGCTCACACATAGCGCCGAAGTGAGCGGCAGGACAGGCGCGCGTCTTGCTCTGAAGGGTGAGAGGGAAACGCCGATAACGCCATCGTCGGGAAAGACGTCCGACGGCAAACGAAAGCCGCGTGGATGACGCCAGGCGGCTTTCCGTCGGATATGACTTGCGGCAAATCAGGCTTTGCGATCGAGTTCGTCTTCGACCTTGTCGCGGCTGTTGCCAACCGACTTGATCGCACTCTTCACATCGTCTTTCGAAACCCGCTCCTTGTTGGCCTCATAGCGGACTTCATGATCCTGTCCGCCAGCCACCCTTGCGCGATCCTGGTTACGGCCTCGTGTTGTCTGCGACATTGTTCTTCTCCTTGTGTTGAGGAAGACTAACCCAGCAGGATTCAGCTGGTTCCAGACAGCGAACGACGATGCAATCGTCTTCGTGTCAGTTCGTTTGGTTGAACGGCCTGGGCATAATCTCTCTTACAAGAGGCGAAGAAGCGAAGGGGAGATTGCAGCTGCGATAGGAGACATCAAGAACAAGCGTTGGTCCCAGCCACATCTGGACCTCCAAAAGTCGACTAGCACTTTTGCCATTTGATGAATGTTGCGAAGCGTATAAGGTTCATGGATACCACCAGCGCGATGACATCGCAGCGATAATTAGAAGCCAGTCAGACCCCGTTCCCATGATGAAATCCTCCCTCGATCATATCCCGCATAGAAAGCAGCGAGAGCTCGCGCGTGCGCTGGAGATCCTGCACGAGGAGTTCGAAGATGCGCTGAACGAAGGCACGGCCGACTTCAAGAAGCGCGGACGCATTCTCAAGATCATACTGTTCGGCTCCTATGCCCGCGGCACCTTTGTCGATGAGCCGCATACGATGAAGGGCTATCGCTCGGATTTCGATTTGCTGGTGATCGTCAACAATCGCAAACTGACCGACCATGCCACCTATTGGTATAAGGCCGCTGACCGGATCATCCGTGACAGCTTTATCGAAACGCCCACACAGTTCATCGTCCACTCACTGCGCGAGGTGAACACAGAGCTGAAGAAGGGCAACTTCTTCTTTTCGGATATTCGCAAGGACGGTATCGCTCTCTATGAACTGGATGACGAGCCTTTAGCCGAGCCGAGACTACTCACTGCGGAGGAGCGATTGAATGCGGCGCAGGACCACTTCGCTCAAAGATTTTCAGAGGCAAAAGTTGTTCTGGAAACGTCTCGGTTTCAATTGGAGCAATGGCGAAAACTTGGAGGCGCTTGGTCAAATTGGTCTGCCTTCAGTTTGCATCAGACGATTGAGCAAGCTTACGCGTGTGTCTTGTTGACCCTCACAAATTACGGTCCGCCCTCGCACAACGTGAAGTTCCTTCGATCGCTAGCTGAAGAGCAGGATCTTCGACTGGTGGACGCGTTTCCTAGGGATCACCATCGGCAGAGAGCTTGGTTTAACACAATCAACGAAGCCTATGTTAAGGCTCGATATTCCAAGCATTTCGAGATCAGCGAAGAGGCTCTGGTCTGGCTCGGTGAGCGGACGGCGCATCTCCTGGCGTTGGTGAAGGTCGTTTGCGACGAGCATATCCAGAAGCTGGAGCGGGATGTCTCGCGGGCCAAGACGTAACATCAGTTTTCGATCAGGATGCTGGCTCATAAGTTCTAATGGTCTAGGCCGGCGATCCGCCGAGCGATTGCATTTCTTGCCGATGATATACGACCGATCGTGCTCAAGATCCCGTTGCGGACCGTACAGCCGGCGGGGGATCGAAGCGTAGCAAGTCTTGTCATGCGATCGGTAAGCCGGACAACAGAACGTGCAACTTTTTGTCGGGCATCAGCCCAGCCCAGAAGCTGGCTGCGATCTCCGTTCATCGCGTGGAGGAGTGGATCGGCAAGCGAAACGGCATCCTGAATGCCGGTATTCATGCCCTGGCCGCCGGCCGGACTATGGACATGCGCGGCGTCGCCGCACAGGATGATATTGCCGGAAATGACATTCTCTGCCAGCCTGTGATGAACATGGAAACGTGAGCTCCAGATGACATCGTTGATGCGGCCAGATTCACTGGGTGGACCACGTTCATAGAGCAGTCTCTGAATGAACGACATGTCGGGTTGTTCTGGTGGTTTGCTGGCGGTCGCAACAATTCGATAACGGTCATGCGGCAAAGGCGCCACCACCATCAGTCCTTGCGGGGCAAAGAAAAGATCGACTTCGGAGCGGGCAAGCGGCCAATCCATGTTGACATCGGCAAGAACAAACTCTTGCCGATACGTGCCACCGACGAATGGTATCTCGGCTTCCTCTCTGACTTTGCTGTGAAGTCCATCGCATCCGACCACCCATGAAGCATGCATGTCGATGTTTCCGTCCGGACTTTTCAGATGTGCCGCGAACCGATCTCCTTCTTGGGCGATGCTCTCAAGTTCAGTGGTCCACTGTACCTCAACGCCGAGCTCTAGCAGACGGGTGCGCAGGATGGCTTCGGTTTGATCCTGTGGCAGCATAAGCGTGAAGGGATAGCGTCCTGGAAGTTCACCGAAGTCTACGTCGAGCAGCAATCGGTCACGATCACGAACACGAAACTTCGGTACGATAATGCCCTCCTCAAGCAATTTTGCGGTGACGCCAAGTTGTTCGAGGACCTGCAGGGTCCGCGCGTGGATAACGGCGGCGCGCGATGTGTTTGCGCCTTGAGTCTGCCGGTCGATGACGATTACCCGAGCACCTCGCTGCCTAACGGCAATTGCTAGAGAGAGGCCAGTTGGCCCAGCGCCGACAATCAGGATCGGAGAAACATTGGCTGACATGATGGCTACACCTCGCTAGAAAATGTAAACACATGTTTGCATGGAAGATCTTTGATGTAAACAAGTGTTTGCATAATTCGACCACTGATGGCAGGTTAGGCTGATGAGCCAGTCGAGCGACAAACCGAAAACCCTCCGTTCTCAACCCACGAGAGATCGCATTCTCGCAACAGCGCGCGAATGCTTTTCTCAGTCTGGTTTCGAGAAAACGACGATACGGACCGTTGCGACCGGCGCTGGCGTGGCACCTGCAATGGTCATCCGCTACTATGGCAACAAAGAGGGCCTGTTCGCAGCGGCTGCCAGGATCGACCTGCAGTTGCCCGGCCTGGATGGTGTTCCGTTAGAGGGGGTGGGGGAGGTGCTGGTCCGGCATTTTCTGGATCGGTGGGAAGGCGTGCGCAGCGACGGGCAGTTGCAAGCGCTCCTGCGTGCAGCGATCAGCCACACGGGCGCACGGGAAGAGTTGAGGCAGATTTTCGAAAAGCAATTATGCGCTGCAATCGGTCGGTCCGGCGTCGATCAGGCGAGTACGAGAGCAGCACTCGTTGCATCACAGATGCTTGGTCTGGCGCTCGGGCGACATATATTGAAGCTCGAGCCACTTGCCACGATGTCGCCAGGCACGATCACCTCGCTCTTTGCGCCGACCATTCAGCACTATCTCTCGTTTGAGATCCCCGGGTAGCCCACCAACGCGAAGCATTGCGGTGAAAAGAACAGTTGTAAAGGAGGAGACCTCTGCAAGGCACACGCGGCTGGGCGGGCTGAATCAATATTGCAGACCACCGCATCGCATGATCGCAGGCGCCCGCTTATCGATAGATCTGGAGCAACTGGGAATGATCCTTGGCGGGTTCGCACGGATATCGAGGCCGTGGAAGCATTTTGGGATCAGGCTCTCATCCCAATTTACAAGATCATGACCTGGTCTGCATTCGACGCTGGAACAACATGGAATGCAGACTTAAGGGAAATCAGCCATCGGATCAGCGAGTGATCCGCGACACTATTGATCGTCTCCGGCTTAGCACTGATTCATGTTCAGTCGGCTGATCATATTGTTGTAGTCCTGCAGCAGCGAGTTGGCATCCTGCTGCTCCCGCGATTGCATCATCTGGAACTGGGAGCGTTGCTGCTTGTCCTTTTCGTAGGAGCCGTCTTCTGTCCTGCTGACGATCTGCCTTCCGGTCGAGAGGTAAGCGTTGGCTTTGGACATGATGGCCGAGCAACCCTCGTTGCTTTGCTCCCTGATTTTATTGTCATAACCGGTTGCCATAGTATTGAACTGGTCAAGCGAGGCCTTAAAGGCTTCTTTTTTGTCGCCAAGCCCTGTTCCGCTCAAGAAGCCGGAGGCGAGATCCATGCTGTCCTTGATGTGATAGACCATTCCGATCCGGAAATAGGCGAGCGTGTCTTTTTCCGTCTTGTCGAAGGCGGATTTGATGCGGGCGCGGTCCTTCGCCTCTATGGCATTGTTGTAGCTTGCCTGGGCCGTGGCCAGTTCTTCCATAGCGGCGATATAAGCAGGCTGTGTATCGCGGCCATGCGCGCCCTTGTCACTCAGATAGGTTTTGGCCTCAATGTAGTTGGCCATGTCGCGGTCAAGCGGGACCGCTTTCGCCAATGCGTCGGAATAAGCTTTCGCTGGCCCGTCGAGTTCGGCCATGTCAGGCTTCATCGCGCGTGCCTTGTCCAGGTTTTCCTTAATCCGGCCCATAGGCGACGAAGACGGGAAGAGAAGGTTGTCCTCCTTCTTCTTGCCGTCAAGCACGGGCTTTACGGTAGTTTGGTACGTTGCCAGATCCTCAGCGTAAGAGCGCTGAACCGAATTGGCGACCTCTACATACGCATTGTACTTTTGGATCTCTGCTTGCTCGCTTGCGGTTTGCTCCTCGTTCGCCTGGCCTGATTGGCTCGACGTGCTGTCATCGCAGGCCGAGAGCAGGATCAGGGATGCGGCAAGGGCTAGCGAGCGGATCAGGGGTTTGGAAAGTCGATGTGATGTCATTTCGGTCCTCATTTGCATTCTGAGAAGATCGTCAGTTTCGGCGCCAGCTCGTAGTCGATGTGCCGCCTGGCATTAGAATCTTGCTCAGGTCAAAGCGCCTGTTCAGTATCGTGGTGTAGAGGCGCTGTAACGGGTTGCTTTTGAACCGATCGCTTTTTCAAGACAAGTCTAATGAAGCCTTTCGCTCTTTTCGAGGACGGCGGGACCTCTTGCTGATGAAGGAGAAGGGACGGATCGGGTTTAGCTGGAGGACCCAGATTGCCGGGCCAGTTGGCAGCTGCGTCCGGCTTAAGGTTTTCTGTCGAGCTGACGCGAGCGTCGGAGATGATTTTGTTGCGAGTTGGATCAGCGGGTTGAAACTAACGGTTCTGGTGGCACCGTCTCCAATTCTCTCGGTGGAACATTCAAATATCTCGCCCGTTTTATCGCCAGAAATGCGCGGGGCTTCCATCGAATGAAAATCAAGGTGAATTCTGGCCGGCTTAGCCTTTGGGCCTTGCCGATAGTTGGCACGTTCGTGACGTGTGGCGCGGCCTTTGCCGCCGATGGAAAGTCACCCGGTCCCTCAGAGGCCTTGTTCCTGATCCAGATCATTGTTCTTGTGGTCGTCGGCAGATTGCTGGGTGAGGCTATGGTGCGCATTGGGCAGCCGTCGATCATGGGCCAGATCATCGGCGGGATCTTGCTGGGTCCTTCGGTATTCGGTCTTGTGTTTCCGGAAGCGCAATCGACGTTATTCCCGAACGGCGAGGCGCAAAAGGCAATGGCAGACGCCGTTGCCCAACTCGGTATTTTGTTCTTGCTCCTGCTTGCAGGTATGGAAACGGACCTCGGTCTGGCGTTGCGGCTGCGTCGTGCGGCAGCTGGAGTTTCCCTCTCCGGGATCGTGGTGCCGTTTGCACTCGGTTTTGCGTTGGGGGAGGTTATCCCTGCAGGTCTGTTGCCCGATCCCGACGCGCGATTGGTCACATCGCTCTTTCTTGGAACCGCGCTGTCGATTTCTTCGGTGAAGATTGTCGCGTCCGTCGTTCGCGAGATGGACTTCATGCGCCGTAACGTCGGTCAGTTGATTGTCGCCTCAGCGATCATCGATGATACGATCGGCTGGGTTATCATCGCTGTGACGTTCAGCCTGGCGACGAGTGGCACTGTGGATGTCGCAATTCTAGGAAAAAGCGTCATCGGCACGATCGCGTTCATGGCCTTCAGTTTCACGATCGGGCGGCGCATCGTTTTTGAGATCATTCGTTGGGTCAACGATACCTTCAAGAGTGATCTGCCCGTGTTAAGCGCAATTATCGCCATCATGGGTGGCATGGCGATCATCACCAATTTGATCGGTGTTCACACTGTCTTGGGCGCGTTTGTCGCGGGCATTCTCGTCGGTCAGTCCCCGATCTTGACACGCCAGATCGAAGGACAGTTGCGCGCCTTGACGACTGCGCTGTTCATGCCTGTCTTCTTCGGCCTGACGGGGCTCCATACTGATCTTGGCCTTTTGGCTGACCCGTCCATATTGCTTCTGGCTGTAGGACTGATCCTGATCGCCAGTCTTGGAAAATTCGGTGGTGCGTTTGTCGGTGCTAAAATGGGTGGATTTTCCAATCCAGAGGCTATCGCGCTTGGGTGCGGAATGAATGCCCGAGGATCAACTGAAGTTATTGTCGCTTCCATAGGGCTATCGGTCGGCGTGCTCGACGAGCGTCTGTTTTCCGTGATCGTTGCTATGGCAGTCGTGACAACGATGGCTATGCCACCCACTTTGCGGTGGGCATTGGCGCGGTTGCCGATGCGGGAAGATGAGGAGGATCGCCTGCGGCTTGAATCCTTCGAGGAAAAGAGCTTCCTGTCCAATTTCGAGCGTATCCTGCTTGCGGTCGACCATTCAGCCAGCAGCGATCTTGCTGCCCGCATCGCTGGACATTTCGCTGCCGTGCGCAAGATGCCAATTACCGTTCTGGATGTCGTGGACGAACCCGGCGATGACCGAGCTGACGATTTGGCGGGACGTATGCCGGACAGTCGCGCGAAAGAGGTCAGCGAGCGCGTGCAGAGCACTGCCGATGCGACCCTGCAAATAGACGACGTCAAGCAAGCTTCGGCCGATGGCGAGGTCCACGTCACGATCCGACAAAAGGACGGGGAACTGGACGACATCCTCTCCGAGACTGCGGACAAAGGCCATGACATGATGTTCGTCGGCGTTGAGCCAAGCACGGCCGAGGGCGGTGGGTACGGTGGTCGGCACACAGCGATGGTGGACGCATTCAGTGGGACGACGGCGATCGTTTCGGCTCGAGGACATCTTCCAGAAGCGGATAGTCAGTTGCGTATACTTGTACCTGTCAGCGGGACAGAGCGTTCGCTGAACGCAGCAGAGTTTGCATTTGTCATCGCAAAGGCTACCGGCGGATCGATCGCTGCAGTGTATTTCAAGGATCCTGCACAGGCAGCGTCTCTGTCGAGAGTGAGCGACACGAGTGGTGTCCAGCAATCGGCGTTCGAGCAACTTGACCAAATTGCAGAGTTCTACGGTCTGCCGTTGGAGAAGGTCACATCGCAGCAGGGATCACCGGAACTGGCCATACTCAAGCATGCTCGAAGAGGCCGCTTCAATCTGATTATTTTGGGCGTCAACAGGCGGGCAGGCGCTGATCTTTCCTATGGCACCGTCGCCGACACGCTTCTGGAAACCGCCGACCGCTCGGTTGTCTTCATCGAAATATGATGGTTCTGCCGTTACCTTGTATCGACAAAAGGCCGATCTCGAAGTCATCGCCTTTGTGGAATTTGACGTCGAGCGCCGGTTCAGTGGCTTCGCCGTTCCGGCACAAAACTCGACATACCGGCCGATTGTCCGCCCGTTTCGGGGCATTTTATTGTTGTAGTGTGGGCGCTAGTGAACCCGTTTCTTTGAAAGGGACATTGGGGTGAACGATGCCCTTGCCTTTTCCCGTGCCGTCCATACGCTCTGGTAACTCGCTAACTTGTCTTTCACATAAATGCTATTATACTAGCATTAATAGCAGATATTGGCGTTGGGTGATAATATGTTAGCATTTAAGATGATTTCCCCTGCGGACGTTGTCGAGGGGATGGCGGAGAGAATGAAGCGTCGTCGCATTGAGCATGGGTTGACGCAGCGTGAACTGGCTTCGAGATCGAATGTGTCTTATGGATCGCTGAGACTGTTTGAAGAAACCGGAAAAATTTCACTCGAGAGCGTCGTGAAAATCGCGTTTGCCCTTGAGGCGGAAGCGGAATTCGAACGCTTGTTTCCAGGTCGACCGCCGCAGGATATCAACGACGTTATTGATCGTCCTCTCAAACAGCGTGTGCGCAAGAAATGAAGTTCAAGCCGATCCAGCAGCTTAAGGTTCATCTCGATATCGAAGGTAATGAGAAGAAGGTCGGTACTCTGGCCTGGAGTGGCAGGGAACGCAGGGCTTACTTCGAGTACGCTGCGGAGTTTCTGGCAGCACCGCTTTTGGTCTCACCATTCCATATGATGGCAGCCATCGGGTTGATTGCGGCGCCTAGGGATCCGTTCGACGGGCTCCACGGGCTATTCAACGACAGCCTGCCTGACGGGTGGGGTCGTCTTTTGCTAGACCGCCGTCTCCAGCGAGCGGGCATTGACTATACAAGGCTCACGCCAGTTGAGCGTCTGTCGGCCGTAGGACGATCGGGCATGGGCGCGCTCTCATACGTTCCGGAACTGCCAGATGATGAGAAACAACAGGCAGAGAATGATCTGGACTGGTTTGCTGATCAGGTTGAACTGGTACAAACGCAGATGGACATTGCCGACATAGATCGTTTGCAGGGCGCACAAGGTGGATCCGCAGGTGCGCGTCCAAAGATTATGATCGGCTTCAACAAGGCGGAAAACACCTGTGTTCTTGACTATGGCCAACCGTTGGCTGCGGGGTTCGAAAGATGGATGGTCAAGGCACCAAGTTCCGATGATCCGCCCGAGATCGGCGCTGAAGAAAGGGCCTATGCGCTGATGGCGGTAGCTGCAGGACTGACAATGGCTGACACGCGGTTGTTGGAGACCCGGAAAGGCAGGCGGCTTTTTGCGACGCAACGTTTTGACAGGACATCTGCCGGCAGGCTTCACATGCACACGGCAAGCGGCCTGTTGAATGCCAGCCATCGCGAGGCCAGCGTGGACTATCAGCAACTTCACAAGCTGACCCATCTTGTGACCCGCGATGCTGCCGAAGTTCTCAAGATGTTTCGCAATATGGTCTTCAATGTTTACGCGAAAAATCGCGACGACCATGCCAAAAATCATGCATTTCTTATGGATGGGAAAGGCCGGTGGTCTTTGGCACCTGCATACGATCTTACGTTCTCGTCTGGGCCGGGCGGTGAGCATAGCGCTGCAGTAGCCGGAGAGGGTAGAGCTCCCGGCATGAAACACCTCTTAGCGGTCTCCAGAGGGGCTTCGATCTCCGATCATGATGCCAGGCAAGTTATAGAGCAGGTAAGAGACGCTGTAGATCGGTGGCCGCAGTTTGCCGAAGAAGTTCAACTATCCAGATCCCGCACCGCTGAACTGGACAAATTCCTGAATGGCGATCGGCTGGCTGACCGATGATTTGGTCTTGCCTGGCGGCGCTCATCGATACGGCACAATCATGCTGGAAACACGTGCTAGGATCGAAATGGCTGCAGCCATCCCGAAACTCGCCAGCAGGATAATTGTCTTATTCGTTGCGTGTTCGATCGCGATGGGTAATCGTTCTCAGCGCGACCAGGCCGGCGATGGTGCTGCCTATATGGCGCCGTTGCTTTCGATGTTGAAACGTCTCTGTCTACCATTGCCCGTTGATTTTGGATGGATTGTAAGCTCGCTACAGCACGCGCCCCAAGCGCCGACATGATTGGATCGCGAAACTCACTCAGAGGTTTCAACAGGATTCCCAAACAGATCAAGCGGTGGAGGTTCAGGCGAACTCTTTTGCGCGGACAGGCGGCCGCCAAATGAACGCGGGCTATCTGCTCGTCCAGCCCACAGCGCGAACTCGACCTTTTCTCCGGCCTTTATGTCGCGGTCTGCGATGAAATACCCACGGTGGTCAGGAGCGGTGTCGTGTCCGGCTTTTTCATTTTCGAACAAGCAAACCTCTCCCGGCCTCGGCTTGTAAGCCATTCGAGCGTCCTCACTTTGAATTTGGTCTGTAGATGAATGGTCGGGCGTCTTTGTCGTATTGATGTGGGATTTAGCACCGTTGGCACCAAGATCGATCGGTACGGCTAGGTTCCAGCTGTAGGCACCCATATGGCCGAAGTATCGTCGCCATACGCTGTAGCGCTTCCGTCCAGAAAACATGTGCCGACCCAGGCACATACGACTGCATCCAGGCAATCCTCGTAAGCTTTCAGTTCATGGCCTCGCGAGGACGGGTCGGGCAGGGGCAAAGCGGATGCCACGCCCTCTATGCGACAGTCCAGCAAGCTGACGATGCCTGCCCAGACGCTTAGGAGCTTGTGCCGACGATCTATAAGGCTCGCCCCCGGCCAGTATTTACGGGATTTCGCGTGCTTGTAAGGGAGCCTGCGGTTTGCCTTTGCCAGTTCGATCAGAGCCGGATGCGGATAGACTTCGATGAGAGCAGGAAAAGATGCTCCGGATGTCAGGAGCGGATAGCCTGCTCGTGCAAAACCCAAGGTCAGGTCGTCACTGAGCTTTCCGGGCCGGGTTTGGCTTGGCGTATGCGTACCAGCATGCCTCGATCCATAGAGTGAAGAAATCGCGTTGTCGGAAACGCGCCGTCCAGTAATGGGGTCAGTCGACAAAGGCATGTCGATAGCGACAACACCGACAGGGGTTGCGAGGAGTTCAGCCGTCTTCGAAAGGAGAGCATGTGGATCAGGCTTCGAACCGCGATGTCTACCAACTTCAAAATCCTGATCAGCAAGGAACGCTTGGTAGGACGCCGCAACCCGGACAAGTCGCCAATCAACGCCGTCACGTTCAACCAGAGCTACGCCACTTGGTTCTGTGAATGTCCATGCTGCATCAATGCCGAGAACTGCTGTCATAGAGCGTCGCTATCGCATGTTCAGACTGCTCGCGCCATCTCAGCTGCCTCGGTTGCGACGCCCTGGGCGTTATCTAGGAAGCTTAGGAGCTGATCCAGGCTGTAAGGCTTTGGCATGAAAACCCAGCCCGTCCTCATATCGTCGCTGACATCACGACCTGAAACGACAATGACCTGCGTTCGAGGAGACACGTTCGCTACCATACCAGCAAGATCAAGGCCGGTCAGATGCCCTGGCATATCGACGTCAGTGACCAGCGCGTCAAAGGAGGGATTACGTCCAACCACCGCGACAGCTTCGAGAACGTTCGCGGCCTCGGCGACAGCATACCCGTCGTCCTGGAGTGCCTCAGCCAATATCAGTCTGATCAGAAGATCGTCTTCTACGACGAGCACGGTACGCGGGGACATGTGTGGCTCCAATGGCTATCGGTGACTCAACTTGTCCACGCCCGTTTCGATCATCCCTGCTAACTAGTATTTGCGAACATATTTAATTAAATCTGAATGACCGGGCGTGCAGTTGAAAGCTCGTGGGTCCGCCATCACATGAACGTAAAGAGAACATTCATGGGACCCGTCATGACGACGTCTGGTGAAAAGCAGCTGTCGAAGACCGCAATCCGGACCTTGTCGGCGATAAACCAGTATCGCTACCAGCGGCGTTCTGGTCGTGTTTGGCTGGTTGGCGACAACCGTATATCGACTTCCACGGTTGCCAATCTTGAACAAGAAGCGTTCGTCAGAGAGGTCGCCTCGAACGGGGTTCCTCGCCTCATCCTTACCGACGAAGGCAAACGCCTTATTGCCGGTGGCGGTGAGTAACGGCTCAGGTGTTTTATCACCAAATGGGCACTCTACACCCGCCGCGGCCGTCTGCGCTGTTAAGGAGCCTCCGAGGTCTGGTGCGCTAGGCGCCTGCCGCAGTGCGGTCCACCGGGTGATCGATGCGTACTCTGTTGGGGGCTCTCACTTTAAAGGATACGCGAACGTATCAATATTAACTCCAAAGATATGTTTGGAGATCATGTGCCAATGAAGTCGGAAACCCTGGTTGAAATAGGCGGTCTTCTAAGGGCGGCGCGAAAAGGGCTGGGTCTAACGCAGGAGCAGGTCGCCGAGATGGCGGGCATATCGCGACCACGCTACCGCGAGATTGAGACCGGGAGTAGCGCTGCCCGCGCGACCACGTTGGTGAATATCGCGCGTGCGCTTGGTCTCGAACTGATGTTCATTCCGCAGTCGATGGTGCCGGCTGTCAATGCGCTGCTTCAGCCGCATGATAGCGACGAGGATCTGCCTGCGTTCGTTCCGAGTTCCGATGGTGATGCTGATGCCTGACGTGGATCTCGATCCAAGGCTCTATCTCGTCGCTTAGGGTGTTGCGGAAGGACCTGAAGGTTGATGCTATCTCGATGATCGGCGCTCGTCGTCAATCACTGACAGACGGTTTGGGAGCGACGTTCCCCATGTCCACAGTACAATATTGAGGTCAGTGTCGGTCGTGCCAGGAGCAAAACTCCTGACGACCAGGCCGTGAAAACCGGCGTTTTTTAGATCTCGAGCAAGCTGCTGCGTTAGCGCTTCACCGCGCAGGTTCATCTCGTCTCGCCAGGTCGTGTTACTCAGCGCTTGAGGAGTTATCCGGTGTTTTTCTAGGAGGTTCAGGTCTCGCGTATCGAACAACGTCTCGAAATCTGCGTCATAGGATACGAGCGTGGTTGGTTGCAGACTTCCCGCCTGATTTGCTTCTCTAAGCGCCGTCATGATGGTCAGTGACGTGTAAAGTGCAGGCATACCCTTTGGATTGAACCTGCCGCCATAAAGTTCGACACCCCGTCCAGAAAGCGGCTCACGGGCGTAGAGCGGATTGAGCGCTCGGTAGAGCTTGCCTTTGTAGTGCATTGGCACGGTCAGGCATGGATGCCTGCATCGATAGCATCGATATAGTCGAGCACTTCATCAGCCCTGCCGTTTCGCACGAGTTGCATTGCGGTGTGGCCGGAAAAGCCTGAAAGGGGTTCTGAGCGATACCAGGCATAGGCGATCAGCGCAGATCCGAACCGAGGCTCGACCTTATTGACGACCTCGACCATTTCACGCAGGCGCCTCTGGGTCTTGTCGGATCTGATCCGGTCTTTGCGCTGGACGGCGTCTCTGCCTAGTCCCGCACTACGCGCGATGTCCTCGCTTGTGGTGTGAAGAACGTCGGCGATCTTGTTGGGCGCAAACAAGCCATCATCAGCATATTGTGTCAGAGCCATACCAAAATCCCACGTATTTCCCGCTATTTATGACGCAATATAGCGTCAATTAATGCGGCATTCAACCCATGGCGAAAGCGTATGGATCGTTCAGCAGACCTTCAGATGGCAGCCTATCGGATCGATGTCATGCTCGTCAATGAGGGATAATTGGCTTGTTCTCGAAGCGAATTCTAAAGTTTCGGCGCTGGAAGTCCTCCCGAAAACAGACGAAGACAAGTTCGAGATCATGGGATGCGTCGTGTCGTCCTAGAAGACTGAACGAGGCGATGATGACACCGTTGTATCCACGGGTGATGCGAAACGCCGCGTTGCGCATGACGATCGCATCAGGATCTGCAACGTCCCCACGACGTTCATAGATGACCCAGAAGCGCGCGGCTTTCCAGGTCACTTCCAGTTGCTCTTTGACTTTGGCAAGGAACTCTTCGGCGCTCATGGAGGGCCCCCACGGCAGCGGCGTCTCGCCGGTATCGTCCGCGACACTGAAATAGCCATCATACTCAACGCCAGAATTCAGCAATTGCTCGATCCTGGAGAATGCTTTGTCTTCAGAAATTGTCGTCTTGAACAGGATCGCCATACTGGGCCGTCTCATAGATATCGGTCTATTGCGGGTAGAACATCCTTACGATGAATGCCAGTTCTTTGCGCATCAACTGAAAGAGCGGAATTTACCGAACACTGAAGGTAGACCCGCTTGATGAGGGGATTGTTGGACTTTTACCGAAGACGAGAGGGCGTCAAAACATCATTTGGTCGGACTTAGATAACGTCAGCCGCGTTGATTGAGTTCTTTAGGAGAAAGCTAGTCTTTCTGGACCGCCAGGAATTTCGTGATCGGCGGCCAATTTACATCCGGACGATCATAGCAATTTGCTGACGCTTACGCGGTTTTGCGGTCTCGCTGTTTGGGGTCATATGATAATGGAGGGTCCTGAAGGCCGCCACTACGTCGATCTGTCGACACAGGTTCATATGAGAGGTGGCATCCAAACCCTTGAAGCAGGATAGCTTATGCGCATCTTTCTTGTCCGTCACGGCGAATCCCTGGGTAATCTGGACGAGCGGGCTTACAGTCAGTTTGGCGATCACAATGTCCCGTTGACGCAGTGGGGATATCGCCAGGCCAGTGAAGCTGGATCTGTGATCGCAGTTTATCTTGCAGGACTGACCGAACCGGGGTCAAAGCCGTTGCGCATATGGTACTCACCTTTCTTGCGCACGCGGCAAAGCAAGGACGCTCTCCTTGACGCCTTGCCTGCCGAGAGCGTCGGCAAGGTCCGCGAGGATTATCTCTTGCGGGAACAGGATTTCGGGCTCTTTACGGAAATCTATGACCATGCTGAGCGCAAGCAGAAATTTCCCGACGAATTCGAAAAATGGGCGAGACTACGCAGCAACAGCGGCAAGTTCTATGCCCGGCCGCCCGATGGCGAAAGCCGTGCAGATGTGGCGCAGCGGATGCGGCTGTTTCTGCAAACAATTATGCACGAGGCGCGAAACGGCCACGATAACGTGGTGATTGTCGGCCACGGTGTTACCAATCGCGCCTTCGAGATGAGTTTCTTTCAGCATCCGGTTGACTGGTTTGAACGATCCGTCAATCCCGGTAATTCCGACGTCACGCTGATCGAGGGGACGCGCGAAACTGGGTACACCTCCAGGCTTCTCCATCAGGCAAGTGATCGTCAGCCTGGCCAGAACGATCTGCGAGAGGTGTATGGTGCGCAAGTAACGGTTAGGCCAGGACCTTAGTCGTAAAAGAGCTTCGTTGACCGCTTTTGATCGCAGATCAGCACGTCGAAGACAGACCCATGAATTCTGAAGCGGGGAAAATGTAGCTGGAGAGAAGTCCGGTCCGTCACCCTTCGGCCGGTCTGAAATGGTATGTTACTTTGATGATCTGGTGCCTGGGCCTTAACGGCCGTTTTCGACACGGACAAGTTGAAAAAGAGGCACGAAAGTAATACCATCTTTTGCGTCGGTATTACAGGGATTTGACATGGCAACAACTGTAACGGCCAAAGGGCAGGTCACCATTCCAAAAGCCGTACGCGAGCTTTTAGGCATTTCACCAGGAAGCTCGGTCGATTTTGTTCGAGCCCCCGATGGAAGGATAGTTCTTGTCAGGGCTGACAAGAAACAGCCGCTCACGCGTTTCGCCAAGCTGCGCGGCCATGCTGGTGAAGGTCTGGGTACCGACGCCATCCTGGCTCTGACCCGTGGTGACGAGTGACGCTTGTCGATACAAATGTCCTGCTTGATCTTGTGACGGACGACCCGGTTTGGGCCGACTGGTCAATTGAGCAGCTCGAACTGGCAAGCGTTTGAGGTCCGCGGTGCATCAATGATGTTGTGTACGCGGAACTATCTGTTCGATATGAGCGGATAGAAGCGCTTGATGCTTTTGTTGATCAGGCGGGGTTGAAGCTCACCCCTTTCCCTCGCGCGGCGTTATTCCTGGCAGGTAAGGCTTTTACCAGATATCGCCGCGGTGGCGGGACTCGTAACGGTGTTTTGCCTGAGTTTTTCATCGGGGCCCACGCAGCGATACAAGACCTTCCCTGCTGACGCGACATGTGGATCGTTACCAATCATATTTTCCGACTGTCACCCTGACCTCGCCTGAAGCCTAGGAATGCGCCAGTCTCGGCATTTGTAATTCCTCAGCTTCGCAAGGAAGAGACCTCTTGGCCGGAACTGCGACGCGTGCGGTGGGAGCTGATCCAGCCGCACTGGTCTGTGATCAAGCCGCCGTCGGAATATCTCAGTTGCCCCCGATCATTGCAATCTACCTTTTTCCGGCGCCTCGAGACTATCGATCTTCCGAAGCTTAGGGAAACGCGCCGCCCAGATGGCCGCGACCATAAGCGTGCCGATCCCACCGATGACGACGGAGTGCACCGCGCCGAAAACGGATGCCATGCTGCCCGCGCGGAATTCGCCCAGTTCGTTGGAAGCCCCGACGAAGACCATGTTGACGGCGTTGACACGGCCACGCACCTCATCCGGCGTCCAGAGCGCGATCAGCGTTTCACGAACATAGACCGACACCATGTCTGCTGCGCCCATGACCACCAGCGCGGTAATTGACGCCCATGGCGTAGCCGAGAGCCCGAAGATCACCGTCGCGGCACCGAAGAGGGCGACGCCTGCAAACATCATTACGCCGGCATGGTGGCGGATCGGATGGAAGGCCAGAAAGATCGCGACGATGACCGCACCAATGCCTGGTGCCGCGCGCAAGAGGCCAAGCCCCCACGGTCCAAGCGTCAGCACCTCCTTGGCAAAGATCGGCATCAGCGCGACCGCACCACCCAGAAGAACGGCGAAAAGATCGAGAGAGATCGCGCCCAGCACCACCTTTTCATGAGAGATGAACCGGAAGCCTGCGAGCATGCTTTCCAGCGTCACCGCGCGTGGTGTTGTCCGCTGCTCCGGCTTCCTGATCATGAAGGCAAGCATAGCCGAGAGCGCAAAGAGTGTGAGCGCGACTGAATAGGATACAACCGGGCTTGCGCCATAGAGCAGGCCACCGGCAACCGGGCCGAGAATGGACGCTAGTTGCCATGACGACGAGTTCCAAGCGATCGCATTAGGCAGATCGCTTTCCGGCACCAGATTCGGCGCAAGCGACTGCACAGCCGGACCCATAAACGCCCGCTCTATCCCGAACAGGATGAGAATGAGGAAGACTAGCGACGGCGTAAAGGCATGCGCCAGGGTCAGTCCCAGCAGCGCTGCCGCGCAGGCACAGGCAACGAGTAGGCAAAGCGACATGATCATGCGGCGATTATGACGGTCTGCGACCGTTCCGGTCACCAGAATGAGAAGCAGCGATGGCAGGAACTGAAAAAGCCCAATCAGGCCCAGATAGAAGGCGTTGCCCGTGACCTCATACATCTGCCAGCCGACCGATACGCTGACGATCTGCACTGCAAAGGCGGAGAGGAAGCGGGCGGAGAAAAATTGCCGGTAGGCGGGATGGCGAAATGCGCCGAAGCGGTTTTCGCTGGCAATTAGGGACATTGAGCTAATCTCTTACAACGTGGGTACGGCTTGGATGGACCATGATGTCATATACTACGTGATGACAATGCGCTTTAGCGGCTGGAGATATTCGCGAGCAAGGTGAAACCCTTTTTCGAGTTTCGGCGACACGCTTCGCTTGATCTCTATTGCCCAAGGCTTTTGGTCTGGAGGGGTGAGCAGAAAGATCGATCTCGGGACCGGCCGTAGCCGCCGTTGGCGCAAGGCTACAACGGGAGTATTTGACCTCAAGAATGGGGTCGGACATAGCACTAGGGCGACGACCACTAAGTTGCGGACGATGTGGAAGCAGCTGTCGTCCGGCAGAGATCTTCAGGATGGGCGAAAGGACGGAGAAAGGGCGTGATGAATATTGACAATATATGCTACGCTTCCGATAGTCTCAGGAGAACGAAAGGACAGTCTGATGCCATCCGGTAGCATTCACGTAAAGGTCAACGGGGCTTTGCAAGACCATATACAGCGGCAAATCGGCGACGAGGGGCTGTATGAGAACGCCAGCGAATACATCCGTGCTCTGATCCGACGAGACCTTCACACGCGAGACGAAGCGTGGGAGGCTCTTCAAAAGGAACTGGCTCCCGCCATGCGCGCGGATGATAGCGAGTTCGTGGCAGTGACCGCCGATGATGTAATCCGCCGCAACAAACGCAGCTGATCATGCCCGTGTACCGTTTTTACGCCCCTGCGGACGCAGCGCAGGATAAAATTTGGCGTGACACAGTGGAGCAATGGGGCGAAGCGCAAGCCGAGTCCTACCTGAGAGGGTTGCACGCGCACTTGCATCGTCTCTGCGACAATCGTCTTCTCTGGCGGCGTCTTCCGCAAAGGCTTGCTGTGCCATCCGACATAAAGCGTGAGGCCTATTTCAGTCGTTACGAGCGTCACTATCTGTTCTTCCGGACGCTGGATAACGGCGATCTCGGCGTTATGAGCATCCTGCACGAGAAAATGGATATGGCGGTTCGTTTGAGAGAAGATCTCTCCGCCCTCGATGCAAAAGGCAGCGATTCCGACTGAGTCAGCCAGAGGTTAAGCCTCGGCAGCAATTCATTATTTAATCTCGCCGACGCTTGGCCTCCCAGATCGAGGGTGTTTTTTACGAAATTGGCCCTTAGATGCCAAATGCAGAGGGTGCAGCGTTCCGACTAATTGGAACTCTCCAACGAACAGGACCTGATCAAGTCTTCCACGGATCGATGATATTGATTCCGGGGCCTTCGAAATCTTTGGTATTTCGCGTCGCAAGCGACAACTGATGAGCGACGGCAGTGGCTGCAATCATTCCGTCCATCGAGGCGAGCCCCCGACCGCTTCGCTTGGCGAGCGCCATGAGATCGCCCCAGGCCCGGGCGACAAATCCTCCACCGGAATGATCCTGTTTTCGAAGCGTTGGGGCAGATCATCGGTCAGCCATTTGTCGAGTGCTTCTTGCTTTCTGCCCTTTTCCATCAAAGCGATACTGCGGCAAATTTCAGCGATAGACACGATGCTGATGAACGTACGGTCTTCGTCTAGCTCGTGAAGCCATGTCAAGACATCTTCATTTGGGCTTGGTTTCGTTACTTCCGACAGAACATTTGTATCGAGAAGCAGCATCACAGCGCCGGGTCACGTGGTTCGTCATGCTGTCGTTCAAGATCCAGATCCGCGCCGCGCATAGGCGATTCCAACAGAAATTCTGCCAGTGATCCACTACGTCCGGTTTTCCTCTGCCACTCTTCTGCGGAAACGACGACCACACTTGGCTTTCCGTTGCGAGTAATCGTCTGAGGTGCCGATCGAGCGCGTTCCATAACTTCCGAAAGCTTTGCTTTCGCACCTGCGACTGTCCAGTTCATTTCACCGTGTGTTGGTACCTTCATAACTTCGACTTTAACCGTAATGACTATAGTGACTATAATAGGTGAACAGTCTTACTGCGAGCGCGTGGTACTGAAAGTTGACCTCAGCTATCCAGCGCTCGAGAAATCGCTGTTGAAGCATTGGGCTGCCGGCGTTTTTCTCCAGGACCTGGGAGTAACAAGCCCAGGGCAGCAGTTTGCATTGCCGTCGCTGATTAGGCCGCGGCCCTGAGATCGAAATTTGCATGGATCACGTCAACGATCTCGACGATCGCACCGTCTGGCAAAGCAGTTTGGAACGCTCGATAAGTACCGTCGCAATCATGTTGTCATTTACGCCATCGGTTCGGTTTGTTGTCAACGGCGGCAAAGGTGGCGAGAGAGGCTTTATGGTATATTGTACCTATATATACTAAATTAATACATATAATATCTATTTTATACTATGTAATCGGAATAATTTACTCTAAAGAAGGTTGTTGCGCGTGATTTTCGAGCGACGCGAGTTCACCAGTGGTAGGGATTGGCCACTTAAAGCGTAGATTTGCTGAGTTGGAAAAATATAAATTGATTTAAGCTGTCTTGGGGAAGGGATTTAGCGTGATTAGTTGGGGTGCATTTTTTGCGAGGAC